>NZ_JAGIZA010000050.1 GCF_017813365.1 Roseomonas indoligenes
CCCGTACCCGCGAAGCCCTCTGGACCACCATCGGGCGCCTGCTCGACACCTTCACCCAAGCCGAGTGCAGAAACTACCTCGCCAACTCAGGATACGCGTCCGAGTAAGCTGGAAATGCTCTAACGAGCTTGGACAGCACCGTGGCGCGCACCGTGCACGGGATTGGCAGCGTCGAGGTCCTGGAGGAGGCGCCGGACCGGATTCTGTGCGAATCTGTCTTCTCCGTGCACGTCTACGACCCACGCCTGGGAAAGGAGCACACCCGCCACGGCCGCTACGCCCATGTCCTGGTGCAGGACGCCGAGGCGTGGCGCATCGCCCGGAAGGTGATCACGCTGGCGAATGACCGCGTGCCGACCGTCCTCGATTTCTACAGCATTTGAGGAGCCGCCCATGTGCGGGAACGCTGGCTGGCACCGCGCCGCGACGCTCGACCAGGTGACGGAGGACGAGCCGCTCGCACTACAGGTCGGCGAGCGCCGCATCGCGCTGTTCCGGGTGGGTGAGGAGATCTTCGCCACAGACGACGTCTGCACCCACGCTTTCGCGCTGCTCTCCGACGGGCTGCAGGAGGGCTGCGTCATCGAGTGCCCGCTGCACAACGCGCGCTTCGAAGTGCGGACGGGACGGGCGCTGTCCAGCCCGGCGGAGCGCGACCTGGACACCTTCCCCGTGCGGGTTGCGGGCGAGGCGATCGAGATTCTGCTGCCCGCGTGAGTGGCGCGCGCGCTGCGCTGCCCGGAAGGGCAGGGCCGCGGGCCTGACCGCGGCCCGATACCGGCGTGAGACCGGAAAATGGAGAAGACAAGAATGCAAAGACGCACCCTGCTCTCCGGTCTTGTCGGCGGCGCGGTGGGAAGCCTGGCCGGCCCGGCCGCAGCCCAGTACCCGGACAGGTCGGTCCGGCTGATCGTCCCCTTCCCGCCGGGCGGGCCGACGGACGTCTTCGCTCGCGTGCTGGCGGAGCGGCTGGGGACGAGTTGGGGGAAGCCGGTCGTGGTGGAGAACCGGGCCGGGGGCGGAACCATCGTCGGCACCAACGCCGTCGTGAAGGCACCGCCGGATGGGTACACGCTGGGCCGCGTCATCAGTGCCTTCACCATCAACCCGGCGATGAACCCCAGCCTGCCCTACGACACCCTGGCGGACCTCGCCCCGGTGAGCCGCGTGGCGGCCCAGCCGCTGGTGCTGGTGGGCCATCCATCCCTCCGAGCGAAGGATCTCGCCGAGCTGGTCGATCTCTCGAAGCGAGAGCCGGACGGCTAGGCCTTTGCCACCCCCGGTGCCGGCACGCTGACCCATCTGGCCGGCGAGATGGTGGC
Organism: Roseomonas indoligenes; assembly: GCF_017813365.1. Lineage (GTDB taxonomy): Bacteria > Pseudomonadota > Alphaproteobacteria > Acetobacterales > Acetobacteraceae > Roseomonas > Roseomonas indoligenes. The sequence continues at coordinate 1,323 of NZ_JAGIZA010000050.1, forward strand.
GCGGGCGACGGGCGCGAAGCTCGTCCACATCCCCTACCCCGGCTCGGCCCCGGCGCTGACGGACGTGCTGCAAGGCCGCGTGCCGCTCATGTTCGATGTCTGGAACTCGCTGCGCCCGAGCGTGGAGACGGGCAAGCTCCGCGTTCTCGGCCTGGGAAGCCGAACGCGGATCGAGGGGGCACCGCCTATGGAGCCGATCGCCAGCATCGTCCCGGATTTCGACATCTCGTCCTTCTTTGGCCTTGTCGCCCCAGGAGGAACGCCGCCCGCAGTGGTGCAGGGCATCGCCGCGGATGTCCGCGCGATCATGGAGCAGCCCGACATGGCCCGCCGCCCCCGGGGAGTTCGGAAGTTTCATCAGGACCGACATGGAGCGGTGGCGGCGCGTTGTTCGGGAGAGCGGCATCGAGGTCGTGCGTTGAGGCCGATGCCGAGCCCGTCAGGTACGGCAGGGCGGGCGTGAGTAAGATGGGCGTACGTCAGCTCCTATATTTCGGCCGCTCTCGGCTGGCATGGATGCCGCTCATCCTCACCCGGATGACCCGTGGCGAGGCCCGTCTTTCGGCCATGCCGCAACTTGGATATGGCTCGGTCCGAGATCCTCATTAATGGCTGTCGTCGTCATGCCAGCGTCGTAGAGGGCCCGCACCTGGGCGAGTAGGCCCTCCCTGACCCGATGCAGGCCGGCTCGGCTGTCCTCGATTTCGGTCGCAACCGAGGCGCCTGACCGGAGCGGTCGGCCCAGGCCACCCAGTCAATGCGCCGTGCTGGCGGAGGGTCGGTGGGGCAGGACATCCACCACCGTCCGTCGCTCCAGGTCGACCATGATGGTTCCGTAGGTCTGTCCTTTGCACCAGGCCCAGTCATCGCTCCCGACCACCCGCACAGAGGTTCCGTTGTTGTGGATCGCCTGGCGCATTAGGAATCGGAGCACAGTTTCGTCGCTCACCGGCAGCCGAGGCGGGCCAGGGCCCGCTCGGCTGGGCGCCCACCTGAGCCGTGGCCGAGAAGGAGGGCGACGTCGGACAGGCGCCGCGTCATCCGAAGCCGTGGCTCGGCAGCGCCCGGCAGTGGCTCAGCAGAGATCTGCCGACCGCAGCCACGGTTCCAGCATATCAGCTTGGCGATCTTAAGCTGGAGCGTGACCCGGGCACCCTGCAGCGAGAGGTCCTGCAAAGGGGCTGCGAGGCCTTATCCCGATTGTTCACCGCGGGTGAAGGTTCCCTTGGAAGACTGGTTTGACCGGGCTTGATACTGGGACCGAAGATCACCAATTGTCCCGTCCACCGTGAGGGGGGTGTTCCCCTTGGGGCTCTCCACGAGAGGGCTTGAAACCGGCGCCGCGAGGCGCTAAGTCGCTCTCCACGCAACGTGGCAGTTGCTCTTTCAGGGCGGGCTGGTGGCACCTTTCGGTGCGGCCAATTTACTCGGACAACGCAGCGCTGCTTGGTTGCGGATCCTGATCTTTCTAGTTTCGCCCTCGCAGAGATGCGGGGCGTCTCCTGTCGGGCCTGTGTAGTGCCAGCGATGGTACAGCGGGGCTGACAGGGCCAGATCTTTGACAATTGCATCAGTCTTTTGGAAGTGCGACGCGATCTTTTTTCGCGGCCACGGATTGGCTTTGAGCTGGTCTGGGGTGCGGGATGATTGCTTTGCGTCGAGAATGGTGAGCGGAGCCCTGATCAACGGGCA
>NZ_JAGIZA010000051.1 GCF_017813365.1 Roseomonas indoligenes
GTATGCGCCTGACAAACACCGCGGGATTACTGCTGGACAGGCATCCCGGGGCTGATCAGGCGGCGTTGCGCTGATCCAGCCGGAGCGGCAGGCCCTGGAGGTTCCAGGGCAGCAGTTCGGTGATGCGGTTGACCGAATGGTCGGCGATGTGGGTGAGGACGTGGCGGAGCCAGGCTTCCGGGTCGAGGCCGTTCAGCTTGGCTGTCTCGATGAGCGAGTACAGGGTGGCGGCCCGGGCGGCGCCGTCATCGGATCCGGCGAAGGTCCAGTTGCGGCGCCCGAGCGCGATCGGCCGGATGGCACGCTCGACGGGGTTGTTGTCGATGCATGCGCGGCCGTCTCGCAGGATCAGCGTGAGGGCATCCCAGCGCGAGAGGGCGTAGCGGATGGCGGCGGCCAGTCCACTGCGTCCGGGGATGCGCCGGAGGGTGGCGTCGAGCCAGTCCTGGAATGCCTGCAGTGGTGCCGCGAGCCTCTCGGCCCGGGCGTGCTGCCGCGCCTCCGGCGGTTGCCCGGTGAGTTCGGCCTCGACGGCGTAGAAGGTTGCGATGCGCGCGATGGCCTCCTCGGCGAGCGGCGATCTCGTGGCCTGGTGCACGTCGAAGAACTTCCGGCGGACATGAGCCCAGCACGCGGCCTCGATGATCCCGCCCCGCTCGTAGAGCCCGGCGAACCCGGCATAGCCGTCCGCCTGCAGGATGCCGCGGAACGATGTCAGGTGCGCGCGGGGATGCTCGCCTCGACGGTCGGGGCTGGCGTGGAACAGCACCGCGGGCGGATCGGCACCCCCGAATGGCCGGTCATCCCGCAGGTAGGCCCAGAGGCGTCCCGTGCGGGCCCTCTCCAGCGCCCGGTCCAGCACGGGGATGGTGGTATCGTCCGCGAACACCCGAGTACCGCCCATGACGTGGCGCTCCAGCGCATCGCGGAGCGGGCGCAGCAGACGTGTGATCCCGCCGATCCAGTCGCCCATGGTGCCGCGGTCGATCTCGACGCCCTCGCGGGCGTAGATCTCGGCCTGCCGGTGCAGGGGGAGGTGGTCGCAGAACTTGGCCACGGCGACATGCGCCAGCAGCCCGGGCCCGGCCAGGCCCTTGGGGATCGGCAGGCTCGGCGCGGGCGCCTGGGTGATGATCTCGCAGGTCCTGCAGGAGAGCTTGGGCCGCACATGCCGGGTTACCCGGAACGAGCCGGGGACATAGTCCAGCACCTCCGTCACGTCCTGACCGAGGGAGCGCAGCGTGCCCCCGCAGGCCGGACAGCCACCCGCCTCGGCGCAGGGTGCCGCATGCTCGACGGTCTCGCGCGGCAGGTGTTCGGGTAACGGCCGCCGCCCTCGTCGGCCGGCGCGGCGCAGGGCCTGCTCCTCCGCCTCTGCGGCGGCGGGATCGGCCGGTGGGCTGGTCTCGCCGAGGATGGCATCCACGTCCTCGAGCACGAACTCCAGCTGCTCGATTTGCCGGGCCAGGCGCTCGGCGGAGCGTCCGAAGGCCTGCCGCAGCAAGCGCGCCAGGCGGGCCTTGAGCGCCTCGATCTCGTAGCGCTGCTCGATGATGCCGAGCCGGGTGGCGGTGAGTTCGGCCTCCTGGGCACGGGCCTTGGCCTCCCACTCAGCCCGCCCCGCGCGGTCGGCCGCCAGTTCCGCCTGCAGGCCGGCGATCATCGCCCGCAGCGCGGATGGATCATCGGGGAGAGCATCGATGTCGGGCAGGCTGGCCACGAGGAAAGCCTGGCCGATGCCGCCGCGTCGCGGCAAGCAAAAGCGCTATCCCGTCATCTCCGGTCGCCAGCTGCGCGCCGGCATGCGCCAGTCAATTCCCTCCAGCAGCATCGAGAGCTGCGCCGGCGTCAACGCCACCGCCCCGTCGCTCGCCTGTGGCCAGGTGAAACGGCCCCGCTCCAGCCGCTTGGCGTAGAGCACGAGACCTTGAGTGTCCCAGGCCAGGATCTTGATCAGGTCGCCGCGCCGACCACGGAACACGAACAGGTGCCCCGAGAACGGATCCTGTCCCAGCCGCTGCTGCACCAGTCCTGCCAGGCCGTCGAAGCCCTTGCGCATATCCGTCACACCAGCCGCCAGCCACACCCGCACGCCGGCGGCTAGCGCGATCACGCCTCCAGTGCCGCCACGAACGACGCCAGCCGTGCCGGTTCCGCCGTGGCCGACATCCGCAGCACCCGGCCGTTGCGCAGGACCACCTCCACCATCCCGGTGACCGCGCGGCCAAGCCGTGGCGGCGCCGAGACCGGAGGACCTGACCCAGCCTCCTCGAGGACCACCGGCACGAAGGAGGGCGCCGCAGCCTCCGGGCACCGTCTCGTCATCCGGCTCCGCCAGGTGAAGATGAGGCTCGACGCAACCTGGTGCCGGCGCGCCACCTCAGCCACCACTGCCCCAGGCGCCAAGGCCTCCTCCAGGATCCGCGCCTTGGCCGCCTCGCTCCACCGACGGCGCGGCTCCCGCGTCAGCATCACCTCAACCGACATCCCGTTGCGATCCGTCCTGCGATCGTCGCACGACCAGTCGTTCACCAACTGGCCGGCATCACTCCCGCAGAAGTCCACACCTCTCCACCACCTCACAAGGCGGCCATCACCGGCCGCATAC
>NZ_JAGIZA010000052.1 GCF_017813365.1 Roseomonas indoligenes
TGTCAATCGGCACGGAATCGGGACCCCGGATCGGCGCGCAATAGGGACCCCTCTGGCGAGGCGTGCTGAGGGGGTAGTCAGACGCGGTTCTTGAACCGCCAGCTGTCGTTGCCGGTCTCGACGATGTCGCAGTGGTGGGTGAGGCGATCCAGCAGGGCCGTCGTCATCTTGGCGTCGCCGAATACGCTGGGCCATTCGCCAAAGGCGAGGTTGGTGGTGACGATGACCGAGGTCTGCTCGTAGAGGCGACTGACGAGGTGGAACAGCAGCTGACCGCCGGACAGGGCGAACGGCAGGTAGCCGAGCTCGTCGAGGACGACGAAGTCCAGTCGGCAGAGGTGGTCGGCGATGCGCCCCTGGCGCCCGGCCCGGGTCTCGGCCTCAAGGCGGTTCACGAGGTCGACCACGTTGTAGAACCGCCCGCGGGCTCCGTCGCGGATGCAGGCCCGGGCGATGGCGATGGCCAGGTGGGTCTTGCCCGTACCGGTGCCACCGACGAGCACCACGTTGCGCTGGTGGGCGAGGAACCCGCCGCCCGCGAGGTCGCGTACCAGGGTTTCGTTGACCGGGGTGCCGTCGAACCCGAACTCGTCCACGTCCTTGGCCAGTGGCAGCTTGGCGGTGGCGATCTGGTACTTGATCGAGCGCGCCTGCTTCTCGGCGATCTCGGCCGAGACGAAGTCGCCGATGACCTGCTGCGGCTCGTGCTGGCGTTTGACGGCGGCCGTGATGATGGCGTCGAACGCACCCTTCATGCCGTAGAGCTTGAGCTCGCCCATGGTGGCGAGGATCTCGGAACGTTCCATCAGAGGCCTCCTCTCAGGCTGTCGTAGCGGCTGCAGTCGGCCAGCGGCGCGTGCCGCAGCCGCAGGGCGTCCGGGGTCAGGACCGTCACCGGCGGCGCGGGCTCGCGCCGCCGGGCAAGGATGTTGAGGATCACGTCCGCCGAGTGGACGCCGTCCCGCAGCGCCTCGGCGCAGGCGGCCTCCACCGCGGCCAGGCCGTCGTCGAGCACCGCGGTCAGGACCTCCACCATCTGCCGGTCGCCGTCGCTGGCCGAGGCCAGCTTGCGGCGGATCCGCTCCAGCGCCCCAGGAAGTAGCCAGTCCTTGAACGGCGCCCCGTTGCGCAGCGCCCCTGGCTTGCGGGCCAGCACCGGCACGTAGTGCCAGGGGTCGAACACCGTCCCATCCCGCCCGAACACGCGCCGGTGCTCGCCCACCACCCGGCCGTCCTGGCGCAGCTCGATCCGATCGGCATAGGCCCGGATCTCGACCGGCCGCCCCACCGCGCTCGCCATCACCGAGTACTTGTTGTTGTCGAACCGGACGAGACAGGTCTTGGACACTGCCGCGGTCACGGCATGGAACCCGTCGAACCGCCCGGCATAGGGCACTAGGCTCGGCCGCTCCGTCTCGAACGCCTCCCAGACCGTTCGCTCCCGCATCTCCGGATGCCGACTGGCCCTGGCATGCGCCACGCACCGGTCCAGCAGCAGGGCGTTCAGCTCCTCGTAGCTCCGCACCCGCAGCCGCGGCGTAAAGAACCGCTCCCGCACCAGCCCGACCTGGTTCTCGACCTGACCTTTCTCCCAGCCCGATGCCGGGCTGCAGGCCACGGGCTCCACCAGGTAGTGGCTGCACATGCGCAGGAAACGCCGGTTATAGACGCGGTCCCGTCCCACCAGGATCGCGTCGACCGCGGTCCGCATGTTGTCGTAGATGCCCCGCGTGCAGGCACCTCGAAAGAAGGCGAACGCCCGGTCATGGGCGTCGAACACCATCTCCTGCGTCTCGCGCGGGTAGGCCCGCACGAACAGCATCCGACTGTGGCACAGCCTCGCGTGCGCGACCTTGACGGTCACCGTCGTGCCGCCGATCAGCACCACCTCGTGGCTCCAGTCGAACTGGTACGCCTCGCCCGGCGCAAAGCTCAGCGGCACGAAGGCCGCGGCCACCGCCGTCGAGCGCGAGGCCTGCCACCCCCGCGCGTGCCGCCGGACCGCGTCGTAGCCGCCCTCGTACCCGAGCCCGCGCAGCGCCTCGTAGACCCGCACCAGCGTCAGACGCTCCCGCCGCGACCGCGCCTCGTTCACCGTCAGCAGGCGCTCCAGCTCGGCCTGCCACGGCCCCAGCTTGGGCTGCGGCTGCCGTGCCCGGCTGTAGCGGAACTCCGTCTCTCCGGACCGCAGAACCTTCCGGACCACCTTCCGCGAGATCCCGAGCTCGCGGCAGATCGCCTTGATCGACTTGCCCTGTACCCGGTGCAGCCGCCGGATCTTTGCCACCGTCTCCACGACCAGCATCCCGACCCAGGCTCCCGATCATCCCGGGAACCACCGTGAACCCCGCCGTCAGAGGGGTCCCGTTTGGACGCCGATCACCCCTCCAACAGGGTCCCTATTCCACGCCGATCCACA
>NZ_JAGIZA010000053.1 GCF_017813365.1 Roseomonas indoligenes
TCGACATCAAGCTGAAGTAGGCGGGATCGGGCTGGACGCGGGGGCGGGCGGCCCATAAAAGGCATAGAACTGACCTAACGAACGAAGGGGAACGTCATGCCCAGCCCCGTGCCGCTGCCAGGAGGGATCTGGCCATGAAACTGCACTGGTCCCCGCGCTCGCCCTTCGTGCGGAAGGTGATGATCGCCGCGCATGAGCTCGGGCTGGCGGACCGCATCCGGACGGTCCGCACGGTGGTCCGCATGGGCAAGCCGAATGATGACCTGCTGCCGGACAATCCGCTGAGCAAGATCCCGACGCTGGTGCTGGATGACGGGACGGTGCTGTTCGACAGCCTGACGATCATCGAGTACCTGGACGACCTTGCGGGCGGCGCGCTGTTCCCGCCGAAGCCGGCGCGCTTCGAGGCGCTGACCCGCCACGCGCTGGGCAATGGACTCCTGGACCTGCTCATCCTGTTTCGCAACGAGCGCGACAAGCCGGCGGACCGGCAGACGGCGGAATGGCTGGACAGCTTCGCGGCGAAGACCCGCGCCTCGCTGGACCGGCTGGAGCGCGAGGCCCCTGCCCTTTCCGCGAGGCCATTCGACGTGGGCCATATCGCGATCGGCTGCGCGCTCTCCTACCTCGACTTCCGTTTCGCCGACATGGACTGGCGGGCCGAGCATCCCGCCATCGCGGCGTGGCATGAAGAATTCTCTGCGCGGCCTTCCGTGCGCGGGACGGAGGCGGTGGATGACTGAAATGCGCCAGGGCCCGCTCTCCCATGTTCGGGTGCTCGATCTCAGCCGCATCATGGCGGCGCCCTGGGCCACGCAGATCCTGGCCGATCTCGGCGCGGATGTGATCAAGGTGGAGCGGCCGGGCGCGGGCGACGACACGCGGGGCTGGGGCCCGCCCTTCCTGAAGGACCGGGAGGGGAAGCCGACCAGGGATGCGGGCTACTTCCTGGCGGTGAACCGCGGCAAGCGCAGCGTGACGCTGGACATGGCCAAGCCCGAGGGGCAGGCGGTGATCCGCCGGCTGGCCGAAGGCGCCGACATCGTGCTGGAGAACTTCAAGGCGGGCGCCCTGGCGAAGTACGGGCTGGATGCGGCGTCGCTGCGCGCCGTGAACCCGCGGCTGATCTACTGCTCCGTCACCGGCTTCGGGCAGGACGGGCCGCGCGCGGACCAGGCCGCCTATGACTTCGCCATCCAGGCCATGGGCGGTCTGATGAGCGTAACGGGGGAGCGTGACGACGCGCCCGGCGGAGGCCCGCAGAAGGTGGGCGTGCCCATCGTGGACCTGATGACCGGAATGTATGCTGGCATCGCCGTTCTGGCCGCGCTGGCGCGGCGGGGCGAGACGGGGGTGGGCGAGACGATCGACCTCGCCATGCTGGACGTGGGCGCGGCGTTCCTGGCGAATCAGGCGACGAACTGGTTGCTCTCCGGCCGCGCGCCGAAGCGGGGTGGCAATCGGCACCCGAACATTCAGCCGCAGGACGTGTTCCCCTGCGCCGACGCGTCGCTTGTTCTCGCGGTGGGCAATGACGGGCAGTTCCGCAAGCTTTGCGAGGCGATCGGGCGCCCGGAATGGGTGGAAGACGAGCGCTTCGCGACGAACGCCGCGCGCGTGCGGAACAACCCGGAGCTGACCCCGCTGCTGGCAGCGCGCTTCCGCGACTTTCCGCGCGCGGAGCTGATGGCGGCGCTGGATGCGGCCGGGGTGCCCTGCGCGCCGATCAACACGGTGCCCGAGGTGTTTGAGGACCCGCAGATCCGTCACCGCGAGATGCTGCGCCACCTGCCCCACCCCGTGGCAGGCACCGTGCCGCAGGTGGTGAGCCCGCTGCGCTTCGCGGAGAACCCGCTGCGCTTCGACCGCGCCCCGCCCACCCTGGGCCAGCACACCGAGGAGGTGCTGTCCGAGTTGGGTTTTGGCGCGGAGGAGATTGCCGGTTTTGCCGCGCGCGGCGTGACGTGAGAGGAGGCGCTGATGGCCCGCATACCCCTTCCCTTGCCCGAGGAGATGTCGCCCGAGCAGCGCGGGGTGCATGACGCGGTTCTTGCCGGTCCGCGGGGCCAGGTGATC
>NZ_JAGIZA010000054.1 GCF_017813365.1 Roseomonas indoligenes
CGCGGCCGCGTGAGGAACAGCGACCCGGCCTCGCCAAGCTCGATGGGATCAAGGTCCCGCACCGGCCCGCCGACCGCGCCGAAGTTCACGACCAACCCGCGCTTGCGGGCAGCGCGAAAACTGTCGCGCAGCGTCGGCTTCCCGATCGGGTCGAAGACGACGTCTACCCCCTGGCCGCCGGTCAGGTCCCGGACGGCATCGGCGCAGCGGCCCTCGTCGTAGAGCAGGGCCGCCGTGGCCCCGCGTCGGCGCGCGACCTCCGCCTTCGCCTCCGTGCTCGTCGTGGCATAGACAGTGGCGCCCATGCGTGTGCCGAGCTGGACCAGGAGCTGTCCGATCCCGCCGGAGGCGGAGTGGACAAGGCAGGTCACCCCCGGCCCGAGCCGCCCCACATCGTCGGCGAGGTAGTGCGCGGTCAGGCCGTGGAACATGGCGGCGGCAGCGCGGTCCAGCGGCAGGGCGTTCGGCACCGGCACGACGCGCCAGGCCGGGACCACGGCGTACTCCGCGTAGCTGCCCCAGGTGAGGCAGTAGGCGACCCGGTCCCCAATCCCGAGCCCACTCACATCCGGCCCGAGCGCTTCCACATGGCCCGCGCCCTCAATGCCGAGGGTGGTCGGGATCGTGACCGGGTAGGTCCGGGACCCCGCGTACTTCCCCTGCCGGGTGTGCACGTCCATGAAGTTGATGCCGGAATGGCGGAGGCGGATGAGCACCTCGCCTGGGCCGGGCGTTGGCACCGGGATGTCGCGGCGGAGGATGACCTCCGGGCCGCCGTAGCGGTCGATCTGGATGGCTCTCAAGGCTTCCTCCGGGACACCGGCGCTGTCGGGCGCGGGGCCGCGCTCATGGCGTCAGGCCGCATCGCCGTAGCGACGGTCCTGCTCGTCAAACCAGGGCTTGCGGACCAGGATCTGACGCTCGGCGAAGCTCGCCGTCAGGCCACTCTCCTCGTCCAGGCGCCCGTCCCGGCGCAGGGCCTCCAGCGCCACCCTCATGCCCTGCACGGCGCCTTGCAGCGCCACGTTGGCGTAGAGCAGCAGCCCGAAGCCCATTTCGGCCGCCTCGGCCTGGCCGACCATCGGCGTCATCCCACCGACGACGAGGTTCAGCATCTGCGGTCGGGGCAGAAGGCGGGGGATGTGGCGCAGCTCGTCGGCGCTCGTCGGCGCCTCGACGAAGAGGATGTCGGCGCCGGCCTCGGCATAGAGTCCCGCACGGTCGATCGCGGCCCCGAAGCCCTCCACGGCGATGGCGTCCGTGCGGGCCACGATCAGGACGCCGTCGCGGCGCGCGTCGGCCGCCGCGCGGATCTTCCCGGACATCTCCCCGGCCGCGACCAGCGCCTTGCCCGCGAAGTGGCCGCAGCGCTTGGGGCTCAGCTGGTCCTCGATCTGGATCGCGCTCGCGCCCGCGCGCTCCAGGAGGCGGATGGTGTGGCCGACGTTCAGCGCGTTGCCGAAGCCGGTATCCGCGTCCACGATCACCGGCAGTTCCGTCGCCTCGCGGATCGCCAGCAGGTGCTGGGAGAGCTGGGTCAGGTCCATGAAGCCGAGGTCGGGCAGGCCCAGGAAGGTGTTCGTCAGCCCCGCCCCGGTGAGGTAGGCCGCCTCGAAGCCCAGCGTCTCGACCACCCGCGCCGCGAGGGCGTTCGCGACCCCGGGCGTGAGCACGGCGCGCCGCTCGGCGAGAAGCTGGATCAGGCGGCTGACGTGGGAGGCGGACAAGGGCTGCGTTCCGTGACGGGTGCCCCAAGATCGCCGCCGCGAGCATTCCCCGTCCAACATCTTGATCGTCTCGAAACGATACGTTGTACTTATCGAATGGAACTGCGCCATCTCCGCTACTTCTGCGCTGTTGCCGAGGACGGCCACATGACGCGGGCTGCGGAGAGGGTCGGCATCGCCCAGCCCGCCCTCAGCCAGCAGATACGCGGCCTCGAGGAGGAACTCGGCGTGCAGCTCTTCGACCGCATCGGCCGCGGCCTCGTCCTCAACGAGGCCGGGCGCCTGTTCCTGGAGGAGGCGCGCGACCTGCTGCGCCG
>NZ_JAGIZA010000055.1 GCF_017813365.1 Roseomonas indoligenes
CCACCTGCCGGACGGTCCGACCATCCGGCGCAGGGCCGCGGATATCTTCGGAGGGCTTCTCGACGAGGACCTCTCCATCGAGATCGCCGGGCGCTACTCGCTGGACAACGTCGAGGAGGCCCACGCCGCCCTGGAAGGGCGCAGGGTCGTCGGCAAGCCCATCCTCGACCTGCCCTGACCGGCGCGGCGGGTGAAGGGGCTGCCCGTCATCGCGCCTCTCGTGGCCCCGCAGAACAGGAAGAGGAAGGTCCCGATGCCAACCAGGCGAGGGCTGGTGCTGGCCGCAGCCAGCATGCCCCTGACCGCGCGCGCCGAGGCGATGCGTCCCGACGCCCCTTGGCCGATCCGCCCGGTCCACGTCATCGTGCCCTATGCGCCCGGAGGCCAGACGGACACGGTGGCGCGCCTGATCCAGCCGCGCCTCACCGCCGCTCTGGGCCAGCCGGTCATTGTCGAGAACCGTAGCGGCGCGGGTGGCTCCATCGGGGCTGGGCTCGTCGCCAATGCGCCTGCGGACGGCTACACGCTGCTCTTCGACGCTGCGTCATTCCTGATCGTGCCGCTGGCCATCCGCAACCTGCCCTTCGACCACGAGAAGGCGTTCGCGCCGGTGGGTCTGGCGACGACGCAGCCCTATGTGCTGGCAGTGACCGCCTCCTTTCCCGCCGGGGACCTTGCGGGCTTCGTGCGGTATGGGCGAGGAAAGCCGATCAGCTACGGTTCGCCCGGCGTCGGCAGCATCGGCCACCTCGCGGGCGCCCTGCTCGGCCACGTTGCCGGGATCACTATGGAGCATGTGACCTACCGTGGTGGGGCAGAGGCTGCCGCGGATCTTCTGGCGGGCAACCTGGAAGCGGCGATCATCAGCGCCTCGTCACTCGAGCCCTTGCTGCAGGGTGGGAGAGCGCGTGCTATCGGCCTGACCAGCCGGGGGCGAAGCCCCTTGCTTCCAGGGATCTCGCCGATTGCCGCGTCCGGCTATCCCGACTTCGACCTCGCTGGCTGGAATGCCCTGTTCGCGCGCACTGGGACGCCGGAGGCTGTGCTCAGCGTATTCGACCGCGCACTCCGCGCAGCGTTGGATGACCTACAGACCCGCGATGCGCTGCGCCGCACTGGCAGTGAGCCCGGCAACGCTGCACGGACTGCATTCAGTCAGCAACTCGAGAGCGAACGATCGCTCATACGCCGGATTGTCGCTGACACCGGGATCACCTTTTGACCAGCAGGTCGCCCGATGGAACTCACTTACCGCCTCTGCCGTCCCCGACCATGGCAGCCAAGTGTTCATTCCGGCTGTCCGCGCACCACGGTCGCCTTCCAGAAAGCGAGCATCGCCTTTCAACCGGCATGTAACCGCCTCAGGTGGACAGCCGCCGAAAAGGCTCTGACGAGGAGGTGCAACAACCCGGGCACTCCTGTGGGAAGGAGGGCCCAGCGATCAGTCATCCATCGGGCCGGACGGTGTGGCGCCCGCACCGCCGCCTTGTCGATCTCCTTCTGGAGAAAGTAGTTGAGCGCGGTCCGCACAGCCGCGATGGCTGCGAGCTGGCCTATCTCCGACTAGGTCGGTGCGAATGCCGCTCGGAGGGAGTCAGCTCCCAGCTCGAATTCCAGGGCGAGCGCCAGCCAACGGCCCAGCCGCAGACGGACCTCCTCCTTTGCCGCGTGCGAATGGCTGGGATTGATCGTCTTGAAGTAGCGCAGCACCACCGCAGCGGCCCGGATCGCCGCCTCGATCACCGCGACGGCGATCGGCACCCCGGCGATCGCCTCGGTGCCAGTGGCGGGACAGAGAGTGGCCTGTTTGATGGTGTCGATCATCCATTGTGTGCGCCGTTCAGGACCGTGGTCTTGCCACTAGCACTACCTGGGCACTTGCGGACGTGATGTGATGGACCGACCTGCTGAGGCACGACCTCGGCAGGAGGTGGTCATGGCGGATGCCGTTCGTGGGGCGAGCGGTCTGGATAGCTGGCTCGC
>NZ_JAGIZA010000056.1 GCF_017813365.1 Roseomonas indoligenes
GCTTCCGCCGCGCCGGGGATGCCCAGGTCAGCTAACCCGGCCAGGGTCGCCAGCCCGAGCGCCCCGTAGTCCCCGCCGCTCTTGTCCCAGCCGCCCAGGTTGGAGAACCCGCGCGCGACATTCGCCTGCTCCAGCGCGGCCCAGGTCAGGGGACGCGCCTTGCTGCCAGGGTCGATGTTGGCGTGCAGGTAGGCCACCGCGTCGCGCGGGTTGAAGTCCGGTCGCATGACGCGCCCGACCAGGAAGTTGGCCGCGAACTCCTTCAGCCACTTCATGGCCCGGGCATCGCCGCGCTTGGCCGAGGCGATGGCCGTGCTGGCGAAGTAGTCCTGCTGCCAGGGCGGCAGGGCGGAGTTGTCGCTGCCGTAGGTGCCCTCGACCTTGCCGTAGGCCTGCCCCTGGAGGGCCTTCCAGGCCGGCATCCTGTCCACCAGCCACGACCACACGGCGTCGCTGGTCTCCTGGGCGAGCTTCTGCCCGGGCTGGTCAGGCGCCGCGATCCAGGCCGCCTGGTCCACTTGCCGCATCCCCCAGGCCGAGCCGCGGACCTGGTTGCTGTTCACGATGTTCAGCCCGGAGCCGCCCTCCTGGCGCACGGCATCCCACTGCGCCCAGACGCACCAGACCGCCTGGCCGAGCAGGTTGTCCAGCAGCGCTCGCCGGCCGGACAGCATGTAGGGCACGAAGCAGGGGTCGGGCTGGTGGGCGATGTCGAGGGTCCACCCATGGGTCTCCTCGATGCCCGGGGACAGAACCCGGTCCCACAGGTTCGGGCGCGGGTCGTACCAACTCGCCTTTGCGCGGTCCCAGCGGAACCAGGGGATCGTGCCCGCGGCCTCGGCTACGTCCATGCAGTAGTCCGCCACGTCGCGGTCGTTGGAGATCATCCAGGCCGCGACCCATGAGGGCACGGCGCCGATGTCGCCCCGCCCACCCGTGCCGGGCATGTAGGTGCTGATGTTGCGGGTGCCGAAGGTGTCGTTCCAGCCCGGCTGTGCCCGCGCCACCGGATAGGCCGCGATCACGTCGGCGTTCAGGGTGCCCTGCTGCCGGACGATCCCGGAGGCATCCTGCACGTAGCTCCAGTCGAACCGGAGGTGCGGCTGGCGTCGTGCTGCGGTGAGGAGGCGGCCCCAGGCCCGGCCCAGCTCGTGATGGGGCACCGCCTGCTCCAGCAGGGTCTTGCCGTCCACGACCAGCTTGGCCGAGTAGATGGCCGTCCCGCTGGTGGGTTCCTGCACCGCGTCATTGCGGAGCCACAGGTCCACGGCCGCGGTCCCGTCCGCGCGCCGGATCAGGTCGGCCACCACCCGGAGCGAGGTGACGCCGCCGGCAGCGGAGGCCGGCACCTCGGCCGCGATCCGCTCCTGCAGCTCGTGCGGGCCGGAGCGCCAGGCGGTCCGCGGGGCGGTGAGCAGGTCGAGGGTCCAGCCGCCGATGGTGAGGGTGGCGGTGTGGCCGGAGGGGATGGCGCCCTTGGCCGCCTCGCCCCGCGCCAGGGTGCCGGGCAGCAGCGCGCCCGCGGCGAGCGCCGCCGGCAGGCGCAGGGACAGGGCCGCGTGCCGCGCCGCGCCGCTGGGGTGCCGCACCGTCACATCCGCCTGCACCGGAAGCGCCGTGCCGTCCGCGAGGCGCAGGACCAGCCCGGCGCCGGCCGGCAGGTCGCCGTCCGCGAAGACGTGGCCGAAGCTGACCACCGCGCCGGCCGCGTGCCCGCCGGGGCGGCCCTCAATCGTGAGGGAGCAGATGGCGCCGCCGGGCGTGGACTGCGGCG
>NZ_JAGIZA010000057.1 GCF_017813365.1 Roseomonas indoligenes
CGCGGCGTGACGTGAGAGGAGGCGCTGATGGCCCGCATACCCCTTCCCTTGCCCGAGGAGATGTCGCCCGAGCAGCGCGGGGTGCATGACGCGGTTCTTGCCGGTCCGCGGGGCCAGGTGATCGGCCCGTTGCGGGCGGTGATCCACAGCCCCGACCTTGCCGCGCGCTGGTCGGCGCTCGGCGAGTTCCTGCGCTACGGCACCGTGCTGCCCAGGCGCCTGAACGAGCTCGCCATCGTCGTCACCGGCCGCCGCTGGTCCAGCCAGGTCGAGTGGTGGGTGCATGCCCGCGTGGCCGCCGAGGCCGGCATCCCGCAGGCCGCGATCGACGCCATCCACCGCGGCGAGCCGCCCGTCTTCGCGGATGCGGAGGAGGCGCTGGTCTATGAGTTCGCCCGCCAGCTCCAGCTCTCCGGCACGGTGCCCCCGGCCGTGTACGACGCGGCGCGGGAGCGCTGGGGCGCGCGCGGCGTGGTCGAGCTGACCGCCGTGATCGGCTACTACACCATGGTCTCGATGACGCTGAACGCCCACGAGATCCCCCTGCCGGACGGCGTGGCCCCGGTGCTCGCCGCCCCCGCGGACGGGCTGGCGCCGCTCGCCCCCGCGGGGCCGCCCGCCCCGGCGCTCCCCGGCGTGGCGCTCCCCGGCGTGGCGCTCCCCGGCGTGGCGCTCCCCGGCGGGGCGCTCCCCGGCGTGGCGCTCCCCGGCGGGGCGCTCCCGGGCGCGGCGTCCACCGGCGCGGCGGCGGAGGAGAGAACCCGATGATCCCTGGTCTGGATGGGCTGGAGCGCTTCCGCGTCGCGCTGGAGGAGCATGTCGCCACCGTCACCATCACCGCCCCGCCGGTGAACGCCCAGGACCGGCGCTTCCGCGAGGAGATCGTGCGGGTCTTCGACGTTCTCCACGACACCGCCGATGTGCGGGCCGTGGTGCTGACCGGCGAGGGCCGCGCCTTCTCGGCCGGGGCCGACCTGCGCGAGCGCCCGAACCTGGCCGAGGAGCCGGGCGGCTATCCCCGGCACAACCGGCTGGTGCGCGCCTCCTTCGATGCGGTGATGGAGTGCGGCAAGCCGATCGTGGCCGCCGTGAACGGGGCGGCGATCGGGGCGGGCTGCGTCCTTGCCCTGTGCTGCGACATCCTGGTGGTGGCGGAGGAGGCCTTCCTCTCCATGACCGAGGTGGATGTGGGCCTGGCCGGCGGGGTGCGGCACGTGATGCGCTTCTTCGGGCAGTCCGACGCGCGGCTGATGATCCTCACGGCCAGGCGCATCACCGGGCCGGAGCTGCTGCGGATGAACGCGGCCTCGCTCTGCGTGCCCAAGGACCGGCTGCTCGAGGAGGCGACGGCGATCGCCCGCCAGATCGCCGCCAAGGCCCCGCTGGCCGTGCAGGCGGCCAAGCGGTCCTTCAACCTGACCGAGGAGATGCCGCTGCGCGACGGCTACCGCTACGAGCAGAGCCAGACCGTCGCACTCGCCCGCACCGACGACACCCGCGAGGCCCAGCGCGCCTTCGCCGAAAAACGTAAACCCACCTTCCAGGGACGGTGAG
>NZ_JAGIZA010000058.1 GCF_017813365.1 Roseomonas indoligenes
GACCAGCATCCCGACCCAGGCTCCCGATCATCCCGGGAACCACCGTGAACCCCGCCGTCAGAGGGGTCCCGTTTGGACGCCGATCACCCCTCCAACAGGGTCCCTATTCCACGCCGATCCACACGCGGCGAAGCCCGGTTTCAGCAGCTCGTCCGTCATCGCCATCCGCATTGAGGTGACGTTCGCCTCCGGCGCGCGCCTGACGATGCGGGGCGACGTCTCGCCCGCGCTCCTGCGCGAGCTGGTCGAGGGGCTCGCCCGGCGCTGATGCTCGCACCTCCTCCGGGCACGCGGGTGTTTCTCGCCTGCGGCGACACCGACATGCGGCGTGGGTTCGATGGGCTGGCCTCCCTTGTGCAAGGCGTGCTGGATCAGGATCTGTTCTCGGGCGCGCTGTTGTGCTTTCGCGGCCGCCGGGGCGACCTAGTGAAGGTCCTCTGGTGGGACGGTCAAGGCCTGTGCCTCGACGCCAAGAGGCTGGAGAGGGGGGCGTTTCGTCTGGCTCCAGGTCGCGGGTGCGGTCGTGTCGCTCACCCCGGCAAAGCTCTCCATGCTCGTGGAGAGGATCGACTGGCGCATGCCCGCCTGGACCGCGCGGCCGCAGACCACGATTTGAGTCGCGGGAGCTTCTGGTTACCGTTGCGGCACGGGGTGGAGCCGCGCGTAGAATCCCGGCGTGGGCGCGGCCGGGAGGGGACGGTTCGCAACGGATCACCCACGTCGCGTGCTGGGCCCATGCACGCCGCAAGCTGTTCGAGGTCCAGGAGGCCACGAAGTCGCCGATCGCGGCGGAGGCGATTGCGCGCATCGGAGCCCTTTATACCATCGAGGCCAAGTTGCTCGGCTCGCCACGGAGGTACCGCGCTAGGCCCGCCAGGCACGCAGCAAGCCCCTTCGGCAAGACATTACAGTACGCTCTGAGCCGCTAGGACGCCCTGACGCGCCACCTCAATGAGGCCGCCTCTTGATCGACAACAACCTCGCCGAGCGGCTGCTGCGCGGCATCGCCGTGACCCGCAAGAACTACCCCTTCGTGGGCTCCGATGCGGGCGGCGAGCGCGCCGCCGTCATCTACACCATCGCCGAGACCGCCAAGCTCAACGGACTCGCCCCCGAAGCCTACATCGCCGCCGTCCTTGGCCACCTCGCCGCAGGGCACCCCATCACCCACATCGCCGATCTGCTGCCCTGGAACCTCAGGCCAAATCCAAAGCCCGTGGTGATGGGCTGACGCTTACGAAGCGTGCGTAGGGATCCAGCGAGAAGGTGACACCGGTCGCTTGATTGCCCATGCTCCATAAACGCAAAAAGCCCATCGACCCTGAAGGGGCCGATGGGCTTCCGTAGTGGTGTGCTGCTGTGTTGGTATCATATCTATCCGGTCTGGTGGCCTGGCGCTGACCGACTCTCCCGCGTCTTAAGACGCAGTACCATAGGCGCAGGGGCGTTTCACGGCCGAGTTCGGGATGGGATCGGGTGTGG
>NZ_JAGIZA010000059.1 GCF_017813365.1 Roseomonas indoligenes
TTTTTTGCACTTGCGAGATGGGGGCTATGGTCGGGGGCGTGGTGGTGGGATAGGGAGGTCTGGACAGGGCTTTGGCGGCCCTCATCCGCAGGGGAATTCAATGCGCGTCGCGATGATCGGTGCCGGTTATGTCGGCCTCGTTTCCGGTGCCTGCTTCGCCGAGTTTGGCGTGGATGTCTGCGTTGTGGACACCGAGGTCTCGAAGGTGGAGGCGCTGCGCGAGGGCCGGATCCCGATCTACGAGCCGGGCCTGGACAAGTTGGTGGAGGAGAACGCGCGGGACGGCCGCCTGACCTTCACCACGCGGCTCGAGGAGGCGATGGAGGGCGCGGACGCGGTCTTCCTTGCGGTCGGCACGCCGTCGCGCCGCGGCGACGGGCATGCGGACCTCACCTATGTCTTTGCCGCCGCCGAGCAGGTGGCCCGCGCGGCCAAGGGGCCGCTGGTGCTGGTGACGAAGTCCACCGTGCCCGTGGGCACGGGGCGCAAGATCATGGAGCTGCTGGACAAGGTGCGGCCGGGCCACGAGATCGCGGTGGCCTCCAACCCCGAGTTCCTGCGCGAGGGCAGCGCGATCGCCGACTTCATGCGCCCCGACCGCGTGGTGATCGGCGCCGAGGGCGACCGCGCCTTCCAGGTGCTGCGGCGCCTGTACCGCCCGCTCTACCTCATCGAGACGCCGATCGTGCAGACCGGACTGGAGACGGCGGAGCTGATCAAGTACGCCGCCAACGCCTTCCTGGCCGTGAAGATCACCTTCATCAACCAGATGGCCGACCTCTGCGAGCGGGCCGGCGCCAACGTGCACGACGTGGCGCGCGGCATGGGCCTCGATGGCCGGATCGGGCGCAAGTTCCTCCATGCCGGGCCGGGCTACGGCGGCTCGTGCTTTCCCAAGGACACCCTGGCGCTCGCCCGCACGGCCCAGGAGCTGGGCGCGCCGGTGACGATCGTGGAGCAGACCATCGCCGCCAACGACGCCCGCAAGGAGCAGATGGCGGACCGCGTGATCACGGCCCTCGGCGGCTCGGTCGCGGGCAAGACGGTCGCCGTCTTCGGCCTGACCTTCAAGCCCGAGACGGACGACATGCGCGACGCCCCCTCGCTCGTCGTCGTGCCCCGCCTCGCGGCAGCCGGCGCCACCATCCGCGCCTACGACCCCCAGCCCGCCCATGCCAAGCAGCTCCTGCCGGCCAGTACCGGCTTCGCCGAGAGCGCCCTGGACGCGGCCGAGGGCGCCGACGCGCTCGTCCTGCTGACGGAGTGGAACGAGTTCCGCGCCCTCTCGCCCAAGCGCCTCCGCACCGCCATGAAGGGCAACGTCGTCCTCGACCTCCGCAACGCATGGGACCCCGAGGCCTTCCGCGAGTGCGGCTTCCAGTACAGCTCCATCGGACGACAGTAAGAAAAGCACCAGCCAGGCCAGCGC
>NZ_JAGIZA010000006.1 GCF_017813365.1 Roseomonas indoligenes
AGCGCCAGGCCACCAGACCGGATAGATATGATACCAACACCCCCGCGGGGTGGAGCAGCCCGGTAGCTCGTCAGGCTCATAACCTGAAGGTCACAGGTTCAAATCCTGTCCCCGCATCCAAATGTTAAGCCCTCAGCACATCTCTGTGCTGAGGGCTTTTTTGCGTCCGCCCCCCTGCATCTCTTCAACAGCTGCCCGGCTATGCTGCGCCGCAACGGCTATCGGGCCGCGTCGGATGGAGCATGACTTCGCGTGGCGGACCAGACTAACTCGGCAGAGCAGACCAACTCTCCTCCCAGCCCCCCGGATCGCCAGGACGAAGACCGTCACCGCAAATCCGGCAAGGCCGTCATTCGCAAGGGCGACGAGAAAGAGGGCAAATCGGAGAAGAAGTCCGACGACAACAAACCTGACGATAAAACGAACGAGAAGCCGGAGGCGCGCAAGACCCCCGGACGCTGGCCACTCATCATCGGCGGAATCGTGCTAATTCTCGCCGCCGCTGGAGGAGGTTGGTACTGGTGGAGCCACCGCAATCTCGAATCCACTGATGACGCCTACACTGAGGGCCGCGCAGTTAGCATCGCACCGCGCGTCGGCGGTACCGTCACCGAACTGGCCGTCAACGATAACCAGCTTGTCCGCACTGGCGATCTCCTTCTTCGTATCGATCCGCGGGACTACCAGGTGCAGCGGGATCAGGCCCGTGCACAACTCGATCTCGCGCGCACCCAGCTCCGCTCATCCGAACTGGAATTGGAGATCGCGCGCGTCCGAGCGCCGGCCCAGCTGCAGCAGGCCGAAGCACAACGCGACTCCGCCCGCGCCAACCAGGCCCAGGCGCGCTCCGATTATCAGCGCCAGCGCAGCGTCGATCCCCGAGCCACCACACAGACAAGCATCGATACCGCGAGCGCCTCTCTCCAGACCCGCACGGCGGCGGTTGCACAGGCGGATGCGGAGGTGCGAATCGCCTCGGTCTCGCAGCAGACGATCGATCAGGCGGCCGCCATGGTCGAGCAGCGCCGCGCCGCCGTTGCCCAGGCCGAGGCGCAGCTTGCCCAGGCCGAGCTGAACCTTTCCTATACCGAGCTCCGCGCCCCGCAGGATGGCCGCGTCACCCGCCGCAACGTGGAGAGAGGCGCACTGCTTCAGCCCGGCGCCACGGTGATGAGCCTCGTCACGCCGGAAGTCTGGATCGCCGCCAACTTCAAGGAAAACCAGCTGGACCGGATGCGCCCCGGCCAAAGAGTCGAGGTCGAGGTGGACGCCTACCCCGACCTGAAGCTGCAGGGCCATGTGGACAGCATCCAGATGGGCAGCGGCGCAAGGTTCAGCGCCTTTCCGGCCGAGAATGCCACAGGCAACTTTGTGAAGATCGTCCGCCGCGTGCCGGTGAAGATCGTGATCGACCGCGGGCTGGACCCTAACCAGCCCCTGCCGCTTGGCCTCTCCGTCGTGCCGACGGTGACGGTGGAATGAGCGGGTCCCAGGGCTGGAAGCCCCGGTCCAATCCCTGGGTCATTACCCTCGTGGTTACCCTCGCCGCCTTCATGGAGGTGCTGGATACGACCATCGTCAACGTCTCCCTGCCCCATATCGCGGGCAGCCTCTCCGTCTCGAATGACGAGAGCACCTGGGCGCTGACCACCTACCTCGTCGCCAATGGCATTGTCCTCACCGTCTCCGGTGCGCTCAGCCGGATGATCGGGCGCAAGCGCTACTTCATCATCTGCATCACCGTCTTCACCCTCGCCTCGCTCGGCTGCGGCATGGCGAACGAGTTCTGGCAACTCATCCTGCTGCGTGCCGTCCAGGGCTTCTCCGGCGGCGGGCTACAACCAACGCAGCAGGCCATTGTCCTCGATACCTTTCCGCCGGAACAGCGCGGCACCGCTTTCTCCGTTACGGCGGTCGCCACCATCATCGCGCCGATCCTTGGCCCGGTGGTGGGCGGCTACCTGACCGACACCTACTCCTGGCACTGGATCTTCCTCATCAATGTGCCGATTGGGGCCATCACGGTTTTCGGCGTCCTGCAGGTCGTTGAGGACCCGCCTTGGGTCCAGGAGGAGAAGGAGCGGGGACAGCGCTTCGACTACATCGGCCTGGGCTTTGTCGTGCTCGCCCTCGGCGGGATGGAGATCGCCCTCGACCGTGGCGAGAACTACGACTGGTTCGACTCTGCCTATATTCGCAACGCCGCCCTCGTCTCCGCCATCGGCTTCGTCGGCGGCATGTACTGGCTGCTCTACGCGCGGAATCCCATCGTGAATCTCGGGGTCTTCAAGGACCGCAACTTCGCCGTGGGCTGCGCGCAGATCGGGCTGATGGGCTTTGTCCTCTACGGCTCGGCCGTGGTCATCCCGCAATTCGCGCAACAGCAACTCGGCTACAACGCCACCTGGTCGGGGCTCGTCCTGGCGCCGGGGGCCGTGGTGCTCGTCCTGCTCATTCCCGTGACTGGCCGGCTGATGAGGGCGATTCCCGCGAAGTATGTCATCGCCTTCGGCGGGCTCTGTCTTTCCGCCTCGCTCGTCTACTCCCAGCGGCTGACACCGAACCTGGACTACCAGCAACTCGCCATCATCCGCGCGACCCAGACCATTGGCCTCGCCTTCCTCTTCGTGCCGATCAGCACACTCGCCTACGCCACCCTGCCGCGGGAACTGAACGGCGACGCGACCGCGCTTTTCAGCATGATCCGCAACGTCGCCGGCTCGATCGGCATCTCCCTCTCCACCGCCATCGTCACCAACCACCAGCAGATCCGAAACAGCCAGCTGATCGAGCACATGACACCGCTCTACGAGCCCTACAACACGACCCTGCAAGCCATTCGGCAGGCGCTGATCGACATGGGCCAGTCACCCGCCCAGGCGGCACAGGGGGCGGTGACGCAGATGGTGCAGATCCTGCGCAGCCAGGTCGCCGTCCTCGCCTACTCCGACGTTTTCTCGATCACGGCGATTATCGCCCTGTTCATCGTGCCGCTCGCCTTCCTCTTCTCCGGAGTGAAGGCGCAGGGCGGGGCAGGGGGGCACTGATCATGCGCAGTCCTGCAGTCCTGCTCCTTGCCACCGCCCTCGGCGCCTGCACCGTCGGGCCGGACTTCACCCCGCCCGACCCGCTCGCGCCGCCGGCCTACCGGGACACCGCGCGCGCCACGGACGGCGCTGTCACCCCTTCGGCAAAGCCGGACCCCGAGTGGTGGAACAGCTTCCGCGACCCGCAGCTGACAAGCCTCGTCGGGCGGGCCATCAGCGGCAATCTCTCCCTGCAGCAGGCAGTGCTGCGCATTGCCCAATCCCGTCAGGGCGAGGCCGCGGCGCGGGCCGCCGGCCTGCCGACCCTGTCCGCCGACGGCGCCTATACCCGCCAGCAACTCGGGCTGCGCGGCATCCTGAAATCCCGCGGCGTCTATGACTCCGTGGACGACCTGCGCGGCAATGCGCGGCTGGAGGATGCCCAGGCCGGCCTTTCCGACCGCGCCGCAGACGCCCTGGGTTCGGCGCTCGGCCTGGCGACCCGGCCGACGAACCTTTTCCAGCAGGGGCTCGACGCCTCCTGGGAGCTGGATCTCTTCGGCCGCATCGCCCGGCAGGTGGAGCAGTCCCGTGCCCGCACGCAGTCGGCCGTGGAAGGCGCCAACGACGCGCTGGTCAGCCTCGTCGCCGAGGTCGTGCGCACCTACGCCTCGCTGCGGGGTGCCCAGGCCCTGCAGCAGGCGCAGCAGGACAACGTGAACGCCGCGCGCGACATCCTCGCCCTGACCCAGCGCCGCCAGCGGCAAGGCCTGACCACGCAGCTGGACGTGGAAAACCAGCGCGCGCAGCTCACCAGCTACGAGGCGCAGCTGCAGCCCTACACGGCCCAGGTCCAGCAGGCGATGAACCGCCTCGCCGTCCTCACGGGGGCCCCGCCCGGCCTGCTGGACGAGGAACTGGCGACTGCCCGCCCGATCCCCGTGGCGCCGCCGGCCGTGCCGGTGGGCGTCCCTTCCGAACTCGCGCGGAGACGCCCTGACATCCGTCGGGCCGAGGCGGATCTGCACGCCGCCACTGCTGGCGTGGGCGTCGCCGTCGCTCAGTTCTACCCCACCGTCTCCCTCACCGGCAGCCTCGGCACCCGCGCCATCGACGCGAGCTACCTAACGGACTGGGCAAGCCACTTCTACACCGCCGGCCCAGCCATCTCCGTCCCGATCTTCCAGGGCGGACGGCTGACGGCCAATCTGAAGCTGGCCAAGGCACAGTCCGCGGAAGCAGCGCTGGGCTACCGCAACGCCGTGCTCAACGCGCTGGCCGAGGTGGAGGACGCCCTCGTCGCCTACCGCACGGACCGGGTCCAGGCGGATCTGCTGCGCCAGACCGTCGCCTCCTCCCGCACCGCCCTCGCCCTGGCGCGGGATCGCTACGACCACGGCTTGTCCAGCTTCATCGAGGTGCTGGACGCGCAACGAACCCTGGTCGGGGCACGGCAGCAGGAAGTGAGAGCGAGCATCACCGTCACGAACGACGTTGTCGCCCTTTACAAGGCACTTGGTGGCGGCTGGAGCGACCGGGAGTGGATGGACCGCGCGACGGCAGCCCAGCCGCAATAGGGTTCTGGGCTGACAGTTTGTCCCGGGGCGAGAAAGGATAAATTCCTCTTCTCCCAATCCCGTTCGAAGCAGTGCTTCGAACCCGTCGCTTTTTCAGACTCTGATGTTGCTAGAATAACGGTGCGCCTCGGCTTCATGAGCCGATGCGACCGCATGGGCAAAATAGATCTCGATCGTAAAGGTCGAACGGCTCAGGCGCGTTCCGCAGCAGCCCAATGCAGGTCCAGGAGCCCCAGGCTCCTGGCGGGGGTTCCAGGGGGCAGGGCCCCCTGGTGCCGAACCCGGCAGAAGCGGTACCCGCCGCCTCACCCCGCCGTCGCGCGGACCCGCCGGTTAAAGGGGTTGCGGATGCGGATCTTGCGGGCCCGCAGCACGCGCCCGGGCGGGC
Organism: Roseomonas indoligenes; assembly: GCF_017813365.1. GTDB lineage: Bacteria > Pseudomonadota > Alphaproteobacteria > Acetobacterales > Acetobacteraceae > Roseomonas > Roseomonas indoligenes. The sequence goes on from NZ_JAGIZA010000006.1 coordinate 4,992, forward strand.
GAATGGCCAGCCGCGCCCCTTCCGGCCCGCGTTGCAGGTGGAGGGTACGCTCGTGGAAGGCGTCCAACCCCGGGCGGTGGCCGATGGAGATGAGCGCGCTCTTCGGCAACTCTTCCAACACCAGCCGCATCATCGCGTCTTGGTTCTCCTCATCGAGTGCCGCCGTCGCCTCGTCCATGAAGATCCAGCGCGGCTTCTGCAGCAGCAGCCGGGCAAAGGCGAGGCGCTGCTGCTCACCGAGCGAGAGCACCTGGTCCCAGCGCTCCTCGCCGTCCAGCCGGTCCTCGAGATGGGAGAGCCCGACCCGCTCCAGCGCGGCCACGGCCGCCTTGTTCGAGACCTTATCAGGCGCGCTTGGGTAGGAGAGGGCGCCGCGCAACGTCCCCAGCGGGATGTAGGGGCGCTGGGGCATGAACATCGTCGCCTCGCGAGGTGGCATATGGATCTCGCCGCTGCCCCAGGGCCAGATGCCGGCGAAGGCACGGAACAAGGTGCTCTTTCCCGTACCGGATTCGCCCTTCACCAGCACGCGCTCCCCGGCGCGGATCTCCGCACTTGCCTCCGCGATCACGACAGAGCCATTGGCGAAGGCCACCTGCACGTCGCGGAAGGCCACGCGCTCCTCCTCGCCCGCCTTCTCCTCCACGCGCACGATCGTCGGCTGGTCGCCGTCCTGCACCATCTCCTCGATGACACGGAGGGACTCGCGGAAGGAGAGGAGCCGCTCCACGGAAGAGCGCCACTCGGCCAAGCGCGGGAAGTTGTCCACGAACCAGTTGAGCGAGGACTGCACGGATCCAAAGGCGGAGCCGATCTGCATCAGCCCGCCCAGCGTGATGGCGCCCGAGAAGTAGGAGGGTGCGGCCACCACGGTCGGGAAGACGGAGGTGAGCATCCCGTAGGCGCTGGTGAGCCACATGAGCTTGCGCTGGCTCTTCATCAGGTCACGCACCGCGTCCGCCACGTTGGTGAAAAGCTTGGCCAGGCCGCGCCGCTCATCCGTCTCGCCGCCGATCAGGGCAATGCCCTCGCTGCTCTCCCGCGCGCGAACCAGGCCGAAGCGGAAGTCTGCTTCTTTCGCCGTGCGCCAGAAGTTCAGCGCCACCATTGGGCGGCCGACGAGGTAGGTCAGGCCTGAGCCGATCGCCGCGTAGATCAGAGCCGCCCAGACCATATAGCCGGGGATGGTGATGGCGTGCCCGGCCACCGTCAGGTTCAGCGCGCCGGAGATGCTCCAGAGAATGCCGATGAAAGCGATCAGCATCACCACGGAATTGAAGATGCCGGTCGCGAAGTCCACGGCCAAGTCCACCGCCAGCCGGGCGTCCTCCGCGATGCGCTGGTCCGGGTTGTCGGACTCGCCCGCACGCTCGAGCTGGTAGTGGCGCGCATTCGTCATCCACAGGTCCAGCAGGCGCCTCGTCAGCCATTCCCGCCAGCGAAGCTGCACGAGCTGCTTCATGTAGAGCTGGTACACCGCCGTGATCATCGAGGAGCCGGCGAGCCCGACGAAGAGCACCATCTGCCAGAGAAAGGCGTTACGGTCCCGGTTCTCCAGCGCGTTGAAGAAGTCGCGGTTCCAGAGGTTGAAGCGGATCTGGATGAGGATCTGCAGCAGGGTCAGCGCCAGGAGGCCTGCCCCCAGCCATTTCGCGCCCTTGCCCCGCAGGAAGTAGCCGCCGGCGAGGCGGAGGAAGGCCCCTACCGCGCCCGTCTGGATCTGGACCTTTGCCCCCGTCGCGTCACTCACCCGTCGTCTCGCCTGTCCTGGTTCGTGTCGCCGTCCGGTTCCTGGCGGCGGTTCTCATTGTGGGCGCTCTGCCGGTGCCGGCAGCGGCCCGAGCTTGTCCGGGCTCTCGCCGATCCGTTCGGCGTCCAAAGCCTTGCCACGGTTCTGCACGGTGGCCCCATGTCCCGAGGCGGCGATGCTGCGGCCCACGGCCAGCTTGTCCCCCAGCGCCTGCCCCACGCCGGCCGGGACGCGGATCACCACACCCTCGTCCAGCACGGCGCCGATCACGTCGCCCTGCGGCGTATACAGCGGCGCCCGGATGGTGCCGGAAACCTGCAGCATCTCGTCCGCCGCCCGGTATTCCGGGAAGGTCCAGGCCGGTCGGTCCACGAAGCGGGCCGCGCTGTCTCCATCCTTTGCCCAGGCCAGAAGCGTGATCGCCGGGGCGCGCCGGGCGCGGATGCCGTAGACCACGATGGACTGACCGGGGGACACCGCCTGCATGATGTCGTCGGCGATGTGCTCGGGGAAGAGCACCTGCGGCCCTTCGCGGAACATCAGCCGGTCGGTCTTCCCCTCGGGGGTCAGCAGGTAGCGCTCGACCACCCCCGTGAAGGAGGGCAGCTGCGTCGGGTCGAACCAGAGGCGCCCACCACTGGCATTCGAACCCCCGGAGCTATTCCCCTGAGACAATACCGGCCCCGCGACGAGTGTCGCGAGGCCGGCCAGAAGCGCCGTGCGGCGATCCATCGAACCCTCAGATCCAGCCCCGGCCGGCCACCAGGGAGACCAGGAAGAGGATGAGGAAGATCACGAACAGAACCTTGGCGATGCCGCTGGCCGCCGAGGCCACGCCGCCGAAGCCCAGCACGCCCGCGACGAGGGCAATGATGAGGAAGATGACAGTCCAGTAAAGCATTGTCCGGTTTCCCTTGAAGGAGATGCGATCCCTGAACGTAGGATAGCGGGGCCGGTTGCCCGATGTGGTTGCCGGTCCGCCACGAGGCGTTGCCGCCGCGCTACACTGCCTGGTTCGAGGCGGAGCCGTCCCCCTGGCGGGACGCCCATTCCGCCAACTGCCGCTCCGCCTCGTCCGGACCCAGGCCATAGCGCTCGCGGATGCGCTCCAGCAGCAGGTCACGGCTGCCGCCGGCCTGGCTGATATCTTCCTCTGTCAGCTTTCCCCAGTCCTTGCGGACCTTATCGCCCATCCCGCCCCAGTCGCCGGCGAGGCGGCCCCAATCCAGCTTCTCGGTCATTCCGTCCTCCATCCTTCCCGCGCCGATGCGGGCCTGTCGGATGGAACGGGGGCGCGGTCCGGGGGGTTGCCGGACCGCGCGGGCCGTCAGTCCAGTGAAACGCCGCCGGAGACCGCCTGATAAGTCGCAATGGCTAGCGCCACAGGCTCGAAGGGCTTGCTGATGATGAAGGCCGGCTCCAGCCGCTCCGCCGTCAGCAGCCGCTCGGGGTAGGCGGTCACGAAGATCACGGGCGTGTTCTGCTCCTGCAGAATGCGCTGCACGGCGGAGATGCCGTCGCCGCCCGGCCCGAGGTTCACGTCCGCCAGGATCAGCCCCGGCTTTAGGTCGCGAGCCATCTGCACCGCTTCCGCCTCGCCGCTGGCGATGCCCACCACGTTGTGGCCACAGCTCTCGACGAGCTGCCGGATGTCCATGGCGATGATCGGCTCGTCCTCGATCACCATGATGTCCGTCGCGGAAACGGCGCGCAGCGCGGTGCGCGCGGCCTCCAGCAGGCGGCGGCCATCTTCCAGCGAGATGCCCAGGGCAAGGGCGGCGTCCGTGATCGTCAGATCCTCCAGCGCCGTGAGGAGGAGGAGCTGGCGCTGCTTCGCGGAGATGTGCTCACCGGGCGTGTCCGGCACCAACCGGCTCACCCCGGCGAAGAGAGCGAGCGGGCCCGGCACGCCCTCGGGCAGCCCAGCCCGTAGCGCCTGGGCCACCAGCGCATCGCCCTGCGCCTGGCTGCCGGTCAGGGCCCGGGCATAGCGCCGGGCATAGGGCAGGGTGCGAAGCAACTCCCCCTGCGACACAGCATTCATCCGTGATAGTCCTCCGCCGCCCGAGCGGTGCCGCCGACATGACGGAACGCGTCCGGGCCCTTTACATGGTTGCGCCGCGCGCCGCTTGGAGGCGTCGCGCGGTCCTTATTCCAGCCGGGTGCATGACAGCAGACCAGGATTTCCGCCCGGCTCTTACGCGCCTTCTGCCCGACCTACGGGCTTTCGCCCGATTCCTGTCGCGCGATCCGGCCGCAGCCGACGACCTCGTGCAAGACACATTGTTGCGTGCCCTGCGCAACGAGGGCCAGTGGCAGCCAGGCACCAGTCTTCGTGCCTGGACTTTCTCCATTCTCCGCAACGCCTGGTTCGAGGACCGGCGCCGCAACGCCGCCCGCCGGCGCGCCCTGGACCGTGCCCCACCGGAGGAGGAGGGGCACCCGGCCGGGCAGGAACACCGGATGGAGGTGATGGGGCTCGCCCGCGCCATGAAGGACCTCACGCCCGAGCAGCAGGAGGCGCTGGTGCTCGTTGGCGCGCTCGGATTTTCCACCGAGGACGCCGCGCGGGTGGCCGGCGTGCAGGTCGGGACCCTGAAGGCCCGCGTCTCCCGCGCCCGGAAGGCCTTGGCAGCACGGTACGGCAATGAGGCGGATCAGGAGGTTACCGACTGAACCTCGGTCCTGGCGTTTTCGTGATCAAGTGGGCGGTAACCGGAATCGAGGCCCATGCATTGGTCGGGTGAAGTTCGAGTAGAGGGATAGCCCAGATGACCGAGACCGTGACTGCGACGCCCGCCGCTCCCGCCACCTCCCACACGGCCGCTGACTTCCACAAGCTGCTCGTCACCACTCTGCCGCGGCTGCGCGTGCAGGCGCTGGCGCTGACCCGCAACCGCGCCGACGCGGACGACCTGGTGCAGGCCGCCGTCACATCCGCCCTGGCCGCGAAGGACAGCTTCACCCCCGGCACCAACTTCGGCGCCTGGATGTTCCGCATCCTGCGGAACCGCTTCATCTCCGACGTGCGCCGCAAGCGCGAGACGACGGACATCGACGACGTGCCGAGCTCCGCCTTCGCCCGCCCCGGCGCCCAGGAGGACAGCCTGGTGATGCGTGAGCTGCGCGGCCACCTGTCCCGCCTGCCGGCCGAGCAGCGCACGGCGCTGGTCATGGTGACCGTGCAGGGCCTGTCCTACGAGGAGGTCGCGGCGGCGATGGATTGCGCCGTCGGCACCGCCAAGTGCCGCGTGTTCCGCGCCCGCCAGACCCTGCAGCGCTGGCTGACCGGCGAAGAGCGTGGCGTTGATGCGCCGAAGGTCGCCGCCTCCACCCGTAAGTCCTCCTCTTCCCCTCGGGCCACCCGTCGTCGTATGGCGACGGATGACACTGCTGCGGGGCACGCGAACCCTGTCTGAGGATGGCCGAGAGTAACGCCAAGGGGAAATCGGGACCTGTGCCCAAGCCCGGATCATCTGGAGGAGCCAACGGGCGCGGCGAAGCCGCGCCCGAAGCCGCCTTTGATATCTGGCTCCAGCGGGGCCTGCATCAGATGTTCGACGACGTGATGCGCGAACCGATTCCCGAGGAGCTTCTGCGCCTCATCGAGCAGGATCAGCAGCGGGGCTGACAGATCTGTGCCGGGCGGGATTTTGCCGTCCGGCACTGTACGAAGGAACGTCCGATCAATGCCCGGGCAGGACAGGTTGAGGCAGCTGCGGCTGCGGCTCGGCTCCGCCCTGGGCGGCATACGCGGACGGATGATGGTGCTGGTGATGGTCGCCGGCATTCCCGTCGCGGCGATTGCGATCACGAACTCCCTGCAGGACTACCGCGCCGCGCTGGACGAGGGACGCCGCGGCGTCGAGACGCTGCGCGCGCTGGTGGCGGCGCGCTACGGGGTGGCGATCGGCAGTGCCGAATCCGTCCTCATTGCCCTGGCCCGCCAGGATCCACGCATTGGCGATGACCCGGCCGGCTGCACCGCCTCCTTTCGCCGCGTGGTCGATCTCCATCCCGGCGATATCGGCGAACTCGCCATGGTGGTCGCCGGCCAGCCCCCGGCCTGCGGCACCGTTCCCGCCGGATTCGATCCGCAGCCCCTGTTGCGCGAAGCCCTGGCAAGCGGCGCCCCGGCCTATGGCGCCTTCCTGTCCGGCAATCGTGGCCGCGGTCCGCTTCTCCCCGTGGCGGTGCCCGGCTCGGCTGTCGGCTCTACGGGTGGGGAATGGGCCGTCATCGGCACGGTGGTTTTGCGCGACGACGCCGCCCTGCCCGGCAGTGCCCGGACAGCCGGCGATATGGTCTGGCTCATCGACCGGACGGGCCGGGTCCTCTCTCCCGGCGGCGCCGGCGGGCCGACCCTGGATCCCGCCATGATCGCCCGGGTGGGGGAGGGGGCGGAGGTAAGGGAGGGGCTGCGCGGCGAGGTGGTCTACGCCGGTGCGCGCCTCAACTCCGGCCTGCGGCTCGTTGTAGGCCACCCGATCTCCGGCGCGCGGGAAGCGGCGCGTGCCGTCCTCCTCCAGCGCATCCTGGAACTGGCGACATTCCTCCTCGCCTGCCTTGCCGCCATCGTGGTCGGGGCGGACCTCGCGATGGTCCGGCCGCTCCGCCTTCTTTCCATCCGGGTCCGGGCCTGGCGGCCGGGCAATGTCTTCGTAGTGAACCCGATCGGCACGGAGCCGCGGGAGGTTCGGGCCGTGGAGCAGGCGTTCAGCGAGGCGGCCGAGGCCTTGGCCCGGCGCGAGACCGACCTGCGGGCCGCGCTGGAGCAGCGCGACGCGCTGATGGCCGAGATCCACCACCGCGTGAAGAACAACCTGCAGATCGTTTCCTCCCTGCTGAACCTGCAGGCCGGGCGCATCGCGGATCCCGCCGCCATTGCGGAGTTCCTGGCCGCTCGAAACCGGGTGCGCGCGCTGGCCACGCTGCACCGGCACCTCTACGTGCAGCACAGCTTCGAATCCGTCTCCCTGCCGCCATTCCTGACCGAGTTGGCGAACCAGCAGTTCTCCTCCCACAATGAGGCGCCGGGGGAGCGGCTGGCCCTGAAGCTGGAGATCGGCGACATCACGATCTCCACGGACCAGGCCGTCTCCCTGTCCCTCCTGGTCACGGAGGCGATGGGCAACGCGGTGGAGCACGCCTTTCCCGACGACACGCGCGGCACGATCTGGCTTTGCCTCCAGCAGGAGGATGCCGAGGTGGTGTTGACCGTCCGGGACGACGGGATTGGCCTGCCGGACCGGCAATCCCGCCCGCGCGGGCTCGGCCTTCAACTGATGGACGGCTTCGCCAAGCAGCTCGGCGGTCCGCTGAAGGGCGGGCGGGCCGAGGGGGAGGAGAGCGGAACCTGTTGGAGCGTGCGCTTCCCCGTCCGCGCCAACCCGCCGCCGCGTCCGATGGCGAACTGATCCTTTTCCCAGCAAGGGGCTGGCAGCGCTGCTCGACGGGCCTTGCCTGCCCACTTCCCTCATCGGTTGTGTTCAGGGCGCCATGCCCTGCCGAAGCAGGCGGTTGTCCGCCGTGGCCGCGCAACCGCCTTCGGGAGGGCGCGTTGGCGAGGGGGATTGTCATATCTTCCCCGGAGGGACCAATGGCTGCGAACAGCGATGCAGGCAAAGCAGTTGACCACGCCGCCGCCAAGGTGAGCGACACCGTCAACAAGGTGAGCGATGCGGCGGGCGGCGTCGCCGACAGCGCCTCAGAGCAGATCGCCTCGCTGAAGAAGCAGGTGGAGGATCTCTATGCCGAGCGGGAGAAGTATCTCTCCAAGGCCATGGACGCCGCCGAGGGCTATGCCGCCCGCGCCAGCGACGCCGCCCAGGTGCAGTACGAGGCGGTTGCAGACCGCGTGAGGGAGCGCCCGGCACAGTCCATCCTGATCGCCGCGGCCGCCGGGTATATCCTCGCCCGCATCCTCGGTCGCTGAGAGGGTCCCGGGGATGCTGCGGACCTTCAGCCTGGTCGGGATGGCGGCGCAGGCCGAAGGCCGCCGCCTGAAAGCCAAGGCCAGCGCGACCGGCACGCGCATGGCCTTCTATGCCGGGGCCGGCGTCATGGGCCTCGCCGCCTTCGTCGTGCTGCACTTCGTGCTATGGTTCATCGCACGGAACAGCTTCGGGACGGTCGTTTCCTCCCTGCTGGTCCTAGTCTTCGACCTTGTTCTGGCCGGGATCTGCGTCTTCCTCGCCTCGCGTGACAACTCGGCACGAGAGGAGATGGAAGCGCAGGCCGTAAGGAACGTCGCCCTTACCGGGGCGGCTCAGTCAGCTGTTAGCGGCTTTACCACCCAGGCCGGCCCGCTGATGGCGCTGGCGGGAATCGCGATTGCCGCGCTCTGGCCGAAGCTTCGCGGTGGTCGGCGCGTCTAGAAGATCGACACATTGCGGTCAGAAGGAAGGGCGTCTCCGGCAGGAGGCGCCCTTTTTCGTGCCGTGGTCCCGAAGGCTGTCATAGAACCGTCATATAAATGAAATGCAGGCGTCGCTGCGCGTACCTAGAAGGCGCCAACCGGCCGCGAGGCCGGAGCCGAAACTTACGGAGACATGCCGGTGATCACCCGTCGCATCGCCCTCGCGGGCCTCGTTGCCCTCGCGGCCACGCCCGCCCTGGCCCAGACCGCCCAGATCACTGGGGCCGGCGCCTCCTTCCCCAACCCCGTTTACCAGCGCTGGGGTGAGGGTGCGAAGGCCGCGAACATCCAGCTGAACTACCAGTCGGTCGGCTCGGGCGCGGGCGTGAACCAGATCCGGAACCGCACGGTGGATTTCGGCGCCACCGACGCTCCGCTGACGCAGCAGCAACTGACCGAAGGGAACCTCCTGCAGTTCCCGACCGTGATGGGCGCGGTGGTCCCCATCGTGAACATCCCCGGCGTCGCCGCCGACCAGCTGCGCCTGACGGGCGAGGTCCTGGCCGACATCTATGCCGGCAAGATCACCAAGTGGAACGACCCGCGGATCGTCGAGCTGAACAGCGGCGTCACCCTGCCGAACCTGGCGATCGCGCCGGTCTACCGGGCCGATGCCTCCGGCACGAGCTTCGTCTTCACCTCCTACCTCGCCGCCGTTTCCGAGAGCTGGAAGAGCAGCGTCGGCGCCGGCACCTCTGTGAAGTGGGCCACCGGCGCGGGCGCGCGCGGCAATGAGGGTGTGGCGGGCACCGTCCGCAACACCCGCGGCGGCATCGGCTATGTCGAGAACGCCTACGCCACGCAGAACCGCCTCGCCACCGTGCAGCTGCGCAACAAGGCCGGCCAGTATGTGAAGCCGACGATGGAGACCTTCGCGGCCGCCGCGTCCAACGCCAACTGGAACGTGCCCGGCATGGCCGCGAGCATCATCGACCAGCAGGGCGCCAATTCCTGGCCGATCGTCTCCCCCACCTTCATCCTGCTGCCGACCAACCCGACCGACGCCGCGAAGACCCGCGCCGTGATGCGCTTCTTCGACTGGGCCTACACCAACGGCGCCGCGACGGCCCGCGAGCTGGAGTACATCCCGCTGCCGGAGACGGTTCAGAACGCCGTCCGCTCGGCCTGGGGCCAGATCCGCGTCGACGGCCAGCCCGCCTGGCCGGCTCGCTGAAGCCCCTGCGCTGAGGCACCCCGTCCGGCGGCCCCGCGCCGCCGGACGACCCCTTTCCCAAGGAAGAGCGCGTGGCACAGGTCGCCGTCCCAGAAACCCTCGAAGCCGCTCCGGCGCGCCCCACCACCCGCAAGGGCAGCGGGACGGGCGACACGATCTTCGCCTTCCTCTGCAGGGCCGCCGCGGCCCTGGTGCTGGTGCTGCTCGGCGCCATCATCGTTGAGCTGTTCCTTGGCGGGCTGCCCGCCTTCAAGGCCTTCGGCGCCGCCTTCGTCACCTCCACCGAATGGGATCCGGTGCAGGAGATTTACGGCGCGGGCGTGCCGATCTACGGCACGATCCTGACCGCCATCCTCGCCCTGCTGCTCGCCGTCCCGGTCGCCTTCGGCATCGCTTTCTTCCTGACGGAGATGGCGCCGGACTGGATGCGCGGCCCCGTCGGCACCGCGATCGAGCTGCTGGCGGCCGTCCCCTCCATCATCTTCGGCATGTGGGGCTTCTTCGTCATCGTTCCGGTGATGGCCGGCACGATCCAGCCGGCGATCATCGACACGATCGGCGAGCTGCCGCTGATCGGCAGCCTCTTCCAGGGCCCGCCCTTCGGCACCGGCCTGTTCACCGCCGCCCTCATCCTCGCGATCATGGTGCTGCCCTTCATCGCCGCCACCATGCGGGACGTCTTCCTGCAGGTACCCGGCGTCTACAAGGAAAGCGCCTACGGTCTCGGCTCCACCCGGTGGGAGGTGATGCGCAAGGTGGTGCTGCCCTACACGCGGATCTCCGTGGTCGGCGGCATCATGCTCGGCCTCGGCCGAGCCCTCGGCGAAACGATGGCCGTGACCTTCGTCATCGGCAACGCCAACCGCATCACGCCCTCGCTCTTCGGGCCGGGCAACACCATCGCCTCCATCGTGGCGCTGGAATTCGGTGAGAGCGGTGCGGGCAGCCTGAAGCTCTCCTCTCTGCTGGCGCTCGGCTTTCTCCTCTTCGTCATCTCCTTCGCGGTGCTGGCCCTCTCGCGCTGGCTGCTCCGCTCGCGGCTGAAGGGCTGACCATGTCCGCCACCACCTCCCCAATGCCCAACTCCTCGGTTCCCGGTCGGGCCAAGGACCGCGCCACCTCCGAGGCGCTGGGCCGCCGCCGGGCGCGCGCCGACGCGATCGTGCGGGTGCTCTGCACCGCCGCCACGATCCTCGGCCTCCTCTTCCTCGCCTCCATCCTCCTCACGCTCATCATTCGCGGCGCGGGCGGGATCTCGCTGAGCGTCTTCACCAACGTCACCCGGCCGCCGGGCTCGCATGGCGGCCTGCTGAACCCGATCATCGGCAGCATCATCCAGGTCTTCCTGGCCACGATCGTCGGCACGCCGATCGGCATGCTGGTGGGCACCTACCTCGCCGAGTACGCCGGCGAGTCCCGCTTCGGCCAGGTGGTGCGCTTCGTCTCGGACGTGCTGCTCTCCGCCCCTTCGATCCTCATCGGCCTGTTTGTCTACCAGATCCTGGTGCTGCCCTTCGGCGGCTTCTCCGGCTGGGCGGGCATCGTGGCGCTGGCGATCATCGTGATCCCCGTCGTGGTCCGCACGACGGAGGACATGCTGCGCCTGCTGCCGAACACCCTGCGGGAAGCGGTGATCGGCCTCGGCGCCCCGAAGTGGAAGATGATCGTGCTGGTCTGCTGGCGCGCCGCGGTCTCCGGCATCATCACCGGCGTGCTGCTGGCCGTCGCCCGCGTGGCCGGCGAGACGGCGCCGCTGCTCTTCACCTCGCTCGGCAATCTCAACTGGTCGCTGAACCTCTCCCAGCCCATGTCGAGCCTGCCGATCACTATCTACTCCTACGCCGGTTCGCCCTACGAGGACTGGATCACGCTCGCCTGGACCGGCGCGCTGATCATCACCCTCGGGGTGCTCGGCCTCAACATCGCCGCGCGCTCCGTGCTGCGCGCCCGCCGCTAGAGCCGGAGATCGCCATGAGCATGAGCCAGAACAACAGCACCGGCGCCCCTGCCATGAGCCAGGGCGTCACCAACGCGGCGGTGAACGACGCCCAGGCCGCCGCGGCGGCCCAGAAGGCGGCGGAGCTGGCCCGGGTGGCCCAGCAGGCCCACCCCCAGCAGTCCAGCGGCACCTTCGGCAATATGGCCGTCCGCTCCTCCGCCGTGATGAACCCGGCGCGGATCGCGGTGAAGGACCTCAACTTCTACTACGGCACCAACAAGGCCCTGAAGGGCATCACGCTGGACTTTCCGGACCGGCAGGTTACCGGGATGATCGGCCCCTCCGGCTGCGGCAAGTCCACGCTGCTGCGCGTGCTGAACCGCATGTACAGCCTCTACCCCGGCCAGCGCGCCGAGGGGCAGGTGATGCTGGACGGGCAGAACGTTGTCGACGACTCCATGGACCTGAACGCGCTCCGCGCGAAGGTCGGCATGGTCTTCCAGAAGCCCACGCCCTTCCCGATGACGATCCACGAGAACATCGCCTTCGGCATCCGCCTGCATGAGAAGCTCTCCCGCGCCGAGATGGAGGAGCGGATCGAGTGGGCGCTGACCCGCTCCGCCCTCTGGGGCGAGGTGAAGGACCGGCTGCACAGCTCCGCCATGGGCCTCTCGGGCGGCCAGCAGCAGCGCCTGTGCATCGCGCGCACGATTGCCGTCCGCCCGGACGTGATCCTGTTCGACGAGCCGACCTCCGCGCTCGACCCCATCAGCACCCTCAAGATCGAGGAACTGATCGACGAGCTGAAGCGCGACTTCACCATCGCGATTGTCACCCACAACATGCAGCAGGCCGCCCGCTGCGCGGACCAGGTGGCCTTCTTCTATCTCGGTGAGCTGGTTGAAGTGGCCCCGGCCGCCGAGCTCTTCACCGCGCCGCGCCAGAAGCGCACCCAGGAATACATCACCGGCCGCTTCGGCTGACCGGCGGGGAGACGGACATGGCTTCGGAGCGTATCGTGAAGTCCTACGAGGAAGAGCTGAAGCGCCTGCGCGAGCTGATCGCTCGCATGGGCGGCCTCGCGGAACGGCAGGTGGCCGATGCCGCCTATGCCCTGGTCCGCCGGGATTCCGAGCTGGCCGGCGAGGTGGTGGGCCGCGACGCCCCCATCGATGCGCTGGAGCGGGAGGTGGATTCCTTCTGCGTGCGCCTCCTGGCGCTCCGCCAGCCCATGGCGAGCGACCTGCGCTTCATTATCGCCGCCCTGAAGATCAGCCAGGATATCGAGCGCATCGGCGACTACGCCCGCAACGTGGCGAAGCGCGCGATCATCGTCTCCGGCCAGCCCTTCCTCGGCGGCGTCAACGGCTTCCAGTGGATGGCGCAGCTGGTGCAGCGCAACCTGAAGGACAGCATCGACGCCTTCGTGAAGGACGATGCGGACCTGGCCGAGCGGGTCTGGGCGGCGGACGCCCCCGTGGACGACATCTACACCGGGATCTTCCGGGAGATGCTGACCCACATGATGGAGGATCCGCGCAACATCACGGCCTGCACGCACCTCCTCTTCATCGCCAAGAATTTCGAGCGCATCGGCGACCATGCGACGAACATCGCGGAGACGGTGCACTACGCCGTGCGCGGCGCCAGCCTGCCGGACGACCGTCCCAAGGCGGACGCCTCCATGGAGGCCCAGACCCCATGAGGGCGGCGGCGCTTCCGGATGCGCAGCGCCCGACCATCCTCGTGGTCGAGGATGAGGCGCCGCTGCTCACCCTTCTTCGCTACAACCTGGAGAAGCAGGGCTTCCGGGTGGAGGAAGCCGCGGACGGGCCGGAGGCGCTGATCCGCGTCGCCGAATCCCGGCCGGACCTGATGCTGCTGGACTGGATGCTCCCCGCCATGTCCGGGCTGGAGGTCTGCCGTCAGCTCCGCCGCCGGCCGGAGACGCGGGACCTGCCGATCATCATGGTCACCGCCCGCACGGAGGAGGCCGATGCCGTCCGCGCGCTGGACACCGGCGCGGACGACCACATCGGCAAGCCCTTCACCATGGACGCGCTGCTGGCCCGGATCCGTGCGGTGATGCGCCGCTCCGGCGCGCCTGCCGCCCGTGGAACCCTGTCCTGGCAGGACATCGTGATGGACCAGGACGCCCACCGCGTGACGCGGGCGGGGCGCACCCTGCATCTCGGCCCCACGGAGTACCGGCTGCTGGAGTTCTTCCTGCAGCACCCCGGCCGCGTCTTCTCCCGCGAGCAGTTGCTGGACGCGGTCTGGGGCCGGGACATCCACGTGGAGCTTCGCACCGTGGATGTGCACATCCGCCGGCTCCGCAAGGCGATCAACGGCGAATCGGATCTCGACGTGATCCGCACCGTCCGCAGTGCCGGCTATGCCCTGGATACGGATGGCTGACCGGGTTGCCTGACCCGAACGGCTGGCCCGGTGGGCTGGTGCGGGCGGGCGGGCCGGTATCCCCCGCCCTTGTTTCCAAGGTCCGCCTGCCGCCCTATCTTCGGCGATGAAGCGAGGGGGAAGGCGGGTTTGGACGCTGCGGCGCTGCGCCACGAAATGCCGCCCGATGTCGAGGGCCTGCCGGGGCTCCTCGACCAGCTTGAGGCCTTCTCGGAGGCCGCGGGCCTTTCCCCCGGCGCCGCGCAGCGCCTATCCATCGTCGCGGAGGAGCTGGCGGCGAATGTCGCCATGCACGGCACGGGTGCCAGCCGCCTCCTGGTCGAGGCGCGGCGGGAGGGCGATTCGGTCCACCTGCTGATCGAGGATGACGGCCCCGCCTTCGACCCCCTTTCCGCCGCCGCGCCTGACCTCGATGCAGGGGTTGAGGATCGCGAGGTCGGCGGCCTGGGTGTCCATTTCGTGCGCAGGATGACGCGCGAGGCCGCCTATGAGCGCCGGGGTAAGGTGAACCGCCTGACGGCCCTTCTGGACGCGGGCTGAACGGGGCGGCAAAGATCAACCGTCGCCGGCCGCGCCCCGTGGTCAACACGCCCTTATCAGGCCGGCGCTGACTGGAGACACCATGCAGATCGCCGAGCACCGGGAAGGCGCGACCACCATCGCCGCGCTGGAGGGCCGCCTGGACACCGCCACCGCCCCGGCGACCGAGGAGAAGCTGCTCTCCCTCCTCGACGGGGGTGGGCTGGTCGCGGACATGTCGGAGGTCCGCTACGTCTCCTCCGCCGGGCTGCGCGTGCTGCTGAAGGCGGCGAAGCAGGCGCGGGTGAAGGGCGTTTCCTTCTCCGTTTGCGGGCTGCAGCCGGCAGTGCGGGAGGTCTTCGAGATCTCCGGCTTCGACAAGATCATCCCCATGCATGCCACCCGCGCCGAGGCAGTGGCCGGCACCTGAATCCCGGGCGCGGCAAGGCCATGCCCGCCTTGCGCCAGGCCGCGCCGCCACCGGACGCCTCCCTCCTCGCCTGGGCGCGGGAGGGCCTTGCGGCCCTGGCCGGCCTCGCCCCCTCCGGGGTGCTGCAACGCCGGCTGGAGCGGGCCGCCCCGCTCCTCCAGGCCCTGGAGCCGCAGCCCGAGATCGATTCTCCCGGCTGGGCCGCGCTGCTGGACGCGGTGACGGTGGGCGAGACCCGGCTGTTCCGCTCTGCGTCCCAGCTCCTGACCCTGCGCGGCCTGATGCCGGACCTGCCCGGTCGGCCGCTGCACCTCCTCTCCGCCGGCTGCTCCTCGGGGGAGGAGGCCTGGAGCCTCGCCCTGCTCGCCGAGGAGGCGGGCATCGAGGCCGCGGTGCTGGGCCTCGACATCAACCGTCCCGCCCTCGCCGTCGCCGCCGCCGGCCGCTACCCCGCCGGCCCGCCGGACGCCCTGCGTGAGGTGCCTGCGCCGTTCCGTCCCCGCTTCTTGCAGGCTCAGGGGTGGGTCTCCCCCCAGTCGACCCGCCCGCCCGCCTTCCGCCGGGCCAACCTGCTCGGCCTGCCGCCCGGGCTTGATGGCCTCGGCGCCATCCTCTGCCGCAACGTGCTGATCTACCTTCTCCCGTCGGCGCGGGACGCGGTGCTTCGCGATCTTGTCGCGCGGCTGCTCCCGGGCGGCGCCCTTCTGCTCGGCGTCACCGAATCCCCCAGCCCCGACCTGCCCCTGCGCCCGGAACCGGGCGCGCACGGCGTGTGGCGCCGCCTGTGAGCCCCGCCGCGATCCGGGCAGGCGCCGCGTTCCATCGCCTGCCGGAGGGCGCCTCGGCAGTGGCCGCGCCAGTGCTGCGGCCGGTGCCAGGGGGAGGGGGGCGGCTCTTCGTCGGGCTTCTCGGCAGCGGCGCCCTGCCGGCCTGGGTCCTGCCCGGCAGTGCGGAGCCGGCGCGGGCCTGGGCCCTCCTGCCTGGGGCCGAGGGCGTGGTGCTCGTGGGTGGCGATGCGCTGTCCTCGTCAGGGGACGGTGCGGAGCCCTTGCACCTGCCCATCCTGCCGCCCGCTCGCGCGCCCCTGACACGCTCCGCCGCGCCGGAGGGCGAGGAGGCGCCGCCAGCCTCCGGGAGCGGGGGCGGTTTTCGCCTGTCCAGGGCCGATGGAGCCCTGGACCTGCCCTTCGCGGCGCTGGAACGCCTCATCCCCATGCCGGCGCTCCATTCCCTGCCGGAAGCGCCGCCTGGGGCTTGCGGCATGGCCTGGACCGAACTCGGCCCGGCCCTCGTTCTCGCCGGAGAGGAAGGGGAACCGCTGCTCGCCCTTTTGGTGGTGGAGGGCCGTCGCCTGGGCCTGCCCTGCCGCGGCGCGGCACCCCTGGCGCAGGCGCCCGCCCTGCCGCTCGCGCTCCTGCACCCCGGCCTGCTCGCCGCCGCGCCCCTGGCCCTTCCGCCTGCCGCCGTGGCGCCCTTGCCTACGCGCCTGCTCCTCCTCGCCCGCGCCGGCGAGACCGGCTTCGCCCTGCCGCTTGAGGAGGTGGCCGCGGTGCTGCCGCCGCAGGTGCCGCGCAACGCCGGATCCGGCGCGCTGGCCGGGATCGCGGCGCATAGGGGCGACGTGTTGCCGGTGCTGGATGCCGGCACGCGCCTCGGCGGGCGGCCCGTGCTCACGGGCGGTGCCCTTCCGATGCTGCGCCTGCAGGGCGCGCAACCCGCGGCGCTCGCCGTCTCCGCCGTGCTCGGCCTCCGGGCGGTGCCGGAGACCGACCTCGCGCCCGTGCCGGGCCAGGGACTGGTGGCCGCCATGGCGCGCCTGGACGGCGCGGTGCTGCCCGTCTGCCGCGCCCGCGCGCTGCTCGCCCCCCTCGTCGTCTCTCTCGCAGGGGCGGCGCCGTGATTCGCGCCCTGGTGGTGGATGATTCCGGCTTCATGCGTATGGCGCTCCGCCGGATTATCGAGGCGGATGGCGACCTTCGCGTGGTCGGGGAGGCGAGCAACGGGGAACAGGCCGTCGAGTTGGCCGCCCGCCTCCACCCGGACATCGTGACGATGGACCTTGAGATGCCCGGCCTGGACGGCATCGCCGCCACGCGCCGCCTGTCCGGGCTGCCGAACCCGCCGGCCATCGTCATGGTCAGCCACCATACGCGCGATGGCTCGGACGGGGCGGTGGCGGCCATGGCCGCCGGCGCGGCGGACGTGCTGTGGAAGGGATCCGCCATCGGCGCGCTGGACCTTGCCGGAATCGACCGGGCCCTGCGCGGACGCCTGCGCCACTGGGCCGGGCAGCGGCAGAACCTTCCACGGCGCGCACCGGAGGTGGTGCCGCAGCGCCCGGGCCGGCCGGTCCCCGACACCCCTATCGGCCCGGGCTGCGATGTCGTGGTCCTCGCCGCCTCCACGGGCGGGCCGGACGCGCTGGCGGCGCTGCTGGAAGCGGCGGGGCCGCTGCCCGTTCCCGTGGTGGTGGCGCAGCACATGCCCGCCGATCTCGGGCCGGACTTCGTCCGCCACCTCGGCCGGCGCGGGGGTGTGCCCGCGGTGCTGGCCGTCCACGGTGCCGTGCCCCGGCCGGGAGAGACGACAGTGATCCCCGGCGCCACGGACGGCCACCTGGCGCGGGGCGGGGCGGGCGCGCCGCCCAACGCCCTCGTGCTGCGGCTGGCGCAGGGGCCGGGCGTCGTGCACCCTTCGGCCGACATGCTTTTCCGCTCGGCCGCCCTGGTGGCGCGTCGCGCGATCGGCGCCGTGCTCACCGGCATGGGGCGGGACGGGGCCGAAGGAACCGCCGCGATGCGGGAGAGGGGAATGGCCGTGCTGGCGCAGTCGCCGGAGAGCTGCGTGGTCGCGGGAATGCCCCGCGCGGTGATCGAGGCCGGGCTGGCCGTCGGAGTGGGGAATCCTGCCGCCCTCGGCGCCCGGTTGCGCGCCCTGGCCGTGCCCCTCGCGCCCGCTGCCCGGACCGGGTTTGGACGGGAACCCGCATGAGCCTTGATCCTGAGATCCTCGCCTTCTTCCTCCCGGAATGGGAGGAGGCGACCACCCGGCTGGCCGGGGCGCCCGACGAGGCGACGCAGCGCCGCGCGCTGGACGCAATGGGCGCCCTGGCGAGCGGGGCGGAGATCGGTTCGCTGAACGCGGCGTTGCGCGCGCTGGAGCCGCTGCCGGAGCCCTTCGACGCCCCCGCCACGGCCGCTGCGCTGACCGCCCATGCCCGCGCCGTGGTGGCGGCCGGGGAGGACCGGCCCTTCGGCGCCCCCGCCGCGCCGCCGGCCGGGCCGGTCATCCGGACCCTGGTGGTGGACGACAGTGCGATGATGCGGCGACTGGTGCGGGAGAGCCTTTCCGCCGATCCCGCCTTCGCGGTGGTGGCCGAGGCGGCGGACGGGCGGGAGGCCCTGGCCCGGATCGCGGAGGACGCTCCGGACCTGATCATGCTGGATATCGAGATGCCCGTGCTGGACGGGCTGGGCGTGCTGCGGGACTGGGCGCTGCGCGGGACCGGGGCGGTGGTGGTCGTCTCCTCCGCCGCCGTGCCGGGCGGGGAGGTGGCGGCGGAGGCGCGGCGCCTGGGCGCCTGCACCGTGGTCGGCAAGCCCTCCGGCGCCTTCTCCCCCGATCTCGGCGAGCGCCAGGGCGAGGCGATCCGCCGCGCCGCGCGCAAGGCCGCGGGCCTGCCGGTGGAGGCCGCGCCTTGATCCCCGCGACTGGACTGTCGCCATGATCGACGACGACAGCCTCTGGGAGGGCTTCGCGGCCGAGAGCGAGGAGCACCTCGACACGATCGAGCGCCTCCTCTCCGGTCCGGTCGGTACGGCCGGTGCGGACAAGGAGGGGGTGAACACCCTCTTCCGCGCCTTTCACAGCCTGAAGGGCATGTCCTCCGTCCTCGGCGCCGGGGGGATGCGGGACGTGGCGCATGGCTGCGAGGACCTGCTCGGCCTTGCCCGCGCCGGGAAGCTGGCCGTCACAGGCGGCGTGGCGGACGGGCTGACGGCGGCCGTGGACACGCTGCGCGGCCTGCGCGGGCGGGTGCTGGAAAGCCGCCGGGACGCCCCGGCCGACGCCGCCCTGCTGCGCCGGCTCGCCGCTCTGGCAGAGGGTGAGGGACCCACCCCGGCGCCGGCCGCCCCCCTCCCCACGAAGGCTGCACCCGCCGCGGCCGATCCCCTGCTCGGCGCCTACGCCTCCCGCTGCGCCGCCGCCGCGCCGCTGCTTGCCGGCCTTTCCGCCGGGCGGGACCCGGCGGCGCTGGCGGAAGCCGCGGACCTCGCCGCCGCCGCCCAGATGCTCCGCCTGCCCGGCCTCGCGGAGGCGCTGGACGCTCTCGTCGCCGACGCGCCGGATGGCCTGCCCGCCCTCGGCCGTCTGCGCCGCCGCCTCGTCCTCCTCGCCGCGCGGGCGGGCGAGACGGCGGGGGCGGAGGCGATCCCGCGGGCCGCGCGGGGGCGGGTGGACACCCCCGCCCTCGCCGCCGCCGCCGAGGCCCTGGCCTCCCCGCCCGGGGGGCACCACGCCCTGTCCACTGCCGCCCGCGACGCCGCCGCGGCGGCCTGCGCTCTCGGCCAGGACGCGCTGGAACGCGCGCTCCTCGCCCTGGAGGACCTGGCCGACCGCGCCGCCGATCCCGATGCCGCAGCCGTCCTCGCCGCCCGTGGCCCGGCTCTGGCGGAGGCCATCCGCCATGCCGGCAACGGCGGCACCGCGCCCGTGGCGGCCGGGGAGGGGGATTCCCGCATCCCCGCCGGCTTCCTGCCCCTGCTGAGCGAGACGGCCCGGCAGCGCGCGGCCTCCGCGCTCGATGCCGGCGCCCGCCTCTACGTCGCCCGCCTCGCCATGGGGCAGGGGGAGGCGCTGGAGGCCGCCATCGCCGACGCGCTGCGGCCGGAGGCGGATATCCTGGGCAGCCGGACGCTGCCCGGGGCCAGCCCGCCGCTTCTGGAACTCCTCCTGGCCAGTGCGGGCGATCTTGAAACCCTGTCCCGCGCCGGCACCGCCGCCGATCCTTCCCGCCGCGTCCTCCTCTCCCTCGCCGCTGCCGAGGAGGAGGGATCCCACGCCCCCGCCACCGCCGGCGGGACCACGATGCGGGTGCGGCACGAGACAATCGACGGGTTGATCTCGCTAGAGGCGGAGGTGCGCGCCGCCTCCCTCGCCCTTGCCGAGGCCCTGCGGGAGAGCGCCCCGCGCAACGCCATCGCCCGCCTCTCCGTCCTCGCCGGGCGGCTGGACGGGCCCACGGGGCGGGAACTGACGGGGCTGGCGGACCGGCTGCGCGGCTTCGAGGACGCACTGGAGGAGGCGGAGAGCCGCCTGTCCTTCTCCCTCCGCCGCCTGGACGAGGCGGTGATGGAACTGCGCGTGGTGCCTATCGGCACCCTCTTTGCCCGCCTGCCCCGGGTCGCCCGCGCGGTGGCGGAGCCGGCGGGGAAGGAGGTGGAGGTGGTGCTGGAGGGCCAGGACGTCGCCATCGACCGCGCCCTGGTGGAGAACCTTGCGGACCCGCTGCTCCACCTCCTCCGCAACGCGGTGGACCACGGGATCGAGTTGCCGGCGGATCGCCGCGCCGCAGGCAAGCCGCCGCGGGCCGTGATCCGCGTCTCCGCCGCCCGGCGTGCCGGCGGCATCCGCGTCCGCGTCTCCGATGACGGGCGCGGCATCCACCACGGAAGGGTGCTGGCCCGGGCGCTGGAGCGCGGGCTGGTGGCGCCGGAGGAG
The DNA here is from genome assembly GCF_017813365.1 of Roseomonas indoligenes. Lineage (GTDB taxonomy): Bacteria > Pseudomonadota > Alphaproteobacteria > Acetobacterales > Acetobacteraceae > Roseomonas > Roseomonas indoligenes. The sequence goes on from NZ_JAGIZA010000006.1 coordinate 25,361, forward strand.
GCGCCCGCCCTCTCCTCCGCCGCGATCGAGGCGCTGCTCTTCCGGCCGGGCTTCTCCACCGCGGAGACGATCACGGACACCTCCGGCCGTGGCGTGGGGCTGGACGTGGTGCAGGAAGCCGCCCGCCGCGCGGGCGGCACGCTGGAGGTGGCCAGCACCCCCGGCCGCGGCACGAGTTTCACCCTGCGCCTGCCCTTCACGGCCGCGACCCAGTCCGTGCTGCTGGTGGAGGTGGGCGGCCACCCCTATGCCATCCCCGCCGCACGGGTTGAGGCGGTGATGGAGGGGGAGGGAGATGGGCGCCCCGTGCTGCCCTTGGCCCCTCTGCTCGGCCTTCCGCCCTCGCCCATGGGGGCCGTGGTGGTGGCACGCGCCGCCGCCGGCCTGCTCGCGATCGGGGTGGACCGGGTTCAGCGTCGGGCCGACCTCCTGCTGCGCCCCCTGCACCCCGCCCTGGCCCGCCTGCCTGGCGTGGGCGGGGTAGGGGTACTGGGCAACGGCGCGCCGGTTCTTCTCCTCGAGCCCGACGGGATGGGTGAAGGGATTACAGTTTCAACATGAACGAATTTTCATGTGACCCCTCACCAAAATTAGGGATGAGGCTGATCGCTGAATCGTGACCATTGGTCCGGAGAGGTCTGCGAGGGATCGACGCCATGCCCCACCGCCTTTTGCGCCTGGCAGAAGCTCTCCGAGCGAGGCAGGGCGCGCCGCGCCCGGCGAGCCGCGCCGCAGGTCAACCGGTTGGCCGGCCCGGCGGTCGCTTCGGCGGCCGCCCGACCTCCCGCTTCGTTGTCTGGGAGGTCAACGACAACGCTCGTCCCATTGAGGAGGGACCGCAGGTGGCGGCGCCGGATCCGAAGTGGCCGGGGCCGGGCACCATCCTTTCCCTCAGCGTGCAGGACGGCCGGCACCGGCTGGGCGCTGTCCGGGCCGCCGTGCAGGAAACCACGGGCGACCCGGCTGCCGACGCGGCGATCCTCATGCGCCTGCTGGAGCACTATGGCGCCTGGATGGGGTTCGAGGGCCAGGTAGACCCGGTCCGCCAGGGCGAGATGCGCCGCCTGCCCTCCGCCGTGCGGCGCGCCGCCTCGGTGGAATACCGGATGGACCTCCGCCAGATCGGACGCGACGCGCAGAGCCTCACGGCCGACGGCACCATCCTCGTGAACGGGCGCCCCGCGGCGGTGCTGGACGACGTCTCCATCGTCTTTCGCCCCACGCGCCCCGATCCCCGGTCGCCCGTGGAGAGGCGGACGCGCCAGGACGCCTGAGGGCTGGCGCCGGAACCGGTGCCGCGCGTCAGCCCCGGCGCACGGCGAGGACCGTGATGTCGTCCGCCTGCGGCGCGCCCCCGGCGAAGGCGGTCACGGCATCCAGCACCGCTTCCACCACGGCCCGCGGCGGCGCGTCGGCGGTCGCCTCCAGCCGGTCGGCCAGCCGGTCCCGGCCGAAGAAGCCTTCCGCGTCGTCCTCCGCCTCCGTCACCCCGTCCGAGAAGAGGAAGAGCGCCTCCCCTGGTGCCAGGGCCAGAGGGTCGGAGCGGTAGGGGTAGTCCTCCATCGTGCCGAGCGGCGGCTGGCGGGAGAGACCGGTCAGGACCCGCGCCGCGCCGTTCCCGAGGATGAAGGGGGGCTCATGCCCCGCGAGCGCGATCCGCCCGGTTCCGGAGGCGGCGTCGATCGCCGCCAGCACCACCGTCACGAAGGTCTGGCTGTCGTTCTCGCGGGAGAGGTCGTCATTTGCCCGGGCCAGGATGGCCGCCGGATCCGGGACCGCGCCCCCGGCCGAGAGCATCACGGCCGCGGCGCGGATCAGCCCGAGGGTGCGCGCCATGGTCAGACCCGCCGGCGCCCCCTTGCCCGAGACATCCGCCACCCCCGCCAGCAGCAGGCCGGGGGCGAGGCGCACGGCGTCGTAGAGGTCTCCGCCCACCTGCCGGGCCGGGATCATGGCGGCGTGCAGGGAAAGGCCGGGCGGCGCGATGGCCGCGAAGTCCCTGGGCACCAGATCCAGCTGGGCCGCGCGGGCGCTCTCCAGCTCCGCCTCCAGCGCCGTCAGGCGCTGGTCGGCGAGGTCGCGCAGCCGCTTCTTCTCCAGCACCGCGCCCAGCCGCGCCCGCAGCAGGGGCGGATCGAAGGACTTGGGCAGGTAGTCTTCGGCGCCGAGCTCGATGCAGCGGACGATCTTTTCCATCTCCGTCAGGGCGGAGATGACGATGACGGGCGGCGCAGCCCCGCGCGCGGCGTGTAGCGCCTCCAGCACGCCGATGCCGTCCAGGCGGGGCATCTCCAGGTCCAGCAGCACGATGTCGAAGGCGCCGCGCTCGATCGCGGCCAGCCCCTCCACCCCGTCCACCGCCTCGGTGATGCCGGTATAGCCGAGTTCCGCCAGGCGCTTCTTCAGGACCAGGCGGTTGAAGGAGGAATCCTCGACGACGAGGATGGACACCGCCTCGCTCACGCCCGGCCCTCCGGCCCGGGGGCGTCGGAGACCGCCAGGCTCTCCACAACTCGCCGCGTGTCGCCCGCCAGCCGGGACAGGTCGATCATGGTCACCGTGATCTCCTCCGCCGCCGTCGCGTTGGACTGGCCGATGCGGGTCAGCACCTCCACCCGATCGCCCAGCCCGGCCACCGTCGCCTGCTGCTGCTCCATCGCCACCGCGATGGAAGCGGCCAGCCGCGCGCTCTCGGCCACCATGTGCTCCAGACCGTCCATCGCCTCCCCCACGGCAGCGGCGGTGCCGCTGCCCTCCCGCGCGCGGCGGCCGGCGGCCACCACGACATCCGCGATCTCCTGCGCCAACGCCTCGGCGGAGGCGGCGAGTGCCCGCACCTCCTCCGCGACAACGGAGAGGCCGCGCCCGTGCTCTCCAGCCCGCGCCGCCTCGATGGCGGCGTTGATGGCGAGGATGTTCGTCTGCGTCGCCACCTTGGCGATGGTGCCGGCGATGCGGGTCACGCGCTCCGTGTCCTCGCCCACCGCGTCCACCAGCCCGATCAGCGTGGCGATCTTCGGCAGGTTCTCCGCCACCAGCACCTTGGCCTGCTCCGCCCCGTCCCGCGCCTCGGCGGTGGCACGGGAAACGTCGGCAATGCCATCCGTCGTCTGCGCCAGGGCCTCGGCCGTCTGGCGCAACTCGGAGAGCTGGGTCATGGCCCCGTCGCTCACCTGCCCGATGGCGTCGGAGGCCTGGGTGGTGGCCACCGCCGTGCGGCGCGCATTCTCCAGCGCTTGGTCCGTGAGGGCGCGGGCGGCGAGCAGGCTGTCCTTGAAGACCAGAACGGCCCGGGACATCTCGCCGACCTGGTCGCTCCGCTCCGTCTCCGGCACCTCGGTTTCCAGCGCGCCGGCGGAGAGGCGGTCCATGGCGCGGGCCAGCCGCCCGACCGGGCGCGCGATCAAGCGAAGCAGCACGTAGAGGATCAGCGCGCAGCCCAGCACCCCGACGGCACCGGCGCCGAGGACGATGCGGCGCGCCGCCGTGTTCAGGTTGCGGGACCGTTCCAGCGTGCCCGCGTTGTGCGCCTGCACGATGCGGCGGGCGGAGAGCATCATGACGTTGAAGCTCGACTGCGCGTCGAGCCAGTCCTCCTGCACGGAGAGGAAGTCCGCGCGGCGGTTCGCGGCGAAGGCCTCCCGCGCGCGCTCGGCGATCTCAGTCATGCGCGCCGCCATGTCCCGCGCACCGGCGAGCACGATGGGGTCGATTTCCCCGCCCAGCCGCCGCTCCACCTCGGCGAAGGTCTCCTGCACGCGCTCGCCGCCGCGCACCATCAGCCCGGCGGCAGCGCGGGGCGGGACCACGCCCGCCAGGGCCCGCATGATCTGCGAGGTGAAGTCGGCGAGGCTGCCGGCGAAGCGGTCCACCGCCGCATCCGCCTCCTGGTCCTCGCCCGCGATGCGCTCGACGATGGTGATCTGCCGCTCGCTCAGCAGCAGGGCGGTGGCGGTGAGTAGCCCGACCACGGCGAGCATCAGCAGCGCGATCAGTGCCGCCCGCGTCCCGATCCGCCCGGCCAGGGATGCGAGGCCGCGCGGGGCGGGGCGCGCGGCGGGCGGGGCTGCACCCGCCGCCGTTTCGTCAGGCGCCGGCGCGGGCGGGGCAAGGTCCATATCGGCGCGGAGGCTAGCCTCCGCGCCGTGACCGGAACAAGCCGCATCCCCCGCCGCGGCGATTTGCCCTCCGGCCCGGGCGCGGCGATGCTGCGCGCCGCCCCTGGCCGTGCCCCCATCCCGGGCCGGGGCGCAACGCCCGAGGACCGCCAGAGGAACCGATGCCCGAATACCCCTTCACCGCCGCGGACCTCGAAGCCCTGCGGGCCTGGGACACCCCCACCATCTGCAACGCGCTGGAGATGGTGGCCCCGCACCGCCGCGGCCATGGCTTCACCGTGCGGCCGCTCGTTCCCGCCAGCACCACCCTGCCGCCGATCTGCGGCCTTGCCCGCACGGGCACCCTCCGCGCCGCCCATCCCTCCGGCCGCGCGAAGGAGGTGGACCGCGCCGCCCGCATCGGCTGGTACGAGTACGTGGCCGAGGCCGCGCTGCCGACCGTGGTGGTGTTGCAGGACCTGGACGACACGCCCGGCACCGGCGCCTTCTGGGGCGAGGTGAACACCAACGTGCACAAGGCGCTCGGCGCCCAGGGCTGCGTCACCAACGGCTCCATCCGGGACCTGGACATGATCGCGCCCGGCTTCCAGCTCATCGCCGGGGTGGTGAACCCCTCCCACGCCTATGTGCACATCGTGCAGTACGGGCAGGAGGTCTCGGTGCACGGCATGGCCTGCCACCATGACGCGGTGGTGCACGCGGACCGGCACGGCGCCGTGGTGATCCCGCACGACGCGGTGACGAAGATCCCCTCCGCGATCGAACTGCTGTCGCGCCGCGAGAAGGTCATCCTTGACCTCTGCGCCTCCCGCGACTTCACCGTGGCGGCCCTGCGGGAGGCCCTGTCCCGCGCGGACGAGATTCACTGAGCGAGGCGGCATCCGCGGCCGGGCCGGCGCCCGGCCGCCCCGTCCTGGCCCGCGTGCGGCCGGAATGGGTGGACCACTACGGCCACATGAACCTCGCGCCCTATGTGGCCGTGTTCGACATGGCGACGGATGTCCTCTGGCCGTCGCTCGGGCTCGGCCCGGCTTTCCGGGCGCGGAACCTCGGCACCTTCGCGGCGGAGAACTGGGTCTCCTACCGCAAGGAGGTCCGGCTGGACGACCCGCTCTCCGCCGGGAGCGAGGTGCTGGCCCATGACGAGAAGCGGCTGCTGATCCGCCACCGCCTGTTCCATGCCGAGGCCGGTTTCGAGAGCGCGCGCTGCGAGTTGCTCTTCCTCTGCGTGGACCTGCTGACGCGCCGGGTTTGTCCCTGGCCCGAGGAGGTTCGCGCCGCCTTCGCAACGTCTCCTTCCGGACCGCCGCCGGAACGGCTGGGATTGCGGCGCTAGACGGGCAGGGGGCTGCCTCATCCCGCGCCGGTCTGCGCCGGGATTGGGCAAGGATTGCCCAAACAAGGCGTTATCTCCCGATATCCGGGTTGACGATGCGGGACCCGAGGGAAGACCATCCCGCCCGCACGGAGGACCCCCCGATGAACGTTGCTGCTCCCCCTTCTCTGGCTCCCGCCGGCATGTCCGCCGAGGAGTGGAAGATCCGCTGCGACCTCGCCGCCCTGTACCGGCTGATCGCGCATCACCGCTGGACGGACTTCATCTACACCCACATCTCCGCCCGCATCCCCGGGCCTGAGAACCACTTCCTCATCAACCGCTACGGCGTGCTGTTCGAGAACATGCGCGCGACGGACCTGGTGAAGATCGACGTGGACGGGAACGTGCTGGACGGCGACGCCGAGTTCGCCGGGCAGAGCCGCCGCGTGAATGCCGCGGGCTTCACCATTCATTCCGCCATCCACATGGCGCGGCACGACCTGACCTGTGTGGTGCACACGCACAGCGCGGCCGGCATCGCCGTCTCCGCCCAGAAGCACGGGCTGCTGCCGATCTCCCAGCACGCGCTGAAGTTCTACGGCCACCTCTCCTACCACGGGTATGAGGGCATCGCGCTGGACCTGGATGAGCGCGACCGGCTGATCCACGACCTCGGCCCGACCAACAAGGCGATGATCCTGGTGAACCACGGGTTGCTGGCCGGTGGCCGCTCCATCCCCGAGGCCTGGAACCAGATCTACTACCTGGAGCGCGCCTGCTCCGCCCAGATTGCCGCGCTGTCCGGCGGCGCCGAGCTCGTCCTCCCGCCCGAGGAGGTGCGACTGAAGACCGCGGCCCAGTTCAACGGCCCGCACACGCTGGCCCATGCCGAGTTCGCCTGGGACGCGGCGCTGAGCATGATCGAGGGGCAGGACTACCGCTCTTGAGCACCTCCCTCCTCCTCACAGGTGGCCGCGTCTTCCGCGGGCTGGAGAACGGCTTCGCGGAAGCCCTGCTGATCGCCGATGGCCGCGTGGCGGCCGTCGGCAGCCGGGACGAGGTGGAGGGCGCGGCCCCCGCCGGCACGCGGCGGGTAAATCTTGAGGGCCGGGTCGTCATCCCGGCCTTCAACGAGGCCCATATGCACCTGCTGCCCTATGGGCTCGGGCTCAGTCAGGTGAACCTGCGGCCGGAAACCGGCACCCGCTCCCTCGACGAGGTGCTGAAGCGCGTCGGCGAGGCCGCGAAGAAGGCCCCGAAGGGCGCCTGGGTGCTCGGCCGCGGCTACGATCACGGCGAGCTGGACATTGGCCGTCACCCCACGGCGCAGGAACTGGATCGCGTCTCCCCCGAAAATCCCGTCTACATCGTCCGCACATGCGGCCACATGGGCGTGGCGAACAGCGCGGCGATGAGGGCGGCCGGCGTCGGCCACAACACGCCCGATCCCGAGGGCGGCGCGATCGAGCGGAAGAACGGCGGTCTCACCGGCCTGTTCCTGGAGCGCGCCAAGCGCCTCGTCGTGGATGCCGTGCCGATGCCGAGCGAGGACGCCATGGTGGCGGCCATCGAGGCGGCCGGGCGTGACCTGGCGGCGCGCGGCTTCGCGACGGCCAGCGACATGAATGTTGGCATGACGGCCGGGCTGAACGAGATCGCCGCCTATCGCCGCGCCCTGTCCGAGGGCCGGCTGGTGCAGCGCATGTGGCAGGTGCTGGCCGGCAATCCGGAGGGCATCGCCGGGGCCGCCTGGGACGAGGGGCTGCGCCCCGACCACACGGACGACATGCTCGCCTGGGGCGCGGTGAAGGTCTTCGGCGACGGTTCCGCCGGCGGCCTGACCGCCGCCTTCTTCGATCCCTACCTGGAGAGCGCCGGCGGCGGCACCGGCATGTTCATGTTCCCCGATGAGACGATGCACCGCCTGCTGGCCCTGTATCATCGCCAGGGCTGGCAGCTGGACATCCACGCCATCGGCGATGCCGCGATCGAGCAGGTGCTGGTGGGCATGGAGAAGGCGGGGGAGGGGGATGCCCCGCTCGCCGGCCGCCGCCACCGCATCGAGCATTGCGGCTTCCTCAACGCCGATCAGCGGCGGCGGATGAAGGCCAACGGCATCCTCCCCGTTCCGCAGCCCGTCTTCATGTACGAGTTCGGCGACCTCTACGTGAAGAATCTCGGGCTGGAGCGGACCGAGGTGGCCTATCCGATGAAGACCTGGCTGGACGAGGGGCACCATCCCGCCGCCTCCTCTGACTCGCCGGTGTCCAGCGTGGACCCGTTCATCAACCTCTTCACCATGGTCACGCGGAAGACGAACAAGGGCACCGTGCTCGGCGCCGCCGAGGCGCTGACGGTGGCGGAGGCGGTGCACTGCTACACCTGGTGCGGCGCCTATACCCAGTTCGCGGAGGATCGGCGCGGCACGCTGGAGGCGGGCATGCTGGCCGATCTCGCCGTGCTCTCGAAGGACATCTTCGCGATCGCGCCGGAGGAGATCCTGACGACGGAGGCGGACCTCACCCTGCGCGGCGGCGAGGCCATCTTCGACCGTCACGGTGCCCTGCGCGCCGCGGCGGCGGACGCCCAACGCGCGCCGGCGGCCTGACCGCATGGGCCGCCACGCCTTTCAGCGGCTGCTTATGGCGATCCCCGTGCTGCTCGGGGTCGTCCTGGTCGGGTTCCTGCTGATGCAGGTGGTGCCGAGCGATCCCGCGGTGGTTCGCGCCGGGCCCTCGGCCACGCCGGACGTGGTCGCGGCCATCCGCCGCGACATGGGGCTGGACGAGCCGCTGTATCAGCAGTTCGGCATCTATCTCTGGCGCCTGCTGCACGGCGATCTCGGCGTTTCCATCATCAACAACGTCCCTGTTATGCAGGAGCTCGGCAACACGGTGGGACCGACGCTGGAGCTGATGTTCGCCAGCCTGATTTGGGCCATCCCGCTCGGGATCGCCCTCGGCACCGCCGGCGCCTACTGGCGCGGCACGGTGGTGGACCGGATTATCACCGCCATCGCCGTCGCGGGCGGCTCCATTCCCGTCTTCTTCCTGGGCCTGCTGCTGATCTGGTATGTCGGCTTTAAGCTCCAGCTCCTGCCCTTCACCGGCCGCGCCGGCCCGCTCTGGACTTCTGAGGGGCTGCAGGCCATCGCCCTGCCGGCGATCGCGCTGGGCGGCACCTTCATCGGGCCCGTGGCGCGGATGACGCGAACGGCGGTGCTGGACGTGCTCGGCGTGGACCATGTCCGCACCGCGCGGGCGAAGGGCCTTGGCGAGTTCCGCGTCGTCACCCGCCACGCGCTGCGGAACGCGCTGATCCCCGTCGTCACCCTCATCGGGCTGCAGATCGGCTTCCTGCTCGGCGGCGCGGTGGTGACCGAGACGGTCTTCTCCTGGCCCGGCGTGGGGCGGCTGGCCGTGGGCGCGATCCTCTCGGCCGACTTCCCGATGGCGCAGGGCACGATCATCGTGCTCTCGCTCGGCTTCATCATCATCAACCTTGTCGTGGACGTGCTCTACGCCGCCCTCGACCCGCGCATGAGGACGGGATGAGCGCGACGACGGCGACCCCGATGCCCGTGCCGGCGGTGGAGACTGAGGCCGCCCCGCCGCGGCGCCCCGGCACCCTGGCCCGCCTGGTGAGGGAGCCGGTGGCGGCCGTCTCGCTCGTGCTGGCGGTGGTGCTGATCGGCGCGGCGCTCCTCGCCCCCGTGCTGTCCCCCACCGATCCCTATGACAACGACCTAGCCAGTGCCATGGCGCTGCCGGGTTCCCCCGGCCTGCCGCTGGGCGCGGATGCACAGGGGCGGGACATGGTCACGCGCACCCTCTACGGGCTGCGCCTGACCCTGGCGATGGGCCTCGCCTCCGTCCTGCTGGGCGGCGGCCTCGGCGCACTGATCGGCTTCACCGCCGCCTTCTATCGGCGGCTGGACGCGCTGCTGATGCGGCTGATGGACGTGATGCTGTCCTTCCCCGCCATCCTGTTCGGCCTGGCGCTGGCGGCCATCTTCGGCCCGGGCATCCCGGCCGTGGTGCTGGCGCTTTCGGTGGCCACCGTCCCGCTGATGGCGCGCATCGTGCGCGGCTCAGCGCTCGCCATCATGGCGCTGGACTATATCGAGGCGGCGCGGGCCACGGGCATGTCGGATGCGCGCATCATCCTGCGGCACGTGGCGCCCAACTGCCTGTCGCCCATCTTCGTCTTCGCCACGCTGCGCTTCGGGCAGGTGATCCTGCTGGGCTCCGCGCTCTCCTTCCTCGGCCTGGGCGCGCAGCCGCCCACGGCGGAGCTGGGTGCCATGGCCGCGGACGGGCGCAACTTCCTCTTCTTCGCGCCGCACATCGCCATCATCCCGTCCGTGGGAATCTTCCTGGTGGTGTTGGTCTTCAACTTGCTGGGGGACGCGCTGCGCGACGCGCTGGACCCGAAGCTGCGCGTCTGAACAACCGAGAGGGACTGGGATGATGAAGAGGTTCTGGGGCGCTGCGCTGCTGGCGGCATCCGCGCTGCTGCCGGCCGGCCAGGCGCTGGCGCAGGCCGCGCCGCGCGACACGCTGGTGATCCTGCGCGAGATCGACGCCGACCGCTACGATCCCGCGCGCTCCGCCGCCACCGCGGCCGGCGACGCCCTGTTCCTGATGGCTGACACGCTCGTCTCCATGGACTGGGACCAGCGCACCATCCGCCCCGGCCTCGCCGAGCGCTGGGAGGTGAGCCCGGACGGGAAGACCTACACCTTCCATCTCCGCCGCGACGTGAAGTTCTGCGACGGCAAGCCGATGACGGCGAAGGATGTCGCCTACTCCATCACGCGCTGGGCCGATCCCGCGACCCGCAGCCCCGTGCGCTACCGCGCCGGCGTGGTGGAATCCGTCACGGCCGTCGATGACTACACGGTCGAGTACAAGCTGAAGGAGCCGTACAGCGAGCTCCTCAACCAGCTCACCCAGTACTTCGCCTCCATCGTCGACCAGGCCACGGTCGAGAAGCTTGGTGATAATTTCGGCGTGCAGGGCTTCAACGGCACCGGCCCCTATTGCTGGGCCAGCTGGACGCCGCGCCAGGAACTCGTGATGACGCGCCACGAGGGCTACAACTGGGGTCCGCCGATCTTCCAGAACCCGTCCCCGCAGATCGGGCGCATCGTCATGCGCGTGATCCCCGAGGCGAACACGCGCATCGCCGCCATCCAGTCCGGCCAGGGCGACGTCCTCGGCGGCGGCTACCTGCCGGCCTTCGCGATCGAGGGGCTGAAGCGCGTGCCGACGGTGCGGATGCAGCAGCAGCCCATCTATTTCTACGACATCTTCTTCGGCTTCCGCGTGGACAAGCCGGTGGCGAGCGACCCCGCGATCCGACGCGCCGCCAACCTGGCCGTGAACAAGGACGCCATCACCCGCGCCGCCTATTTCGGCACCGCCGCACCCGCGACGGAGATGATCAACCCCGCCGCACAGGACGCCGATGCCGAGGCCGGCCGGATGATCCCGCGCTACAACCCTGATGAGGCGAAGAAGGTGCTGGACGCCGCCGGCTGGGCGATGGGCCCGGACGGCGTGCGCGTGAAGGACGGCCAGCGCGCCTCCCTGCTCGTCTATGCGCTGCAGCAGCAGATCAACAACACGATGCTTCAGGCCATGCAGGCCGACCTGCGCCGCGTTGGGATCGAGCTGCGGATCCAGCTCTGGGACGCGACCGTGGGCTGGGGCAAGCTGGCGACGCAGGAATTCGACGCCTTCACCATCTCCTACCCCTATGTCTCCGCAACCGACGCGCTGTCGCTCTACTTCGCCTCCGGAAACCGGCCCACGCCGAACCGGATGAACTGGAACGACCCGGAGACGGACGCGCTGCTGGCCGCGGCCAAGACCGCGACCGACCCTGCCGCGCGCGCCGAGGCCATCGGCAAGCTGCAGCGCCGCCTGGCCGATGCGAATGTCTGGATCCCCATGATCCGCACGCCGATGTGGCTCGCCACCTCCACCCGGGTGGAAGGGGCGCGGCCGCACGGCATCTACGGCGTGTCGGTCTACAAGGGCCTGGATATCCGCCTGACGCGCTGACCCTTGCGGGCGGCCGCCACCATTCCGATGGTGGGCGGCCGCCCGTCACCTCTTGCCGGGGACGATCCATGACCATCACCGTGATCCGCGACGCCGATGTGGCCGTTGCCTGGGACGCCTCGGCGGGCCAGCACACCTACCTGACCGGTGCCGATGTCGCGTTCGACGGCGGCATCATCACCTTCGTCGGCCGCGCCTATACCGGCCCGTTGGATGAGGAGATCCCGGGCCGCGGCCTGATGGTGATGCCGGGTCTGGTGAACATCCATTCCCACCCCTCCTCCGAGCCCATGAACAAGGGGCTGATCGACGAGATCGGGTCTCCCGGCCTCTACAACTCCTCCCTCTATGAATACATGCCGATCTTCCGCGCGGACGCGGATGCGGTGCCGAGCTGCGTGCGCGTCGCGCTCTCCGAACTCCTCCTCTCCGGCGTCACCACCGTCGCCGACCTCTCCATGGCGCATCCGGGCTGGCTGGACCTGCTGGCTGAGAGCGGGATGCGCGTCTGCGTCGCCCCGATGTTCCGCTCGGCCCGCTGGTTCACGAAGAACGGCCATGTCGTGGAATATGAGTGGGACGAGGCGGCCGGCGAGAAGGCCATGGCCGAGGCGCTGAACCTCATCGACCGCGCGAAGCAGCATGAGAGCGGCCGCCTGTTCGGCATGGTCGTGCCCGCCCAGATCGACACCTGCGCCGAGGGCCTACTGCGCGAGAGCAGCCAGGAGGCGACGGCCCGCGGGCTGTCCTGGCAGATCCACGCCGCGCAGTCCGTGGTGGAGTTCCACGAGATCACCCGCCGGCACGGGCACACGCCCATCGGCTGGCTCGACTCCATGAACCTGCTGAACGACCGCGCCATCATCGGCCACGGCATTTTCCTGGACGACCATCCCTCCACGCCCTGGCACACCAACTCCGACCTCGGCCGGCTGGCGGAGACGGGCACCACTGTCGCCCACTGCCCCACCGTCTTCGCGCGGCGCGGCATCACCATGAAGAACTTCGGCCGCTACAAGCGCGCCGGGGTGAACATGGGCCTCGGGACGGACACCTACCCCCACAACATGCTCGATGAGATGCGCCTCGTCGGCTATCTCGCCCGCACCCAGGCGACCGACCCGCGCGCCGTGACCACCACCGAGATCTTCGACGCCGCCACGATCGGCGGCGCCAAGGCGCTGGGCCGCGACGATATCGGCCGCCTCGCCGCCGGTTGCCGCGCGGACATCGTGCTGGTGAACGCGGAGCACCCGATGATGCGCCCGGGCCGCGACCCCATGCGCAGCCTCGTCTACGCCGCCGGAGACCGCGCGCTGCGCGACGTCTACGTGGACGGGCAGCTTGTCGTGAAGGACGGCATGGTTCTGACCATGGATTACGAGGGCGCGGCCGCGCATCTGCATGAGGCGCAGAAGCGCATCCTGGACCGTGCCCCGTCGCAGGACTGGGCGCATCGCCCCGTGGAGAAGATCAGCCCGCCGAGCTTCCCCTGGGCATGAGGGCAGGGGAATGAGCGACTCTCTCCTCCGCGTGGAGGACCTCCGCACCGTCTTCCGCAGCAGCAGCGGCGACATCGCGGCCGTGGACGGCGTGACCCTCGAAGTGCCGCGCGGCAAGACGCTCGGCATCGTGGGGGAGAGCGGCTGCGGCAAGTCCATGCTCTCCCTTTCCATCATGCGGTTGGTGCCCAATCCCGGCCGCATTTCCCAGGGCCGGGTGATGCTGGAGGATCGGGACCTCGCCGCCCTCTCCCCGGCGGAGATGCGGGCGGTGCGCGGCGGCGACATCGCCATGATCTTCCAGGAGCCGATGACCTCGCTGAACCCCGTGCACAGCGTCGGGGACCAGCTGATGGAGGCCATGCGCGCCCACGACGCGAAGGCGAGTGCGGCGGAGCTGAAAAACCGCGCGGTGGAAGCCCTGCGCCGCGTCCGCATTCCCTCGCCCGAGCGCCGCTTCGCCGAGTTCCCGCACCAGCTCTCCGGCGGCATGCGCCAGCGCGTGATGATCGCCATGGCGCTGGCCTGCTCCCCGCGGTTGCTGATCGCGGACGAGCCGACCACCGCACTGGACGTGACGGTGCAGGCCCAGATCCTCGACCTGCTGCGGGAGTTGCAGAAGGAGACGGGCATGTCCGTCATCCTCATCACCCACGATCTCGGCGTGGTCGCGGAAATGGCGGACGAGGTGGCGGTGATGTATGCCGGCCGCGTGGTGGAGCGCGGCACCGCGAAGGACATCTTCGAGGACCCGCAGCACCCCTACACCATTGGCCTCCTCGGCAGCATCCCGCGCATCGAGGAGGACCGGGAGCGCCTGCTCTCCATCGATGGCAGCGTGCCGCCCCCCTTCGCCTTCCCGAAAGGCTGCCGCTTCAACCCGCGCTGCCCCTTCGTCATCCCCGCCTGCAAGGAGGCCGACCCGCCCTTGCGCGAGCTCGGCCCCGGCCATCGCGCCGCCTGCATCCGTGCGCCCGTGGAACTCGCTCTGGACATCGCCGCATGAAGGAAGGGCCTCTCCTCGAAGCGGTCTCCGTCGCCAAGCACTACCCGGTGAAGAAGGGGATCATCGTGTCCCGCCAGGTCGGCGCCGTGCGCGCGGTGGACGGCGTCTCCTTCACCCTGCACCGCGGTGAGACGCTGGCGCTGGTGGGGGAGAGCGGCTGCGGCAAGTCCACCACCGCCCGCGTGGTCATGCGCCTGATCGAGCCTACCGGCGGTGACATCATTTTTAAGGGCCAGAACGTCACCAATGTCGCCGGCGCGAAGCTGCGCGCCCTGCGCCGGCACCTGCAGATCGTCTTCCAGGATCCCTATGCCAGCCTCAACCCGCGCCTGACGGTAGCGGATACGATTGCGGAGCCGATGGCCGTGCACGGCATCGGCGACGCTGCCAGCCGCAAGGCCCGTGTGCAGGAGCTGCTGCGCCTGACCGGCCTGCGCGCCTTCCATGCGGACCGCTACCCGCATGAATTCTCCGGCGGCCAGCGCCAGCGCATCGGCATCGCCCGCGCCCTGGCCGTGGAGCCTGAGGTGATGGTGCTGGACGAGCCCGTCTCGGCGCTGGATGTCTCCATCCAGGCCCAGGTGGTAAACCTTCTGGGCGACCTGCAGCAGCGCCTCGGCCTCTCCTACCTTTTCATCGCGCACGATCTGGCGGTGGTGAAGCACGTCGCGGACCGGGTGGCCGTGATGTATCTCGGCCGGATCGTGGAAGTGGCGGGGAAGCGGGAGCTCTTCTCCAACCCGCGCCACCCCTATACGCGCGCCCTGCTGGCGGCCATCCCGCGCCCCGACCCGTCCCGCCGAGGCGCCGTCACGCCCTTGGGTGGCGACCTGCCGAGCCCGCTAAACATCCCGCCGGGCTGCCGCTTCCACACGCGCTGCCCCGTGGCGCAGGCGGTGTGCCGGGAACAGGACCCGCCGCTCCGCGAGATTGCGCCCGGCCATACCGCCGCCTGCCACTTCGCGGAGGACCTGCCGCGCTTCGACGCGGAGGCGGATGGCGGAATCGCCCCCGTCGCTCAGCGCCGCCTCGCGGCCTATGCCGCGGCCCGGGAGCGGCGCGCTCTCGCCGCCGTGCCGGCCCCCTGAGGGAATCGGCCCTGGTCAAGCGGGAAAGGTGCACGATCTTCACCCGGTGACGGGCGAAGCGGAGATGGCCGATGTTCCTTGACCTGCCGGGCGCAGGCCCCCGGCGGCCCGACCCTCCCAAGCCCCGGATCACCCCGAGAGGGGAGAAGGTCCTGGTCTGGATCGTCGCCCTGAACGTCGTCCTGCTGCTCGTCGCCCCCATCGGCGGGGCGACGGTGATCCAGGCGCTGATCAGCCTGCTCCGGTAGGCGGCCCGCCATTGCCCGGGAGGGCACTGCCCCGCAGGATGCCGGAAAAGCCCGGGGGAACACTTCCATGCCTGTCCAGCTGCTCGCGCCGCGCCTGATCCTCTCGGGTGGCGGCGGCGTCGCGGAGGTGGCCGCCGTCCTCGCCCAGCTCGGCCTTTCCCGCCCCCTGGTCATCACGGACCCCTGGATGGCTTCCTCCGGAACCGTGGATCGCGTGCTCGGCCCGCTCCGCGCCGCCGGCATCGCCGCGGAGGTCTTCCACGAGACGGTCCCGGACCCGACCGATACGGTGGTGGAGGCGGGCGTGCGGGCCTTTCGCGCCGGCGACTACGACTGCCTCATCGGCTTCGGTGGCGGCAGCCCGATGGACACGGCCAAGGCGGTCGCCATCCTCGCTGCCGCACCGGAAGGGGTGCACATCCGCACCCTCAAGGTTCCGGCCCAGGCGAACCGGGGCGCCGTGCCCGTGGTCTGCATCCCCACCACCGCCGGCACGGGCAGCGAGGCAACGAAATTCACCGTCATCACCGACACGGCGAACGACGAGAAGATGCTCATCTCCGGCCTCGGCGCGCTGCCGCTGGCCGCGCTCGTGGACCACCACCTCACCTGGACCGTGCCCGCCCGCACGGTGGCGGATACGGGTGTGGACAGCCTGACCCATGCGCTGGAGGCCTTCGTCAGCCGCCGCGCCAACGCCTACAGCGACGACTACGCTCGCCTCGCCATGCGGCTGATCGCGCCCAACCTGCGCCGCGCCTATGCCGACGCGCAGCGCGGCGGCAACGGCCCACGGGACGAGGAGGCGCGGGAGGCGATGATGCGCGGCGCCACCCTCGCGGGCCTCGCCTTCTCCAACGCCTCTGTCGCGCTGGTCCACGGCATGTCCCGCCCGATCGGCGCGCATTTCCACGTGCCGCACGGCCTGTCCAACGCCATGCTGCTGCCCGCCGTCACCCGCTTCGGCCTGGAAGCCGCCCTGCCGCGCTACGCCGAGGCCGCGCGCGTTATGGGGGTAGCGGGGGAGGGGGACGACGACGCCACCGCCGGCGCCAGGCTGGTGGAGGAACTGGAAACCCTGAACCGGGAACTCGGCGTGCCCAGCCCCGCCACCCACGGCATCGCCGCCGATCGCTGGGACGGTCTGCTGGAGACCATGGCCGCCCAGGCCCTCGCCTCCGGAAGCCCCGCCAACAACCCGCGTGTGCCGGACAAGGCGGAGATCGTGGCGCTCTACCGCGAGGCCTATGCCTGAAGGGCATCCGCGGCCCGGATGCTTCGATCCTGCTCCTCCCGCTTCCATGCATCGCTCATGCTCGCGTTTTCGTGATTGAGCGGGCTGCGTCCGCCTGTCCGTCCACTCCGTATCGCCGCGCGGGGCACGCCTCCCGCTTGAGATGGAGAGACGCATGAATCGCACGATCCGCCGCCTTGCCCTGGCCGGTGCCGCCTTCCTCGGCCTCGGGGCCTCAGCCCAGGCCGCGACGCTGATCGGCCTGACCAATGACGGCCAGCTCCTCCGCATCGACACGGAGAGCCGCCGTGCCGCAGCGCCGGTCCGCGTGCGCGGCGCTGAGGGCAAGCTGCTGGGCATCGATGTCCGCCCGGCGGACGGCAAGCTCTACGGCGTCACGGATTCCGGCGCGATCGTCACCATCGATCCCGCCACTGGCGCCGCCACGAAGGTCAGCCAGCTCAACGAGCGTTTCGAATCCGGCGGCCGCGCCGTGGTGGACTTCAACCCGGTGGCAGATCGCCTGCGGCTGATGGGCACCTCCGGCACGAACTTCCGCGTGAACGTGGAGAACGGGCAGGTCGCGCGGGACGGCGCGCTGAAGTACCAGGCCGGGACCCCCCTGGCCGAGACGATGCCGCGCATCAGTGCCGGCGCCTACACCAACAGCATGACGGGCGCGCAGCAGACGATGCTGCTGACGGTGGACGGCGTGCTCGGCCAGCTGAAC
This sequence comes from Roseomonas indoligenes, assembly GCF_017813365.1. Lineage (GTDB taxonomy): Bacteria > Pseudomonadota > Alphaproteobacteria > Acetobacterales > Acetobacteraceae > Roseomonas > Roseomonas indoligenes. The sequence continues at coordinate 42,673 of NZ_JAGIZA010000006.1, forward strand.
CTGCAGGCACCGCCGAATGATGGCGTGCAGCAGATGCGCGGGCGGATCGGCCCGGGCGTGGGCGCCTCCGCCGCCTTCGACATCCTTTCCGAGGGGACGACGAACACCGCTTATCTTCTCGCGAGCGGCGTTCTGCACACGGTGAACCTGGAAAGCGGGGCGCCGACGCCGCTGGGCCCCGTCGCCGGGTCCATGGAGGTCATCGACATCGCCGCGATGCGCTGAGGACAGCGCGTAACTGAGAAATGGCCCGGTCAGGCAGTTCCGCCTGACCGGGTTCCGTCCGAAGGCCATCTGGGCTGGCCCGCGCCGCGCCAGGCCGCGATCCAGGCTGGGATCGCCGCGGCCGGAAGCGGCCGACCTACGGCGAAGCCCTGGGCGCGGTCCACCCCGGCCCTGGCCATGGCCTGCCAGAGCGCCGGGCTGGAGATGCCCTCCGCCGTCACCAGCATGCCGCGCGCATGCGCCAGACCCACCAGCCGCTCCAGCTCCGCCCGCGATCGCCGGTTGTGCGGCGCCTCGGAAACGAGGAAGCGGTCCAGCTTGATGCCCGTGAAGGGAAAGCGGAGCAGCGTGTCCCGCCGCTCCTCCAGGCTCATGTCGTCCACCCAGAGGTCATGGCCCGCCTGCCGCAGCCGCAGCACCGCCCGGCGCAGCAGCGGCACGTCGTGCACGGGGGTCGTTTCCGTCAGCTCGATGCCCAGCATGGACGGCCGGAGCCCGCTCTCCCGGCAGAGCCGGCCGAGCCAGGGCACGGTATCCGGGCGCTGCAGCACCTCCAGCGGCAGGTTGATGGAGACAGGCAGCGCGATTTGCGGCCGCAGTATCCGCAAGTCCTGCGTCGCCATGCGCCCGACGGCCCGAGCCACCGCCAGAGCCAGACCGTGCCGCTCCGCCATGGGAATGAAGGCGTCGGGCCCCAGCGGAATGGCTCGGCGCCCATCCGGCCGCAGCCAGCGCACAAGTCCTTCCAGCCCCACCGGCCGGCGGTCGGCAATCCGGACGATGGGCTGGTAGCGCATGGCCACCTCGCCTTCCGCCAGGCCGCGGCGCAGCGCCGCCACCTCATCCGCCTCGCTCGGGTCCGAGCGGCCGGTGATGCGCCGGAGGGCTGCCGTCAGTGCGGCCACGTTCCCGGCGAGCGCGGAATCGAGAAGGAGCACCCGGGTGGGGCTGAAAGGATCCTGCGCCGCCGCATGCAGCGCGCCCCAGCCCCTCTCCTCCGGCTGCGCCTCGCAGAGCAGGCCCATCGGGGGGCGACCGGGCCCGACGAGCCGCGCCGTGGCCTCCTCCGGCGCCACTGGCCGGGCAGGATCCGCCCCGATCCGGTGAAGCGTTTCTTGCACCAGGGCCATCAGCGCCGGGCTGCGGAGCACGGCAAGCAGCTCACCCCCTGGATCGGGCCTTGCCGCCGCGCGGCGCAGGGGAATGCTGTCTCCGTGGGTCGCTTCGAACGGCACCGGCTGAACCTACCACCTCCGCGTGAATCAACCATAACGTTCACACGCGACGGGTGCCTACTCCCCCCAGGTCACGGCTGTGGGATTTGTGGCGCGAAAGTCTCTAGCCACCACTCACCTGCCACGGCGACGTCTCCCAGCGGCTGCGAAGCTCCCCCATGTCCTGACCGATCAGGGCGGCCCAGGCCGGACCGTCGCGGAACTGGGGCAGGATGCCCCGTGCCTCGGCCTGCGCGAGGAACTCCGGATCCGCCACCGCGGCCTGCAGCGCCCGGGCCACACGCGCGGCGGCCTCGGGCGCGATCCGGGCCGGGGCCGCGATGCCGCGCCGCAGCGCACCGTTCACGGGCAGCCCCTCCTCGGCCAGGGTCGGCACATCCGGGAATTGCGGGTGCCGCGCCTGGGCGGCCATGCCGAGCAGAACGAGCTTCTCCTCCCGCACCGCCGTCAGCGCCTCGGGCACCGTGACCAGCGCGGCCGCGACGTTGCCCGCCATGGCCGCCTGGCGCGCCGCGGCGGCCGAGGGGAAGTGCAATTGTTCCATCGGCAGGGAGGCGGCCAGGTCCGCTGCCGCGATGGCGGAGGGGCTGGTGGGAGGCGGCAGGCCGAGCGGGCGGCCATCCGGCCGGTTCCTCAGTGCTTCCAGTTCCGTCCCGGGCGTGGCGACGAGGGCCACCGGTTCCTCCGTCACGGCACCGAGGAAGAGGATGCGGTCCAGCAGCGCCGCCGCGTTCCGCTCCACCGCGCGGGCGAGGAGGACCGGCGTCACGGCATAGGCCAGGACTGAGCCGTCGGCCGGCGCGTCGGCCAGATCGCGCATCACGGCCAGGCCGCCCTCGCCAACCCGGTTCACCACCTGGACCTGCACCAGCTTCAGGTGCCGTTCCAGAAAGGGCGCGAAGCCGCGCACCCAAAGGTCCGTGGCGCTTCCGCCGGCGGCCCCGACGAGCAGGGTCAAGCTCTTCGGCCGGAGCGTGGGCGGCACGTAGGGGGCGGCGCCCTGGCCCTGGGCGCCGCCCGCCCCGGTTGCGAGGAGGGCGGAGGCGCCGAGGAGCGTGCGCCGCGTCGTCATCTCCGCGGTCCCGCCGCGCCCTGGGTCACTCCCTGGCCCTTGGCCACCGCCGGCGCGCGTGGCGCCGGCACCTTCGGCGCCTCCGTCCCCCGCCGCAGCCGGTTCTCCCCGAGGAAAAGCAGGATCGGCGCCGCGATGAAGATCGAGGAGGAGGCGGAGACGACGATGCCGAACAGCATCGTCCAGGCGAAGCCCGCCAGCGTGTCGCCGCCGAAGAGGGCCAGCGGCAGCGCCGAGAGGAACAGCGTCATCGAGGTGCCGAGCGTACGATTCAGCGTCTCGTTGATCGAGCGGTCGATCAGTTCCCGCAGTGGCATCGTCTTGAACTTGCGGAGGTTCTCCCGCATCCGGTCGTAGACCACGACCTTGTCGTTCGCCGAGAAGCCGATGATCGTCAGGATCGCCGCGATCGTCGTCAGGTTGAACTCGATGCGGGTGACGGCGAGGAAGCCGACCACCTTCGTCGTGTCCAGGATCAGCGTGGCGATGGCGCCGATGGCGAACTGCCACTCGAAGCGCACCCAAATGTAGATCAGCATCGCGCCGAGCGAGATGGCCAGCGCGATCAGCCCGCCCGTGAACAGCTCGTCGGAGACCCGGTTGCCCACCGCCTCCGTCCGCAGGATGCGCGTACCGGGCGCCGCCGCCTCGAGCGCCCCGCGCACGCGGGAGACGGCCTGCTGCGTCGCCGCCTCCTCGCCCTGCACGGGCAGGCGGATAAGGACGGTGTCGGCATCGCCGAACTGCTGCAGGCCGACATCGCCAACGTTGAGGCCCGACACGGCGGAGCGGAGCCTGCCGAGATCGGCCGGCCCGGGGGTGCGCGCCTCCATCGTGATCCCGCCCTTGAAGTCGATCCCCTGCTCGAGGCCGGGGTGGAAGGCGAGGATCACGGAGGCGGTGGAGAGGATCGCGGAGACGACGAGCCCCGCGATCCGGCCCTTCATGAACTGGATCTTGGTGTTGTCCGGAACCAGCCGGAACAGGGGGCGGTAGAAGCCGAGCATGTGCGTTTCCCCTCTCAGACCGGCAGCTCGCGCGGGCGGCGCGCGCGGTACCACCAGGAGACGAGCAGGCGGACGAGGGTGGTGGCGGTCCACATCTGCACGATCGTGCCGATGGCGACGGTCACGGCGAAACCCTTGATGGTGCCGGAGCCGAAGACATAGAGGCAGACCATGGCGATGAGGTTCGTCAGGTTGCTGTCCATGATGGTGCCGGAAGCCTTGGTGAAGCCCGCCTCCAGCGCCTGGATCGGCGTGCGCCCGGCCTTCGTCTCCTCCCGGATGCGCTCGTTGATGAGGATGTTCGCGTCCAGCGCGGTGCCAAGCGTCAGCACGATGCCCGCGATGCCCGGCAGGGTCAGCGTGGCCTGCAGCAGCGACAGGGCGGCCGCCATCAGCATGATGTTCACGAGCAGGGCGACGTTGGCGAACCATCCCAGCAGCCCGTAGGCGAAGCCCATGTAGAGGAAGACGAACAGTGCCCCGGCCGCGAGGGAGATCATGCCCGCCCGGATGGCGTCCGCCCCCAGCTCGGGCCCCACTGTCCGCTCCTCCACCACCGTCAGCGGCGCGGGCAGGGCGCCGGCGCGCAGCAGCACGGCCACGTCATTCGCGGTGCGGGCGTTGAAGCTGCCGCTGATCTGGCCGCTGCCGCCGATGATCGGCTCCCGGATGACCGGCGCGGTGATCACCTTGTCGTCCAGCACGATGGCGAAGGGCCGGCCGACATTCTGGCGCGTCACGTCCGCGAAGCGGCGGGTGCCGACGGAATCGAAGGTGAAGTTCACCACCCACTCGCCATTGCGGCTGTCCTGGCCCGCGCGGGCGTCGGAGAGGTTGGCGCCGTCCACCTCCACGCGGCGGCGCACGGCGTAGCGCTCGGCCGGCAAGCCCTGCCGCGCCTCGCCCTGCAGGAACTGCACGCCGGGCGGGGGGGCGCCGGTGCCGTTCGGGTTCGCATTCTCGTCCAGGAGGTGGAAGGTCATGCGGGCGGTGCGGCCCAGCAGGTCCTTGATCCGGTTCGGATCCTCCACGCCCGGCAGCTGCACGAGGATGCGGCTCTGCCCCTGCCGCGCGATCAGCGCCTCGGAGACGCCGGTCTCGTCGATGCGGCGCCGCACGATCTCCAGCGACTGCTCCACCGCGCCACCGGCCCGCGCCACCAGCGCGGCGTCGGAGAGGGTGGCGGTCACGGTGCCGTCCGGGGCAGTGGCCACGGCGATGTCCGGCTCGGTCGCGCCGGTGGCGGAGCCGCGGACGGGCACGGGGTTCGCCAGTTCGCGGAGTGCGGCGGCCGCCGCCTCGGCCTGGGCCGGGTCGCGCACGCGGAAGGAGAGGCGGCGGTTGTTCGGGTCACCGGCCAGGTTCATGTAGCCGATATTCGCCGTGCGCAGCCGGGTCCGGGCACCGTCCACCAGGCTCTCCACCCGTTCCCGCACCACGGCGTTCATGTCCACCTCCAGCAGGAGGTAGGATCCGCCGCGCAGGTCCAGCCCGAGGGAGATCTGCCGCGCCGCCCAGGACGGCAGGGCCGAGCGGGGCAGGAGGTTCGGAACGCAGAGAAGCAGGCCCAGGGCGATGACGCCCAGGATCGCGGCGACCTTCCACCGCGCGAAATACAGCATGGCCGGTTGGGCCCCCGTGAAAAACTGGCAATCTGCCCTGGAAACAGGCGCGGAACATGCGGCCCGGCCGCCCCCGATGCAACCCTTGCTAGGTTTTGCTACAGCCCGCCCGGTTTCGAAGGGATTACGGGTCCATGCGTCTTCGGTTGGGCATCCTGGGGGCCGGGCATTTCGGCCGGTTCCACGCGCTGAAGGCCGCCAAGGCGCCGCGCTTCGAGTTCATCGGCCTGCACGACGCCGATCCGGCCCGTGCCGCCCTGGTCGCGGGGGAGGCGGGCTGCCCCGCGCTCCCGGCCGAGGCGGTGATCGCGGCCGCGGACGCCGTGATCGTCGCCGCCCCGACCGCCTTCCATCACGGCCTGGCCCATGCCGCCCTCTCCGCCGGCAAGCACGTGCTGGTGGAGAAGCCGATCGCCGCGACTCTGGAGCAGGCTGACGACCTCGTCGCGCTCGCCAGGGCCAAGGGTGTGGTGCTGCAGGTCGGGCAGCTCGAGCGCTTCTCCGGCGGCATGCGGGCCCTCCGCGCCGAGGGCGGGCTCGCCGCCCGGGTCGGACGGCCCCTCTACATGGAGGCGATCCGCATCGCCCCCTTCCGCCCGCGCAGCCTCGATGTCTCCGTGGTGCTGGACCTGATGATCCACGACCTGGACCTGGCCCTGACGCTCGCCGGCAGCCCGCTAGTGGGGGTCGACGCCGTGGGCTCCGCCATCCTTTCCCCTACCATCGACATCGCCAATGCCCGGCTGCGCTTCGGCAATGGGGCGGTGGCCACCATCACCGCCAGCCGCGTTTCCCTGCATATGGAGCGCCGCCTGCGCCTCTTCGGCGATGCCGGCTACCTGAACCTGGACCACCTGAAGCGGGAGATGTTCTGGGTCCGCCGGGGCGAGGGGGCGCCGCTGGAGCAAATCCCCGAGCACGGCCTTTCCCAGGCCACCTGGGCCGAGAGCGACAGCCTGGAGGCCGAGCACGCCAGCTTCGCCGCCGCCTGCCTGGATCGCGCCCCGATCGAGGCCGATGGCGCGGCCGGCCGGGCCGCGCTGGACGCGGCGCTTCGGGTGGAGGCGGCCGTGAAGGCCTCCCTGGCCGCGACCGGAGCGGGCCACTGGATGGCGTGAACGGGACGAGGCGTCCCGAGATCGCGGGTTGAGAGGAGCGGGCAGGGGCTGTCCGCCCCCGCGCCGTGTGCCGACGAGGCCGGAGGGCATGGCCCGGCTTGAATACCCTACCCCCCTATTCCACCTGACCGGGGATGACCCACACCGTCCAGCATAAGCAAAGGCTTCTTGCCCGCGTGCGCCGCATTCGCGGGCAGATGGAGGCGGTCGAGCGAGCCCTGGAGAGCGAGGCGGGGTGCGAGCGGATCATGCAGCTGATCGCCGCCGTCCGCGGGGCAACGGCCGGGCTGATGGCCGAGGTGGTCGAGGACCACGTCCTTCACCACCTCGTGGACCCGGAAAAGCACCCGGGCGCCCTGAACGAGGAGGCCGCCGAGCAACTGCTCGACCTCGTCCGCACCTACCTGAAATAGGACAGGCCGATGACGTCCTTTGCCGAACTGCTCCAGCAGGGCGCGTCCCACGCCTGGCTGTTCATCCCCTCCGCCATCCTGCTCGGTGCCTTGCACGGTCTGGAGCCCGGTCATTCCAAGACGATGATGGCGGCCTTCATCGTCGCGGTCCGGGGCAGCGTGTCCCAGGCCGTCCTGCTCGGCCTCTCGGCGGCGCTGTCGCACACCTTCATCGTCTGGGTGGTGGCGCTGGTCGGCCTGCACTACGCCGGCCGCTTCGACGTGCAGACCTCCGAGCCCTATTTCCAGCTCGCCTCGGCCGTCATCGTGATCGGCGTCGCGGCCTGGATGCTCTGGCGCAGCTGGCGCGACGAGCATGACCACGACCATGACCACCACCACGACGAAACCCGCCGCATCGACACCGGCCATGGCGTGATGGCGCTCGAAGTGTTCGAGGACGGGGTTCCGCCGCGCTGGCGCTTGCGCTTCGAGGGCGGCAAGGGCTGGCGTGCGGAGGAGGTGACGGTCGAAACCATCCGCGAAGATGGCGCACGGCAGGCCTTCGCCTTCGCCGACCGCGGGAGCTACCTCGAATCCCTCCAGGAGATCCCCGAGCCGCACGCCTTCGACGCGCGGGTGCGCCTCGCCCATGGCGGGCACGCCCACGAGTACGACCTTGCCTTCCATGAGCACGCGCACGGCCATGAGGGGCTGTATGTCCCGGCCGACGGATTGCAGGACGCCCATTCCCGGGCCCATGCGGATGAGATCCGGCGCCGCTTCACCGGTCGCCAAGTCACGACCGGCCAGATCGTCCTCTTCGGCCTGACAGGTGGCCTCATTCCTTGCCCGGCGGCCATCACCATCCTGCTGCTCTGCCTGCAGCTGCAGCAGTTCAGCCTTGGCGCGACCCTGGTGGCCTGCTTCTCGGTCGGCCTGGCCGTGGTGATGGTCTCCGTCGGCGTCGCGGCCGCCATCGGCATGCGCCACGCGGAGCGCCGCTGGTCAGGCCTGTTCGACGGGGTCGCCCGGCGCGCGCCCTATGTCTCGGCCGCGCTCATCCTGCTCGTCGGGCTCTATATCGGCTGGAGCGGCTGGGCGGCCCTTCCGCGTGGCGGCCTTTAGGCGGGTGACCTAGGCCGCCGCCTTCTGCCCGAAGACCCGGGCGCAGAACTCCGGATAGGTCTCGAGCATTTCCTCGCAGACCGGCCCGCGCAGAAGGGCGAGCTCATCCGGCGTCGGGTCGGGGGTGGCGGGCACCGCCTCCGGCACGTCGAAGTCGAACCCTGTCTGCGAGCGGATGCTCTCCACGCTCTCTCCGGGATGAACGCTCTCCAGCGTGAATCTTGCCCGGTCCGGGTTGAAGCGGAACACGCAGCGGCCCGTCACGAGCGCCTGGGCGGTGCCCCTCCGGAATACCTCCGGCGGCGTAACCCCGGCCGCGGAGACGATGTCCACCTTCTGCACCAGCACGCGGGGTGAATGCTCCTCCCGGAACAGGATGGTGCGCGGCGTCATCAGGTACATGAAGGCGCTGCCGAAGCTGCCGGGAAAGCGCACGCCCTGGCCCGGCCATTCCCCGGTGCCGATCAGGTTGATGTTCGCCCGCCCGTCGATCTGCCCCCCACCGAGGAAGAACAGGTCGATCCGCCCCTGGCCCGTCAGGTCGAACAGCTCGCGGGACCCTTCCGTGAAGGGGTTGCCGCTGCGCTTGTGCAGCAGGGAGAGGCGCACTGAATGCCCAGACTTCGCCACCAGCCAGCAGGCGGCTGCCGGAATGGGGGATGCCGCGCCGACCGCGATGTGCCGCACCGGCGGCGCGGAAGGATCGAGGATGAGGCGGGCGAGGGCGGTCGCCAGCCGCTCCTCCGGCTGAACGCCACCGTCCGGGGGGCTCATTCCGCCGCCACCTGCGCGGTGTGGCCGAAGACGTGCTCCTCCACCCAGGCGCGGAATCCCTCCTCCGTCCGCGCGGCGCGGGCATAGGCGGCCACATAGGCGGCATCGAAGCCGTACTCGTCCAGCAGGGCGACGGGATGGGCGCCGCGCTCCGCCACGGCGAAGGCCTCCACATAGGTGGCAGAGATGGTGCCGGGCGCCAGGCGCTCATCCTCCAGCATGTTGCCGGGCACCACGCGCTCCACCGTCACCAGCAGCTTGCGGGAGGCATGGGCGAGGGTGGCGCATTCCCGCCGCCGCCCTACCCAGACATTCCCCGCCTCATCCGCCATCACCGCGTGCACCGCGGCGGTGTCCGGGTGCAGGGCGGGCAGGATCAGGATCGGGTCCGGCCGGTCGGAGAGCGGGTTCTGCACCACCCGCCAATCCGGCCGGTGGGCGATGATGTCGCTGCCGATCACGCCCCGCAGCGGCATGAAGGGCACGCCCTTCTCCGCGGCCTGGAGCATGGTGTGGATGGCCGGGCAGGTCGCGTCCCTTACCGTGATCGCGCCGGCCTTCACGGCGGCCGAGAAGCGTGGCGCGAAGCCCGCCTCCCCGAGAGAGACGGCGCTCGTCTGCACCTCCGCCACACATCCCGCACCGATCAGCAGGTCCGTCGCGAAGCCGGAGACGGGGACGCCCAGCAGGCGCAACCCTTTCGCGTCCCGCCGCACCAGCGCCTTGGCCAGCGCGACCGAGGGCAGGGAATTATCCGGCGGCAGCGCGAGGAGCGCGCCGTCCGGCACAGCCTCGGCCAGGGCCTCCAGGCTCACTCTTGTCATGGCGGTTCCTCCGGAGGGAAAGGCTAGGCCGGGCGCCGCGGGAAGGGGAGGGGGGCCGCCCGGCTCAGCCGAGCTTCTTGAGGTCCTCGACCCGGATCGGCCCCCCCGCGCCGGAGAAGGTCAGCGGCGCGCTGCCGCTCCCGTCCTGCGACACGCCGGTGATCCGGTGGTCGCCGCTGTCGTAAAGGGTAACCTTCCCATCCTCCTCTACCGCCACGCGCCGCTTCTCCGGAAAGGTGGCGTAGCGCAGACCGTTCCCGCCGCCGCTGGAGCCGGGCTGGCCGAGCTCGGACGGCCACCAGGGCGCCTCCGCCTTCATCGGCTTCATCGGTTCCATGGGCTTCATGGGTTCCATCGGCTTCATCGGTTCCATCGCGCGGTGCTTTCCAGGGGTGGCGCGGTTGGAACGGTGTGGCCGCCGCAAGGCTTCGCGCGCGCTGGAAGCCTTCCCCTCAGCCGAAAGGGCTGGAATCCAGCGCGGCCAGCGCCGCCCAGCCATTCGCCGCCAGATGCCCCCGGGCCGGATAGAGGAAGTCCGCCACTCCCGGCCGCAGCCCCGTGCCGAGCCCCGTTGTCAGCCAGGGCACGCTCGCGGCCGCGATCCACCCATCCGCCCGGCGATGGCGCGCGATGGTGGCCGCCATGCGCTCCGCCTGGGCCTCCCGCCCGAGGCGACGCATCATCAGCACGGCCTGGGCCGTGCCCTCGAGCCAGATGCCGTCGCGGTCGTCGTTGAAATCCAGCCCTTCCATCTCCTCGGACGGTGCTCCGGCGGGCAGGCCGTGCCGCGTCAGCACCCAGTCCAGCGCCGCCCGGAAACCCGCCCCGGGCCAGGCAAGGGCAGGCCAGAGATTGGCGTCCAGCGCGCTGCCCCCGTTCACCCCACCCTCCGGCGTCAGTCCCATGGCGAAGCGCCCCTGGGCCGGCAGCCACATGGACCGGACGAAGTCCGCCGCATGCGCCGCCGCCTCCGTCCGCCCCAGGCGCGCGAAGGCGATGGCAAGATCCAGGTTCTGCTCCGTGCTTACCCAGGGCAGGGGATCGGGCGCGGGCTCGTGCCCGATCGTGCCGCCCCGAAAGCCGGCCGGCGCGCGCAGCCCTTCCAGCCAGTCGGCTGCCCGCTCCGCCGCGCGGCGGAAGGGCGGATCGCCCAGTGCGGTCCAGAGCAGCACGGCGAAGGCCAGCGGTCCCGCGGCGCTGCCGGCCTGGTAGCCGTCCTCAAGCCACATGCCGCGCGCCGCGTCCCACCAGCCCGGGGGCCGGACGCTGCGCGGTGCCTCCGGTACGATGCGGCCCGCCGCATAGGCGTTCCGAAGGCGCCCGTCGGACCAGTAACGATCCTGCTCCTGCGCCAGGCGCAGCGCCTCCGCGATCCGGGAGGCCAGGGGACGTTCCCCGCCGGCCAGAAGGGCCAGCCCGGCCAGGGCATTGTCGTAGGTGAAGGCCACCTCGGCATGGACGCGGTCGAAGGTCCCCCGCCCCTCCGTGGTGAAGGATTTCAGCAGCACCGGTCCCTCGGCGGTCGCTAGGGCCGCACGGATGGGGGCCAGGGCGTCCCGGGCCAGTGACGCCCAGGGCGCAGCCGCAGCGCGGGCGGGCGCGGCCGCAAGGGGCGCGGCCAGCAAGGCGCGGCGCGGCATGGACAGGGACATCCGGGCGCCTCCGGGCGTGTTCATGCCCCTCTTCTAGCACCACCCCCTGGGAAAGCGGCCCGTTCGGGTCGATACCTAGCCCTGACACCGCAGGAGTGAGTCGCCCGATGGAGCCCAGCCGCCAGGAATTCCGCGATGCCATGGCCCGTCTCGGCGCCGCCGTGACCATCGTCACCACCGATGGCGAGGCCGGGCGCGTGGGCATCACCGCCAGCGCCGTGTGCAGCGTGACGGACACGCCGCCCACCCTGCTGGTCTGCATGAACCGGAACAGCAGCCTCAACCCGATCGTCCAGACGAACGGGGTGCTCTGCATCAACGTGCTGCCGGGCGCGGCGCAGGAACTGGCCAATACCTTCGCCGGCTTCACAGGCGCGGACCAGATCGTTCGCTTCGATCAGGGGAACTGGACCACCCTCGCCACCGGCGCCCCGGTTCTGGAGGAGGCCGTGGCCGCCCTGGACTGCGTGGTGGAGGAAGTGGTGGAGAAGGGAACCCACAGCGTGGTCTTCGCCCGCGTCCAGGCCATTCGCCTTGGCGCGCCCGGGCCGGCGCTGATCTGGTTTTCCCGGAACTACCATCCGGTGGGACTGCCGGGCTAGAAACCGGCGGCCCTGGGGGAAGGAGAAGCACTTCTCCCTCCCCCTGGTCCGGGAGGCGAAGCCCCCCGGACCGTCAGCGATCAGGCCGACCGCCGCTGCGACGCGAGGTAGACGAGGTCCCGCGTGCCGGTGCGCGCGCCGATGATGGCCGCGCCCGCACCGAGGATCAGGGCCGCGAAGAGCCAGAAGCCGGCGATGGCCGCCGCCTTCGCCGCCGCGTCAGCGGCCTCGCGGGCCTTCTGCTCGGTCTCCTGGGCGACGCGCTGGGCCTCGGCCTCATAGGCCTGGATGCGGTTCGCCGCCTCGGCCTCAGGAATGCCGGCCTCGGCCGCGACGAGCTGGTTCAGGCGGGTGCGGTCGTTGCCGGAAATGCCGCCATTCGCGACCCGCTTGCTCAGAAGCTCACCGATCTCGGCGCCGCGCTGCTCCGTCGTCATCCGGGCGGGGTCGCTCGGGCCGGAGAGGGCGATGCGGGCACGGTCAACCAGCTCCTCGGGGTTGGTGTCGGGCGCCGCGGCGCTGGCGACATGGCCCAGGCCCTGCGCGGCCCCGCCCATCACGTTGGAAAGGGCCGAGCCGGCCGTGTGGACCGCGCCCGACGCGATGGAGCCGAGAAGGACAACCGAGACGAGGCAGGAGGTGGCCCAGACCGCCGCACCGTGCAGCGTGGCGTCCGGCGCGTCGGAGGTGCCGGAGAGCCGCGCGGCCGCGTAGCCGCCAAGCGCGAGGCCGAGGAGGTTGGCGACGAGCATCCAGACGCTGCCGGCGATGCCCAGCGTGCCGGCGGTGGGCGTGTCGCGCGCCACCGCGTCCACGGTGGTGACGCCGATGGCGAAGCCGAGCACGTTCAGGGACATGCCGACGACGATGGCGATGAGGGCGCCGGCGATGATGGCCCCCCAGGAGACACGGTTGCGGAGGACGGGCGCCCCCTCCGGCATGGCAGGGGCGGTGGATGGGGTTTGGTAGGTGCCGGACATGACTTGCGTTCCTTATCGTGGGCCCTGATGGGCCACGGTCGGGAAACGGGGTGAAATTCCCGTAAGTTGCCGCGGCAGAGAGGAAGGTCGAGCAGCGTGGCCGGCCGGCAACGCCAGGGCCCGGAAACGCAGAAGGCCCCGGCAGTTTCCCGCCGGGGCCTTCCCATCGCGTGGCCGGTTCGCGGCCCGCGTCAAACGGTGACCCGCCGGGGCTTAGGCGCCGACGGTGATCCGAGTGGCGGCCACGAGGACCTGGTTGATGCGATGAGACACCGGATCACCTCCTTTCATGTTGTTGACGTGAACGGAGATGGTACGGCGTCTCGCGGCCTTCAAGACACCTCGGCGTAGGCGCCGTTCTTCCAGACATAGAAGACGAAGTCCGGCACGGTCACGTCGCCCTTGCGGTCGAAGCTGATGGGGCCGAGCACCGTCTGCCAGGGGCCGGACGCCTTCATGGCATCGGCAACCTTCCGGGCATCCACCGTATTGGCCTTCGCCGCGGCGGCGGCCCAGATCTGGGTGGCGGCGTAGGAGTAGAGGGCAAAGCCCTCCGGCTCCACGTTGCGGGCCTTGAAGCGGGCCACCACCTCGGCCGCCTGCGGGCGCTTCCTCGGGTCGGACGGGAAGGTCATCATGCTGCCCTCGCCGGCCGCGCCGCTGATCTGCCAGAACTCGCTGGTGGTCAGGGCATCGCCGCCGATCAGGGTGCAGTTCATCCCCTGCTCCTTCGCCTGTCGGATGATCAGCCCGGCCTCGGTGTGGTAGCCGCCGAGGTAGATGACGTCGATATTCGCGGCCTTGAGGCGGGACACGACGGCGTTGTAGTCGCGTTCGCCGGGGGTATAGGCGGCGTAGAGCGTCTCGGTCAGCCCGCCCGCGTTCATCGCCTTCTTCGTCTCGTCCGCCAGGCCCTTGCCATAGGCGGAGTTGTCGTGGAGCACGGCGACGCGCTTACCCTTGAACCGCTCCGCGATGTACTTGCCGGCGACAACGCCCTGCTGGTCATCGCGCCCGCAGGTGCGGAAGGTGTTCCAGGCGCCCTCATCCGTGTAGCGCGGGTTGGTGGAGGCGGGGCTGATCTGCAGCACGCCTTCCTCGGTGTAGACCTTGCTCGCGGGGATGGATGAGCCGGAGCAGTAGTGCCCGATCACCACCTTCGCCTGCCGGCCAGCGAGCTGGTTGGCGACCGAGACCGCCTGGCGCGGGTCGCAGGCGTCGTCGCCCGTCTCCATCACCAGCTGCTGGCCCAGCACGCCGCCGGCGGCGTTGAAGTCCAGCACAGCCTGGTTCACGCCCTCGCGGATCTGGGCGCCGAAGGTGGCGTTGGCGCCCGTCAGAGGCCCCGCCATGGCAATGCGGATCGGCCCGCGCGCCTGGGCGGAGGCCCCCCCGGCGGAAAGGATCGCGGGGGCCGCGACCGTGGCCCCCAGAAGGGTGCGACGCTGGATGGTCATGTCAGGCTCCGTTTGGGCAGCGCCGGAGCCTAGGGCCGGCCCGGCTCCGCAATCAATGTTTGCGCCCGGCCCGCAGCGGCCGGATGCGCGGGGAGGCCCCGGCGGACATCCACCGGGGCCGGTGCGGCCGTCAGGACATCTCGGCGTAGTTGCCGTTCTTCCAGACGTAGAAGACGTAGTCCGGCACGGTCACGTCGCCCTTGCGGTCGAAGCTGACGGGGCCGAGCACGGTCTGCCAGGGGCCGGACGCCCTCATGGCATCGGCAACCTTGCGCGGATCGACGGTCGCCGCCTTCACCGCGGCCGCCGCCCAGATCTGCAGGGCGGCGTAGGTGTAGAGGACGTAGCCTTCCGGATCGACGTTGCGGGCCTTGAAGCGGGCCACCACCTCGGCCGCCTGCGGGCGCTTCCGCGGGTCCGAGGAGAAGGTCATCATCGTGCCTTCGCCGGCCGCGCCGCTGATCTGCCAGAACTCGTTCGTCACCAGCGCGTCGCCGCCGATGAGCGTCACGTTCATCCCCTGCTCCTTGGCCTGGCGGATGATCAGCCCGGCCTCGGTATGGTAGCCGCCGAGATAGATCACCCCGACATCGGCGGCTTTCATGCGGGACACGATGGCGTTGTAGTCGCGCTCGCCGGGCGTGTAGGCCGCGTAGATCGCCTCCGTCACGCCCGCCGCGTTCATCGCCTTCTTCGTCTCGTCCGCGAGACCCTTGCCATAGGCGGAGTTGTCATGGATCAGCGCCACCTTCCGGCCGCGGAAGTGCTCGGCGATGTACTTGCCGGCCACGGTGCCCTGCTGGTCGTCGCGCCCGCAGGTGCGGAAGGTGTTCCAGGCGCCCTCGTCGGTGAAGCGCGGGTTGGTGGAGGCGGGGCTGATCTGCAGCACGCCTTCCTCGGTGTAGACCTTGCTCGCGGGAATGGAGGAGCCGGAGCAGAAATGCCCGGCGACGACCTTGACCTGCCGCCCGGCAAGCTGGTTGGCGACCGAGACCGCCTGGCGCGGGTCGCAGGCGTCGTCGCCCGTCTCCAGCGCGATCTGCTGGCCCAGTACGCCGCCCGCGGCGTTGAGGTCGGTGACGGCCTGGGTGGCGCCCTCCCTCATCTGATTGCCGAAGGAGGCGTTCGAGCCGGTGAGCGGGCCGGCCACGGCCACGCGGACCGTGCCGGCCTGCGCCGATGCGCGGCCCGCCGCGAGGATGGCGGGAGCGGCGATCGTGGCGCCCACGAGGGTGCGGCGCTGGATGGTCATGAAAGCCTCCTTCCGGTTCCGACGAGAGCCTAGGGTGCCGCCTCTCCGCCCTTCAATGGGTTCCGAGATAGGCGTCCCGCACCTCGGGCCGGGCCAGCAGCGCCGCGCCCGTGTCCTCCATGGTGATGCGCCCGTTCACCAGCACGTAGCCCCGGTGGGCCAGGCGCAGGGCCTGGTTGGCGTTCTGCTCCACCAGCAGCACCGTCAGCCCCGTTTCCCGGTTGAGGGTGCGGATGGCGGAGAAGATCTGCCGCACCACCAGCGGCGCGAGGCCAAGGGAGGGTTCGTCCAGCAGCAGCAGGCGGGGCTTCGACATCAGCGCGCGGGCGATGGCCAGCATCTGCTGCTCGCCGCCGGAAAGGGTGCCGCCGCGCTGGGCCTCACGCTCCTTGAGGCGTGGGAACAGGGTGAAGGCCTGCTCCAGCCCCGGCGCGGGATCCAGGCCGAAGGATTGCGCACCCATGAGCAGGTTCTCCCGCACGCTCATGCGCGGGAAGATGCGGCGGCCTTCGGGGGATTGCGCGATGCCGGCGCGGGCGATCTCGTGCATCGGAAGGCCGGTAATGTCGCGCCCCTCAAAGACCACGCGGCCGGTGCGGGCGCGGGGGCTGCCGAAGATCGTCATCAGCAGGGTGGACTTCCCGGCGCCGTTCGCGCCGATCAGCGTCACGATCTCCCCGGGGTCGACGTGAACGGAAACGCCCTTCAGCGCCTCCACCGCACCATAGGCTGTGGTGACGTCCTCCAGCCGCAGCATGCTGCTCATGCCGCGCCCGCCACGGCGGGGGCGGGTTCCTCGTCCTCGTCGCCCGTACCGAGATAGGCGGCGATCACCGCCTCGTCCTCACGGATCTGGCCGGGGGTGCCGTCGGCGATCTTCTTGCCATGGTCCAGCACGACGATGTGGTCGGAGATGTTCATCACCACGCCCATGTCGTGCTCGATCAGCAGGATGGAGCAGCCGCCATCCCGGATCAGCCGGATCAGCGCGGCCAGCTCCTCCGACTCCCGCGGGTTCAGTCCGGCGGCGGGCTCGTCCAGGCAGAGCAGCACGGGGTCGGTGCACATGGCCCGCGCGATCTCCAGCCGCCGCTGCGCACCATAGGGCAGGGCGCCCGCCGGGTCGTCCGCCCGGTCCATGAGGCGCGTCGCCTCCAGCCAGTGCTTCGCGCGCTCGATCGCCGCCCGCTCCGCCGCGCGATAGCCGCCGAGGCCCAGGATGGCCGCAACCCCGAAGCCGGTCGCGGCCTGCAGCCGGTTGTGCTGCGCGACCAGCAGGTTCTCTAGCACCGTCATGCCGCCGAAGAGCCGGATGTTCTGGAAAGTCCGGGCCACGCCGGCGCGGGCGATGCGATGGCCGGGCGTGGCGTGCAGCCCGCGCTCCCCCTCCCGCCCGTGCAGGATGATCTCGCCTGCGCTCGGCGTGTAGAAGCCGGTGATGAGGTTGAAGACGGTGGTCTTGCCCGCGCCGTTGGGCCCGATCACCGCGGTGATGTCGCCCCGCGCCGCCTCGAAGGAGACGTGGTTCACGGCGGTCAGCCCGCCGAACCGCATCACCAGCTCCCGGACCTGAAGGATCGGCGCGCTCATCCCTGGCCCTCCCCCACGAGGTCGCCCGAGATGGCGCGGCGCTTCCCGAGGGCGATGGAGGGCGTGCGGGTGGAGACCAGCCCGCGCGGCCGCCAGACCATGATGGCCACCATGGCGCCGCCGAAGACGAGCATCCGGTACTCCTCCAGGTCCCGGAAGGCCTCGAACCCGCCGATCATCACCAGCGCCGCCAGCGCAACGCCGAGCTGGCTGCCCAACCCGCCGAGCACGACGATGGCGAGGATGATGGCGCTCTCGATGAAGGTGAAGCTTTCCGGGCTGACGAAAGCCTGGCGCGTGGCGAAGAAGGCACCGGCGAAGCCGCCGAACATGGCGCCAATCGCAAACGCGGTCAGCTTCGTGTTCGTCACGTTGATGCCCAGCGCCCGGCAGGCGATCTCATCCTCCCGCAGGGCTTCCCAGGCGCGGCCGAGGGGCTGGCGCCGCAGCCGCAGCGTCACCCAGTTCGTCAGCAGGGCCAGGACGAGGATCAGGTAGTAGAGGAAGACCACGCGGTGCGTCGGCGATGGCTCCAGCCCGAAGAAGTCGGCGAAGGAGCCGGGCCCGCCGCCCGCCGTGAAGTTCAGCCCGAAGAAGGAAGGGCGGGGGATGCCGGAGATGCCGTTCGGCCCGCCCGTGAGCGACACCCAGTTGATCAGCACCACCCGGATGATCTCGCCGAAGGCCAGCGTCACGATCGCCAGGTAGTCGCCCCGCAGCCGCAGCACGGGAAAGCCGAGGATCACGCCCCAGAAGGCCGCCATGATCCCTGCCAGCGGCAGGCAGATCCAGAAGGAGAGGCCGAAATTCGTGGAGAGCAGCGCGTAGGCATAGGCACCGACGGCGTAGAAGGCGACGTAGCCGAGGTCGAGAAGTCCGGCGAGCCCGACCACGATGTTCAGCCCCCATCCCAGCATGACGTAGGTCAGGACGAGGATGCCGAGGTCCAGCACGTAGCGCGACGTGCCCGGAAGGAAGGGCAGGACGATGGCGAAGCCCAGCAGCAGCGGCGCGACGAAGGTGCCGATGCGCCGCAGCGTCTCCGTCCGCCGCGCGGTGGGCGCCCTGCGGGCCGGGCGCTGGTCCTGCCAGAGGTTCAGCACCAGCCGCCCCACGAAGACGAGGCCGACGAGGATGGCCACATCCGCCCAGCGCGTGCGGATGATCAGCCCGCTGCCCGGCGAGACATCGGTGCGCAGCCCGACCAGCGGCACGAAGAGCACCACGGAGACCAGCGCTGCCATGACCGCATCCCGCACGGCATGCGCGATCGGCGGGCGCGGCGCGGCCTGCGCGGGGCCGCGGGGAATGCCGCCGTTCTGGCCGGGGCCGGGCACGCCGTCGTCGCTGCGCGCCGCCCCGCCCTCATGCGGGCCGCCGATGACGGAGTCGCTCATACCTTCTCCACCTCGGCGCGGCCGAGAAGGCCGGTGGGCATGAAGATCAGCGTGATGACGAGGATCGCGAAGGTCGCGACGTCCTTGTACTGGACGGAGAAATAGGCGCTCCAGAAGGTCTCGATCAGCCCGATCAGCAGCCCGCCCAGCACAGCCCCGGGGAGCGACCCGATGCCCCCCAGCACCGCGGCGGTGAAGGCTTTCACCCCCGCCAGGAAGCCGATGTAGAAATCGATGACCCCGTAGCGCAGCAGGTACATGGTGCCGGCGACGGAGGCGAGCGCGGCGCCGATGACGAAGGTGACGCTGATGGTACGGTCCGTGTCGATCCCCAGCAGCCCCGCCATCTTCCGGTCCTGCTCGCAGGCCCGCATGGCGCGCCCCAGGGGTGTTCGCGTGACGAGCCAGGTGAAGACCGCCAGCACCAGCAGCGTCACGACGATGATCATGGCCTGCATGGTGGAGATGGAAACCGCGAAGCCGTTGCCGTGCCACAGCTCGAGGCTTCCGGTGACGAGGGATTCGATGGGCTTCACCCGCGCCCCCTGGGCCACCTGCACATAGTTCTGCAGCACGATGGACATGCCGATCGCCGAGATCAGCGGCGCCAGCCTGAAGGAGCCGCGAAGGGGCCGGTAGGCCACGCGCTCCACGGACCAGCCATAGAGCGCCGTCACCGCCATGGAGACCAGCAGGACCAGCAGGATCGCCCCCGGCCCCGCTGCCCATCCCCCCATCGCGATCAGCACGAAGGAGATGAGGGAGATGAAGGCGCCCACCATGAAGATGTCGCCATGGGCGAAGTTGATCATCCCGATGATCCCGTAGACCATCGTGTAACCCACCGCGATCAAGCCGTAGATCATGCCCAACGCCACGCCGTTGATCAGCTGCTGCAGGGCATAGGCCAAGCGCGGTCTCCCCGTATGTCGATAGCCCGGGTGTTTCCCCCGGGGTCCGCCCTTCGGCGGTGAAGCATCCCGTGTGCCACGCTACGCCGCCGGCCCGCCCCGCGCCAAGGGGGCGCGCCGGCCGGGGGTCAGCCCTTCAGGCGGATGGCCCAGTCCCGCAGCGCCACGATCTGCCCGGCGATGAAGCCGCGCGTCGCCTCGTCCGTCAGCCGCCCCTCGGCGTCGATCTTCTGGCCCGACTGCATGATGAACAGCTCCGGCTTGTTCAGCGGGTGGGCGTTGAGGAAGACGAACATCTTCCGCAGGTCGTACTGCGCGCGGGAGGTGCCGAGCAGCCCGGGGGAGGCGCCGAGGATCGCCACCGGCTTCTCGTCGAAGGGCTGCTCCGGCGGGCGGGAGGCCCAGTCGATCGCGTTCTTCAGCACCCCAGGGATGGAATAGTTGTACTCGGGCGTTGCGATCATCACCGCATCCGCCTCGCGCAGCGCCGTGCGGAAGGCCTCCACGGCGGCCGGGTAGCCCTCGCCGGTGCGGACGTCGTCGTTATAGGGTGGGATTTCGCCCAGCCCTTCGAAGATCGTCACCTCCACGCCCTCGGGCGCCAGCTCCTGGGCGGCGCGCAGGGCGGCTGTGTTGTGCGAGCCCTTCCGAAGGCTGCCGGAGATGGCGAGGATCTTGAAGCTGGCCATGGTGGGGATTCTCCTGCTGAGACGGGCGGGGATGGCATAAGGGCTGGCGCCTGCCCGCGCCATCGCCCTGGTCAGCCTATTCCTCCCAGTCCAGCGTCCCGCCCCGCAGCCAGGCCGCGCCGGCGGCGTAAAGCGCCGTCACCTTCTCCCCTTTCAGGCCGGGCATGTCGGTCTTCACCTCGTAGCCGATCCCCGTCTGGAGGTAGGCGAGGTGTCTGTAGCCCTCGGGGAAGCGGCCCAGCAGCTCGGGATCCAGTTCCAGCCGCTCGGCCGGGTTCACCGGGTCCATGCGATCCTTCTCGTAGATCGGCTGGCGCAGTACGATCTTCCAACCGTCCTCCCGCTCCTCGACAAAGTCGTAGAAGCGGCCGGTGCAGACCACGTCCACCACCACGCCCTGCACGGGAGCGCGCTGGGAAATGGTCATCTTCGTCTGGGCGATGGCGCGGCGGCCCTCGATATCGACGGAGCAGCCGCCGAGGAAATGGAGGATGGAAACTCCCTTCGCCCACCCCTCCTGGCTCGCCTTGATGAAGCCTTCCGCCGGGGCCTGGCACCAGGTGGCCATCATGCGCCCCTCTGGCGCCCAGACTGTGCGGAAGCGTTCCCAATCGCCGGCATCGCGCCAGACAGCCCAGTTCTGCACCAGCTCCATCACCTGCAGGCGGCGCAACAGCGCGTCCTCGGACATCCCACTTCCTCCATTCCCTGTGCCCGCCGCATGGTGCTGGACGGGTTGCGCGCCGGCCAGACCGAATGACGTCGAAGTGCACCGGTGCCTTCCGCCTGAGAGGCTTGGCGACGGAGAGGGGCAAACGGTCCGAGCCTCGGACGCGCTGTCCTGCCGCGGCAGGGCTGAAATCTTGAGGGAGGTGACGGGACCCCCTTATGGCAAGCAAGGCTGAGGGCGCGGCAAGGGACCTGGGCCGATCTTCAGGACGGGATCATTGCTCCGCCGCATGGATCCTCCTCCCGCCAGACACGCACAAAAAGCCTGTCTGTGCTGGACCCATCCATCAGAAGTCAGCCTCTTGATGGGGACGCGGAAGATCAATCTACTGCCAAGAATCCCGCTCCAAGACCTCGAGCTGCTCAACGAGTTGCTGGTACGCGGCCCGCTCCAGGAGCGAAAGTGTCGGCTCACTGGCGCCGCGACGCATCGCCCTGAGCGCAACAGGGCCCGTTACCCTCAGGCGTTTCTGCGACTGCAGAAGGATCCGTACAGCGTTTCGCTTCCTCACGCGGGTTTCAGGGATCTCAGGCACGCAGCACCTTCTGTCGTCAGACGCGTTGGAGGAACGAGGCAAGGGCATGGCGGCAGCGACATCCACATGGAAGGATTCGCGGCAGCTGCCCCGAGCCAGCCACGATCACCCAGAACAGATTGCTTTCGCCCTTCTGACCCCACGGTTTATGCGCCGTCGGGTCTGCCGGACATATTTCGTGCTCCGTAACGCCCACGTTCGTGAAAGTGCTGCAGGTCGCGCCGCAAGAAAGAAATTTAGTTCATTCCTCGGGGGGCTGTCCCGAGACGAGCCGACTTGTTCGTCGCATAACTGCGAAGGGTAGGGGGCGCGCACCTTCCCCGTCAGTGGGAGCGGCGCCTCGGCAAGCACGGCCAGGCAGATTGGGGGGCGGACGAGATCTGCTCGCTCCTGCAAAGACAGTTGCGCCTGCCACATCCAGCGCTTCCAGCCCCTCCGTCGCTAGAGGTAGGGGGTCGGCCGTCGCACCGCCGCGGATGCCCAGTAGGACTTGTTTCGGCGTAAGGTCGATCGGCGCCGCCAAACCTCCTGCTGCCTCGCACCCCGGCGGCAGCGCCCGCATCGCCTCGATCTCGGCGGAGGGTCTGGGAGGTGCCGAAGGCCTACCCCTCCAGTCCCGACAGCTCCGCCACAAGCGCGCCGAGCGAGGCAGAATCCATCCCCCCGCGCCCGCTGTTCACCAGCGCCTCCAGCATTTGCGCCACCACGGCGGTGGCGGGTGCGAAAACGCCGTGGTCCCGCATGGCGGAGAGGGAAAGGCGGGTGTCCTTCCGCATCAGCTCCGCCCGGAAGCCGGGCTGGAAGGTGCCCTCGTTGATGCGCTTCGCGTGGTTCTCCAGCACGAAAGATCGGGCGGAGCCGCCCATCAGCGCCTGGCGCATTGCCGCCGGATCCAGCCCTGCCTTGCGCCCCAGCGCCAGCGCCTCCGAAACCGCCAGCACCCCGGCCGCGACGAGGAGCTGGTTGGCCGACTTGCAGACCTGGCCAGCACCGGGCGGGCCGAGATGGGTCAGCGTCTTCCCCACCGCTTCCAGATAGGGCCGCGCCGCCTCGAAGGCAGCCGCGTCGCCGCCGATCATGAGGGTCAGCGTGCCGTCCCGCGCCCCGCCCGGGCCACCGCTGACCGGGCTGTCCAGCAGATGGGCGCCGCGCTCCTCCAGCAGCCGCCTGGCGAAGCCGGCCGTCGGCGCGGCGGCGATGGTGCTGAAGTCGATCACCACCGTCCCGGGCGCCACCCCTTCCGCCACGCCGCCCGGCCCGAAGAGCACCGCCTCTACATCCGGCGTATCGGGCAGGCAGAGCCCGACGCAGGCGGCGCCGCGCGCAGCCTCGGCGGGGCTCGCCGCCCATTCCGCACCGGCCGCCTCCAGCGCCTCCGCCTTGCCCCGGCTGCGGTTGCTGACCGCCAGCCTGAAACCGGCCTTGGCGATGTTGGCGGCCATGGAGGCCCCCATGACCCCGAGGCCGACGAAGGCGACGCGCGCGGGCGGAGAAATGGTGTCCAAAGCCTCAGGTCCTCTTGATGGCGGCGCGGATAGAGTCGAGCAGCCGGTCCATGGAGAGCTGGAAGTCCGGGCCATTGGCATAGCCGTCGGCCTCGCCCACCCTCTCCATGAAGCGCTGCCAGGTCGGGGTCTGCATGCCCTGGCGGAAGCGGTCGTGCAGGTAGGTCGTCATCTCGTCCGTCATGCCGGCGGGGCCGACCCAGCCCTTCATGTTGTCCGCCACGATGTCGTAGCCGAGCTCGCGCAGCGTGGGGACGTCCGGATAGGCCTTCGCCCGTGCCTCGGAGGCGACGGCGAGCGCCTTCAGCGCGCCGGAGGTCACCTGGTCGCCCAGTTCATCGGTCGCGTTGATATTAAGTTGTGTTAGCCCCTGCAGCAGCGCCTGCAGGGCCGGCCCGCCCCCATTATAGGGAACGTGCAGGAACTCCACGCCCACCGCGCGCTCCATCAGGATGAAGATGGAGTGCGACAGCGTGCCGATGCCCGCGGAGCCATGCGCCACCCCGCCCGGATTGGCCTTGGCCGCCGCCATCGCCGCCGCGAAATCCGCGTAGGTCGGGTTCGGCCCGCCCTTGCAGGACAGCACGTGCCCGTTCCGCGTCAGCCGGATGACGGCGCGGAAGGACTTCTTGGGATCGTAGGGCACGTCGCGGAAGGCGGGCAGGGAGGTGCTCTCGCTGCCGCCATGCATCACCAGGGTGTGCCCGTCCGGCGCCGCGCGCGCCACGAACTCCGCCGCCAGCGCGCCGCCCGCACCGGGGCGGTTCACCACCACCATCGGAACGGGGATGATCGGGGCGCAGGCCTCGGCGATGGTGCGGGCGATGATGTCGCTGCCCCCGCCCGGCGCGTAGCCGACGATGAGCTGGATGGGGCGGCTGGGCTGCCAGGCCCCGATCTGCTGCGCGAGGGCGGGGCAGGCCAGCGCCGCGCCCGCCGCCCCTAGGAAAGTCCGGCGGTTGATCCGCTTCATCTTGTGCTTCCTCCTGATCCGTCCCGCGCCTCAGTCGTCGCTGAGCGCGTACTCCGCCCCGGACCGCGCGCAGATGTCGCGGATGTGCTTCTCCAGCGCCGGCGGCACCGGGATGCCCTTCTGCAGCCGCCGCTCGCGCTCATGCGCCTCCGGGTCGCCGCCGACCAGCACGGGCTTCGCGGGATCGGCCGGCGGCGTCGCGCGCATCACGTCGATCATCGCGTCCAGCTCCTCCTCGAACCCGCCCTCCGGCCGGAAGGCGCGCGGATCGATGGCGAGGAAGAAGTGGCCCACATCGTCGGGGTCCCCCGGCTTCCGCTGCGGGTTCCGGATCGGCCCGAAGGCGGCGCCGGTCAGCGTGCCGGAGAGGATCTGCACCATCATGCCCAGGCCGTAGCCCTTGTGCCCGCCCGTCACCTCCGCCCCGCCCAGCGGCGTCACGCCGCCGCCCGGCTCCTTGAAGATGATCTCCATGGCGCGGGCGGAATCGGTGATCGGCGTGCCCGCCTCGTCCACCACCCAGCCCTCGGGGATCGGCTTCCCGTTCAGGTCGTAGACCTTCACCTTGTTCGCCGCGACGGTGGTGGAGGAGATGTCCAGCACGAAGGGCCGGTTCCGCAGCGCCGGCGCCACGAAGGCGATGGGGTTGGCGCCCAGCAGCGGTAGCGTGCCGCGCGTGGGCACCATCAGCACCGTGCGCGCGGTGGAGGTGATCATGCCGATCACCCCCGCCGCCGTCGCGATGCGCGCGTAATGCCCGGCCGCGCCGAAGTGGTGGGAGTTCCGAACGCCCACCGCGCCGATCCCGGCCGCCTTCGCCTTCTGCACCGCCAGCCGCATGGCGAAGTCGGCGTTGGGATGGCCGAGGTTGGCGCCGCCATCCACCAGCGCCGTCGCCGCCGCGTCCAGCACCACGCGCGGGCGCGCGGTGAGGTCTAGCTGCCCGGCGTTGCGGAACGTCTCGTACATCATCAGCATCGACAGCCCGTGGCTGTCGATACCCATCAGGTCCGTCTCCACCATCGCTTCCGCGGTGGTGGCGGCCATGTCGTCCGCCATGCCCCAGGCATGCAGGACATTGAGGATCTGCCGCCGGACCCGCTCGGCCGGAACGGACCTCACTTGGAGACGACCACGCCCTTGCCGGCCAGCGTTTCCTCGACCCAGCCGCGCACCCAGCCGCCGCCCTGGATGGCCGCGGTGGTCTCCTGCTCCTTCGCCGCGTGCTTCTCCGCCGCGTCGATCACTGCCGCCGCCTCGGCGCGGGGGATCACCACCACCCCGTCCTCGTCCGCCGCGATCAGGTCGCCCGGCATCACCACCTGCCCGCCGCAGGCGACGGCATAGCCGATCTCGCCAGGCCCGTCCTTGTAGGGACCCGAAGGATTGGCGCCGCGCGCCCAGATGCCGATGTCCATCTTGCGGATGCCGTCCAGGTCGCGCACCGCGCCGTCGATCACCAGCGCGCCGACGCCGCGCTTCTCCGCGTGGCCGATCATCAAGTCGCCGGCGAGCGCGATGTTCAGGTCCCCGCCCCCGTCGCAGACGATCACCTCGCCCGGGCGGGCCAGGTCGATCGCGCGGTGCAGGAACAGGTTGTCGCCCGGACGCGCCTTCACCGTCAGCGCCGCCCCCACGAAGGTCCGCCGCCCGCCATAGGCGAGGAAGCCGCCGCGCATGGCCTGAAGCCGGTTCATCACATCCCCGATATTGGCGACCGGCAGCTTCGCCGCGCGCGCGATCAGCGCGGCGTCGGCCTCGGGGCGAGCTTCCGCGATCCGTAGCCCAATGGTCATTGGGTAGGCACTCCTGCAGCGCCGGCCCGGCCGGCGGGGATGGGGAAGAGAACGCGCCCTCGTGATGCGGGAAACGCTGGCACCGGGACCGTTTCTCTCCACGCCGTCTTGGCGGCGGCGCGGAGGATCGGCACGATCGCCCGGCTTGGCAAGCCGCCATCACCAGAAGAACGGCGGCGAGGAGGACGCCCGTGACGAAGATCAAGATGACGCGCCGGCGCCTCGGCGTCCTGGCTGCCTCCGCCGCGGGCATCGCCACCGCGCGCCCGGCCCTTGCCGCCTGGCCGGAGCGCCCCATCACCCTCATCGTCGCCTTCCCCGCCGGCGGCGGCACGGATGTCGCCGCGCGCACCCTGGCCCGCTTCATGGAGAAGCATGTCGGGCAGTCCATCGTGGTGCTGAACCGCGGCGGCGCGGGCGGGGAGATCGGCTGGTCGGAAATGGTCCGCTCCGCGCCGGACGGCTACACGATCGCCTTCATCAACACGCCGAACATCGTCAGCATCCCGATCGAGCGCCAGGCGCGCTACAAGCTGGAGGACTTCGCCCCCGTCGCCAACGTGGTGGACGATCCCGGCGCCTTCCTCGTCGCGCCCGACAGCCCCTTCCGGACCCTGCGCGACCTCGTCAGCTACGCGAAGGGAAAGCCGGAGGAGGTGACCTACGGCACCACCGGCATCGGTTCCGACGACCACCTCGCCGCCCTGGCCTTCGAGCGGCAGGCGGGGATCAGGCTGACCCATGTGCCCTTCGCCGGCGCCGGGCCGGTGCGGAACGCCATCATCGGCAGGCAGATCGCCGTCGCCAGCATGAACATCGGCGAGGGCATCACCGACATGCGCCAGAACCAGCTGCGCTGCCTCGGCCAGATGGCGGAGACGCGTTGGGCGGAATCACAGGACACGCCGACCTTCCGCGAGCAGGGCTTCGACGTGATCCAGAGCTCCATGCGCGGCCTCGCCGCCCCGGCCGGCATTCCCGGTGCCGTGCTCGCCCGGCTCGCAGAGGCGGCCAAGGCCGCCATGGAGGATCCGGAGTTCCGCCACATCGCGTCCCAGCAGGCCCTGCCGCTCCGCTTCCTCGGGCCGGAGGAGTACGGCGCTACCCTGGTCGCCCTGCGCGGGCAACTCACCGAGCTCTGGAAGGCGCATCCCTGGAAGGAGTAGGGCCGCCCGGGGGAGGGGAGACCTCCCCCGGAGCAGCTCTCAGTCCACCCACTCGCCGCCGCGCATCACGGGGGTGCGGTTCCCGGCGGCGTCCAGCCCGTCCACCTCCACCTCCGGCGAGCCGATCATCCAGTCCACGTGGATCAGGCTGCGGTTGGCGCCGCGCCGGACCAGCTCCTCCTCCGTGAAGGTGTCCACGAAGCACTTGGAATAGGCCTGGCCGAGCGCGATGTGGCTCGCCGCGTTCTCGTCGAACAGCGTGTTGAGGAACAGGATCCCGCTGCGCGAGATGGGGTTGGAGGAGGGCACCAGCGCCACCTCGCCCAGCATGCGCGCGCCCGCATCGGTGGAGATCATCTGCTCCAGCACAGCCTGCCCGCGCGTGGCCTTCGCCTCCACGATGGTCCCTGCCTCGAAGCGCACCTGGATGCCCTCGATCAGCGTGCCCTGGTGCGAGAGCGGCTTGGTGGCGGAGACCGTGCCCTGCGTCATGGACCGGTGCGGGGTGGTGAAGACCTCCTCCGTCGGGATGTTCGGGTTGCCGTAGACGCCGTTCTTCGCGCGGCTGGCCCCGCCCATCCAGGCATGCCCCTCCGCCAGCCCCACGATCAGGTCCGTGCCCGGTCCGCGGAAGTGCAGGGCGTGGAAGCGCTGCTCGTTCAGCCGGTCCTGCCGCGCCTTCAGCTTCGCGTTGTGCACGGCCCAGGCGGCGATCGGGTCGGGCGCGTCCACGCGGGTGGTGGCGTAGATCGCGTCCCAGAGCTGCTGCACCGCATCCGCCGGCGAGGCATCGGGGAAGACGGCCCGCGCCCAGGCCGGATGTGCAAAGGGCACCAGGGTCCAGTTGATGTGGCTGTCCACGATCAGGTCCAGCGCCGGGCGATAGGCGATGGACTGCGCCCGGTTGGCCCGCGCCACCTTGGACGGATCCTGGCCGGAGAGCAGGGAGGGATCGGCGCCCACGATGGCCAGCCGCGCCGCCCCGCCGCGGAAGGCGGCCGCCATGCCCTCGAACAGCCAGGGGGTGGAAGCGTCGAAGCTCTCGTCCCGCGCGTGCTGGTAGCGCAGAAGGGTGGACCGCTCGTCCGAGAAGATCGTCGTCACCAAGGTGGCGCCGGCCTTGTAGGCCTGCTCCGTGATGCGGCGGGCCAGGGGCAGGGCCTCGACCGGGGCAGTCATCACCAGTTCCTGCCCGGGCACGAGGCCGAGCCCCACCTTCACGGCCAGTTCCGCCAGACGGTCGAGGCGAGGGTCCTCCGCGGCATCGGCGGCGGAGGCGGCAGCGGGGGAGGGGGCAAGATCCATGGTCGAAGTCTCCTATGCCCCGTAGATCGAAGCCCCGGCGGGAATGAGCAAGGGGGCCTTACGCCTCCCGCCTCACGTTCAGCGGCACGGTCATCCCCCGCCGTTCCACCTTCAGGCCGCGGCGATAGGCGCTGTCCAGGAAGTACTGCCCCAGCGGCACATAGGGCACGTCCTGGAAGAACCGCGCCTGGATCGCCCGGCCCACCCGCTTCTGCGCCTCCAGGTCAGGCGCTTCCAGCCACTCGTCCCGCAGCGCCTCCAG
Organism: Roseomonas indoligenes; assembly: GCF_017813365.1. Lineage (GTDB taxonomy): Bacteria > Pseudomonadota > Alphaproteobacteria > Acetobacterales > Acetobacteraceae > Roseomonas > Roseomonas indoligenes. Next base: position 70,872 of record NZ_JAGIZA010000006.1, read on the forward strand.
CCCCGGGCTGCTCGGCCAGCCGAACCAGGCATCCTGCCCATTGCCGCGCAACAGGGGATGCCCGCCGGGATTGGTCAGATCCTCGCCCCCGAAGGCGACGTAGACGGCGTTCCAGCCGCCCTGGGCCGGCGGCTCCTTCTTTGCGCGCCGGGCCAGCATGGTGCCCCAGTCGGTGGTCGCCACCTCCACGTCCAGGCCCATGCGCTTCATCGCGTCGGCGCAGATCAGCGTGCCCGCATTGTTGTTCACCTGGTCGGCTGCGTTGAGGACGACGACCTTCGCCCCGAGCTTCCCCGCCGCCTGCAACGCCGCCCGGGCCGCCGCCAAGTCGCGCGGCCCCGCCACTGCGGACAACCCCTCCTCCGAGGCGAGGGACGAACCGGGCGTGAAGGGGCCGATCCCGTCGCGGAAGCGGCTGCGGTCGTCGCCCATGATGGCGGACATCACATCCGTCTGGCTGACCGCCATCAGCAGGGCGCGGCGCACGGCCGGGTCGTCGAAGGGCTGGTGCAGGTGGTTCGGCCGCAGCATGGCTACCGTGCCCTGCGTCTCGATCCGGTCCACCACCACGTCGCGGCGGCGGGAGATGAGCGGGCGGAGGTCGGGCGCCATCCGTTCCCACCAATCCACCTCGCCTGCCTGAAGCGCGGCGCCGATGGTCGAGGGATCGCCGATCATCTGCCATTCCAGGCGCTCGAAATGCGCGATCTTCGGCCCGGAGGTCACCGCCACCGGCCCGCCCGGCGCGGGCGAGTAGCGGTCGTAGCGACGGTACACCGCCAGCGACCCCGCGCGCCGCTCGTCGGCCACGAAGCTGTAGGGGCCGGAACCGACGATCTCCGTCAGCGGTGCCGTGGCGGGCTGGCTCGCGAAGCGCTCCGGCATGACGAAGCAGGGGTAGGAGGAGGACTTGCCGAGCGCGTCCAGCATCACCCCGAAGGGCCGGCGAAGACGAAGGACGAAGCGCCGGTCGTCCAGCGCCTCGATCGCGTCCAGCCGCGCGGCCAGGGTCTGGCCATGCGTGTCCCGCACCATCCAGCGGCGGATGGAGGCCACAGCATCCGCCGCGCGGATCCGCTCCCCGTCATGAAAGGTCGGGCCCTCCCGCAGGGTGAAAGTCCAGCGCCTGCCGTCATCCTCCACCACATGCCCTTCCGCGAGCTGCGGTTGCGGTCGGAAGGCGTCGTCCAGCCCGTAGAGCGTGTCCCAGCAGAGATGCGCGTGGTTCCGCACGGCGTAGGAGGTGGTGGCGAGCGGATCGAGGCTCGTCACATCCGCCTGCGGCACGAAGCGCAGCACATGCGCTCCATCCCCCTGCGCGATGGCCGGTGCACCCGGGATCAGCGTGGCCGCCGTGGCGGTGCCCAGCAGGGCGCGGCGAGCGATCATCGGGCCATATCCTATCCTTGTGCCGCGCAGCCTCGCATGCCGGCGCCCCGGCTTTCCAGCCGGGGCGCCGCCGGCCGGGTCACGACTCCAGCGTCGCGTCCAGCGAGATTTCGGCGCGCAGCACCTTGGAGACGGGGCAGTTCGCCTTCGCCTTCGCCGCCAGCTCCTGGAAGGTGGCGTTGTCCGTGCCGGGCACCTTCGCCTTCAGGGTCAGGTGGATCTTGGTGATCTCCCACCCGTCCCCCACCTTGTCGAAGGTGACATCCGCCTTCGTATCCATCCGCTCCGCCGTCAGCCCCGCGCCGCCCAGCACGGCAGAGAGCGCCATGGTGAAGCACCCCGCATGAGCCGCGCCGATCAGCTCCTCGGGGTTCGTACCCTTCACGCCCTCGAAGCGCATGGCATAGCCGTAGGGGCGCGCATCCAAGGCCCCGCTCTCGGTGGAGATGGAGCCGCGCCCATCCTTGAACCCGCCCTGCCAGCTGGCGGAAGCACTTCTGTTCATCGACCGTTCCTTGTGATCGAGGGCGCGGTAGCGACCCTGCACCGGGTATCTTAGGATGGCGACGGGAAACCGCTACGGCGTGGACATCCGTGCCGCGCTGCCCGCCGATTCTGCGGATCTCGCCGCACTCCTCGGCGGCACGCCCCGCGCCATGGCGCTGCGGCTCGAAGCTCTCGCGCGCGATCCCGGCTCAGCGGTGCTCGTCGCAACCGGCTGGAACGGCGCGGCCATCGGCGTGATCGCCCTGAACTGGCACCCCGCCCTGATCGCGGACCGCCCCCTGGCCCGCATCGGCGCCCTCGCGGTGGCGGAGGATGAGCGGCGCAACGGGATCGGCCGGCTTCTTATCAAGGCCGCCTCCCAGGCCGCCCGCACGGCCGGCTGCGACCTGCTGGAGGTCGCCCCGCCGGACCGGGAGGGGGCCGCGACGGCCTTCCTCGGCGCCCTCGGCTTCACCCCCGCCGGTCCCAACCTGGCCCGCCCGCTCCGCCGCCGTGCCCAGGAAATGCCCTGATTCCGCCCCGCATCGCATCCCAGGATCGGGCGTTCCTGACCTGACAAAACGGGAGACCGACGCGATGCGACACGCCCTTATTCCCGCGGCGGCCTTGCTCCTGGGCCTCGCCAACCCGGCCTCCGCTGCCCCCGGCTTTGCCACCGGCAGCGTGAACCTGCGCGCCGGCCCCGGGACGACCTACCCGAAGGTGGTGGTCGTTCCCTCCGGCGCCGGAGTGGAGATCTTCGGCTGCCTGGAGGGATACAGCTGGTGCGATGTCGGCTTCGGCAGCGTGCGCGGCTGGGTCTCCTCTAACTACCTGCAATACACCTACGAGGCGCGCCGCGTGCCCCTGCCGCGCTACGCCCCGCAGAGCGGCGTGCCGATCGTCACCTTCAGCTTCGGCGACTACTGGCGGGACAACTACCGCGGCCGGTCTTGGTACACGGAGCGCGACCGCTGGGGCGGCCCGCCCCCGCCGCGCGCCGCCTATGGGCGTGCCCCCGGCCCGGGGCCGGACTGGCGCCCGGACTGGCGCGAAGGCCGGCCTGGTGGCCCGGGTCCGCGCGGGGACTGGCGGGATGACCGCCCTGGGCGCCCGGCCGATTGGCGCGATGACCGCGGTGGCCCGCGCGACGACCGTGGTCCCGGTGGCCGGGACTTCGAGAGGCGGGGTCCCGAAGGGCGCGGCCCCGAGGGGCGCGGTTTCGAAGGGCGTGGTCCCGAGGGTCGAGGACCAGAAGGGCGGGGCCCTGGTGGCCGCGGGCCTGATGACCGTGGCCCGCCCGGCCGGCCTGACTAGATTCGTGCTCCCGGCCCGGGGAAGTGACCTTCCCCGGCCCGGATTACGTCAGCGCAGCATTGGCCCAACGACCAGCACCACGGCGAAGGCACCCACCACCGCGGCGCCGAGCCGCGGCACCAGCCCGCGCCGGCCCGCAGCGCCGGCCGCACGGCCCAGCGCCGCGCCGATCCCGATCCAGGCCACGGCGACCGAGACGAGTTGCGCCAGGAAGCCCAGGAAATAGGCCGGCCAGCCCGGCGTGCCGAAAGGGATGACGCCGAGCGCGAAGACCAGCGCCTTCGGGTTCAGCAGGGTGGTCAGGAAGACCTGGCGCGGCGCCACCGGCGCGACGGAAGGGTCCACCGCTCCCCGCTGCCATAGCCGCACCGCAAGCCAGATCAGGTAGGCGCCCACGGCCAGCCGAAGCCCCAGCGCCACCGCCGGCACGCCGGCGATCAGCGGCCCCAGCACCAGCCCCACCGCCAGGATGGTGATCGAGTAGCCAGCCGCTTCCGCCGGCACCAGGGGAAGCGCCCGGCGGAAGCCCACCGTGCCGCCGCCCGTGGCCAGCAGCGTGTTGGTGGGGCCGGGCGTGCCGAGGATCAGCAGCACCGTCATGATGAAGAGAGTCGGATCCTGCATGGGAACTCCGGTGGAGGCCGTGCAGGCTTCGTAGCCTCTCTCCCCGGCCCCGGCCAAGGCGGGCGGCCCTTTCCCCGCGGGCCTTCCCTTCCCATATCCTTCAAGTGTCACGCCGCCACGAGAAGCGCGCCGCCCGCCAGGAGCGCCCGAGCCCGGCGCCCGCGGAGAAGGCCCCGTGCCCCCTCTGCCTGCGTCCCATTCCGCCGGGTGCCCGAGCCAGCCGCCACCACCTCGTGCCCCGGCTGAAGGGCGGAACCCACGCGGGCACGGTGCTGCTGCACCATATCTGCCACCAGGCGATCCACGCCCGCTTCACCGAGGCGGAGCTGGCCCGGGACCTGGCAGACCCCGATGCTCTCCGTGCGGAGCCGCGGTTGGCCGGCTTCCTGTCCTGGGTGGCGGGCAAGCCGCCGGACTTCCACGCGCCCACCCGCGCCGCCCGCGACCGCACGCCGAAATGGCGCTGACCCGGCACCGTGTTGGAAGACCCGCCCCGGACCACCAGCTACCCAGCACCCCTCCTCCGGAAAGATCCATGACGCTCCGTCGCGCCGTCCTGCCCGCCCTTGGCCTGTTGCTCGCCTCGACAATCGCCCTTCCGGCCCTCGCCCAGGCGCCTGCCCAGTCCCCCGCCATCGTCGCGCCGGACGCGGTGCAGGAGACGCCGGCCCAGTCGACCATCGTGCTGCGCCTGCCCCGGCAGGGCGGAGAGGTTGGTGAATACGCGCTGGACGACCTTTCCCTCTCCGTGTCCCGCACGGCGGATATGCGGGGGGACAGCCGGGCGGATATCAGCCTCTCCCTTGTCGGGCTGCGTCCGATGGACGCCGCCCTGCTGGAATGGGCGCGGCAGGACGAGACGGGCGCGGCCGCGTTCCGCGACCTGGCCATCACCGTCAGCACCCCCCAGGCCTCCGGCCCAGCCACAACCACGCGCTACGGCGCGGAAGGGGCCAGGGTCCTCGCCTTCTCCATCAGCCATTCGGGGATGCCGGGCACGAGCCAGCTTGTGGTCCAGCTCTCCGTCCGCCGGATCGTCGTCAACGGCGTTGCCATGAACTGAGCGACAGCTGAGCGACCCTGGGCCGGCCCAAGAGGCCGGCGCGCTCGACGCCCCGAAGCCGAGCCGATAGAACCGCCCCCAACCCCCGACCGTCCCTACGGAAGATCGCCCATGCCCGCCTACCAGTATGTCTACGTTATGAAGGATCTCACCAAGTCCTATCCGGGCGGCCGCGAGGTCTTCAAGGGCATCACCCTTTCCTTCCTGCCCACCGTGAAGATCGGCGTGCTCGGCCCCAACGGCGCCGGCAAGTCCACGCTGATGCGGATCATGGCGGGCCAGGACAAGGAATTCGGCGGCGAGGCCTGGGCGGCGGAAGGCGTGCGCGTCGGCTACCTCTCCCAGGAGCCGCATCTCGATCCAAACAAGACGGTGGGCGAGAACGTGCGGGACGCCTTCGGCACGCTGATGGCCGATCTCGATCGCTTCAACGAGATCAGCATGAAGTTCGCCGAGGAGATGTCCGAGGACGAGATGAACACCCTGCTGGCCGAGCAGGCCGAGCTGCAGGAGCGGATCGACGCCGCCAATGGCTGGGAAGTCGACCGCACGGTGGACATCGCCCTCGATGCCCTGCGCTGCCCGCCCGCCGAGAGCGCGGTGACCCACCTCTCGGGCGGTGAGCGCCGCCGCGTGGCGCTGTGCAAGCTGCTGCTCGAGAAGCCGGACCTGCTGCTGCTGGACGAGCCGACGAACCACCTGGACGCCGAGAGCGTGTCCTGGCTGGAGAAGACGCTGCGCGACTACGAGGGCGCGGTGCTGATCGTCACCCACGACCGCTACTTCCTCGACAACGTCACCAACTGGATCCTCGAGGTCGATCGCGGCCGGGGCATCCCCTACGAGGGCAACTACTCCGCCTACCTCGCCGCCAAGCGCAAGCGCCTGGCCCAGGAGGAGAAGGAGGAGAGCACCCGCCAGCGCCAGCTGGCCGAGGAGCAGGAGTGGATCGGCCGCAGCCCCGCCGCCCGCCAGTCCAAGAGCAAGGCGCGCATCCAGGCCTATGAGGAGCTGCTGCAGAAGAGCCTCGACAAGGCCCCGGACCCCACCGAGATCCAGATCCCGCCCGCGCCGCGCCTGGGCAACATCGTCATCACCGCCGAGAACATCCGCAAGGCCTTCGGCAACCGCCTGCTGATCGACGACCTCTCCTTCAAGCTGCCGCCCGGCGGCATCGTCGGCGTCATTGGCCCGAACGGCGCGGGCAAGACCACGCTGTTCAAGATGATCACGAAGCGCGAGGAGCCGGACAGCGGCACCATGACGGTCGGGGACAGCGTCCAGCTCGGCTACGTGGACCAGAGCCGCGACACGCTGAACGACAAGAAGACCGTCTGGCAGGAGATCTCGGACGGGCAGGAGCTGATCACGATGGGCAAGCGGCAGGTGCCCTCGCGCGCCTACGCCGCCGCCTTCAACTTCAAGGGCGGTGACCAGCAGAAGCCCGTCGGGGTCCTCTCGGGCGGCGAGCGCAACCGCGTCCACCTCGCGAAGATGCTCCGCAACCCGCACAACGTGCTGCTGCTGGACGAGCCGACGAACGACCTGGACGTGGACACGCTCCGCGCGCTGGAGGAGGCTCTGCAGGATTTCGCGGGCTGCGCGGTGATCATCTCGCACGACCGCTGGTTCCTCGACCGCCTGGCGACCCACATCCTCGCTTTCGAGGGTGACAGCCACGTCGAGTGGTTCGAGGGCAACTACCAGGCCTATGAGGCGGACAAGAAGCGACGCATGGGCGCTGCGGCGGACGAGCCGCACCGGATCAAGTACCGCCCGCTGACGCGGTGAGCGTCGCCGGACCTGGCCGGGCGCAGCCCGCGCTGCGCCTGGCCGCGCGTCGCGTCGTGCGGACGGAGCGGCTCACCCTCCTGCCGGTCGGGAAGGAGAACCTCCCCGACCTCGTCCGCCTGAAGGGGGATGAGGAGGCTTTCGGCCTCATGCTCCACGGCGTCCGCACGCCCCAGCGCACGGCGGAGGAGCTGGAGGACGACATCGACTTCTGGGAGGTGCGGGGCTACGGCACCTGGGCCGTCCACCGGAGCGAGGATGGCGAGTTCCTCGGCATCACCGGGCTGATGGAGCGCCCGGACGGACGCGGCGTCGCCCTGCGCTACGCCCTGTGGCCACACTTCCGCGGCCAGGGCTATGCGCGGGAGGCCGCGAAGGCCGCGCTGGATTTCGGCCATGCCGCCGGACTGAAGCGCGTCATCGGCATCGCGCGGGAGACCAATGTTTCCTCCCGCGCGGTGATGGAGGACATCGGCATGGCCCAGGCCGGTGAATACCACCACCAGGGCCACCGGATGATGGTGTTCGAGAGCCTTACCGCCGCCTGACCCAGAAGGTGACGAACATGACCGCAATCATGATCGCCACCCCGACGCGGTTCTCGGCGATCCACTGCAGCGCGCGCTCGATCGGCATGGCCTGCTGTAGCGGCGTCCGGTCTCTCCGTGCAACCGTTGATCACGGCCGCCGACCGCAGCATCCTTCCCGCAGCTGCGAAGGATTACCCCATGCCGACCCTGCCCGAGATCGACGCCCTGCATGAGGAGATGACGGCGTGGCGCCGCGATTTCCACGCCCATCCCGAGATCGGCTACGAGGAGGTCCGCACCTCCGGCATCGTGGCGGAGAAGCTGGAATCCTGGGGCATCGAGGTCCATCGCGGCCTCGGAAAGACCGGCGTCGTCGGCGTGCTGCGCGGCAACCGCCCGGGCAACCGCGCCATCGGCCTGCGCGCCGACATGGACGCCCTGCCCATGCCGGAGCTGAACGACTTTGCCCACCGCAGCACGACCCCCAACGCCATGCATGCCTGCGGGCATGACGGCCACACCACCATGCTGCTGGGCGCGGCGAAGCATCTGGCCGCCACGCGGGACTTCCCGGGGACCGTCCACTTCATCTTCCAGCCCGCCGAGGAAGGGCTGACCGGTGCCCTCTCCATGGTGAAGGACGGGCTCTTCACCCGCTTCCCCAGCGACACGGTCTACGGCCTGCACAACCATCCCAGCATGCCGCTCGGCACCGTCGCCGTCCGCCCGGGCACGGTGCTCGCTGCGGTGGATTACTTCGTCATCCGCCTGATCGGGAAGAGCAGCCACGGCGCGGAGCCGCAGAACGGCCTGGACCCGTTGCCCTGCGCCGTGCAGATCTACAACGCCCTCCAGACCCTCGTTTCCCGCCGCACCTCGCCGCACGACACGGCCGTGGTGAGCGTCGGCCAGTTCCACGCCGGCACTTCGGACATCGTGCTGCCGGAGGTGGTGGAGATGCGCGGCACCATCCGCACCCTCCTCCCCGAAACGCATGACCGCCTCGCCGCGCTGTTCCGCGAGATAGTGGAGAACACCGCGAAGGCCCACGGCGTGCGGCTGGAGCTGGAGCACAACTACTCCTACCCGCCCACCATCAACACGCCCGCCCAGGCTGCCCTGGCGGCGGAAGCGGTAGCCGACGTGGTGGGGGCGGGGAGCATCAAGGCGGACCTGCCTTCCCTCACTGCCGGGGAAGACTTCGCCTACATGCTGCACGAGGCGCCGGGCGCCTTCATCCTGCTCGGCCAGGCCGGGGCCGATGAGCACACCAGCACCCCGGTGCACAACGGCCGCTACGACTTCAACGACGACCTGCTGCCGATCGGGGCCAGCACGCTGGTTCGGCTGGTGCAGCGGGAACTGGCGCAGGGCTGAGCCTTTCCTGCACCGCGCGTGCGCCACGGGTAGAGGAAGAACGTGTCCTTCCTCTCCCCGCACCCCTCACCAACACCTTCTGCTGGGCGCTGGGCCGATCTGACGGACCATGCGCCTCGCCTCCGTGCGCCGAGGCCACTGCAGAAGCAGGCTCGGGACAGACGTATGGAAGCTGGCAGATCGGGCCAGTTCCGCGGCAGCCCGGTTCAGGCCCAGGGGACGGAGCCCCCTAGGACTGCCGATCCGGGATCAGCCCCCTTCGCGGGAGGAGAGCTGCGCCACCTGCTGCCGCATGGCGTCCAGCAGGGCGGAGACGCGGCCGCCGTTACGGCCAATGACCGAGGCGTACTCGCTGCGGGTGGTCAGGCGCAGGGAGGTGCCCTCCGCGATCAGGTCCACGATCCGGGGCTGCCCGCCCACTTCGCTCACGCGCCAGTCCAGGGAGACGGGGGCGGCGTTCGGCCGCTCCACCACCGTGTTCACCAGCGCGTCGTCCTCCGTGCGCTGCTGGCTGCGGCCGAGGGAGAAGCGCACCCCCTGATACTCGCCGAAGCGGGCGGAGAGGTTGCGGATCAGCACCTCCTCGAACAGACGCATGTACTGGGCCTGCTCGTCCGGGGTGGCCTGGCGCAGGTAGCGGCCAAGAATGAAGCGGCCCACCCCCTCCACGTCCACCGCACGGCGCAGGATGGCGGCCACTTGGTCGCGGCGCTGGGCAACGGCGCCACGGCCGTTGATGGCAGCGACCAGTTCCTGGCCCGTGGCCTGGATGAAGGCCGCCGCGCGGGCCGTGTCCACCGGCTGGGCGGAGGCGGGGAAGGCCCGCGCCATCGCCAGCGCGGCGCCGGCGGCCAGGAGGGTGCGTCGTGCGATCATCTCGTCCGAGGTCTCGTTCTGCTATGCGGCACGGGCCGGCCCTTTCGGGCGGCCCGCTCGCAGATGGTTTGCTGGCGTTGCCGCCTCAACGTCCCCTGAACGCCGGGGGGCGTGTTCCGTTCCCTTTCGCCGCCCCCCGGGGGCGCGGCTCAGGGCTGCGGGGAGCGGGGCGTGCTGTCCGGCAGGCCGGTGCCCAGCCCCTGCGGCGCGGCGGGGGTGGCGCCAGGGGTATTGGCGATCTCCCGCGCCCGCTGCTGGCGATAGGCGCTTCGGAGCGTGGCATAGGGGTCCAGGCTGCTGCGCTGCACGTCGTCCAGCGCGTCCAGCAGGCCTTCCCGCGTGCTCACCACCGTCACCCCGGCCCGGGCGTAGTTGGCGATGTCCATCGCGTCCGGGTGGCCGAAGGTGAGCCAGGTGAGGGGATCGGCCGCGATGCCGACGCCGAAGCCCAGCAGGTCGCGCGGATTGCTGGGGCCGAGGATGGGGATGAAGAGGTAGGGCCCTTCCTCCACCCCGGCCACCGCGAAGGTCTGACCGAAATCCTCCGTGTGCGGGGGCAGGCCGAAATCCCGGGCCACGTCGATGAAGCCGCCGACGCCGAGGGTGGAATTCAGCAGGAAGCGTCCCAGCGTCTCCCCGAAGCGCTGCGTCTCGCCCTGCAGGGCGTCGTTCATCGCCACGACGGGGCTGCGCAGGTTGCTCAGGAAGTTGGAGATGCCGGTGCGGACGGGCTGCGGCAGCACGGCGCGGTAGCCCACGGCCACCGGGCGCAGCACGGCCGTGTCGATGGCCTGGTGCACGTCGTACATCGCGCGGTTCCAGGGCTCGATCGGATCGTTGGTGGCGCGGAACTCTTCCTGCGCCTCGCGGTCATCGGCTGGGGGGCGCGTGGCGCAGCCGGACAGGGCGGCGCCGGTCAACACCAGGGCGAGGGCGGCCGGTGCCAGGCGGGGCAGGAGAGAGGGGCGCATGATTCCAGGGCTCGGTTCACGTTCCACGTAGCACCTGCAGCATGGCAAGTGAACTGCCCGGTTCAGTTTGCCGGCGCCTCGGGGGGCGCAACCTCGCGTGATCTGCGGATCCCAGGCCTCTCCGGCCCACGCCGGTCCTGACCGGGGGCGAGGTGACCCTGGGACGCGGCCCGCCTCAGCCCTCCAACCGCAACCGCCGATAGACCGGGCGCAGCAGGAAGGGGCTGAAGAAGAGCGGGAACTGGCACAGGGCGAAGAAGAGCAGGATCAGAGGATCCGTCGCCGCCGGCAGCACCGCGAAGTAGAGCGCCATGTTCCGGTTCCCCGAGAGAAGCCCGGCCGAGAGCGCCACCCTCTGCCCCGCAGGCCGGAAGGCCAGGGCCGTGGCCGCGTTCAGCCCGAAGGACCCCGCGAAGGCCAGGGCCAGCCCGCCCAGCACGAAGCCCGGCGCCGCGAGCAGCCGCGCCAGCACCCCGTCCATGATCCCGAAGCCGTAGAGCACGACCAGCAGCACCACGGTCCCGTCCACGGCCCGGCCCCAGCGGTCCAGCACGGACGGCCGTACCACGCGCCGGATGAGCAGGGAGATCGCGAGCGGCAGCGCCACCAGCAGCGCCAGACGCCCCATCAGCGCGCCGATCGAGATGGAAAGGTCGATTCCCAGCAGCCCCAACGCCAGGGGCGGGGCAGTGAAAGGCACCAGCAGGGTGGCGAGCACGGCGACGACCAGGGAAAGTTCGCCGTCCAGCCCCACCATCCGCGCAAAGGCGGGCGAGGAAATGGCCGAGCAGCCCGTGGCCATGATCACCAGCCCCGCGGCCAGGGATCCGTGAAGCCCCATGGCCCATGCCGCCGCATGGGCCAGCACCGGGCAGGCCAGCAGGATCCAGGCGAGCAGCGCCGCGACCAGCACGGGACGCCGAAGGTAGGAGAGCACCTGCGCTGGGTCGATCCGCAGGAGAACGAGCGTGGTGAGGCAGGCGACTACCGGCCCCACCCAGTCCCGCAGCGCCGCGGCCAGGGGTGGCGTCAGCAACCCCACCACGATCCCCGCCGCTAGAAGCACCCCCCCCTGCCGGGCACACCATTCCAGGCAGAGGCGAAGCGGCAAGCGGCGGTTCCCATCACGGCCCCGGCCTCTTCTGGTGGCGCGGGTTCGCGTCCCGTTCTATAGCCGCCCCCGTGTTCCCGCCAGCCCAACCCCCCGCACCCTTCCCCGAATCAGGGACTGACTACCTCGCCAAGCTCAACCCCGAGCAGCGCGAGGCGGTGGAGACGGTGGACGGCCCGCTGCTGGTCCTGGCCGGCGCCGGCACGGGCAAGACGCGGGTGCTGACCACCCGCTTCGCCCACATCCTGATGACCCGCCGCGCCTTCCCCAACCAGGTGCTGGCCGTCACCTTCACCAACAAGGCGGCGAAAGAGATGCGGGAGCGCGTCTCCGTCATCCTTGGCCGCCCGGCGGAAGGGCTGTGGCTCGGCACCTTCCATGCCCTCTGCGCGCGCATGCTGCGGCGGCACGCGGAATATGTCGGCCTGACCTCCTCCTTCACCATTCTGGACACGGACGACCAGATGCGCCTGCTGAAGCAGGTGATGGACGCCGCCGTGGTGGACATCAAGCGCTGGCCCGCCCAGGGCATGATGGCGGTGATCCAGCGCTGGAAGGACCGCGGCCTGACACCGGCCCGCGTCTCCCCCGCCGAGGACAGCGACTACGCCAACAACAAGGCCCGCTCGATTTACGAAGCCTATCAGTCCCGCCTGAAGGACCTGAACACCGCCGATTTCGGTGACCTGATGCTGCACATGACGGAGATCCTGCGCACCCAGCCGGACGTACTGGCGCAGTACAACCGCATGTTCCGCTACATCCTTGTGGACGAGTACCAGGACACGAACACCGTGCAGTACCTGTGGCTCCGCCTGCTGGCGCAGGGCCACCACAACATCTGCTGCGTGGGCGACGACGACCAGTCCATCTATTCCTGGCGCGGCGCGGAGGTGGAGAACATCCTGCGCTTCGAGAAGGACTTCCCCGGCGCCCGCATCGTGCGGCTGGAGTCCAACTACCGCTCCACCAAGCCCATCCTCGCCACCGCCGCGCATCTGATCGCGAAGAACGAGGGGCGGCTGGGCAAGACCCTCCGCTCCGGCCGCAACGACGCGGAGGGCGAGAAGGTCCGCGTCGTCTCCCTCTGGGACTCGGAGGAGGAGGCCCGCATGGTCGGCGAGCGGATCGAGCAGGCGCAGCGCAAGGGCGTGTCGCTCGCCGAGACCGCCATCCTCGTGCGCGCCGGCTTCCAGACGCGTTCGTTCGAGGAGCGGCTGATCACGCTCGGCATTCCCTACCGCGTCGTCGGCGGCCTGAAATTCTATGAGCGCGCGGAGATCCGCGACGCGATGGCGTACATGCGCGTGATGCACCAGCCGAGCGACGACTTGGCCTTCGAGCGCATCGTGAACACCCCGAAGCGCGGCATCGGCGACGGCGCGTTGCAGCAGATGCACATGGGCGCGCGGGAACAGTCCATCCCGCTGGCCATCGCCGCCGAGCGGCTCTCCCGCACGGAGGCGCTGCGCGCCAAGCCTCGCGCCGCGATGCGCGAGCTGTTCGACGGCTTCGCCCGCTGGCGCGCGCTGATGCAGAAGGACGGGCACGTGGTGGCGGTGGCCACCATGCTCGACGAATCCGGCTACACGGAGATGTGGAAGCAGGACAAGTCGGCCGAGGCGCCGGGCCGGCTGGAGAACCTGAAGGAGCTGGTCCGCGCCATCGGCGAGTTCCCCACGCTCGAAGGCTTCCTCGAGCACGTCGCGCTCGTCATGGAGAACGACGAGAACGCGGACACCGAGCGCGTCTCCCTCATGACGCTGCACGCCGCCAAAGGCCTGGAATTCGACCTCGTCTTCCTGCCGGGCTGGGAGGAGGGGCTCTTTCCCCACCAGCGCGCCCTGGACGAGGGCGGCACCAAGTCGCTGGAGGAGGAGCGGCGCCTGGCCTATGTCGGCATCACCCGCGCGCGGAAGATGGCGGTGATCAGCCATGCCGCGAACCGCCGGGTCTACGGCAACTGGTCCGCCGCCATCCCCTCCCGTTTCCTGGACGAGCTGCCGGCGGACCAGATCGAGCGCGAGGGCGGCGGCGGCGCCCAGCGCGCGCGGTTGGCGGACGCGCCGAGCGTCTTCTCCGGCGGCGGCATCTCCTCCTACCGCCCGCGCGTGATCGAGGCCGGCGCCTGGGAGGTGAAGGAACGTCCTGCGCGCGCGGATGCCATGCGGGTCGGTCAGCGCGTCTTCCATCAGAAGTTCGGCTATGGGCGAGTAACGGCGGTTGAGGACAACCGCCTGGAAGTCGATTTCGAGAAGGCGGGCACGAAGCGCGTCCTCGACAGCTTCGTGGAGAAGGCCTGATGTCGCGGCACCACCCGCAGAACCTTGAGACCGTCTGGATTGAGGACCTCCCGGAGGAGGCTGTTCCCGCCGTGGAAGCCGCCTTCGAGCGCGCCTGCCGCAGCGTCGCCCTGTTCCTTAACGAGGAGACCGACACCTGGCGCGTGGAGGGCGTGCGGGAGGAGGGGACGAAGGAGGATGACCTCACTGCCGCCCTCGCCCTGGCATCGCTGACGACCGGCCTGGACCTGACGCCCCAGCGCGCGCCGGTGGAGTCGGAGGGCTGGCTTGCCCGCACCGCCCAGTCCTTCCCGGAGCAGGCCATCGGCGGCCGCGTGGTGATCCGCCCCACCCACCTGCCGGACCGCAAGCTCTGGAGCCGCACGGTGCTGAAGCTGGATGCCGGCATCGCCTTCGGTTCCGGCGAGCACGCCTCGACCCAGGGCTGCCTCATGGCTCTCGAGGGCGTGGCGCGGCGCATGAAGGGGTTGCCGAAGGACCGGCTGCGGATGCTGGACCTCGGCGCCGGCTCCGGCATCCTCGCCATGGCCGCCGCCTCCGCCCTCCATCGCCGCGTGCTGGCGACGGATATCGAGCCCTGGTCGGTCCGCGTGGCGAACCAGAACGCCGCGATGAACGGTCTGAAGACGCTGGTCCACTCCATCCTCGCCGATGGCTGGAAGAACCCCGCCGTCTCGAAGGGGAGCTACGACCTCGTCTTCGCCAACATCCTGGCCCGGCCGCTCTGCGCCATGGCGGGCGACATGGCGCGCCACCTGCGCCCGGGCGGCACGGCGATCCTCGCGGGGCTTCTCGGCAAGCAGGCGAACTGGGTGCTGGCCGCGCATCGCCGCGGCGGGCTGGTGCTGGAGCGCCGCCTGAACATCGGCCCCTGGACGACGCTGGTGCTGCGCAAGCCGGGCTGACGGATCAGCAGGGCGCGATCTCGACTGTCGTGCCCGGCCCGCAGCGGCCCAGCAACTCCACCAGCGCCGGCCGCTCGATCGAGACGCAGCCGAGGGTCGGCCCCCAGTCCGGGGCGGCCACATGCAGGAAGATGGCGCTGCCCAGCCCCGGCACGGGCGGCGCGTCGTTGTATCCGATCACCGCGATCACGTCGTAGAGTCCGTCCTCCCGCCACAGCTCCTCGTGGCTGCCGTTGAAGGGGAGCGTGACCGGGCGATTGTATTCCGGCCGCGCCGGATCGTCGCACCACCCGTCGCTGGGCCGCAGCGCGCGGCAGGGCAGGGCGGTCTGCACCGGCGGCAGGCGGTCGGGCCGGTAGAGCACCTCGCGCAGCGGGAACAACCCGGCAGGAGAGGCCTTGTCCCCCTCCCGCTTCTCGGCCCGGGCGCCGGCCGCGCCGATGGCGCAGCGAAGGGCGACATCCCCGGCGAGCAGCCGTCCGCGATCCGGCACGACCAATCGCTCCAGCATCGTCCCCGCCCGTGGGCGGACGGGAATGGCAAACCCCGCCGCACCGGCCCCAGAGAGCAGCAGCGGGCGCCGCCCCAGCACCGGGGAGGCCCGTTCCTCGCGCGTCGTGCGGCACTCCATGCGACACCCCCGTCTTCCGGCGACACCATCGGGCGTCGCACCCCACGAGGCTAGATCCGCCTCACGGTGCTTCCGGATCACATCGCTGTCGGGAGAGGCCCAAAACAGCACCGGCCCGCCATGGCGCCTCGAGGGGGGAGGCGGCGCCAGGCGGGCCGGGCATCGGAACGGCGAAGAGGTTTGGGGGAACTCGCCGCCCCGGTACTCGATGGAAGCGGCCGTCAGGCGGCGGCGTGCTTCCGGAAGCGGTCATTCGCGGCGGCCGGCGTCGCCACGGCGATCGGGGCCTCCACGCCGCGCGCGGGCGCCTGCCCGGCGAGCACGAAGGGAATGTCGGAGCGGGTCAGGCCGATATCGGACAACTCGCGGTCCGTGAGAGCGAGCAGCTCGGCCTCGGCCCGACGGCGCTGCATCCAGCCCGCGAAGCCGGCGAGCAGGCGCTGCAGCCCGGATAGCACGGCCGCGTTGCGGGCCTCGTTGGCCTGGCGCAGAAGCTCGACTTCGCTCAGCTGACGCATGTTGGCCGGGTAGGGCATCATCGGCGCGGGATTCTGCACCTGGGAGATGCGGGGGTTCATGATTGTCGTCCGTTGATCGGTGGCACCAACCGGCAGGCCGCCCTTGCGGCCCGTCCTTGGGTTGCCTTCGGTGAAGGCAATATGCGCTCGGGAAGCAGGCAAATGGCGCGTTGTTCATGTGGCTGAGCCATGCGTCAGACGCATAGAAATCTGGGGAAACATGCTGTGGTTAACGATCTGGTGACAAACCTGCCGCAAAAGCGTCTTACGGACCTCCGTTTTGAGATTGCGCGCGCCGGGGTGGACGGATTCATCATTCCCCGGGCCGACGAGTTCCTCGGCGAATACGTCCCTCCTTCCGGGGAGCGCCTCGCCTGGCTCACCGGCTTCACCGGGTCCGCCGGCCTCGCGATCGTCCTGCCGGACCGCGCCGTGGTCTTCACCGATGGCCGCTACACCACCCAGGTCGCCCAGCAGACCGATCCCACGCTCTGGGAGCGCCGGCACCTGATCGAGGAGCCTCCGGCCGCCTGGCTGAAGGCGCATGCCGCCGGCAAGCGGATCGGCTACGACCCCTGGCTGCACCCCCAGGCCGCGCTGGACCGCCTCGCCGCCTCGGGCGCCGAGCTCGTCCCGCTGCCCGCCAATCCGCTGGACGCGATCTGGACCGATCGCCCCAGCGCCCCCACGGCGCCGGCCGAGCCCTGGCCGGAGGAATTCGCCGGCCGCTCCTCCGCCGAGAAGCGCGGTGGGATCGCCGCCGCCCTGAAGGAGGCCGGGCAGGACGCGGTGGTGCTCGCCGATGCCCATTCCGTCGCCTGGCTGCTGAACATGCGCGGCGGCGACCTGGACCACACGCCGCTCGCCCTTGCCTTCGCCATCCTGGACGCGGAGGGAGCTGTCACCCTGTTCATGGACCCCGCCAAGGCCGGCCCGGCGCTGCGCGAGGCCCTGGGCAACGCCGTCTCCATCCAGCCGCGCGACACCCTGCCCGCGGCGCTTGCCGCACTGAAGGGCAAGACCGTCCGGCTGGACCCGGAGGCGACGCCCGCCTGGTTCGGCCAGGTGCTGAAGGAGGCCGGCGCCGACATCTCCTCCGGCGCCGACCCCATCCGCCTTCCCCGCGCCTGCAAGACGGAAGCGGAGCGCACCGGCGCCCGCGCCGCCCACCGCCGCGACGCGCGGGCGATGATCCGCTTCCTCGCCTGGTTCGCGAGGGAGGCCCGGCATGGCGAGCTGACGGAGATCGCCGCCGCCGACCAGCTCCTCGCCTTCCGCCGGATGGAGGACCGATTCCGCGCCGAATCCTTCCCCGCCATCGCCGGCGCGGGGGAGCACGGCGCCGTCATCCACTACCGCGCCACGGAGGCGAGCAACCGCACGATCCACCCCGACGAGCCCTTCCTGCTCGATAGCGGCGCCCAGTACCTGGACGGCACCACGGATATCACGCGCACCCTCTGGACCGGCCCCGGCCTGCCGCCGGCGGAACTCCGCACCCGCTACACGCTGGTGCTGCGCGGCATGATCGCCCTGGCCGCCACCCGCTTCCCGGAGGGCGTGGCCGGACCGCACCTGGACGCCATCGCCCGCCGGCCGCTGTGGGAGGCCGGGCTGGACTACGACCACGGCACCGGCCACGGCGTCGGCGCCTTCCTCTCCGTGCATGAAGGCCCTGCCGCCTTCTCCCGCAGCGCCGCCAACATCCCGCTGCAGGAGGGAATGATTCTCTCCGACGAGCCGGGCTTCTACCTGCCCGGCGCCTACGGCATCCGGCTGGAGAACCTGCTGCTCGTGCGCCCCGTCGCCGCCGCGCAGGGACCGCGCCGCTGGCTGCATTTCGAGACCCTGACCCTGGCCCCCTTCGACCGCGAGCTGATCGATGCCGGCGCGCTGGACCGCACGGAGCGCGCCTGGCTGGACGCCTATCACGCCCGCATCCTCGTGGAGGTCGGCCCCACCCTGGACGGCCCGACGATGGAATGGCTGCGCGCCGCCTGCGCCCCGCTGTGAAAACCCTTCCCCGGAAGGGGTGATGCTGCGAGCCTCCCGGAAAAGACCGGGAGGCGAACGATGTTCAGGACGGCCCTTTTCAGGATGGCCCTGGGCGGCCTGCTCGCCGCACTCCTCGTGCACGGCGCGCGGGCGCAGGAGGCACCTGCCTTCCCCGCGCGTCCCGTCACCATGGTCGTCGGCTTCGCGCCGGGCGGCCCGGCCGACGTCATTGCCCGCCTGATCGCGCCCGCGCTCGGCGCGGATCTCGGCCAGCCCGTGGTCGTGGAGAATGCCGGGGGTGCCGGCGGCTCCATGGGGCAGGGCCGCGTGGCGGCGGCCCGCGCGGATGGCCACACCATCCTTTTCGGCAGCCTCGCCCAGGCGACGATCCCGACCCTCCTGCCGAACCTCGCTTTCGACCCTCTGGCGCTGGAGGCGATCGGGATGGTGAACGAGGTGCCAATGGCCGTCATCGCGCGCCGTGACCTGCCGGCGGCGAACCTCGCGGAACTCGCCGCCCTGATCCGGCGGGAGGGGATGCGCCTGAACCTCGGCAATGCGGGCGTTGGCTCCACCAGCCACCTGTGCAGCCTGTTGCTGCTCTCAACCGTGGGCACGCCGGTGACGCTCGTTCCCTATCGCGGCAACGCGCTCGTCATGAACGACCTCATGGCGGGGAATCTCGACATGGGCTGCGACCAGACGACGAACAACGCGGAGCACATCCGCGCCGGCACCGTGCGCGCCTATGCCATCACCACCCCCGCCCGCGCCGCCGCCCTGCCGGATGTGCCGACCACGGGGGAGGCGGGGCTTCCGGCGATGCGGATGTCCGGCTGGAACATGCTCTTCGCCCCCGCCGGCACGCCGCGCCCGGTGGTGGCGCGGCTGAACCGCGCGCTGCTCTCGGCCCTGCGCGACGCGAACGTGCAGCAGCGCATGATGGAGCTCGGCAGCCTTCCCGCCCGCGACGAGCGCACGGCGCCCGCGGCCGCGCAGGCCTTCTGGCGCGCCGAGATCGCGCGCTGGAAGCCGCTGCTCGCGGCCTCCGCCGCGGGCGTGAACTAGGGCATCAGGTCTCCGCCCCGCCATTCACCGCGAGCATCTGGCCGTTGACGTAGCCGCCGCCCTCGCTGACGAGCATCTTCACCACCGCCGCTACCTCGGCCGGCGTGCCCATGCGGCCCACCGGCACCTTCGAGACGTAGCCGTGGCGGTGGGTCTGCACGCCCGGTTCGTCGTCGTCCGCCGCGATCGGGCCGGGGGAGATGGCGTTCACCGTGATCCCCTTCGGCCCGAACTCCTTCGCCAGCGCCTTTGTCAGCCCCCAAAGCCCGTGCTTGGCGACGGAGACGGGCGCGCGGCCGGCATAGCCGTGGATGGCGTTCATCCCCGTGAAGCCGACGATGCGGCCCCAGCCCCGCTCCACCATTCCCGGCAGCACGGCCTGGGCAAGCCAGACGGAGGCCTCCAGGTCCACCGCCATCACGCGGCACCAGTCCTCCGGCGTGATCTCCAGGAAGGGTCTGGAAGGGCGCAGCGCGGCGTTGTTCACCAGCACGTCCACGGAGCCGAACTCGGCCAAGGCCTCGGCGGCGATGCGCGCGCATTCCTCGCGCCGGCCGACATCGCCCATGGCCACCAGCGCCCGCACGCCGAAGCCCCGCACCTCCTCCGCCACGGCGTCCGCCGCCGCGCGGTCGGAGGAGCCGTTGACGACGACATCGAAGCCGTCGCCCGCCAGCCCGATCGCGACCGCACGGCCGATGTTGCGCCCCGCGCCGGTGATCAGCGCGGTCCTGCGGGCGATGGTGTTCATTCCCCGGCGTTCCCTCATCTTGCTTGCGAGTCCCGACCCTATCACCCGTCGCCCGGCTTGGCACGGCGGCGGCCGGAGGCGTGGATCGGGGCAGGGGAGGGGCGCGCAACCCGCGCTTCGCCCGCGCCGGCCACGGGCTTATGCACCGGGGATGCTCGCGACACTCGGCCTGGACCGCGCCGCCCTCCTCCACGGCCTCCGCCTCGCACTTGCGGCGGCCCTCGCCTTCGCTATTGCCTCGCTCCTGCAGGTCGGCAACGCCTACTGGGCCGCGATGCCGGTCTGGGTGGTCTCGCAATCCGCCCGCGGGCTGCTGCTGGAACGCGCCGTCTTCCGGATCCTCGGCACCCTGGTCGGGGCGGCCGCCGGCTTCGGGCTGCTGCGGCTGACGGGCGACCCCGTCCTCATGCTTCCGCTGCTGGGGATCTGGGTCGGCGTCTGCGCGGCGCTGGTGGGCATGCTGCGCGGCGTGCACGGATACGGCGCGCTGATGGCGGGGATGACGGCCGCCGTCGTCGTCCTGCCCTCCCTCCTGTGGCCGGAGCACGCCAACGCGCTGGCGGTGGCCCGCGTGGAGTGCACGCTGATCGGCGTCCTTACCGTCACCCTCGTCACCGGGTTCTGGACGCCGGATGCCCCGCGCCGCGCCTTCTACGCCCGGCTCAGTGCCCTGGCGCGGGACACGCTCTCCGTCGCCGCCGACCGGTTGCGCGGCCTCTCCTCGCCGGAGGTCGCGGTGCGGGAACGGCCGCTCATCCATGCGCTGGCCGGCGCCCAGGCGGAGGCCGGCCTCGTCTCCGCCGGTTCGATCGAGGGCTATCGCCGCCTGCACCATGTCGATGCCCTCGCCATCGCCGCCCTGGGCACCCTGGCCGCGGCCGGGTCGCTCGGCGCTGAACGACCCGGCCACGCCGAGAACACCGCCATGGCCGAGGCGCTGGAACGTCTCGCCCGCACGCCCATCGGCGCTCCCGGCGCCGAGTCGCTGCCCGGTTCGCTCCACCCGCGCCTCGCCGAGCCGCTTCACCGTCTCCTGCGCGCGGAGGCCGCCTTCGTCGGGGAGCCGGCCGCCGCCGATGCCCGCTCCTTCGGCCCTAAGGCCGCGCTCCTCGCCCCCCATGCCGACCCGGTGCTGGCGGCCGAGACCGGCCTCGTCGCCGGCGGCGCCACGGCGGCCGCCGGCGCGCTCGCGCTCCTCTCAGGCTGGCCGCCGGCGGAGCTGACGGCGCTCGGCGTCTGCATCTTCTCCATGATCCTCGGCACGCTGCCCTCCGCCCGGGCCGCGGCGCCGACGATGCTGGCGGGCGTCACCGCTGGGGTGGCCGTGGCGCTGCTCTACCGCTTCCTCGTCCAGCCGCATGTCGCGACCGTCCCGGTGCTGATCCTCTCCGTCCTGCCCTTCCTCCTCGTCGGCGGCCTGGCGCGCACCAGCCGCCGCACGGCCGCACCGGCGCTGGACGCCAACATGTGTTTCCTCCTCGCCAGCCAGGCCGTGCTGCCGGCCGTGACGGACCCGGCCGTGATCCTGGCGGATTCCGCCGCCCTGCTCCTCGCCATCGCCCTGGTCGCCGCGGCGGGCCTGCTGCTGCCGTCCCGTGCCCCTCGCCGCGCCCGCCGCGCGGCTCGTGCCGTGGGCGAGACCCTGGCCGCCATGGCCGCCCGCCCCGGCGCGTCGCCCGAGGCGCGCAGCCGGTCCGGCCGCGTCATGCTGCGCCTTGGCCTGCTGATCGAGCGCGCCATCGGCCCCGATCCCGTGCCTGGCGCCAGCCCCGTGGCCGCCTACGGGCTTGGCGAGGCCATCTTGCGCCTGCATGCCGCCGAGGCCGAGGGGGACGCCACGGCCCGTGGCGCCCTGGCCGCACTCGCCGGGATGCGAGCGGACCCTGAGGGCACCGCCGCCCGCCTGGAAGCGCTGATCCCCGCCGCCGGCCCCGCCGAGCCCGCCCTGCGCGACGCCGCTGCGGCGCTTCGCGCCAGCCGGCTCCTCGTCGCGGCCTGAGGCGCGAGCCCAGTCTGCGAGTTCACCCCTGAACTTCATCGTTGCTTCTGGAACCCGGGACCCGCTAGGGGAGTCCGGTCGTCCATCGATCGGGACGGCCACCACGGCTATTCGGAGTCGCCGATGTCGGACGAGAAGGAAGGCCCGCAGCGGCTGGAGTTGGACCAGCTGGACCAGGTCACGGGCGGCGGCTCCGGGATCTCGGGGACCGGCTTCAACTACCAGCAGATCGCGGACACGATGGGGCAGTCCATGTCCACCTCCGAGGCCTCGCTGCGCTCCTTCTCCCAGACCATGGACCCCGGTTCCACCGAGGACATGATCAAGCTGCAGAACCTGACGCAGCAGTGGTCCATGGCCACGGAACTGCAATCGACCACGCTGAAGATGGTGGGCGACGCGCTTAAGGGCATCGTGAACAAGGTCGGCTGATCACCGTCGGACGCGGCGCTCCCCGGAGCGTCTCCGGTCCACGCGAAGGCAGGCGATCCGCCTCGGCGCCGCCGGATAGCGGCACGGCTTCGCCCGTTCGGAACACGCGTCCCGCTGATCCGGAAATACTGTAGCATCCCGCCCGTGAGGCGCCGCCAAAGGCGCCCCGGGAGAAACGACCATGCAGAGGCGGACCATCCTCCGCGCCGCGGCCCTGCCCGCGATCCTCGCCGCGCCCGCAGTTCACGCGCAACGCGGCTTCGCCACCCGCCCGATCCGCATCGTCGTCGGCGTCGCACCGGGAATCGGCACCATCGACCTCACCGCCCGCGCCGTGGCGGACCCGATGGCGGAGGCGCTGGGCCAGCCCGTGGTGGTAGAGAACCGCCCCGGTGCCGGCGGGATCATCGCCGCGGAGGCCGCCGCCCGCGCAGCGCCCGATGGCCACACCCTGTTCCTCGGCGGCGCGGACACGGTGGTGCACGCCTTCCTGCTGGCCGACCGCCCGCCATTGGACCCGTTCAAGGATTTCACCCCCGTCTCCCGCGCCACGAAGGACCACTGGTTGGTGGTCGCCGCGCCCTCCCTCGGCGTGAGCACGGTGGCGGAGCTCGCCGAGGCCGGGCGCCGCAGGCAGGGAGAGCTGAACTACGCCTCCTTCGGTCCGGGCACCGTCTTCCACCTCGTCGGGGCCCGCCTCGCCCAGCGCCTGGGCTTCGAGGCAGTCCACGTGCCCTATCGCGGCGACTACACCTCGGACCTGCTGGCGGGCCGCATCTCCTACCTCGTCCAGCCCTCGGCGCTGCTGCTGCCCCATGTGCAGGCGGGCAAGCTGAAGGCGCTCGCCACGCTGTCCCCCCAGCGCCTGCCGCAGTTGCCGGAGGTGCCGACGATCGCGGAGGCGGGCTTCCCCGACCTCGGCTTCAACATGGGCATCATCCTCTGGGCCCCGGGCGGCACCTCGCCGGAGATCGTGGGGCAGGTGAACGCCGCCTATGCCCGTGCCGCCGCCAACCCCGCCGTGAAGGGCCGGCTGGCCGACCTCTCGCTGGAGACGGTGGGCGGCTCCGTGCCGGAGGCGGCGGAGTTCACCCGCTGGTTCGTCGGCTTCGTGGACGATCTTCGGGGAAAGGTGCTGGGCAAGGCCCGTTGAACCGGCGCGCCGGAGGACAGAACGGTGTCTGTCACGAACCGGTTACCCGGCGGCGCCGGTGCATTACTTTCGGGTCAGGAACGGCTATGCCGTGCGGCATGAGACGCTCCAGCCAGATTGTTCTCACCCTTGTCGCCGGGGCCGGGATCACCGCCGGGGCCTTCGCCATTCTCGGCGGCGACGGGGAGGAGGAGGGCGTGCTCACCTCCGAGGCCGCCTGTGTCGAGCGCCTCGGTGACGACGCGGCGTCGGAGTGCTCGAACGTCTTCCGGAGCGCCGAGGCCGAGCACGTCAGGACCGCCCCCCACTACGCCTCGGCGCAGGAGTGCCAGGAGGCGACCGGTGGGGACTGCACCAGCGTCGGCGGCTCCAAGTCGGCCGGGGCCACCGCCGCCTCGGTCTTCATCCCGGCCATGGCCGGGGTGATGATCGGGCGGCTGCTGGCCGACGGCACGCGGGGCGCCATGCCCGTCTATGCCGGCGCGGCACCCCCGCCCGGTGCCTGCCCGCCCGGCGCGACCCAGCAGCCGGGCTGCCCGCCGGCAAACCAGTCCTCGCGCGGGTCGTCCGGCGGCGGTGGCCGCGCCTACTGGTATTCCGGCACCAGCTATGCCGGCACCAGCGATGCTGCCGGCCGGGGCGGCTTCCGCGCGGCCTCCGCCACGGCGGAGGGCGGCACCATGCTGGCCCGCAGCGCCAACACGGCGTCCAGCGCCTCCTCCTACTATGGCGGTCGCACCGCCAGCCGCTCCGGCGGGCTGGGCTTCTCCGCCTCGGCGCATTCGAGCAGCGGCTCGTGATCCGGCGGCCCGGCCGGGAACGGCCGGACTGGCGCGACCGTCTCTCCTCCATCGGCCTGGACTACCATTCCGACGGCAGGGAACCGGTGCCGGGTGGGGAAGGGGGCCTCTGGTGGCATGAGGCCGACCACTACGAGCTGACCGAGGCCGAGGTGGACAGGCTGGACGATGCCACCGCCGCCCTGCACGCCCTCTGCCTCGCGGCCGTGGACCACTTGGTGCGGCGTGAGCCGCATCGCCTGGTGGCGGAGTTCGGCATGGCCGACTGGGCCGCCGACTACGCCGCCCGTTCATGGCTGCGCGGCGATCCCGCGCTGATGGGGCGCATGGACCTGGCCTGGGACCCCGCCGCCGGCCCGCCGAAGATGCTGGAGTACAACGCCGACACGCCGACGCTGGCGATCGAGACGGCCCTGGCCCAGTGGTTCTGGCTGCAGGAGACCCAGCCCGGCGCGGACCAGTTCAACTCCCTCCACGAGGCCCTGCTGGAGGGCTTCCGCGCCCTTGCGCCGCGCATGAACGGCCGGGGCATGCACTTCGCCGCCTTCCCCGATGCGCCGGAGGAGTGGGCGCACTCCACCTATTTCCGCGACCTGGCGGAGCAGGCCGGCATCCCCACCCGCCCTATCCCCATCCCGGAGATCCGCTGGAACGACGCCGCTGGCGAGTTCCGGGACGAGGAGGAGACCCGCATCCTCTTCCTCCACAAGCTCTATCCCTGGGAATGGATCGCCACCGACGAGTTCGGCCCCTTCTTCGGCCGCGACACCACCGGCGTGGTTGAGCCGCCCTGGAAAGCGATCCTCAGCCACAAGGCGATCCTGCCCCTGCTGTGGGAGCTGAACCCCGGCCATCCGAACCTGCTGGAAGCCCATCACGGCCCGGCGCCCGCCACCGGGAAATGGGTGGAAAAGCCCGCCCTCGGCAGGGAGGGCGCGAATATCCGCATCCGGCGTGACGGTACCGTGACGAGCATGACGGGCGGCACCTATGGCGACGGGCCGGTGATCAGCCAGCGCCGCGCACCGCTCTACGCCCAGGAGGGGTGGAACAGCGTCATCGGATCCTGGATCGCCGCCGACCGGGCCTGCGGCGTCATCTTCCGCGAGGCGCGCGGGGCGGTGGTGCGGGAGAACAGCCGGGTCCTGCCGCACCTGTTCCGGTAGGGCTCAGCCCCGCCCGGCCACCAGCCGCGTTCCTAGCCCGAGGAAGATCACTCCCGCCGTCCCGTGCAGCCAACGCACCGCTCTGGCGGAGTGGGAGAGGCGCGCTGCCGCGCCGGAGGCGCCGGCGATCAGCAGCGCGAAGACCGGCACGGAGAGGATCGGCAGGATTGGGCCGAGGACCAGCATCTGCGCCCATTCCGGCGCCCGCCCGGGCGAGGCGTCCACGAACTGCGGCAGGAAGGCGAGGAAGAAGAGCGCCACCTTCGGATTGGTCAGGTTCGTCAGCATGCCCTGCAGCACCACGCGCCGCGCGGCCGAGGCGGGCTGGACGACCGACGCCCCCGCCAGGGCCGCGCGGAGCGACCCCACTCCCAGCCACAGCAGATAGGCCCCGCCGGCCAAGCGCAGGCCCGTGAACAGCGCCGGCTCCGCCGCCAGCAGCGCGGCCACGCCCAGCGCGGCCAGCAGGATGTGCACCATGGCCCCGCACCAGATGCCGATCGTGGCCGCCCAGCCCTGCCGCCTTCCGCCCGCCAGCGTCTGGCCCAGCACGAACATCATGTCCGGCCCCGGCGAGAGCACGACCACGATGCCGGCCAGGGTGCAGGCGAGGAGGAGGGCGGGATCGACGGGCATGGCCGGAAGCTGAGGCCGTCGACGCCCTGCGTCGAACGAGTAATCCTGAATCCCGACATCAGCGCCCGTGATGCCCGGTTCCGCCGAATGGGCATGGCTCGGCTTCCGTATCTGTGATGGTGGATCCCGTGTTGCGACGCAATATTGCGTGACAGACCTGCCGCGCGAAAGCTTCTGCCCGGCGCCCCTGAGTTGACGGAAGACTTTGATGCAAACTCCCACCGCCACCCGACGACTGACCCGGCAGGACGCCCGCACCCTGTTTCTTGCCTCCCTCGGCGGGGCGCTGGAGTTCTACGACTTCATCATCTTCGTCTTCTTCGCCACGGTCATCGCGAAGCTTTTCTTCCCTGCGGGGATGCCGGATTGGCTGCAGCAGATCCAGGCTTTCGGCATCTTCGCCGCGGGCTACCTCGCCCGTCCGCTCGGCGGCATCATCATGGCGCATTTCGGCGACCTGTTCGGCCGCAAGCGCGTCTTCACCTTCTCCGTCTTCCTCATGGCCGTGCCGACGCTGGTGATGGGCCTTCTGCCCACCTATGCCAGCATCGGCATCGCCGCCCCGCTGCTGCTGCTGCTGATGCGCGTCCTCCAGGGTGCGGCCATCGGCGGTGAGGCCCCGGGCGCCTGGGTCTTCGTGTCGGAGCACGTGCCGGCCAACCGCGTGGGCGTCGCCACGGGCATGCTGACCGGCGGCCTGACCGGCGGCATCCTGCTGGGCTCGCTCATGGCGACGGCCATCAACACCGCCTATACCCCGGCCGAGGTCGCGGACTGGGCCTGGCGCATCCCCTTCATCACCGGCGGCATCTTTGGGCTGGTGGCGATGTACCTGCGCCGCTGGCTGCATGAGACCCCGGTCTTCGAGGCCATGCGCGCGCGCATCGGCGAGGAGAGCCGGGAGATGCCGCTGAAGGCGGTGCTGCGCGGCCAGGGCAGCGCCGTGATCGTCTCCATGCTCGTCACCTGGATGCTGACGGCCGCCATCGTGGTGGTGATCCTGATGACGCCCGCGCTGTTCCAGAAGCTGCACGCCCTGACCCCGGCAACGACGCTGGAGGCGAATGTCGCGGCCACCTTTACCCTGACCGTCATGGCCGTCGTAGTGGGCGCGCTTCTGGACCGCTTCGGTGCGCTCCGCGTTGGCATGATCGGCAGCCTGGCGCTCATCGCCGCCACCTATGCCCTGTACTACGGCGTGGAGGCCAACCCGGCGAACCTGCTGCCGCTCTACGCCCTGGCCGGTGCCACGGTCGGCATCATCACCGTGGTGCCCTATGTCATGGTCAACGCCTTCCCGGCGGCCACGCGCTTCACCGGCGTCTCCTTCTCCTACAACGTGGCCTATGCGGTGTTCGGCGGCATCACGCCGCTGCTCGTCTCCGTGATGATGGCGGGCAACCGGCACGCGGCGGCGCACTACGTTGCCGCAGTGGTCGTGATCGGCATGGGCGCGCTGATGTGGAACGCCACCCGCACCGCCCGCGCGGCGGCGCTGGAGACGCCCGTCGAGGCCCAGCCCGCGCTGCGCTGACCTGCCTTTCGCCAGAGACCAAGGGGCCGGGGCCGAAAGGCTCCGGCCCTTCCGTTGTTCGGGCCATGGCTTGCGCGCCTCCCCCGCCCCGTGGAGAAGGGCGGCCGCAAGGAGACCCATGCAGGACCATCAGCCGCATCGGACCGTGGTGCCGCCCGGCTATGCGGCGGGCAGCCGCCTGCCCTGGAGGGCGAAGCTGGCGCTCAAGCTGGCCATCGCGGCGCTGCGGCTGCCCGCCGGTGCTCTGCGCCGCGCCGGGGTGAACCGCCACAGCTTCGTCGCCGATGCCGAAACCCGCCTGGTGCGGGAACCGGCCGACCACGTGGCCCGCTTCGCCGCCCTGCACGGCCGCCCGCCGCGCGGCGTGCTGGAGCTCGGCCCGGGCCGGCTGGTCACGCGCGCTGCCACCTACGCCGCCCTGGGCTGCGGCCCCGTCTGGTTCGCCGATGTGGAGGAGGACGCCCCGCGCGAGGCCGCGCCCTACGCAGCCGCCGCCGCAATGGCCCGCGCGGCCGGCCTGCCCGCGCCGGACCTCTCCGGTGCCGCAGACCGGGGCGCCGCGCTGGCCGCCTGCGACGCGCACTACCTGATCGGCGGCACGGATGCGCTCGCCACCATCCCGGATGGCGCCGTGGAACTGGTGCTGTCGGACGTGGTGCTGGAGCATGTGCGGCGGGACGCGCTGGCCGGCCTGCTGGCCGCTCTCCGTCGTGTCTCCGCGCCCGTCTCACTGGGCGTGCATGCCGTGGACTTCCACGACCATATCGGCGGCGCCCTCAACACGCGCCGCTTCGCGCCCCGGTTCTGGGAAGGGCCGCTGGTGGCCCGCAGCGGCCTCTACGTGAACCGCCTCGGCCTGTCCCAGTTCCGGGCGGCCTTCGCGGAGGCCGGGTTCACCACGCGCGTCATGCAGACGCGCCTCTGGCCCGCCCCGCCGGCCGGCGCCGAGGCCGCCCATCCCGCCGTGCAGCGCCCTGCGGAGGACGACCTGATTGCCTTCGCCAGGATCGAGGCGGAGCCCGGCCGGTGACGAGATCCTCCCGCCACGGGGCCTGTCCGTAAGCGTTCCGTAACCCCACGGAAGGGGAGTGTCGTGGTCCTTCGAATCCGCCTCTCCGTCTCTCGCGCGTCCGCCCGGTTGGGGGTGAGAAGCCGTTCCGGACTGACATTTCAATTTGCCTTTTTTGCAAGTTCCGCCCGCGGAGCTGCAGCAAGGTGCTCCGTCCACGCGTCTGGTTCACCGAATTCCATGGATCTCAACCTGAGGTCATCAACGTCTGGAACCGTGGTCCCATCGCGGGTTGCGCGCGTGTTTGCGGTGTCGCGTCAGCGCGCAGTAGGCTGAGCTGTCAGTGCAATCTGATCCTTTTTTGCATGGGCAATGGTGCCGTCCTGCTTCTGCGATCTGTACGGGGAGTGCCCCGGTGGATGGAGGCCGGCCGGCCGGGATGGAACGCCGGGGATGAGTTCCCACAGCCTTCGCGACGAGGTGCGCCCTGATCCTCTGCTCGAGGCCTGGAGCAGCGATGTTCTTCTCCCCGCCTGCTTGGCCGGCGAGGGTGGGGCACCATCGCGAGGCCTCTACTGCGCGCTGCTGCACCGAGACTACGGCGTGGCGCTGTTGGACCTCGCTTCCGACGAGCGGCCGGACGCCGCCGAACAGTTCCGCCATCTTCACTGGTCTCGTTACCCGCGCCAGCCGGTGCCGCCGGTCGTGTACCGCTCACTCGCACCGATGGATCTCTGGCGGCTGACGATCATCCTGGACTCCGCCTTCGCGCTTGAACCGCCCTTGGCCGAGCACGGCACGGACTGGATGGACCGTGCCCGCAGCATCCTCGCGCGGGAACCGGAACCGGAACTCGAATCGACACCAGCGCCCGTGCCGGTCGGGTTGCCCAGCCTGGAAGCCTGCACCACGGACGAACCATCCGAAGTTGAGGATCGTGGCACGGTCGCACCCGCTGCCCCGCGCCGCCGGCGTTCCTACCTTCTCGTCCTGCCCGTTCTCGCCGGCGTCGCGATCCTGGCGATGCTTCCCTGGCTCCGGTCGCCGGAGCCGGAGGGTGTTGTTGCCGTGGCCGCCCTGGGCACCGGGCAGCCACTTCCAGACCCAATGAAGCCACTGGCCGTGGAAGCGCCACCGCCAGTTCGGGATGAGACGCGGGGCGGCGAAGTCCCGAGGGAAGGCGCCTTGCCTGCACAGGCGGAGCTCCGTCTGACCGATGACGCCACCGGCGAGGTGAAGGGGATGGATGCCGGGCCGGAGCCCGAGGTGGTCCTTCCGGATCCGCCGCTGCTGGCGGCGCTGGCCGTCCCGCCGCCGCGTCCCCTGCCGCCGCTGGAATCCGTGGCGCCGCAGCCCGCCGGCCCGCTGGTGGAGAGGGTAGAGCCCGCTTCCGAAGTGACGATGGTGGTCGCCCCTCCGGAGGTTCCGGCGCCGATGCTGCCGCCGGTCCCGGAACCACCACCCGGCCTGCCAGCCCTGGCCTCGCACGCCGAAGCCGATCTGCCGATTCAGGCAACGCTCCACCTCCCGACGGTCCCGGTGCTGGCCTTGGCGCCCTGGCCGGAGCCGGACAGGCCGCCGGCGCCGCAGGGCCCGGTCCTCGCGCCCTCCCCACCGCAGGCGGCCGGGCTGGCGCTGCCGGACGACATCGTCGTGCCCGCCCTGCCGCCCGCCCCTGCGGCGACGTCGCGTCCCGACGAGACGGTTACGGCTGAGACACCGGGCGAGCGGCCAATCCAGCCCGTGGCGCGTGCGGAACCCGCCCCGCCACCGGGATCAGAGCCGGCCCTGCTCCAGCTGCTGTTGCGGCGGGGCGATGCGCTCCTGGGCCTGGGCGACGTTTCGGCAGCGCGGCTCTTCTACGAGCGGGCGGCGGCCGCGGGGAGCGGCGCCGCGGCGGTGGCCATGGCCCGCACCTACGATCCTGCCGTTCTCGGGGAACTGGGCGTGCGCGGGCTCCGCCCGGAGCGGGACACCGCGATCACCTGGTACCGCCGGGCCGTGGCGCTGGGCAGCGCCGACGCGGCCGGGCCTCTTGAGCGTCTCGAGATGCAGGCCAGGGCACGATAAGGGAGAAGCGGGGGATGGACCTCACGGGCATGGCGCGGCGCGGCTTGCTGCTTGGGGGGGCCGCGCTGGCCACCTTCCGGTCGCTGCCCGCATCGGGGCAGGGCGCGGCTCCGCCGGTGCCGCAGGGCACGGGCCTGGCCGCCATGACGGCGCGTGCGAATGCCGGCACGGTCGGCATCGTCGCGGGCGGCGTGGACGGGACCTATATCCGCATCGCGGCCGACCTTGCCGCCGTGCTGGACGATGGGGAGCGCCTGCGCGTCCTGCCCATCATCGGGCGCGGCTCCGTGCAGAACATCGCGGACATCATGTTCGTGCGCGGGATCGACATCGGCATCGTGCAGTCGGACGCGCTCGCCTATGTGCGCAGCCGTCGCCTGCTGCCGGGCGTGGGCCAGATGGTGCAGTACATCGCCAAGCTCTACGACGAGGAGGTGCATGTCCTTGCCCGCGCCGAGGTGGAGAGCCTGCAGGACCTGGCCGACCGGCCGGTGAACGTGGACGTGCCGGGAAGCGGCACCTCGATGACGGCGTCCCTCATCTTCGATGCGCTCGGCATCGCGCCGAAGCTGGTCAACGATCCCCAGGACGTCGCCCTGGACCGGCTTCGGCGGGGCGAGATCGCGGCGCTGGTCTATGTGGCGGGAAAGCCGGCCCGGCTCTTCTCCGGCATCGCCGCCGGATCCGGGCTGCACTTTCTCCGCCTGCCGATGACGCCCGCGCTGATCGAGACCTACCTGCCCGCGCGGCTGGGACACCAGGAGTATCCCGGCCTTATCCCCGAAGGGGCGGGGATGGAGACGCTCGCGGTCGGTGCCGTGATGGCGGCCTATAACTGGGCGCCGGGAACGGAGCGATTCCGCAAGGTGGCAGGCTTCGTCGAGGCGTTCCGCAGCCGCTTCGAGAGCTTCCTGCGCCCGCCGCGCCACCCGAAATGGCGCGAGGTGAACCTGGAAGCCCAGGTGCCGGGATGGGTGCGCTTCGACCCCACGCGGGAACCGCCCCCGCCGGCATACAGACGCTAGGCACGGCGGCAGCCCGTCCTGGGCCAGGCGGGAGGTCCTGCCCGGCCCCTTTCGTCAGGCGGCGGCCATGGTCACCGCCTGGACCGTCAGCTGCTCCTCCTCATCCCGGTCCAGCGCCTCGATCCGGACCTCGGGCTTGCCGCACTTCACCTGCCCATGGGGGGAGCAGAAGGCCACCTCGGCCGCGTCCCGCCCCACGCCGATGCGGACCAGCCCGTCGGGCGCAGCCTTGCGCGTCGGGTCGAAGAGGAACCAGGCGCCGCCTTCCGGCCCTTCCAGCCAGGCCTCCATCACCGCGTGGAAATCCGGCGGCGAGAGGCGCCAGGCATAGGCGCTGACGAAGCGCGCGGGGATGCCCAGCGCACGGCAGAAGCCGATGGCGAGGTGTGAGAAGTCGCGGCACACGCCCTGGCGCTGCAGCAGCGTGTCGCGGGCCGAGGTGTGCTCGTCGCTGCTGCCGGCGGTGTAGTCCAGGTGGTCATGGATCCAGTTGCAGATCGCCACCACGCGGCCGTAGCCCTGGGGCAGGTGCCCGAACTCCTTCCCGGCGAAGGTCTGCAGCAGGTCGGATTCGACGTAGCGGCTGGGCAGCAGGTGCGGCATCACCTGTAGCGGAAGGCGCGCGGCCGGCATCTCCCGCACTGTGGCCGGGTCCAGCGCCTCCGGCGCCAGCTCCACCACGGCCTCGTAGCGCACGGACAGGTCGCCGCGATTGGCGAGGACGCGGAAGTAGCGGTTCCCGCTCTCGGGCGTCACGAAGCGCTCGGTTTCCAGATCCGGGGAGAGCGTCAGGCTCTCCTCCAGCACCTTCTGGCCGGACCGGCGCTGGGCCTCGATGTTGAACACGAAGGGCGCGCAGCCCTCGTTCACCTCGTAGTCGAGGTCACAGGCAACTTTGTAACGCATGCGCTCGGTTTTCCCCAGGCGGTCGGCACGGCCGATGGTTTCGTGCCCGACCCGCCCGCAAATGAGCGCGCTAAACCCTGTTCTCCGCCGGGGGTTGCCGCATGGCAGGGTCCACGGTTCCGCAACGATCGCGGGGTGCCGTTAGGCCGCCCCGAAGCCCGCGATCTCCCGCCACTCCGCCTCGGTCAGCGTCCTCAGCTCCAGTTCCGCCGCCTTCTTCGCCTTGGACCCGGCATCGGCGCCGATCACCACGAAATCCGTGCGCTTGGAGACGGATTTCACCACCTTCGCCCCCACGGCTTCCGCCCGCGCCTCGGCCTCCTGCCGGGTCATCGTCTCCAGACTGCCGGTGAAGACGATCGACTTGCCGGAGAGCGCACCCTCCGCCACCGCCTCGGCCGGCTCGGGCGAGACCTCGCGCAGCAGGTCGTCCAGCGCCTCCACGTTCCGCGTCTCCGCGAAGAAGCCCACCAGCTCCTGCGCGATCGCAGGACCGATGCCGATGATGCCGCCCAGGTCCTCCCGCGCCTCGCTGCCGATGATCCGCGCGGCCAGCATCGCGTCCCGCCAGGCCGAGGCGGAGTGGTAGTGCCGCGCCAGCAGCCGCGCGTTCTGCTCGCCGATGCGGCGGATGCCGAGCGCGAAGATGAAGCGTTCCAGGCTCACGCTCCGCCGCGCCTCGATGGCGGTGAGGAGGTTCTGCACCTTCTTGGATTCACCCTTGGCAGAGCCGCCCCAGCCCTTCCAGCCGCGCAGGGTGGCGACGTGGTTCTTCACCCGGAAGATGTCGGCCGGCGTCTTCACCAGACCGGCCTCGTGCAGCAGCACGATGTTCTCGATCCCCAGCCCCTCGATATCCATCGCGTTGCGGGAGGCGAAGTGGATCAGGCGCTCCACCTGCTGCGCCGGGCAGATCAGCCCGCCCGTGCAGCGGCGCACCACCTCGCCCTCCGGCCGCAGGGCGGGGCTGCCGCATTCCGGGCAGACGGAGGGCGGCACCCAGGGCTCGCCGCGGCCGGGTCGGTCCGGGTCCACCACGCGGATGATCTGCGGGATCACGTCGCCGGCGCGCTGCAATTCCACTGTGTCGCCCACGCGCGCGTCGCGGCGGGCCACTTCGTCCTCGTTGTGCAGCGTCGCGTGCTGCACCATCACGCCGCCGACGTTCACGGGCTGCATGATGGCGCGCGGGGTGAGGGCGCCGGTACGGCCGACCTGGATCTGGATGTCCAGAAGCTTCGTCACCGCGCGCTCGGCGGGGAACTTCCAGGCGATGGCCCATCGCGGTGCGCGGCCGACGAAGCCCAGCCGCGTCTGCCAGTCCAGGCGATCGAGTTTGTAGACGACGCCGTCGATATCGTAGTCCAGCCCCGCCCGGCGCTCGCCCATGGCGGCCTGGAAATCGGCGGAGGCGTTCTCGTCCCGCAGCCGCTCGGAGAGCGGGTTCACCTGGAAGCCCCAGCGCCGCAGCGTCTCCAGGTAATCCCAGTGCGTCTCCGCCACGGGCGCGGAGGAGGCGCCCTGCGCGTAGGCGAAGAGCCGCAGCGGCCGCTTGGCCGTGATCTTCGGGTCCAGCTGCCGCAGGGATCCCGCCGCCGCGTTGCGCGGATTCACGGGGATGCGGATGGCCTCCCCCGCCTTCTCCCCGGCCTCGCGCCGCCTCTCCCGCTCCTCGAAGGCGCGGGTCTGGTCGGCGTGGAAGGCCAGGAAGTCGGCCTTCGTCATGAAGACCTCGCCGCGGATTTCGATGCTGTCGGGGAAGGGGGCCTTCAGCTCCCGGGGCAGTTCGCCCAGGGTCTTCAGGTTCTCCGTGATGTCCTCGCCAACCGTGCCGTCGCCGCGCGTGGCGCCGCGCACGAACCGGCCCTTCTCATAGGTGAGATTCACCGAGAGCCCGTCGATTTTCGGCTCCGCCACGAAGCGCAGCACCTCCTCCGCCGAGAGTCCGAGGAAGCGGCGGATGCGGGCCGCGAACTCCGCGAAGTCCTCCGGCGCGAAGGCGTTGTCGAGCGAGAGCATGGGCACGCCGTGCCGGGCCTTGGCGAAGCCCGCCGCCGCCTCCTCGCCCACCTTGCGGGAGGGGGAGTCCGGCCGCACCAGATCGGGGAAGCGCGCCTCGATCGCCTGGTTGCGGCGGTACAGCGCGTCGTACTCCGCGTCCGGCATGATCGGCGCGTCGTTCACGTGGTAGGCGCGGCTCGCCTCGTTGATGCGGGCGGCGAGGGCCTCCAGTTCCCGCGCGGCCTCGGCCTCACTCAGCTCCTCGGAAGGCAGGGCAGGGGAGGGGGTCTTCTCGGCCATGGGCGGGAGATAGCAGGCGCCGCCCCGCCGCGGAACGCGCGCCCGTTCAACTTGCGACGGAACCCGCCCCTGTCGCGTTCACCCCGGCATGAGCCCGCCGGAAGACTGGATCCGCCCCGCCAACCTCGACGCCGCCCGGGCCGCCCAGCACGAGATTGCCGTCGGGGTGGAGTTCGAGGACCGCCTGCCCGAAGCTCCGGCCCTGGTCGCCGGGGTGGATTGCGCCGGGGCCGCCCGCGGCGCGCCGGACCGGGTGCGCGCCATGGCCGTGCTGCTCTCCGCCGAGGCGCGTTCCCGTCCCCTCGCCACCGGCCTTGCGGAGGGCGCGCCTGCCTTCCCCTACATCCCCGGCTTCCTCGGCTTCCGGGAGATCCCCTTCGTGCTGGAGGCCGTGAACAAGCTGCCGGCCCGCCCGGACCTGATCGTCGTGGATGGCCACGGCATCAGCCACCCGCGCGGCTGCGGCATCGCCACCCATCTCGGCGTGGTGCTGGACCTGCCGACGATCGGGGTGGCGAAATCCATCCTGGTCGGCCGCGTGGAAGGAATGCTGGGGATGGAGGCCGGTAGCACCGCGCCCCTGGTCTGGAAGGGCCGGCGGATCGCGACGGCCCTCCGCAGCAGGCGCGGCGTGCAGCCCCTGTTCGTGTCCACCGGCCACCGCGTCTCGCAGGAGACGGCGGTGCGGCTGGTGATGGAGTGGCTGGCCGGATATCGTCTGCCAGAGCCGACGCGGCTGGCCGATCGGCTCGCCGGCGAGGCCCGGAAGGCTGCGGGGAACGACGCCCCGGCCCTCTTCTAAGTCACGCCCGAGTTGGCGGCGGTCAGACCGGTCAGACCGCCCCGGTCAGCAGTTCGTCCGCTGCCGCCCGCGCGGCTTCCGTCACCTTCTCCCCGGCCAGCATCCGCGCGATCTCCTCGCGCCGGGCACCGGGCTCCAGCGGCGTCACCCGCGTCTCCGCGCGCTCGCCCCGGACGCCCTTGGCCACCTGGAAGTGCCGGTTGCCGCGCGCCGCGACCTGGGGGGAATGCGTCACCACGAGCACCTGCAGGCGCTCGGCGACCCGTGCCAGCCGTTCCCCCACCGCCGCCGCCGTGGCGCCGCCGATACCGCTGTCCACCTCGTCGAAGACGAGGGTCGGCACGGGCGAGCCCCGCGCCAGCACCACCTTCAGCGCCAGCATTAGGCGCGACAGCTCGCCGCCCGAGGCGATCTTCGCCAGCATCCCCGGCTTCTGCCCGGGATTGGTGGTGACGAGGAAGGTCACGCGATCCTGCCCATCCGGGCCCCAGCCCGTCTCCTCGCGCGCGGCGATCTCGATGTGCAGCCGGGCCCGGTCCAGCTTCAGCGGGGCCAGCTCCTTCGCCACCGCCTTCTCCAGCTTCGACGCGTGGTCCCGCCGCGCCGCGGTCAGGGCCTGGGCGGCGGCTCCGTAGGCCCCGCGGGCCTCCTTCGCGGCGACATCCAGCGCCGCCACGCGGCCGGTGCCCGCATCCAGGTTCGCCAGCCGGTCCTTCAGCGAGGCCAGGTGGCCCGGCAGGTCCACCACCGCCACCAGATGCTTCCGCGAGGCGGCGCGCAGGGCGAAGAGCCGCTCCTCCACCCCCTCGAGCCGGCGCGGATCGGACTGGGCATCACCCGCCAGCCGCTCCAGCACGTTCTCCGCCTCGGCCAGCGCGTCCTGCGCGGCGGCCAGGGCGGTTAGGGCATTGCCCACCTCCTCGGAGGACGGGGTCAGGCGTTCCAGCGCCCGCGCGGCGTTGCGCAGCGCGGCGGCCGGGGCACCGCCACCGCGCCGATCGCGGGGCTGCAACTCGGACAGTGCCGCCGCGATGGCCTCGGCCCGCCGTTCGCCGCCTTGCAGGGCTTGGCGCTCGGCCGCCAGCGCATCCTCCTCGCCATCCTGCGGGGCGAGATCGGTAAGCTCCTCCACGGCGTGGCGCAGCCACTCCTCGTCGCGCTGGGCAGCAGCAATGGCCTCCTGCGCGTCCCGCAGCGCCCGCTCCGCCCCCTTCCAGGCGCGGTAGGCCTCGGCCACGGCATTGCGGCGCGGCTCCAGCCCGCCGAAGGCGTCCAGCAGCCCGGCATGGGTTGAGGGATCGGCCAGACCCACCTGGTCGTGCTGGCCCTGCACCTCCACCAGCAGCGCGCCGAGGCGGCGGAGCATCGCCACCCCCACCGGCTCGTCGTTGACGAAGGCGCGGGAGCGACCATCGGCCGTCACGATGCGGCGGACGACGATCTCGTCCTCCGACTCGATGCCCTGATCCGCCAGCAGCGCGTGGGCGGGATGGCCGGCGGGCGGATGGAACACCGCCACCACCCCGGCCTGGGCCTGCCCGGCGCGCACCATCCCCGCCTCGGCCCTCTGGCCGAGCGCGAGCCCGAGGCTGTCCAGCAGGATGGACTTGCCCGCGCCGGTCTCGCCGGTCAGCACCGAGAGGCCGGAACCGAAGGAAAGGTCCAGGCGCTCGATCAGCACCACGTCGCGGATGGAGAGGGAGGCGAGCACGCCCTAGAAGATGGTGTTGACCGCGCGCCGCAGGAAGCCCGGGCGTTCGCCCGCCGCGGTCGGGGCCCCGTCCACCAGCAGCGCGTAGCTGTCCTGGTACCAGGGGCTGCCGGGGTAGTTGTGGCCGAGCACGGAGGCGGTCTTCTTCGCCTCCTCCGTCAGGCCGAGGGTGAGATAGATCTCCGTCAATCGGTACAAGGCTTCCGGGGTGTGGTTGGTGGTCTGGTAGTTATCCACCACCGTGCGGAAACGCCCGATGGCGGCGGCGTAGAGGTGCCGCTGCTCATAGAAGCGTCCGATATTCATCTCCTTGCCCGCCATGTGGTCGCGCGCCAAGTCGATCTTCAGGCGGGCGTCGCGGGCGTAGGTGGAGTTGGGGAAGCGGTTCACCACGTCCTGCAGCGCCGCCATGGCGGTTTCCGTGCCCTGCTGGTCGCGCTGCGCGTCCGCGATCTGCTCATAGTAGCAGAGGGCGCGCAGGTAGTAGGCGTAGGCAATGTCGCGATGGGCGGGGGAGAGCTGGATGAAGCGGTCCAGCTGGGCCAGCGCCTCGGTGTAGCGGTTGCGGGAGTACTCGGCGTAGCCGCTCATCAGCCGGGCATTCGCGGCCCAGCTGGAATAGGGATGGTCGCGCTCCACCGCCTCGAAGAGCTGAACGGCCTGGGCATAGCGCTCCGCCTTCAGGGCCTCGAGACCCGAGGCGTAGAGCGCCTCCGGCGACATGTCGGCGTAGCTGGACCCTGGCGCGCGCAGCGAGCTCGGCTTGCTGTCCCAGAAGTTCAGGCTCTCGCAGCCGCCCAGGACGACGGGGGCGAGCAGGACGGGCAGGATCGCGAGGCGACGGATCTTCATGGCGGCGGCTCTATAGCATGGGCCCTGGCCTGCGCGACATAGCCGGCGGGCGGCTGTTACCGCCCGCGGCCATCGGGGCAGATCAGGCCGGGGCGGCCGCCATAGGCAGGCGGGCGGTGGCGCCCGAGAGGGCCGGCATCGGCACCGTCTCGCCGGCCCAGCGCCAGGCGCGGGGATCGGAGAAAAGGGCGCGGAGCACGCGGTTGTTGAGCGCGTGGCCGGAGCGGTGGCCGCGGAAGCGGCCACGCAGCGGGGCGCCGGCCAGGGCCAAGTCGCCCACAGCGTCCAGCATCTTGTGGCGCACGAACTCGTCGGCGTGGCGGAGTCCGCCGGGGTTCACCACCAGCGGCCCATCCACAACCACCGCATTCGCCAGGGACCCCCCGCGGGCCAGCCCGACGGAACGGAGCCGGGCGATGTCCTCGGCCATGGTGAAGGTGCGGGCATCGGCCAGCACGGCGCGGAACCCGTCCTCCGTGACCGGCATCGTCAGGGACTGGCGGCCGATGGCGGTGGCGCCGAAGTCGATGCTCAGCTCCGCCTCGAAGCCCGGGCAATCGCCGGGGGAGAGCTCGGCCCAGGCGGCGTCCGGGCCGTCGCCGTCCTGCACGCGCACGGTCTTCAGCACCTCGATGGCGCGGACCGGGGCGTCCAGATCCACCAAGCCGGCGCAGTCCAGAAGGAAGACGAAGGGGGCGGAGGAACCGTCCAGGATGGGGATTTCAGGCCCGTCCACCTCGACGGTGGCGTCCGTCACGCCCAGCGCCGCGAGCGCGGCCATCACATGCTCAATCGTGCCGATCCGCGCCTCACCCTCGCCGATGGCGGTGCAGAGGCGGGTGTCGGTCACCTGATCGTGGCGGGCAGGGATCTCGACCCCAAGATCCGTGCGGCGGAAGACAATGCCGTGGCCGGCTTCCGCCGGCCGCAGGGTGAGGGTGGCGCGCGCGCCCGAGTGCAGGGCCACGCCCACGCAGCCGATCGCGGACTTCAAGGTCCGCGCCCGCGACGTGCCGATCGGGAAGAAACCGTCCATTTGGGACCCCGGATACCGTTCCGTGCCAGCATCAACGCGCCGGCAGGGTGGAAAATCGCACCGCAGCACGGCCGTTGCCAGTCAAGCGTTGTTTCTCCGTATTACGGCGTAAGCCATTGTTTTCAGAAGATTTTTTAAACGGAAAAGGCCCCGCCGACATCTCGGCGGGGCCCCTCTCGAAACCGTTCCAGCCCCGGCCAGCGCCGGGGAGCGCTCCTCAGTTGCCCTGGCGGCGCAGGAAGGTGGGGATGTCCAGACCCATCCCGTCCTCCTGCGCCTGCGGGCGCTGGGCGGGGGCGGCCGGGGCCGCCTGCGGGGCCTCCCCCTGCTCCGGCAGGGTACGGCGCATGCCACCGATCCCCGTCGCGCGGCGGAAGATCCCGCCCAGACCACCCGCTGGCGCTGCCGACGGAGCCTGCGGGGCCTGCGCCACGCGGGAAGCCGGGGTCGCGTTCAGCGGCGGGGCAGCCACCGGGGCCATCGGCGCGGGCGCCGGGGCCTCGGCCACCGGCTCCATCGGGGTGCTGCCCGTCTCCACCGTCGCGCGCCGCATCGCCATCGGCATGCGCGGGCCGGCATTCGGCGCCGGGGCTACCACCGGTGCGCCGATCGGGGCGGACTGGACAGGGGCCACGGTGGCCATGCGCGACGCGCCGATCACCGGGGCCGGCCGGCCGGCGCCGGGCTGCACCACGGCCGGGCGCATGGCCGGGGCCTGCGGGGCGCCGGGCACGAAGCCCGCGGGCTGCGCGGCCACGGCCGCGCCCCCGCCGATGGCCACCACACGCGGCGCCTCGGCCTGGACTTCCTGCTTCGCCTCGGACACCGCGTCGATGCCCGTGGCGACCACGGACAGGCGCAGGCGGCCGTTCAGCGTTTCGTCCACGCTGGTGCCGAAGATGATGTTCGCGTCCTCGTCCACCTCGCGGCGGATGCGGTTCGCGGCCTCGTCGACCTCGAACAGCGTCATGTCGTAGCCGCCGGTGATGTTGATCAGAACGCCGCGCGCGCCGCGCATGGAGGTGTCCTCCAGCAGCGGGTTGCTGATGGCGGCCTCGGCGGCCTTCACGGCGCGGTCGTCGCCCTCAGCCTCGCCCGTGCCCATCATCGCCTTGCCCATCTCCGCCATCACGGTGCGGATATCGGCGAAGTCGAGGTTCACGAGCCCCGGGTTCGTCATCAGGTCGGAAACGCCGCGCACGCCCATGTAGAGGACGTCGTCGGCCATCTTGAAGGCCTCGGCGAAGGTCGTCCGCTCGTTCGCCTTCCGGAAGAGGTTCTGGTTGGGGACGATGATCAGCGTATCGACGTACTGCTGCAGCTCCTCCAGCCCCTGCTCGGCGGAACGGCGGCGCTTCGGGCCCTCGAAGTCGAAGGGCTTCGTCACCACGCCGACGGTCAGCACGCCGCGCTCGCGCGCCATGCGGGCGATCACCGGCGCCGCCCCCGTGCCGGTGCCGCCGCCCATGCCGGCGGTGATGAAGATCATGTGCACGCCCTCGAGGTGGCGGGCGAGGTCCTCGGTGGCCTCCTCCGCCGCCGCGCGGCCGATCTCGGGCTTCGCGCCGGCGCCCAGGCCCTGCGTCAGATGCGGGCCGAGCTGCACGCGGCGCTCCGCGCGGCTGTTGACCAGCTGCTGGGCATCGGTGTTGGCGACGAGGAACTCCACCCCGTCAAGCCCCATGCCGATCATGTTGTTCACCGCGTTGCAGCCCGCGCCGCCCACGCCGATGACCGTGATTCGCGGCGTAAAATCCGTGTGTTGCTGCCGCGGAATGGTCAAATTCAGCGTCATCGTTCTAGCCCCCTTCGAAGACGCGATGAAAACGAATCGCCCCCAGGACCTTATGCATCACACCCGGTCCCGGAGCCAATTGACGAAACGCGCGAAAACGCCCCTCGATCCCTGTGAAGCGTCATCGAAATCCAGTGCCGGACGCCCCTCGCCGCCACCCCAGGCGATGAGGCCCAGAGTGGTCGCGAATCCGGGCGCGTGGAAGGCTTCCGGCAGGCCCCGGACCGGGGCCGGACGGCCGAGCCGCACCTGCCGCCCGAGGATCCGCGCCGCCGTCTCCCGCATGCCCACCAACTGGCTCGCGCCGCCGGTCAGCACCACGCGCTGCCCGGCCTCGGGACCCAGATGGGCCTCCGCCAGCCGGTCCCGCACCAGCTCCAGCGTCTCCTCCACCCGCGGGCGGATGATGGAGAGCATCTGTGCGCGGGGCACGCGGGCCAGGCTCTCCCCGTCCTCGCCGATCTGGGAGAGGGAGAGCATCTCCCGCTCGTCCTCGATCGTGCCGAAGAGGCTGCCGAACATGGTCTTCAGCCGCTCCGCCTGGTCGAGCGGGGTGGAAAGGCCGCGCGCCAGGTCGTTCGTGACCTGCCACCCGCCCACGGGCACCTGCGCGGTGTGCAGCAGCATCCCCTCATGCACCACGGCGAGGCTGGTCGTGCCGCCGCCCATGTCGATCACGGTCGCGCCCAGCTCCCGCTCATCCTCGCTCAGTGCCGAGAGGGCGGCGGAGTAGGGGGCGGAGACGGGCTCCTCAACCTCCAGGTCGCAGCGCAGCAGGCAGTTGCCGAGGTTGCGGAGCGAGGCGGAGGCGGCGTCCACGATGTGCAGCCGCACGCCGAGGCTCTCTCCGAGCATGCCGCGCGGGTCGGAGACGCCGGGGGTGGCATCCAACGTGAAGTTCAGGGGCAGGGCGTGGATCGCCTCCCGCCCTTCCTCAGCCATGCGGCGCCGGCCCTCGTTCACCATGGCGCGCAGGTCGGCCTCGGTCACGGCGCGGCCGCCGATGGTCCATTGCACATTGCGCTGCCGGCTGCCGGGCTGCCCGCAGGAGAGGTTAACGATCACGCCGGAGAGCTTGGTGTGCGCCATCTCCTCCGCATGCGCCACCGCGGCGCGGATGGCGCGCTCGGCCGCGGCGAGGTCGGTGATGTTGCCGCCCTTCACCCCGTGGCTGCGCTGCCAGCCATAGCCCAGGGCGCGCGGCAGCCCGTCCGGCTCGATCCGCGCGATGACGCAGACGACCTTGGTGCTGCCGATATCCAGGACGCCGAAGGTGCCGCTGCGTGCGCGGGGATGCCGCGGGCGGGGTGGCGCCAGGCCGGGGCCGGCGCCATCGGGCACGCGGGCCACGGCGTTCACCCGTTCCTCCCGCGCGGGCGGGCCGAGGTCGGGGTGGCCGCGGGCTCGGCCGCAGAGGAGGCCGCGGGGCGCAGCACCAGCCGGTCCGGCAGGCGCAGGTCCACGGTCTGCATCGGGCGGTCCAGCAACTGGCTCTGCCGCTGCAGCTCCGCCAGGCGCTGGATGGCCACCTCCTCATGGCCTTCGGGCAGCAGCACGTCCGTGCCGCTGTGCAGGCGCAGGTTCCAGCGGCGCTCCCCGATGCGGACCAGCGCCTGGGTACGGGCCTTCACGTCCGGCGCATCGCCCAGGAGGTCGTAGAGCGGCGCTGCGCTCTTCTCCGCCCCGGCGCCGACGATGAGAGGCAGGGGGCCGAAGGCGTCGAGGCGGTCCGTCGCGACCGTGCGGCCCTCGCGGTCCACGATCGCGAAGCG
Source organism: Roseomonas indoligenes (assembly GCF_017813365.1). Lineage (GTDB taxonomy): Bacteria > Pseudomonadota > Alphaproteobacteria > Acetobacterales > Acetobacteraceae > Roseomonas > Roseomonas indoligenes. The sequence continues at coordinate 113,577 of NZ_JAGIZA010000006.1, forward strand.
GCCGTTGTTCTGCCAGATGGCGAAGGGCTGCCGCTCCTTCACCTTCACGAGCACGAGGCCGGAGAGGTGGCGTTGCACCTCCGCTTCCTCGATCCAGGGAATGGCTTCCAGCCGCTCCCGCGCCTTGTCCGGGGAGAAGCCGAGCACCGGATCGCCCGCACGGACGGACAGGGCCTGGCGAAGCTGCGCGGCGGGCGTGTTGCGCGCGCCTTCGACTTTCACCTCGCTGACCACCAGCCCGCTGACGCGCTCGCCGAGCCTCGCCGTCGCGCCTTCCACGGCGGCCGAGAAGCGGCTGGCGGGATCGAGCTGCGCGACGCCGAGGGCCGCGACGCCGCAGAGCGCGATCACCGCGCCCACCTTCGCCGCCGGCCGCAGCATCGGCCGCTTCCGCCGAAGCCAGAGCCGCAGCGCGCTCGGCCGCACCGGCTCCGGCGGGGCCGGGCGGGCGCGGATGCCGGCCTGGAGCTTACGCGGCATCGCGCATTCCCTTCGGCCCACGCTCCATCCCGTCATGCCGGGCCTGCTGCACCATCCAGGCGCAGAGCTCGGGAAAGGTGATGCCGCGATACGCCGCCTGTTCCGGGACGAGGGAAGTCGGCGTCATGCCGGGCTGGGTGTTCACCTCCAGAAGCACAAGCCCTTCCGCGCCGGGGCGGGAGTCGTCCCAGCGGAAGTCGCTGCGCGAGACGCCGCGGCATCCCAGCGCCGCGTGGGCGGCCACCGCCACCTGCATGGCCCGCGCCGCCACCTCATCGGGCACCCGCGCCGGAATGGTGTGGGCGGAGCCGCCATCGGCGTATTTCGCGTCGTAGTCGTAGAAGGTGCGGCTGGTGTCGATCTCCGTCACCGCCAGCGCCCGGTCCTCCATCACCGCGACTGTCAGCTCGCGGCCAGGGATATAGGGCTCGGCGATGATCTCGCCCCACTGCCAGGTGGCCGCGATCTCCGCGCGCCGGTTGTCGCCGCCGCGCAGGATGTGCACGCCGACGGAGGATCCCTCCCGCACCGGCTTCACCACATAAGGGAAGGGCAGGGGGTCCGCATCGGCCAGTGCCGACGCCTCCAGCAGACGGTGCGGCGCGACCGGCAGGCCGGCCGCCGCGAAGGCCGCCTTGGCGGTCGCCTTGTCCATCGCCATCGCCGAGGCCCGAAGCCCGGAATGCGTGTAGGGAATGCCCATCCAGTCCAGCACGCCCTGGATGGAGCCGTCCTCCCCGAAGCGCCCGTGCAGCGCGTTGAACACCACGTCCGGCCGCGTGGCGGCGATGCCCGCCACCACGGCGCCGAGGTCCGGGCCGGGATCGAAGGTCACGACCTCGAACCCTGCCTCCCGCAGCGCCGCCGCGATCTCCCGCCCGGAGGAGAGGGAAACCTCTCGCTCGCTGGACAGCCCGCCCAGAAGGACCGTGACACGGGTCATGCCGCGCGCTCCCCGATGCGCTTGATCTCCCATTCCAGCGTGATGCCGGAATGCGCGAGGACGGCGGCACGCACCGCCTCGCCAAGGTCCTCAAGATCGGCCGCTTTCGCGTCGCCGGTGTTGAGGAGGAAATTGCAGTGCTTCTCGCTCACCTGCGCGCCGCCCAGGACCTTGCCGCGGCAGCCCGCGGCATCGACCAGCGCCCAGGCCTTGTGCCCCGGCGGATTGGCGAAGGTGGAGCCGCCGGTGCGCGCCCGCACGGGCTGCGTCGCCTCCCGGCTCTCGCGGATCTCCGCCATGCGGGCGGCAATCGCGCCCTTGTCGCCCGGTACGGCATGGAAGCGCGCCCGCACCACCACACCACCGGGCGGAAGCTGGGACCGGCGGTAGGACAGCCGCAGCTCGGCCGCGCGCACGCGCAGCAGCCCGTCGACGGTGGCGATCTCCGCCCAGTCCAGTACGTCCGCCACCTCGGCCCCGTAGGCGCCGGCATTCATTGCCACCGCGCCGCCGACGCTGCCGGGAATGCCGGAGAGAAATTCGAGGCCGGCAAGCCCGGCCGCGGCGGCGTGCTCCGCCACGTTCGCGTCCAGCGCGGCGGCACCCGCCACCACGCCATCCGCTTCCACATCCACGTCACCGAAGCCGCGCGCGAGGCGCAGCACGATGCCGCGCACCCCGCCATCCCGCACGATGAGGTTAGAGGCGGCGCCCATCACCATGACCGGCGCCTCGGCCCGCCGCAGCAGGCGCAGCAGGTCGTCCAGATCGGCCGGGCGCACCAGCCAGTCCGCATTGCCGCCGACGCGGAACCATGTTCCCGGCCCGAGCGGCGCATCCTTCTGGACGCGGCCGCGCAGCGCGGGAAGCGGGGTTGTTTCCCCCATGGCCGCCATGTCGACGGAGGCGCTCATGCCGCGCCCTTGATCCGGCGCGGGCCGCTCTTCGCCTGCAGCTCCGTGAGTTGTGCCGGCAGCGCGTGCGCCCAGGTCGTGATGTTCCCCGCACCGAGGCAGACCACGTAGTCGCCCGGACGCGCGATGGCGTGCACCATCTCCGCCAGGTGGTCGGGGGAGGGCAGGGGCACGACGGAGCGGTGACCATGGGCGCGCAGCCCCTCGACCAGCCCGTCCTTGTCCCGCCCCTCGATCGGCTGCTCACCGGCCGCGTAGACATCGGCCACGATCACGGTGCCGGCGTCGTTCATGCAGGTGCAGAACTCGTCGAACAGCGCGTCCAGGCGGGAGTAGCGGTGCGGCTGCACTACGGCGATCACGTCTTTCGCCCCGGCCTGCCGCGCGGCCTTCAGCACCGCCGCGATCTCCACGGGGTGGTGGCCGTAGTCGTCGATCACCATGATGTTGCCGGCCTGGCCCGCCAGGGTGAAGCGGCGCTTCACGCCCTTGAACCCGGCCAGCGCCATGCGGATCGTCTCCTCCGGCACCTCCATCTCCACGCCAATGGCGATGGCGGCCAGCGCGTTCAGCACGTTGTGCTGGCCCAGCATCGGCAGGCGGAAGGGCTTGAGGTGCCGCGTGCGGCGGGAAAGGCGGTCCTGCACCACCACGTCGAAGGTGGCGCCCATGCGGTCCGTGATCACCCGCTCCGCCCGGACATCCGCCTGGGGGGAGAAGCCGTAGGTGATGAGGCGGCGGTCGGAGAGGCGCGGGATCATCGCCTGCACCTCCGGATGGTCGGCGCAGAGGACCGCGAAGCCGTAGAAGGGGATGTTGCCGACGAAGTTAGCGTATCCCTCCTTCATGTTGTCGGCATTGCCCCAGTGGTCCAGGTGCTCCGGGTCCATGTTCGTCACCACGGCGACCACGGCGGGCAGCTTCAGGAAGGACCCGTCGCTCTCATCGGCCTCCACCACCATCCACTCGCCGGCGCCCAGCCGCGTGTTGGTGCCGTAGGCGTTGATGATGCCGCCGTTGATCACGGTGGGGTCGATCTTCGCGGCTTCCAGCACGCAGGCGACGAGGCTGGTGGTGGTCGTCTTCCCATGCGTCCCGCCGACGGCGATGGACCACTTCAGCCGCATCAGCTCTGCCAGCATCTCCGCGCGGCGCACCACGGGCAGGAAGCGCTTGCGGGCCTCCTGCACCTCCGGGTTGTCGCGCTTCACGGCGGAGGAGATGACGACGACCTGGGCCTGACCCAGGTTCGCCGCGTCATGGCCGATGGTCACGGCGATGCCGGCCTCGCGCAGGCGGGTGACGTTGTAGCCCTCCGCGATGTCGCTGCCCTGCACCTGGTAGCCGAGGTTGTGCAGCACCTCGGCGATGCCAGACATGCCGATGCCGCCGATCCCGACGAAATGAATGGGGCCGATGTTCAGCGGCAGGGCGCGCATGGGCTAGGGCACTTTCCCGATGGGCGTCGCCGCCACGAGTGAGAGGACCCGGTCCGCCAGCCTCTCGGCCGCGTCCGGTCTTCCGAGAAGTGCCGCAGCCCGGGCCATTCCGTCCAGGGTTTCCGGCGCCTGAAGAAGATTTTTCAGCGCCGTGGCAAGGGATTGGGGCGTGAAGCTCGCCTGCACGATCAATTCCGCCGCTCCGCGCTCGGAAAGGGAACGGGCGTTCCCGGTCTGGTGGTCGTCGATCGCGTGGGGAAGGGGCACGAGAAGGCTCGGCCGGCCCGCGCAGGCAATCTCCGCGACCGTCGAGGCGCCGGCGCGCGCGATCACCAGATGGGCTGCGGAAAGCCGCGCCGCGACATCGCCGAAGAAGGGCGCCAGTTCCGCCTTCACGCCGGCGGCGGCATAGGCGGTGCGGGTGCGGTCCATGTCTTCCTGCCGGCACTGCTGCACCACCCGCAACCGGCGGCGATCCGCTTCCGGCAGGGCGGTGATGGCGGCGGGCACCACGTCCGAGAAGACCCGGGCGCCGAGCGAGCCGCCGAGGACGAGGATCCGCACCTCGTCCAGCGGCGGCGCATAGCCCTGCGCGTAAAGTGCCGCGATCGCAGGGCGCACGGGATTTCCCAGCACTTCCGCCCGCACGCCCGCCGGCACGCGGGTCGTGCCTTCGAAGCACAGTGCCAGCAGGTCCGCCCCGCGGGACAGGGTGCGGTTGGCGCGGCCGAGCACCGCGTTCTGCTCGTGCAGCACCGTCGCTGGACGGCGGGAGCCCGGCAGCAGCCGCGCCGCCAGCAGCGGCGGCACGGAGGGATAGCCGCCGAAGCCCACCACCGCCGCGGGATTAAGATCCAGGAGGAGCCGCCGCGCCTGCATCGTGCCGCGCATCAGCGCCACCGCGCCCTTCGCCGCGCCGAGCACCCCATGGCCCGCGAGGCCGGAGCCCTTGAGCACGAAACGCTCCGCATTCGCGAAGGTCGGACTGTCCAGGGAGGAGGAGCGCGCATCGGTCATCAGCGCCACCCGCTCCCCGCGCCCGATCAGGGCGGCGGCCAGCGCCTCGGCGGGGAAGAAATGCCCGCCCGTGCCGCCGGCCGCGATGACGATGGGGCGCGCGACGGGACCTCTCACGTGAGCGTCCCCTCCTCGGCCCGGCTCATCCGCTTCCGGGTGAGAGCCAGCAGGAAGCCCATGCCGAGCGCGATGGCGATGACGGAGGAGCCGCCATAGGACACGAAGGGCAACGTCATCCCCTTGGTCGGGATGAGGTGCAGGGAGGAGGCCATGTTGATGAAGGCCTGCAGCCCGAACTGGGTCAGCAGCCCGGAGGCGGCGAGAATAACGAAGAGGTCCGTCTCCGCCAGCAGCCGCATCATCCCCCGCACCACGACGAAGGCGAAAAGGCCGAGGATGAGGAGGCAGATCATCAACCCGAACTCCTCACCCACCACGGCATAGACGAAGTCGGCATGCGCGTCGGGCAGCACGTTCTTCATCCGGCCCTCGCCAGGGCCCACGCCCATCATCCCGCCCGCGCCGAAGGCCTCCAGCGCCACGTCCACTTGGTAGCTGTTCCCGCCCTCACCGAATAGGAACTGGTTCACGCGCTTATGGACGTGGTCGAACAGGAAATAGGCGCCCACGATGCCGGAGACGCCCATCAGCCCCAGCCCGCCGACGAGGGCAAGGTTGATCCCGGCCACGAAGATCTGCGCGAAGAAGACGGAGGAGACGACGAGCAGCATGCCGATATCAGGCTGGCGCTGCAGCACCAGAGCCACGCCGAGATAGGAGACCAGGGCCGCGCCCCACATCGCCGTGCCGCGCCGCCCGGCGAGCTTCGCCTCGGAGATCAGCCAGGCCGCGAAGACCGCGAAGCAGGGTTTGAGGAACTCGGAGGGCTGGAGGGAGCCGAGGAGCGGCAGGTTCAGCCAGCGCCGCGCGCCCTTCACCTCCGCGCCGATGAACAGCGTCGCGATCGTCAGCAGCAGCGCGCCGGCGAAGCCGAGGATCGCCAGCCGCCGGACCCCCTTCGGGCTGAGCAGCGAGACGCCCGCCATCACCGCCGACGCGCCGGCGAGGAACATCACCTGCTTGGCGAAGAACATGTTGCGGGACGAAGCGCCGATGCGCTCCGCCACCGCCGGCGCCGCGGCCAGCACCATGACGTAGCCGAAGCCCACCAGGGTGAAGAGGGCCGCGAGAGTCCAGCGGTCCACGCTCCACCACCAGCGGCCGAGGGTGGAGGTATCGGCGCGGGAGAGTGCCATCAGGCGGCCTCCGCTTCACGGTTGGCAAGGTTGCGGACAAAGTCGCGGAAGGCATCGCCCCGCGCTTCGAAGGAACGGAACTGGTCGAAGGAGGCGCAGGCCGGGGAGAGAAGCACGGCACCGCTGCCGGTCCGCCGCGCCGCTTCCAGCCCCTCAGCCACGGCGGCGTCCAGCGTGCCGACGACCCGGTGCGGCACGCCGTGCTCGGCCAGGGTGGCCGCGAACTCCTCCGCCGCCTGCCCGATCAGCAGGGCTTCCGCCACCCGGGGGAAGAGGGACGCCAGAGGCACGATCCCGCCGGCCTTCGGCACCCCGCCGGCGATCCAGACCACGCGGTCGTGGCAGGCCAGGGCGTAGGCGGTGCTGTCGGCGTTCGTCGCCTTGCTGTCGTTGAGGAAGGCGATGCCATCCACCTCGCCCACCCGCTCCTGCCGGTGCGGCAGGCCGGGATAGGTGAGCAGCGCCCGCCCCGCCACGGCGCGCGCGATGCCCAGCCCGAAGGCCAGTGCCGTCGCGGCCGCCGCGTTCTGCGCGTTGTGCGGGCCGGGCAGCGCCAGCGCGCCGGACAAGTCCACAATCACGCCGGCACCGTCCCGCAGCAGCGCGCCGTCGCCCCAGATCCCGCCGGGCTGCGGCATGTGGCCGGAGACCGGCACCACCCGGCCCTCATGCGCCGCCGCCACCGCCCGCGTCTCCGCGTCGTCCATCCCGAAAACGGCGAGGTCGTTCCCCAGCATCACCCGCGCCTTGGCCGCGGCATAGCCGGCCATGTCACCGTGCCGGTCCAGATGATCCGGCGAAAGGTTCAGAAGCGCCCCCAGCGCGAAGCGCGCCCGGTCCAGCCGTTCCGCGGAGTAGGAGGACATCTCCAGGATATAGACGCCGTCGTCTGCCAGCACCGGCATGTCCAGAGCCGGCGGGCCGAGGTTGCCGCCCGTCGCCACCACCATCCCGGCCGCCCGCGCGAGATGGTCCAGCAGCGCCGTGGTCGTGGACTTGCCGTTGGTGCCGGTGATCCCGACGAAGCGCGCCCGGCTGCCCACCGCGCGCACGGCGCGATACAGGAATTCCACGTCGCACAGGACCGGTGCGCCGATCTCCGCCGCGCGTCGCGCCAGCGGATGCGCCTTCGGCCCCCGGTGCGGAATGCCCGGGGAAATCATCAGCAGGTCGAAGCGCTCCGGCTGCCCGACGGCGATGCCGGCCGCTTCCGCCGCCGCCCGCGCCGCCTCGCCGTCATCCCACGCCGTGACATCCGCGCCCCAGTCGCGCAGGCGGCGCGCAGCCGGCAACCCGGCCCGCCCCAGCCCGAGAACCGCGATGCGCTGTCCGGCGAAGGGCGTCATCACCGGATCTTCAGCGTGGAAAGGCCGATGAGGGCCAGGATCATGGAAATGATCCAGAACCGGATCACGATGGTCGGCTCCGACCAGCCCTTCTTCTCGTAGTGGTGGTGCAGCGGCGCCATCAGGAACACGCGGCGCCCGGTGCGCTTGAACCAGAAGACCTGGATCACGACCGAGAGCGTTTCCACCACGAAGACGCCGCCCACGATGGCCAGCACCACCTCGTGCTTCGTCGCCACTGCCACGGCACCGAGCGCGCCGCCCAGCGCCAGGCTGCCCGTGTCGCCCATGAACACCGCCGCCGGCGGCGCGTTGAACCACAGGAAGCCCAGCCCGGCGCCGACGAGCGCGGAGAGGAAGACCGCCAGCTCGCCCGTGCCCGGCACGAAGACCACCTGCAGGTAGTCCGCGAAGACGCGGTTGCCGACGAGGTAGGCGATGATGGCGAAGACGCCCGCCGCGATCATGACCGGCACGATCGCCAGCCCGTCCAGCCCGTCCGTCAGGTTCACGGCGTTGGAGGAGCCGACCATCACCAGCATTCCCACCAGGGGAAAGAAGACACCGAAGGGGATCAGCACGTCCTTGAACACGGGCACCGTCAGGCTCTCGTTCAGCCCGGGCGGCAGCAGGTAGAGGATGGCGATGGCGATCACCAGCGCCAGCCCGAACTGCACCACCAGCTTGCCGCGGGCCGAGACGCCCTTGGTGTTCCGCTTCGTCACCTTCAGCCAGTCATCGGCGAAGCCCAGCAGCCCGAAGCCGAGGGTGACGACCATCACCGCCCAGACCAGCCCGTTCCGCAGATCCGCCCAGAGAAGGGTGGAAACCGTCAGCGCCAGCAGGATCAGCACGCCGCCCATGGTGGGCGTGCCCTTCTTCTCGATCAGGTGCCGCTCCGGCCCATCCGCCCGGATCGGCTGCCCGCCGCGCTGGAAGCCGCGCAGCCAGCGGATCACCATCGGCCCGAACACCATGGAGAGCACCAGCGCCGTCAGGCAGGCCGCGCCAGCGCGGAAGGTGACGTAGCGCAGCAGGTTGAAGATGATGAGGTCGCCCGGGCCGGCGAGCAGCGCGGGGATCATGCCGCCGCTCCCTGCTGCTCGAGCGCCTTGATGGCGCGCACCACCACCGCCATGCGGCTGCCGAGCGACCCCTTCACCAGCACGGAATCCCGTGCCCGCAGCGCATCCGCCACCAGCGGCGCCAGCGCCGCGCTGTCCGCCGCGTGCGCACCACGCTTCTCCGCCGGCAACGCATCGTGCAGCGCCGCCATCTGCGGGCCGCAGGTGAACACCACATCCGCGCAGGCCGCCGCGTCCGCGGCCAGGGCGGCGTGCATCGCCGCACCCTCGTTACCAAGTTCCAACATATCACCCATCACGGCCACGCGCCGCGTTCCTTCCTGTGCCGCCAGCACGGCAAGGGCCGCACGCATGGAGGTCGTATTGGCATTATAGGATTCGTCGAGCAGCAGCACCGCGCCGCCCGCCACGGGGACGACGACGCGCGCCCCCCGGCCGGCCAGTGGCGCGAAGCGCGCCAGCCCTTCCGCGAACGACCGGGGATCCGCGCCCAGCGCCCGCGCAGCGGCCATCGAGGCCACCGCATTCATCGCCATGTGCCGCCCGGGAACGGGCAGGGACACGGCGAAGCTCTCCCCGTCCAGCCCGACACGGAAGGACTGGCTTTCGGCATCGCCCCTCCAGTCCAGCAGCCGCGCCGTGCCGCTCTCACCGAAGAGAACGGCTCTCACGCCCGCTTCCTCCGCCCTCCGGTGCAGCAGGGCGGCGCAGGGACCTTCCGCCGGGATCACCGCCACACCGCCGGGCTCGAGCCCCAGCACGATGTCGGCCTTCTCCTCGGCGATCGCCTCCATGGAGCCGAGCCGCCCGAGATGGGCCGGCGCGATGGTGGTGATGACAGCGACATGCGGCCGCGCGAGGCGGGAGAGGGGAGCAATCTCCCCCCGGTTGTTCATCCCGACCTCGATCACGCCGAACCCGGCGGAAACCGGCATCCGCGCCAGCGTCAGCGGCACGCCCCAGTGGTTGTTGTAGCTCGCCACAGCCGCATGCACGGCGCCGCACGCGGAAAGCCCGGCCGCCAGCATCTCCTTCGTGCTCGTCTTGCCCACGCTGCCCGTCACCGCGACGAAGCGCGCGGGGGAACGGGCCCGCCCAGCAGCACCTAGCGCCGTCAGCCCCGCCAGCGTGTCGCCCAGGCGCAGCAGCGGCACGGCGCCCGGCACCTCCCGGTCCACCATCGCGCAGGCGGCCCCGCGTGCCATCGCGTCCGGCACGAAGTCGTGCCCATCCCGCACATCGCGCAGCGCGACGAACAGATCGCCCGGCCCGACGCTCCGGCTGTCGATGGAAACGCCGGACACCGCCACGCCGTCCGGCACGTCGCCGCCCGTGGCCGCGCGCAGCGCGGCGGAATCCCACAGCGCCGCGCTCACGCCGCGATCCCCGCCAGCGCCCGCACCACGGAGACGTCGTCGAAGGGATGCGTCACCCCGCCGATCGTCTGCCCGCTCTCATGCCCCTTGCCCGCCACCGCCAGCACGTCGCCAGGGCCGAGGGCCGCCATCGCCTCCGCGATCGCCGCTTCCCGCCCGCCGATGTCGGTGCCGCCGGGGCAGCCCGCCAGCACCGCCGCCCGGATCCCGGCCGGGTCCTCGCTGCGGGGATTGTCGTCCGTCACCACCACCCGGTCGGCCAGCCGCGCTGCCGCCGTGCCCATCAGCGGCCGTTTGCCGGGATCACGGTCCCCGCCGGCGCCGAACACCACGTGCAACCGGGCGGCGTGCGGACGAAGCGCCGCCAGAAGCCGCTCCAGCGCGTCGGGCGTGTGGGCATAGTCCACATAGACCGCCGCGCCGTTCGGCAGCCGCGCCGCAAGCTCCATGCGGCCGCGCACGCCGGAGAGACGGGGCAGGGCGCGCAGCGCGCGGTCCGCCGGAAGACCCGTGGCCACGGCCAGCGCCGCCGCCAGCATCACGTTGTCCGCCTGATAACGCCCGACCAGCGGCAGGTGCAGCACCTCCCGCCGCCCGAAAAGGGTGATCTCCAGCTCCTGCCCGTCGGCCAGGGGCGTGTGGCGCAGCAAGCGCAGATCGGCGCCGGCCTCGCCCACCGTCACCAGCCGCAGGTGCCGCGCGGCGGCGATGGAGCGGATGGCGGCCAGCGTCGCGCCGTCCATATCCGCGTTCGCCACCGCCGGCCGGCCGGCCTCAAGCAGCGTGTCCAACAGCCGCAGCTTCGCCGCGCGGTAGTCCTCGATCGTGCCGTGGTAGTCCAGATGGTCGCGCGTCAGGTTGGAGAAGCCGGCCCCCGCCAGCATCACCCCGTCCAGCCTGCGCTGCTCCAGCCCGTGGGAGGAGGCCTCCATCGCCGCGTGCGTCACCCCAGCGCGCGCGATGGCGGCCAGGGTGGCGTGCAGCGAGACGGGATCCGGCGTGGTCAGCGAAGGCCCGGGCGGGAAGCCGTCCGCCACCAGCCCCAGCGTGCCCATGGAAGCGGCGCGCGATCCCGCATCGGCCCAGATCTGGCGCAGGAAGTCGGCAGTGCTCGTCTTGCCGTTGGTCCCCGTGACGGCGACCACCGTGCGGGGCTGCGCGCCGTGGAAGCGCGCGGCCATCAGCGCCAGTGCGCGCCGCGCATCGGCCGCCATGACCATCGGGCGCGGCGGCACGCCAGGCGGCCACTCCGTGCCTTCCGGCGCCAGCACCGCCGCCGCACCGCGGCGCACCGCCTCCTCGATATGCGCGCGGCCATCCGTGCGGGCGCCTGGCAGCGCGGCGAAAAGCGCGCCCGGAACCACCTGCCGGCTATCCGCCGTCAGCGCCGTCACTTCCGGCCGGGCCTCGTAGCGCATCGCGACGGAGTCCAGCCGGGCCATCAGCTCATCGAGCCTCATGGCTCGTCATCAGGCCCGGCTCCTCGTCGGAGCCGGTGAGCGTCGCGGCTTCCGCGGCCATGGAGAAGCGGATGCGGCTCACCGCCTGCTGCCACATCGTCTCCACCTCCGTCACCCGCAGCGGCACGGGCGCCGGCAGGGTGGGGGAGGACGGCACGGGTTGCGGCGTCGCCGGGCGGGGCGCCATGGCCGGTGTCGTCATCGGGCGCCCCGGCACGGCCGGCGGCGCGACGGGCGCACCGGGCCGTGCGGTGGCCGCGGTCGCCGGGCGCTGCGACGGGCGTCCGGGCTGCAGCGGGATGGTGATGGCCTGCACGATGGCCGGGTCCTGTGGATTCTCGGGAATCAGTCCCAGCACCGGCGCGATGCGGGAGATCACCGTGCCCGCTGCCGGCGCCGCCACCCAGCCCGCCGTCGCGTAGCCGTGCGATCGCGCGTTCGGGTTCGGCTCGTCGACCATCACGTAAATCGCGTAGCGCGGCGCGTTCATCGGAAAGGCGCCGACGAAGGCCGCGATGCGCTTGTTCGGCAGGTAGCCGCCACGGGGCCCCGTCTTCTGCGCCGTGCCCGTTTTGCCGCCGACGAAATAGCCCGGCACATCCGCGCCCTTGCCGGAGCCGTCCGTCACGACCAGCCGCATCAGCCGCCGCATCGTCTCCGATGTGCGCTCGCTGATCACGCGCGTTCCCTCGCGCGGCACGTTCGGCGGCTGCGCCAGCAGCGTCGGCTGGCGGAGGATGCCGCCATTCGCCACCGCCGAGATGCCGGTGACGACGTGCAGCGGCGTCACCGCGATGCCGTGGCCGTAGGAGATCGTGAACATGTTGATCTCCTTCCAGCCACTGGCCGGCGGGACCATCGGCAGCGCCGTCTCCGTCAGCTCGATCCCCTGGCGGGAGAGCATGCCCATGCGGCCCAGGAACTCGCGCTGTCGCTGCGGCCCGAAGGTCTGCGCCATGTGCGCTGCGCCGAGGTTGGAGGAATAGGCCAGCACCTCGGGGAAGGTGATGATCCGGTTCTTGCCCTTGTAGTCCGTGATCGTGAAGCGCCCGAAGCGGATCGGGTGCGCCGCGTCGAAGGTGCTCGTGTTCACGTTCGCCGTGCCGAACTCCAGCGCGGCGGAGGCGGTGAGAAGCTTGAAGGTCGATCCCGGTTCGTAGGTGCCGACGGTGACGCGGTTGAAGCGCTGGTCCTGCGTCGCCTCGCCGATGTCGCCCGCGTCGTAATCGGGCAGGGACACCATGGCCAGCACCTCGGCCGTGTTGATGTCCAGCACCACCCCCGCACCGCCGATGCCGGAGAAGTCCTCGATAGCCTTCGCCACGCCGTCGCGCAGCGCCAGCTGCACGCGGATGTCGATGGCGGTCCGCAGCGGGTCGTTCGGCCGCGCCCGCAGCCGCTCGTCGTGGTAGCGCTCCATGCCGGAAAGGCCGGCGCCGTCCACGTCCACGTTGCCCAGCACATGCACCGCCGCCCGGCCCTGCGGGTAGTAGCGGCGCTCGCCCTCCTCGAAGTGCAGCCCGGCCACGCCGAGGTCGTTCACCGCCTGCTTCTCGCGCGGTGTCAGAGCGCGGGCGAGGTAGGAGAACTGCCGCTCGCCGGAGAGGCGGCCAACCAGCCTCTCCCGGTCCAGCTGCGGCAGCACGCGGGCGAGCCGCGGGGCCACCTCGGCCGGGTTATCGATCTGCCGGGGATTGGCATAGAGCGCGGTGACAGGCAGCGAGACCGCGAGGATCTCCCCATTGCGGTCCGTGATCGGCGCGCGGCCCGTCACCGGATCGGGCCGGGGGACGGAAGCCGCCTCGCGCTCGGCCATGCGGCGCGGTTCGCGCGGATCGATCACCGTCGCGATCGTCGCCTTCAGCGCCACGGCGCCATAGATCAGGCCGAAGCCGGCGGCGGCCATCACCAGCCGCCCGCGGCTCTTCTCCAGCACAGCCCGGCGCGCCAGGTCCGGCTGGCCGAGGCGCGCGGCTCCGCGGCCGTCCGTCACCCGCGCGGCCTGCACGGGCTCGCGCAGCTGGTAGGCGATGGCGGCGTTCGGGTCGGGGGCTGCGGGGTCGTTCACCGCAGCGTGCCCGCGCTTGCGCTGGCCACCGGCACCGGCGGCGCGAGCATGGGCCGGGACGCAGCCCCGAGCATCGAACCCATCTGGGCGGCGAGCGGGGAGGGCGACACCGGGGCGGGCGGCGGCGGCGCGCTCGGGCGCATGTGCAGCGCCGTGCGCAGCAGGGCCGCCGGCTGCGGCGGGGCCGCCAGGTTCATGCCGCGATCCACCTCACGCTCGGCCAGTCGGGGTTCCGCCACGCGGGGGCGGGGCGCGCGTGGCGCCTCCGCTCGGGCCATCTCGGCGCGGCCGGCATCGGACCGTGCAATCTCGGCCGGGCGGGGCGCCGGCTCACGCGGCTCGGGAAGGCGCATCGTGGCCACCTGCGGCAGGTGCGGCGGCGCCACGCGCGCGGGCCGCTCCACGACGGCGCGCTCGATCTGGGCCGGCGGGGAAGGTGCCCGCTCGGCGGAGGCGACAGCAACTGGCGCGGGTCGGGCCGGGGCGGCAGGCGGCGGCGGCGGCGCGTCGGGCGGCAGCGGCAGGGCGGCAAATAGGTTTGGATCCGCGGCGCCGGCGGTCGCCGGCAGGGACGGGCCGGGGATGCCCGTGACGGAGGCGGCCGCCGCCACGGCCACGCTGCTGGCGGACCCGCCCCGCTCGCCGGGTATGGGGGCGAAGAGGCTCGGCGCGCCGGCGAAGGACACCGCTGCCGGCAGGCGCCGGTCCAGCTCGGCCGGCCGCACGAACTGCGCGGTCTGCATCACCTCGAGCGGCAGAACCCGGTTGGCGGCGGCGCGCAGGCGCTCCGGCTCGTTCAGCATCGCCCATTCGGCGCGCAGCACCGCCGTGCGCTCCCGCGCCGCCTCGGTCTGCTTCACCGTGTCGCGCAGCACCTTCTCCAGCTGCGAGACGTCGTGCTTCACCGAGTAGAGGTGCAGCCCCGCCCCCGCGGCCGCGACCAGCGAGAGAAAGGTGAGGGGTCGAATCATGCGGCCAGCCTCTCGATGGCGCGGAGCCTTGCGGACCGCGCGCGGGGGTTCGTGTCTGTCTCTGCGGTTGATGGCCGCAGGGCGGTGTTGGTGAGCAGGCGGAATTCCGCCGACTTCTGGGCATGCACGAGGGATGCCGGATCGAAGCGGGAGGCGCCGGGCGCCTTCCCCGCCGCGTCGCGCATGAAGCGCTTCACGATTCGGTCCTCGAGCGAGTGGAAGGAGACGACGACGAGGCGCCCGCCGGGGGCCAGCAGCCGCACGGCCGCTTCCAGCCCGCGCTCCACCTCGCCCAGCTCGTCGTTCACGCGCAGGCGCAGCGCCTGGAAGGAACGGGTCGCGCTGTCCATGCCGGAGGGGTCGCGCGGCATCACCATGTGGATGGCCTCGGCCAGCTGCAGCGTCGTCTCAAAGGGGGCGTCGCCGCGGGCGGCGATGATCTTGCGGGCGATCCGGCGGGAATGGCGCTCCTCGCCCAGTTCCCACAGCATGTCGGCCAGCTCGCGCTCCGGCAGGGTGTTCACCAGGTCCGCCGCGCTGGGGCCGGACTTCTCCATCCGCATGTCCAGCGGCCCGTCGGTGCGGAAGGAGAAGCCGCGATCCGCCTCGTCGATCTGGTAGGAGGAGACGCCGAGGTCGAGCACCACCCCGTCCAGCGCCGTGATCCCGCGATCCGCCATCAGGGCGGCCATGTCGCCGAACCGTCCCTCCACCAGGTGCAGCCGCCCGGGGAAGCGGTCCACGAGGGAGGCGCCGCGGGCGATCGCGTCGGGGTCGCGATCCACGGCGTAGAGGGTGCAGGCGGCGGAGGAGAGGATGGCGGCGCTGTAGCCGCCGCCGCCGAAGGTGCCGTCGAGAAAGGTGGCGCCGTCGCGAGGGGCGAGCGTCGCCAGCACCTCGGCCAGCATGACAGGCACGTGGCCGCCGCCGGTGGGGTCCGGCGCGACCAGGGAAAGGAAGGGAGCCTCGCTCATGCGCGGCCTCCCGCGGTCGCCGGCACGGTCAGCCCGCGCTCGCGCGCCCGCTGGCGCGCGGCCTCGACCCGCCTGCGGGCCGCCTCGGGCTCCCAGAGCTGGAAGGAGCGCCCGGTGCCGAGGAAGGTCACCGCCTCCGTCAGCCCGGCATGGGCGATCAGGTCTTCCGGCAGCACCACCCGCCCCTCGCCATCGGGCTTGAGCGGATAGGCATCGGCGAAGAGGCTGAGGGAAAGGTCGTCGAGGTTGTCGGAGAAGACATCCAGCTGCTCCAGCCCCGCGGCCATGGTCTCGAAGACCGGCTGCGGCCAGGCCTCCACGCAGGCATCGCGGTGGGAAAGGCGAAGGATGATGTCCTGCGTGCCCAGGCGCTCCAGGGCCGCGCGGAAGGCGGCAGGGACGGAAACCCGGCCCTTCCGATCCAGCTTGCCCGTGAAGGTGCCCATGAAATGGGTCATCCGCTGGACGTCCGCCCCCTCGCGGCCGCACTGGGCGACTGGTGTGATCCCCTCAGATGGCCGGCGAGGCCCCCCGACCCCGCCGGCTCACCCGACCATCCCGCCAGCCCCTCGCCCCCCTCAGGTCCGGGCCCTTGCGGGATGCCTTGGGATAACATGGGCCGTGATGGGTCAACAAGCGCGATTGCGTGTGCGCGACAAACTGTTGCTGGCAGGCAACGCTACTGAAAGCCGAGCAATTCAATCGGTTATGCGGGTGAACTGAAAGTCTTGTTTAGGAGAGGAAATGCCAGACGGCCTGTAAGCCGGGTTCTGTCAGCCCCCGGCTCTCGCCGGGAACAGGACGACCATTCCTCTGGAACCCCTGTTGCCAGGGGCTTCTCGCGGCCAACCCGGATGGCGGGGCGGGAAGCCCCTGGCGGCGAGTCCCGAAGGAATCCCGCCGGCCATCCCTATTCGGCCTTGCTCCCGGTGGGGTTTGCCGTGCCGCCCCTGTCGCCAGGGGCGCGGTGGGCTCTTACCCCACCGTTTCACCCTTGCCTGGAAGGCCTTTCGGCCGTCCCGGCGGTCTCTTCTCTGTGGCACTGTCCCTGGGGTCGCCCCCGCCGGCCGTTAGCCGGCACCGTTTTCCCATGGAGCCCGGACTTTCCTCCACCGCCCCTTTCGGTGCTGGCAGCGGTCGTCCGGCCGTCTGGCGCGCGGGGTATGCGACTCGGTCGAACGGGGGTCAACCCGCCCGCTCAGCGCCTCGCCGCCTCCTCCGACTCGGCTGCGGCCAGCGCCGCCACCGCCTCCAGCCGGGCCAGGGTGCCGGCATCGGCCCGGCCGCCCCACTCCTCCTGTCGCCAGTGCCGCTGGAAGGCTACCAGGGCCACGTCCGGCCGCGCGGGGTCCACCGGGTAGCCGATCCGCCGCAGCAGTTCGGATGCCCGTGCCATGCCGCCCGGCACGGTGGAGAGGTCGCCGCCCTCCACACCTTCCGGCCACAATCCGATGCCGAGGGAGGCCAGGCCCTGCCAGTCGAACAGTTCCCCCGGGTCCCGCTTGCGGTCCGGCGCCACGTCGCTGTGCGCCACCACGTTCCGCGCGGGGATGGGATGGCGCGAGAGGATCTCCAGGCAGAGATCGGCCAGAGCCGCCATCTGCAGGGCGGGGAAGGGCCGGTAGCCGCAGGAATGGCCGGGGTTCACCACCTCGATCCCAATGCTGCGGGCGTTTAGCCCCTCATGGCCCCGCCAGTGGGAGATGCCGGCATGGGCGGCCCGCCGCGCCTCCGGCACCAGCCGGAACACCCTCCCGTCCTCCTCCACCACGTAATGGGCAGAGACCTTCGCCACCGGGTCGCGCAGCCGCTCGATGGCCGCCGCACCGCTCTCCATGTCCGTGTAGTGCAGGATCAGCGTGTCGATCGGCACGCCCGGCGGCCGGTCGTCCTGGTTCGGGCTCGGCAACTCCTTCACCGCCAGCCCGCCCTCGATGGGCACCCGCGGCAGCCCGGCCGCCCGGCCCTTGCGGGCACCGGGCCGGGGGCCGGGAAGGGGGCCGCGCCGGGCGGTCACGGGGGGATCCTCATAGGCCGCGCTCCCGCTTGATCCGGTCCCAGGCCGCGTTGATGTCCGCCACCTTCTCCGTCGCCCGCCGTGCCATCTCCACCGGCAGACCGCGTGCGGCGAGGCTGTCCGGATGGTGCTCCCGCATCAGCCGCTTCCAGGTGGCGCGGATCTGCTCGTCCGTTGCCCCGCGCGGCAGGCCCAGCACGGCGTAGGGGTCCGGGCCCTCGGGCGCGAGGGCGGGGGAGGAGGGGTTGGGCCGCCCCAGCCGCGCCCTTTCCCAGGACGCCGCGTCCAGCCCGAAGCGGGCATGCACCCCGCCCAGAAAGGCCAGTTCAGTCCGGTTCGCCGCCCCGTCCGCCTCGGCGATGCGGAACAGCGCGCCCAGCACGTCCTCCAGCACCGGCCGCTCCTCCGCGAAGGCAGCGCCCAGGCGCTCGGCGTAGGGCTCCGCGCCCTCGGCGCTGTCCCGTGCCCGGTCGAAGAGCTGCGCCACCTCCCGCATGTTCTCCGGCGGCACGTGGAAGACGCGCTTGAAGGCGTCGATCTCCTCGCGCTTCACGGGGCCATCGGCCTTGGCGAGCTTCGCCGAGAGCACGACAACGGAAACCGCGAAAAGGCTTTCCCGCGAGCCGAGCATCGCCGCGATCCGCGCGCCGTCCAGGCCGGGCAGACCCATGTTCAGGCCGCGCCCGAGCGTGCCCTCGTCCGCCGCGTGCCCCAGCGCGCTGCCGAGCATGGCGCCCACCGGCCCGCCCATGGCGAAGCCGACCGCCCCGCCGATGATCTTACCCCAGAACCCCATGGGTCAGCCCGAGCGCGCTCCGTCCGCCGATCCGCCTAGCCTATGCCCGGAAACATGCCCGCGCGAAAGCGCACTTCCTTGTCCCCCGCCCCCGCCTCAAGCATGGTCCAGCCACGGGGAATCGTGGTCCCGGCAGGGCGGAGGCAGGGTGTCGACAAGGGCGGCCATGGGCGGGGCGGAACCGGGCCATTCCCGGCCGGCCCCGGGCAGAACCTGGCCGGCCGCCGGCAGGGCCTGGCCGGACTAGGATGCGTCGCTCCCTTCTGGCCGGCGTGGGCCTCGTCCTCCTTCTCGCCGCGGTTCTCGCCACCCTCTGGGTCGCCCCCCTTTTCACGGATTGGACCGCGCGTCGGGCCCAGCTGGCGGAGCTGGCCGCCGCCCGCATCGGCCGTCCCGTCACCCTGCACGGCCCCGTGCGCCTGCGCCTGCTGCCCTATCCCGTGGTGGAGGCGCAGGGCGTCACCCTCGGCGATGCCGGGGACGGGTTGGGCTTCGCCGCCGCGTCCATGCGGCTGCGCGTGGATGGCGGCGCGCTCCTCCTCGGCCGGATCGCCCCGCGGGAGATCGCGATCGTCGGCGCGGAGCTGCGCCTCCCCTGGCCTCCCGCCGATGCCGCCAACCTGCCAGCCAGCCTCTCCACCCTCTCCGCCCGGCTCGTGGACAGCCGCGTCATCATCGGCGGCATGCGGCTGGAGAACGTGCAGGCCCGGCTGACGGCGGGCGACGCCACTCAGGGCACCCGCGCCGAGGGCCTTTTCGCCTGGGGCGGGCTGGAATGGCGCTTCGAGGCCGGGATCGGCCGTCCTGGCTACGATGGCTACACCCCGGTGGACCTCAGCCTCGCCATGGGCAACGCCGCGATCGCCGCGCGCGGCGTGCTGACCCCGGAAGGCACGGTGGACGGCAGCGTGGAGGCCTCCGGCCCCGACCTCAGCGCCCTCGTCCCCGGCCCGCCCGGACCCTTCCGCGCCCGGGGCCGGCTGACGGTCGCCGCCGACCTGCTGGCGGCGGACGACCTCACCCTCGACATCGGCGGCAGCCCGGCGCGGGGCGCGATCACCCTCCGCCTCTCCCCGCAGCCCCGGCTCGACGCGGCGCTGCTGGCGGGGCGGCTGGATCTGGATCCCTGGCTGGCGGCGCTCCGCACCCGTCCCTCCACCCTGCCGCTGGGGCTCGACCTCTCGGCGGAGGCGGCGGGCTTCCGGGGCGTGGCGCTGCGCCGCCTCCGCGCCGCGGTCTTCCGGGAGGGTGGCGCGTCCGGCGGCCGGCTCACTCTCTCGGACGTCTCCGCGATCCTCCCCGGCGGGACGAGCGTGGAGCTGAACGGCGCCACGGCTGGGGAGCGGCTGGAGGCCGCGCTGCGCTTCTCCGGTACCGACCTGCGCGGAACGATCGAGGCGGTCGCCCCCGCCATCGCCCCCTCCGGCGAGAACTGGACCGCCTGGCTAGCCCCTGGCCGTCTTCGGGAAGGGGAGGGACGGGCGCGGCTGGTCCTGGAACCCGGCTCCATCGCCGTGCCCGAGCTTTCCGCCACGCTGGACGGCATCCGCGTTTCCGGCGCCGGCGTGCTGCGCTTCGGCGCCCGCCCGGCGCTCGGCCTGGGTCTGACCCTGGACGCGCTGGACCTGGAGGGCTGGCTCCGCCCCGGCCTGGACTGGCCCACCGCCAGCCGCCTCCTCGGCGGCATCGACGCCAACCTGCGCCTGGCGACGGAGCGGGCGCGATGGCGCGGCGCGGTGCTGGAGCGCGCCTCCCTGGACGCCGCGCTGGAGAACGGCCGGCTCACCCTGCGCCGCTTGGCCGGGGCACTGGCCGGCGGCGACCTCTCCGCCTCCGGCACCGCCCTTCTGGGCGCCAGCCCGCGCCTTTCGGACGCCGTGCTGGACTTCTCCGCCCGCAGCGCGCGCGACCTGCTGGCCCTGCTCCCCGGCGGCTGGCCGGATGCCACGCGGCTGGCCGGGGAGTCCATTACCCTCCGCGTCGCCGGCGGCGGCCCGCCCGAGGCCCTGGCGGTTCAGGCCAGCGCCGAGCTGGGCGAGGCCCGGCTGGAAACGGCGGGCACGCTGGACCTGCCCGGCCGCCGCGCGACGGGGAACCTCACCTTTCGCCATCCCGGTGCCCCCCGCCTGCTGAATGACGCGCTGGGCCTGACAGGGGAGGGGGTGCTCCCCTGGATCGGGGAGGGCTCCTTCTCCCTCGTCGCCTCCGGCGCGGCAGGGGCGGGAGGTGCCGCGGCGGAGCGCTTCGACCTCGTGGCCGGGGCGCTGCGGGCCGGCGGCGCCCTGGCCCTGTCCCTTGAGGGACCCCGCCCGCGCCTGACCGGCCGCATCGCCGCCGAGACCCTTTCCCCGCCCGCTTCCCCCTGGCACGGCAGCGATCCCATTCCCTTCGCCGCCCTGCGGGCCGCGGATGCCGAGCTGGCCCTCTCCGTCGCACGCCTGGAACCGCTCGACCTGCCATCCGTGCGTGACCTGCGTGCCCGCTTGCGCCTGAAGGACGGCGCCCTGGCGCTGGAGGACGCCGAGGCGGCGCTGGACCCCGGTACGCTGCGCGGAAGCGCCGCCCTCGACACCAATGGCGACGCGCCGCGCCTTTCCGCGCAGGTCGCGCTGCGCAGTGCCGGCATCACCGGCCCGCTCCTCGGCCTTCCGCTCGACATCACGGCGGGGCAGGCGGAAGCGGATATTCGCCTCTCCGCCACCGGCAGCAGCCCGGCCGCTCTCATTGCGACCCTGGCCGGGGAAGCATCCCTGGCCGTCCGGGAGGGAAGGCTGGCGGGCCTGGATGCCGCCGCCGCCGGCCGCGCCGCCGCGGCGGGGGACGAGGCCATGCTCCGCGCTGCGCTGCAATCCGGCGAGACGGGGTTCGCCACCCTTTCCCTCCGCGCCGCGCTGGGGACAGGGCGCGCCACCCTGTCCGAAGGCACCGCCTCCGGCGATGGCGTGGCCCTCACCCTCCGCGGGGAAGTGGACCTGGCCCGTGCCGCCCTCGACCTCACCGCGGCCGAGAAGCCGGCCGACCCGGTGCCGGAAGTCGGCATCCGCCTCACCGGCCCCGCCGCGGCGCCCCGCCGCGTGCCGGAACTGGCGGCCTGGCTGCGGTGGCGGGCAGAGCGCTGACCTGAACGAGAAAGGGCCGGAGGGGATGTTCCCTCCGGCCCCCCAGCTCACCCGAAGGCCGCCGCGCTACATCCCGATCTTCGCAAAATTCGCGGCGATCCGCATGTCCAGGAAGTCCTTCGCCGTGATCGGCGGCTCGGACCCCGTCGGCGCCTGGATGAGCGCGTCGCGGTTGGCCTGGCAGAAGAAGGGCAGGGAGTAGCGCGGGCCGAGATATTCGTCCGCGCGCGGCATCCGCACGCGGTGCAGGTTGGACTGCAGCTTCCCGTCGCTCCAGCGCGACAGCATGTCGCCGATGTTGCAGGTGATGAGGCCGGTCACCGGCGGCACGTCCGTCCAGGCCAGCTCGCCGCCATCGGCTTCCTTGCCCGGGCAGAGCTGCAGCCCCCCCTGGCCGGTGCGCTGATGCAGCAGCGTCAGGCAGTCATAGTCGGTGTGCGCGCCGGCGCGCCAGCCCGTGAAGTCCTCCGGCTTCGCGTCCACCATCGGCAGGTAATGAATCATGCGCTGCGTGGATTGGTACTCGGGCGAGGTCGGATCGTGCGCCTCGGTAAAGAAGTCCGCGGGAAAGCCGAGCTTGTCGGCGAAGCAGGACAGCACCTTCATCCCCACCGCCCAGTTCGCGCGCTCGAAGGCCAGCATGCAGGCCTTGAAGCCCGGCAGTTCCTCGCCGCTGGGCCAGAGGCCGGCCATCTTCGGCACGGTGATCTGGAAGGACTCCTTATTGTCCGCCGTGCCGGTGGAGGGGCGGACCTGGGCCTTGTACTCCCAGCCGTAGTTGGTTCCCTTCGCCATCGGGTACTTCGCCTTCACCTCCTGCGGCAGGGCGAAGAAGCGGGCCGTCATCTCGAAGGCCTCGTCGATCTGCTCCAGCGGGATGCCGTGGTCGGAGAGCTGGAAAAAGCCGATCTCGGTGGAGGCCTTCCACAGCTGATCCGCGATCTCCGCCTTGCGGGCCTCGAAATTGGCGAGGCTGATGACGGGAACCTCGCGGTCCTTGGTGATGCCCATGCCGCCGAAGCCGGTCTCCCGGTTCAGCTCCTTCAGCGCGTAAGACATGTCATTCTCCTATCGGGCGGCGCGGGTGCCGCCGGGGTGATGGAGCAATGTCAGGCGCCCAGGAGGGCGGCCGCCGCTTCTACTCCGTGAACCGCCTGCCGGGATGGCGGGCGGGAAACGTGTGTCAGGCGCCCTGTCCTCCGTGGCCATGCAAGGGCCGCGGTGCCGGATGGGATCCGGCCCGGTCGTTCATGGGAGGATGAGGAAGGAGAGTGAGCACCGGGCACCTCGACAGGATGGTCTGTCGGAGCAATGCCCCAGGTCCAAAAGAACCTTGGCCGCTTCTACTCGCGGAGTGAGGATTAGAACGCTGCACGCCGGCCCCGCAAGCAAAAACGGAGCCAGATCAGCCCCGCTGCGCGATCCGCAACGCCAGCACCCGGAGAGCCGAGGCAAGGGGCAGCCCGGGATCGTCCCGCGCCGCATCGGCGGCCAGGACGAGGCGCAGCAGGTTCTCCCCCCGCCGCGCGGCCTCCGCCTCCAGCGCCGCCCAGAACTCGGGCTCCAGCGCGATCGAGGTCCGGTGCCCGGCGAGGGTGAAGGACCGCTTGACGAGATGCCCGGCCATCGGGGGCAGCCCTGCCCCGGCCTGCCGCTAGGCCGCGGAAACCGGGCGACGCGTCAACGCGAGGCCGACACCGAGCGCGACCATGGCGACCCCGGACGCCTCGCGAAGCCGGCGGACGAGGCCCGGGCGCCCCAGCGCCCCCCTGCGGACACGGGCGGCCAGCACCGCCACCGCTACATCGACGAGCGTGTTGAGCGCCACGGAGACAAGCCCGAGCACGGCGAACTGCATCGCCACGCCCCCGGCGGCCGGGTCCACGAACTGCGGCACGAAGGCGAGGAAGAAAGCAGCCGTCTTCGGGTTCAGCGCCTCCACCAGGGCCCCCTCGCGGAAGGCGCGGCGGGTTCCGACGGGCGAGCCGCCACCCCCCAGCGCCGCCTGGGCATCGCGGCGCGCGGTCCAGATGGTGCGCAGGCCGATCCAGATCAGATAGGCGGCACCGAGCATCTTCAGCGCCGTGAACAGCTCCGCGCTCGCCAGCACGACCGCGGAGACGCCGAGACCGCCGGCCAGCACATGCACCATGCCGCCGATCCCCGTGCCGAGGCTGGAGGCAATGCCCTCGCCACGGCCGCCGGAGAGCGTACGGGCGGCGACGTAGAAGATCCCCGGCCCCGGCGTCAGGGCGAGGACAAGGGCGGCTGCGGCGAAGAGAGCGAGCTGGCTGAAATCGGGCATGCCCGGCAACCTACCAGCCCGCGTCCGCCGTTCCAGCCCCCGGGAAGGGGCGGCTAGCCGCCGGCCAGCGTGGCGCCCGGCCGGGTCATCTCCTCCGGCCGCACCCAGCGATCGAAATCCTCCGGCGACACGAAGCCCAGCTTCTCGGCGGCGTCGCGCAGCGTCAGGTTCTCCGCCAGCGCCGTCTTGCCGATCTTCACGGCCTTGTCGTAGCCGATCCGCGGGTTCAGCGCCGTCACCAGCATCAGGGACTTCGCCACGTTCTCCGCAATGCGGTCCCGGTTCGGCTCAAGCTTCTCCACCATGTTGTGGGCGAAACTCTCCGCCGCATCCGCCAGCAGGGTGGCGGATTGCAGCACGGCCTGGATGATCACGGGCTTGAAGACGTTCAGCTCCAGGTGCCCCTGCGTGCCCGCGACCGTCACGGTGGTGGTGTTCCCCATCACCTGCGCGCAGACCATCGTCAGTGCCTCGCTCTGCGTCGGATTCGTCTTCCCCGGCATGATGGAGGAGGAGAGGCCGTCCGCCGGGATCACCAGCTCGGAGAAGCCGGAGCGCGGCCCCGAGCCCAGCAGCCGGACGTCATTGGCGATCTTGTTCAGCGAGACGGCCACGCTGTTCATCGCCCCCTGCAGCGCGACGAAGGCGTCGTGCGCCCCCATGCCGACGAAGGGGTTGGGATGGGCTGTAAAGGGAAGCCCGGTCAGCGCCGCCATCCGCTCCGCGAAGCCTCGCGCGAAATCGGGGTGGGTGTTCAGCCCGGTCCCCGCGGCCGTGCCGCCCTGGGGCAGGGCGAGAAGGTCGGGCAGCGCCGCCTGCACGCGCGCGATCCCGGCCTCCACCATCATCGCCCAGGCCCGGAACTCCTGGCCGAGCGTGACGGGCACCGCATCCATCAGGTGCGTGCGGCCGAGCTTGACGATCCCGTCCCATTCCTCGCCGCGCTTGGCCAGGGCCGCGCGCAGCACCTCCAGCCCGGGCACCAGCCGCTTCGTCACCGCCTCCGCGGCAGCCACGTGCATCACCGTGGGGAAGCTGTCGTTGGAGGACTGGCCACGGTTCACGTGGTCGTTGGGGTGCACCGGCTTCCGGCTGCCCAGCTCCTGGCCGAGCATCTGGTTCGCGCGGTTGGAGATGACCTCGTTCGCGTTCATGTTCGTCTGGGTGCCGGACCCGGTCTGCCAGACATGCAGGGGGAAATCGGCGTCGCGCTGATTCCCCGCCACTTCCTTCGCCGCAGCGATCACCGGCTCCGCGATATCGGCCGGCAACTCGCCCAGCGCCAGGTTGGCCTCAGCCGCGGCCTGCTTCTGCAGCCCCACGGCCCGGATCAGCGTCGGCGGGAAGACCTCCGAGCCGATGCGGAACAATCGCCGGGCGCGCTCCGTCTGGGGCCCCCAAAGACGGTCGGCTGCGATCTCGATCGTGCCGAGGGAATCGGTTTCGGTGCGGGTGTTTTCAGGCATGGCCGGCACTTGGGCAGCCGCCACCCGCGCGTCGAGCCCCTAGTGCCAACCGTCGATACGCGGCCAGCGCGCAATGGCGTTACCCGTTCCGTCCAGCACCTCGTAGGCGCCGTAGCCCCCCGCCGCCGTCAGGCAGGCATGGTTGGGATAAACCCGCACCAGGGCCCCGACAGGGAGCCGTTCGAACCAGGATTCATAGGGCACCGGCACCATCCCATGCTCCTGGTAGGCGTGCAGGACGTGCAGCGGCAGCGCCGCCCCCGTCTCCGCATCCCCCAGCGTGCCGTAGGCGGTCCCGGGCGCGAAGGCATTGGCCGTCACGTCCTTGGAGAGTGCCAGCGCCCCCGCATCCAGCACCAGGGACATGGAAGCCCGGTTGTGCCCGATCACGGTGGACAGCACGGACAGCGCCAGGTCGTCCCAGCCACACTGCCCACGCGACATTTGGGCAAGGTCCCAGAACAGCCCCACCCCGGCCCGGATCTCCGTCACCCCATCCAGGTGCCGCGCATGCAGCAGGGTGGGGGAGGAGCCGACAGAGACGATCGGCGTCTCCATCCCCGCGCCCCGGATGGCGCCGGCGGCCGAGGCCGTGGCCACCCGCTCCTGCTCCGCGACGTCGGCGATGGAGGCATTGTCGGCCGAGCCGTAGGAATGGCCGCCATGGGTCATCACCCCCGCCAGCCGCAGGTTCCGCGAGCCATGGATCGCCCGCGCCACGGCCAGAGCCTTCTCGGGCGGCACGCCGGCCCGGTGCTCGCCGGAATCCACCTCCACCAGCACCTCGTGCGTGGCCCCGGCGGCGGCGTCCAGCAACCCCGCCATCTCCGGGCTGTCCACCACCAGGATCAGCCGCGTCCCGTGATGCCGCGCCAGCGCCTCCGCCCGGGGAAGCCGGGCCGGGATTGCTGTGGCCGCCAGCAGGATGTCCGTCGCCTGGCCGGAGGCCGCCAACACCTCCGCCTCCTTCATCGTGGAGACGGTGGCGGGCCCGGTGCCGCCCCCATGGGCGACGCGATGCACCTCCACGGACTTGGCGGTCTTGAAATGCGGCCGGAAGGAAACCCCCAGGGCCTCGGCCCGCGACCGCATCCGCGCCGCGTTCGCCTCCAGCCGCGCGAGGTCCAGCAGCAGCCGGGGCGTGTCCGCCACGCCGCCGCCCGACCAGGGGCCGCTCAAGGCATGTCCCCGTAGGAGGAGATCTCGATCAGGTTCCCGTCCGGGTCGCGGCAGTAGACGGAGGTGATCGCGCCCAGCGCGCCCGCCTTCTCCACCGGCCCCAGCTCGATCGTCACGCCGCAATCCCGAAGGTGGGAGGCCACGTCCTCGGCCATGACCGTCACGATGAAGCACAGGTCCTGGCCGCCGGGCAGGGCGGATTCCCCCGTGAACCATTCCTCCTGGGACACGTCCTGGGGGCGCAGGTTGATCTTCTGGCCGCCGAAGCGCAGCGAGGTGCGGTTGTGCGGGCCGAAGCTCTCCAGCTCCATGCCCAGCACGCGCTGGTACCAACTCGCCATCGTCTCCACGTCGCGGCAGGTGATGACCAGGTGGTCCAGGCGGTCCACGGCGAAGCGCATCGTTCTCGTCCTTCTCGGCCCCCGGATCGGGGTCTGGAATCAAGGGGCAGGGGTGCGGAAGCGCGGGCGCAGCCGCGCCGTGGCCTCGATCTCGATCTTCATCTCGGGCGTTTGCAGCCCGGCATGGATGAGGGTGGAGGCGGGGCGGATCTCCCCGAGATACAGGCGCAGGACGGGCCAGCAGGGTTCCCAGTCCGCCCGGTCCGGCACGATGAACATCAGGCGGACCACATCCTCCAGAGATGCCCCGGCCTGGGCGAGCGCGGCGGCGATGTTCTTCAGCGCCCGCTCGCACTGCACCTGCACGTCGTCCGAGATCGTCATGGTGTCGTAGTCGTAGCCCGTGGTACCGGAGACGAAGACAAGGTCCCCGTCCACCACGGCGCGGGAATAGCCGATCTCCCGCTCGAAGCGGGAGCCGGAGGAGATCAGGCGTCGCATGTCGCCATCCCCTGGCGATGGCCCGGCAGGGATGCCAGGCAGGTGGGAGATGCCAGGGCAGATGACAGGGCGGAACGGGCGGGTCAATGGCCGGCATGGCAGCCCGCCCGCCGCCCGGCCAGGGTACCACGATCTGCACGGGTTCCCGGCCTCTTGCGTGGCGAACGGATCGACCGTTCCCCGCGGTCCCGCCCTGCGGCGACCTGCCCTGGGAGCTGTCGTCGGCCAGCGCCCCCTCCGCCCCCGTCTTCAGACGTGCCCGGCAAGGATCACGGTTCGGCCGGCGCTGCCTCCGGAATCGAAGCGGGACGACGTTCCGGGCAGGTGCGCAACGAGGCCGGCGCGCCTTGCCAAACCTCGGCTGAGGACATGACATGGCGTCATGAGAGCGCTCCATCCCGCACGACACGCTTCACCGCAACGACCGGGGTGCGGCAACCGGGCTCGGGCCGTTGCCGCGATGGTTGCCCTGGCGCTGCCATTCGGTCCTGGAGGCTGCTCAACCGCGACCACGGCCCCGACCTTCCCGGCAGACTACAGGGAGGTGTTCGCCGTCAATCTCGCAGCGGAATACGAAGCCTCCAACGGGAGGTCGCCCGAGATCACGAGAGAGCCGCGATCCGTGGCGAACGCCTTGTTCGCCACGACGACCGTATGGGTCCGCTACCGCGTTCGCGGTACCCTCTCATACGACCGGCTCTTCTCGGCCGATGGAGACGGGACCGTCTGGCGCTGCATCGGTATCAGCGCGGACGCCAATCACCCTGAGCGGGGCATCAGAGCTGCGAGGACCGTCATGGATCGGGGCGACCGCTGCCCGCAACTCGTCGAGTTCACACCGTTCACCGAACTGGAGAGGGTGGCTGATCGGCTTCGCGGGTGTCGGGCGACAGGGAAGCAGTTCTGCGTCGTTTCTGAACCAGGCACTCGTCCGGAACGCGCCATCCGTTTGCGGCCCCCGAGTTAAAGAATCGTGCGGACGGCACTGCAGACCATGGAAGACCTGAACGATGCCGGATGACTCTTGCGGCTGCTGCGCCAAGGCCGCCCTGCGCGGCCGGGCCGGCGGCCGGCGCGGCCTTCTCTGCGCCGGCCTCGGCGCGCTGACCGCGCCCGCAGCCCTTGCCCCGGCCCGGGCGGCTGACCCGGTGCCCCACACCCGCCTGACCCCGGACGAGGCCCTGACCCTGCTGAAGCGGGGCAACGACGAGTTCCGGCACGAGGAGCCCTTCAGCTTCCCCCATGGCCACAAGACCCTGGCCGACCTCTCCCGCGGGCAGGCGCCCTTCGTGGTCCTGGTCGGCTGCTCGGACAGCCGCGTGCCGCCGGAACTGCTCTTCGGGCGCGGCCTGGGCGAGATGTTCATCGTCCGCAACGCCGGCAACACGGTGGATACCGCGGCGCTGGGCAGCATCGAGTACGGGGTGGGCGTGCTGGGCTGCCCGCTGGTGGTGGTAATGGGCCACCAGAGCTGCGGCGCCGTGGCGGCCTCGCTGGAGATGGTGGAGCACAACACGGCCTTCCCCGGCGTGATCGGGGAGATGGTGCAACCCATCCTGCCCGCCGTGCTCTCTGCCCGCCGCCCGGACGGGACGATCGCGCTGGACGATGCCGTGGTGGCCAATGCGCGCCGAGTGGCCGCACGGATCAAGACCCAGAGCGTGGTGCTGCAGGACGCGATCCGCGCCGGGCGCCTGAAGGTGGTCGCCGCCCGCTACGAACTCGAGACGGGCGATGTCCGCTGGCTTGAGGAGGGGTGAAATTCCGGCCCGCGGCGCCCCGGAAGGGACGCCTCGAGCGGTCGCTCACTCCAGCCCGTCGTAGAAGTCGTTGCCCTTGTCGTCGACGATGATGAAGGCGGGGAAGTCCTCCACCTCGATCCGCCACACGGCCTCCATGCCGAGCTCGGGGTATTCCAGCACCTCCACCTTGCGGATACAGTCCTGCGCCAGCCGCGCCGCCGGACCGCCGACGGAGCCGAGGTAGAAGCCGCCGAACTGCTTGCAGGCATTGGTGACGGCCTTGGAGCGGTTGCCCTTGGCAAGCATCACCAGCGACCCGCCGGCGGCCTGGAACTCCGCCACGTAGCTGTCCATCCGCCCCGCGGTGGTCGGGCCGAAGGAACCGGTGGGCATCCCCTCCGGCGTCTTGGCCGGGCCGGCGTAGTAGACCGGGTGGTTCTTGATGTAGTCCGGCAGGCCCTGGCCGGAATCCAGCCGCTCCTTCAGCTTGGCATGCGCGATGTCGCGCGCCACCACGATGGTGCCGGTCAGCGAGACGCGGGTCTTCACGGGGTGCCTGGAAAGCTCCGCCCGGATCGCCTCCATCGGCTGGTTCAGGTCGATTTTCACGACCTCCCCGGCCTCCTCCAGCCCCTCGGTCTGGTCGGGCAGGAAGCGGGCGGGGTCGTGCTCCAGCTCCTCCAGGAACACGCCCTCCGGCGTGACCTTTGCCTTGATCTGCCGGTCCGCGGAGCAGGAGACGCCGATGCCGATGGGCAAGCTGGCACCGTGCCGGGGCAGGCGGATCACCCGCACGTCGTGGCAGAAATACTTGCCGCCGAACTGCGCGCCGATGCCGATGTTCTGCGTCAGCTTGTGGATCTCGGCCTCCAGCTCCCGGTCGCGGAAGGCGTGGCCCGCCTTGCTGCCCTTGTCCGGCAGTGTGTCGTAGTAGCGGGTGGAGCCCATCTTCACCGTCTTCAGGTTCGTCTCGGCGGAGGTGCCGCCGATGACGATGGAGAGGTGGTAGGGCGGGCAGGCGCTGGTCCCCAGCGTCTTGATCTTCTCCTCCAGGAAGGCGAGCAGCTTCGGCTTGTTCAGCACGGCGCGCGTCTGCTGGTACAGGAAGGTCTTGTTGGCGCTGCCACCGCCCTTGAGGATGAACTGCAGGAAGAACTCGTCCGCGTGGTAGTCACCCGGGGAGGCGTAGATGTCGAACTGCACCGGCAGGTTGTTGCCGGTGTTCACCTCGTCGTACATCGTCAGCGGCGCCATCTGGGAATAGCGCAGGTTCGTCTCGGTGTAGGTGCGGTGCACGCCGTAGGAGAGGGCCTCCTCCTCGTCGCCCTCAACCCAGACGCGCTGGCCCTTCTTGCCGAAGACGATCGCCGTGCCCGTGTCCTGGCACATCGGCAGCTTGCCGCCCGCCGCGATGCTCGCGTTCTTCAGCAGGTCCAGCGCCACGAAGCGGTCGTTCGCGCTCGCCTCGGGGTCCTTCAGGATGTTGGCCAGCTGCTGCAGGTGCCCGGGGCGCAGCAGGTGCGACACGTCCTTGCAGGCCTGGAAGGCCAGCTGCTCCAGCGTCTCTGGCTTGATCTTCAGGATCGTCTTGCCATCCACCTCGACCGTGGAGACGCCGCCGATCTCCAGCTTGCGGTAGGGGGTGGTGTCCTCGGCAAGCGGGAACATCGGGCTGAACAGGAAGCCGGCGCTGCGCTGGGAAACAGGCATGCCGGAATCCGCCTCGGCGCCGTCATGGGTGGCCACCGGCGTGGCCGCGCTGCTCGGGCCGGGAGGCACCGGCACGTTGGCGTCGAGCGTCTGGTCAGATGAGGAGGTGATGGGGGAGGTCACGAAGCGCGCTCCAAGATCATGGTCCCCCAGATCAGAAGCCCTGGGGTCGGCGGGAGAGGCCCGGCGGCCGCCCACCGGAGAGGCAAACGGCCGCGCGCGGCCAGGCGGTCGCGCGGCGGGAGGACGTTCGGGTGTTAGCGCGGCCCTGTCGGGGGCGCCAGCAGGTAGAACGTAAATGGAAACGGGGTGCGGCCCGGGGAAGGGGCCGGGCGCCCTTATTCCTTATTCCTTCGTCGGGCGGCGCCGGAAGGCGTCTAGGCTCACCACCTGGGCCGGCGCGTCGCCCCGCGCTGGGGCCTCCTCCGGCGCGGGCGGGCTCTCGGGCTCCACCGGCTCCGGCACCTGCTCGGCCTCCGCCTCCGGGATCACGGCATCGCCGAAGCGCAGTCCCACCCGGACATGCGGGTCCCAGAAGGCCACCAGCGCCGCGAAGGGGATCACCAGCGTCGCCGCCACCCCGCCGAAGGAAAGCCCGACCGAGACCTTCTGCTCCCCCCGGTCCACCGTCAGGTCCCAGAACTGGTGCTGCAGGACGATCGTCATCTCCTGCGGGTAGCGGGCCTTCAGGTGGCCCGGCACCTTCGTGTCCCGGTGGTCGGTGCGGAAGGTCAGATAGAAGTGGTGCTCACCCGGCAGCCCGTTCTTCGCCGCGAACTCCAGCGCCCGGAGCGCCACGTTCCGCATGGCCTCCTCGGTCCAGCGATCGTAGGGCAGCAGGCTTTCGGGAGGTGGCGCGGAATCGCTCATGCGCTGGTCGTGTCCAAGGCTGGTCCGGTCATCATCGGTCGGTCAGACGCAACATACGGCAACGCGGCCCCGCGGCCTAGTTGCGCGGCGCGCAGGCGCAAGAGGCAATGGGATGGCAGCAGGAAAAGGTGGGGGGATTCTGTTGCCCCGTTCCCCCCGGACGGCGCTTACCTATCTCTAGGCAGCGAGCGCCATGGTCTCGCGACCATTATCGTTGGCACTTGTGATTTAGCCCGATAACGGCGGTACAATGCCGGGCAAAGGACACGTCTTTACCGCGCGCGTCGAGCCTGTTTCGCCCCCATGACCCGCTTCCCGTGCCGGGAAGGCCCCTCTCAGGGTCCGGGCCGATAAGCCCGGTTCAGGATGGTGGAGGCGCCGGGCACTGCCCCCGGGTCCACAACGCTTATTCCACGTGCCGTTTATCACCATAGTCGCCCGAAGGCGGCACCACGGATATAGGCGCCCGTGCAGGCTTTGACCAGGGGCAAGCCGTCCCTTCCACCACCCCCGGCGGTATCGCCGCCCGAGGAACTCGTCCGAAGCTGTTGCAAGCAAAACCGATTGATCAGTGACTTATGGCACCGCGTCCCGCAGCAGATCGGACGTAACGTTCTGAACTAGCAACGTACTAGGGACGGGTCTGCGATGGGAACCACGCACCCACCTCTCCGCAAGGTCATCGACGCCATCTACGCCGCGGCGGCGAGCCCGGAGGGATGGTCGGATGCCCTGACCGTCCTGGCCGACCATGTCGGCGGGACCGGTGCCATGCTCGTCTTCAACGCCCCGGCGGAGAAGCGGGCGGCGATGGTCACGGGGCGGCTGCGGCCGGACCTCACCCAACTCTATATGCGGGACCCCAGCTACGCCGATAATCCCTGGACCACACGGCTCACCGCGGTGCCCATGGGGCGCCCCGGCATCGCCAGCCGCTACGTGGACCCCGCGCTGCTGCGCCGGACGCCGACCTATGCCGATCTTCTCCTGCCCCAGAAGATCGAGGACCTGGTCGTGCTCACCCACCCCGCGATGTCGCGCGGCCGGGCCTCGGGCGGCTTCGGGATCACCCTCTGCCAACGCGGGGCGGAGCGGGCGGATGACGCTGCACGCCGCCTCGGGCGTCTCGCGCCCCATCTCTATCGCTGCCTGGAGATCTCGCTTCGCATGGCGCCCTATGCAGATGGCCGGGCGCAGCTGGACGCGGTGCTGCAGGCGATGCCCGGCGCCGCCCTGCTGCTGGACGGGGCAGGCCGCCTGCTTCTCGCCAACCCACCGGCGGAAGCCGTGCTGCGCGCCGCGGACGGGCTGACCGCCGGGGCCGATGGCGGGCTGCGCCTCGTGGCCTCGCTGCCGGCGGAGACGCGCCTCCTCTCCCGCCGGGTCGCGGAGGCCCTGGCCTGCTCGGCGGATGCGGAGGAGGCGCTGTCCGGCCCCTTCCTCCTCTCCCGTCCCTCCGGCCGGCCGCCGCTCCTCCTGACCGTCCTTCCCCTTCCGCCATCGGCCTTCCCGATCTGGCACATGGGCAGCAGCCCCCGCGCCCTGGTCCTGGTGACGGACCCGAACGCCCTGCGCATGGTGGAGGCCGCGGGGCTCTGCGCGGTGCTGGGCCTGACTCCCGCCGAGGCGCGGGTGGCCACCCTGATCGCCGCCGGCGCCAGCGTGCCGCAGGCCGCCTCGGCACTCTGCGTCTCGCCCACCACCGTCAAGACGCAGCTCTCGAGCTGCTTCGAGAAGACCGGGCTGCGGTCCCAGATGGCGTTGGCCCGGCTCATCAACGGCTTCCCGGGCGCCCCAGAAGGGGATGCAGAAAGCTGACCAGCCGCTCGGCCGCATCCA
Organism: Roseomonas indoligenes; assembly: GCF_017813365.1. GTDB lineage: Bacteria > Pseudomonadota > Alphaproteobacteria > Acetobacterales > Acetobacteraceae > Roseomonas > Roseomonas indoligenes. Next base: position 146,791 of record NZ_JAGIZA010000006.1, read on the forward strand.
CCGCAACCCCCGCATCGGCCTCCGTCCGGATGCGCCCGCCGCCGGGAAGCGGGAGGAGAACCGTCCGGGTGCCGTAGGCCGCGCCGATGTCCCAGCCGTAGCTCGCCGTCGGGTAATCGTGCCAGCGGGCGGCGGGCCGCCCGGCGACGGTTAGTTCCCGCCGCAGCGCCTCGCAGCGGCCGGGCGGCTCGCGCGTGTCCTGGCCGGGGACGAAGAGGGCCGCCGGGGCCGAAGTCCAGGGCTGCGGCCTGGCATACCCGTCGTCCAGCAGCGCCGCGCAGCCGGGATAGAGGGCGGCATGGGCGACGAAGCGCGGGCCGTAGGGCCCGAGCACCGGGTAGGCGACCTCATCCGCACCGGCCAGGAGCGCGAGGCGGCCGCCGGAGCCCAGACCCACCACCGCCACACGCCTGGCGTCGATCTCCCGCCGCTCGGCCAGATGCGCCAGCACGTCCGTCAGCTGCTGCGCGCCGGCCCAGGCGTCGTCCGCCGCCATGGCGATCTCGGTGCCGGAGGCGAGGTGGCCGTCGGGCGAGTTGGCGTCGAGGTCGATCTGGAGGGTAGCCCACCCCTCCTCCACCAGGATCTCCGAGAGTTCGGCAACCCGGCCATCCATCTCGTAGGCGTCGGCCACGAGGATCACGGCAGGGAAGGGCGGCCCGTCCGCCTTTTGGGAGGGGAGGGTGAGCAGGGCGGGCACCAGCCGCGGCGGCTCCACGGCCTGCGCGAGGCTGAGCACCAGGACGGACTGGCTGTCCTCCGCGCGCGCCTGCGGCCCAGCGGCGAGACTGACGGCGAGGAGGGTGAGGGCGAGGTGGCGACGATGGCTTGGCATGCGCGGATCTCCGGCCGATGCGCCTGCCCGGGAGGTGCCTCCGCGGGGTGGAAGGGCCATGACCCTCGGCCCTTGGGCAACCGCCGCGCATCCTCCGATCGGAGGAGCGCGGCGGGCGGTTGGCGCGGACTACCGCGCGCTGTCGCCGGGGCTGCAGGGCCGCTCGCCCTGGACCAGGAAGCCGAAGGTGTCGCGCTCCGGAAGGCCGGTCACCTCGCCCACCACCTGCGGCGTGGGCGACAGCACCGGGCGGGGCGAGCAGGCCTGGCCGGCGAGGTAGCCGATGGTGTCGCGCTCCGGCTGGCCGGTCACGGTGCCGACGGGAACGGGGGTGGCCGGCGCGGTGGCGGAAGGCGCCTGCGCCCAGCCCGGCGCCGCGAGAAGGAGCACGAGGGCTGCGCTCCGCAAGGCGGGGCCGGCCTTGAGGATGTGGTTCATAAGATCTCTCCCGGAACGGCCGGCATCGTCTCGCCTGGCCTGTGGCCAGCCTGCCGCGGCAGGCTGACCGCCCGCATCCTCCGACCGGAGGAGAGGGGCGGCCCGCCCTCAGCCCGGCGCCGGCCCGAACCGGTCGAACCTTCGCTGCTTTGCGGCGTTCCAGGGACCAGCGCCACAGACCCCTTGGCCGCCCGACCGCCAGCGAGGACCCCGATGACCGCCACCCTCTCCCTGCCGCGCGCCGCCTCGGCCGTAATTCTTCTCGGCCTGCTGGCCGCATGCTCAAACGATGCCGCGCCGGGCCGTGCCTCTGCGCCACCTCCGCCCGGCCTGACCAATTCGGGCATGAACACGCCGCAACCGGCGGAGCAGCGGGCGGGAACGCTGCCCTCGGGCAACAGCACCAACCCCGGGACCTCGGCCAACACCCGCTAAGCCTCCGGACCGCCTCGGCACGGCTGGTGGTCGGCTCCGCGCCCCGTTAAACCCCCTGCCCTGGGCGAGGGGGGCGAGGATGGAACTGACCGAGACGCAGCGACAGGAGCTGGCCGAGGCCGAGGCCCAGCGCCACGAGACCCGCCGCCCCGTCTCCCCGGGGCTGGAGGCGATGCTCTTCCGCCCGGTTCCGCTGCTGGACCACGGCTTCGTCCGGGTGGTGGACTACATGGGCGATGATACCGCCGTGGTGCAGGCCGCCCGCGTCTCCTACGGGCGCGGCACGAAGGCGGCGAACGAGGATCGCGGGCTGATCCGCTACCTCATGCGCCATCGCCACTCCACGCCCTTCGAGATGTGCGAGATCAAGTACCATGTGAAGCTGCCGATCTTCGTGGCGCGTCAGTGGATCCGCCACCGCATGGCGAACGTGAACGAGTACTCCGCCCGCTACTCTATCCTGGACCGCGAATTCTACCTGCCCGCCCCGGACCAGCTCGCCGCCCAGTCCGCCGTGAACCGCCAGGGACGCGGTAGCGTCCTCCAGGGCGACGAGGCCGCGCGCGTGCTGGACCTGCTGCGGGAGGATGCTACCCGCAACTACGACCACTACCTGGAGATGCTGAACGAGGACCCGGACGGCCGCGTGATCGATGAGGGCCGCCGCGGCCTTGCGCGTGAGCTGGCGCGCATGAACCTCACGCTGAATGCCTATACCCAGTGGTACTGGAAGACCGACCTCCACAACCTCCTCAACTTCCTGTCCCTGCGCGCCGACGCCCATGCGCAGTACGAGATTCGCGTCTATGCGGACGCGATGCTGGACACGGTGCGCGCCTGGGTGCCGCTGACCTATGAGGCCTTCCGCGACTACCGCCAGGGCGCCGTCACCTTCTCCGCCCAGATGCTCGCCGCGGTGCGGGGCATGCTGGACGGGCAGAACCCGCTGCAGGAGGGCAGCGGCCTGTCCAAGCGCGAGTGGCGCGAGCTGATGTCGATGCTTGGCCGCGAGGCCTGATCCCGCCCCGGCACGCGCCATGGGCAAGCCCCCCGCCCGCGCCGGCGGCGTGCCGGCCAAAGCCCCCGTGGGCAAGGCCCCTGGCGGCCCAAAGCCCGCGCGCCCCCGCTCCCCCGCGAAGGCGAAATCGGCCGCGAAGCCCCGGGCCGCCGCCTTCCCCGTGGCACGCGGCGGCTGGCTGTCGCGGCTCTTTGGTGGGGCCTCCTGGCTCGGCGTCGCCGTGATCGTGCTTTCCGTCCTCGTCCTCCTGCCCATCGCCGCCGCCGTGCTGGGCGATATCTGGGCCGTCATCATCGGCGCCCTGATCGGCGGCTTCGCGCTTGGCCGCGCCACCGCGGGATGACACCGGCGCAGGCGGCCGCTCACAAGGCACGCCACCCGTGCCGCCCTCGCGCGTTGTGCATCGGCAGCGCTCAGAGGAGGCGGCGATGGCGGACAAGGTTGTTCTGGTAACGGGGGCCGGCTCCGGCATCGGCGAGGCGACCGCCCGTCGCTTCTCGCTGGACGGCTACGCGGTGGTGCTGGCCGGCCGCACGAGGGCGAAGCTGGAACGGGTGGCGGCAGACCTGCCGGCGGACCGCGCCCTGGTAGTGGAGGCCGACGTGTCGGACGAGGAGGCCTGCATCTTCCTCATCAACCGCACGCTGGAGCGCTTCGGCCGGCTCGACGTGCTGGTGAACAATGCCGGCGTCCATGCCAGCGGCCCGGTGGCGGAGGCGAAGACCGCGGACTGGCGCAAGGTGATGGGCACGGACCTGGACGGCGTCTTCTTCCTCACCCGCGCCGCCGTGCCGCAGCTCGTCTCGACGCAGGGCAGCATCGTCAACGTCTCCTCCGTCTCCGGCCTCGGCGGGGACTGGGACATGAGCATCTACAACGCCGCCAAGGGCGCCGTGACGAACTTCACCCGCGCCCTGGCCATGGAGCTCGGCCCCAAGGGCGTGCGCGTGAACGCCGTGAACCCCGCCCTGACCCTCACCGACATGACGAAGGACATGAAGAACGACGAGACCCTGATGGCGAAGATCCGGGAGCGCACGCCGCTGCGCCGCCCCGCCGACCCGGACGACATCGCCGACGTCATCGCCTTCCTGGCGAGTCACGACGCCCGCTACGTCACCGGCGTGAACCTGCCGGTGGATGGCGGCCTCTCTGCCTCCAACGGCCAGCCGCCCCAGGCCTAGCGGCCCGGCTTGCGGGCGGCACTCCGCCGCCCGACAAGCGCGCATGCCTGTCACCGTCTTCGGCTCCGCCAACGCCGACCTCGTCTTCCCCGTGGAGAGTCTTCCAGCCCCAGGCCACACGGTGCTGGGCGGCGCTTGGCGGGCGCTTCCCGGTGGCAAGGGTGCGAACCAGGCGGTGGCGGCGGCACGGGACGGGGCGGCGGTGCGTTTCGTGGGGGCCGTGGGCCGGGACCCCATGGCCGCCATCGCCCTCTCCGCCCTGCGCGAGGCCGGGGCCGACCTCTCGGCCGTGGCGAAGACGGAGGAGCCCACGGGCGCGGCCTGCATCTGCGTGGATGCCGCAGGCCGCAACCAGATCGCCGTCTCCCTCGGCGCCAATGCCCTGGCCCGCGCTGCCGGTGTGCCGCCCCTGGCACCGGGCGAGGTCCTGCTGATGCAGATGGAAGTCCCGCCGGACGAGAACGCCGCCCTGATCCGCCGTGCCCGGGCCGAAGGGGCGCTGTCCGTCCTCAACCTCGCCCCGGCCGCGCCGATGGAGCCGGACGCGCTCCGCGCCCTGCACCTCCTGGTGGCGAACGAGCACGAGGCGGCTTGGCTGGCGGCGCATCTCGGCTGCGCCAGTTCCGCCGCCGGGCTGCACGCGGCGCTCGGCATCACCGTGGCCGTCACCCTCGGGGAAGCCGGCGCGGAGGCGGCGGGGAAGGGAGGGCGCTGGCATATCCCGGCCTTCCCGGTTCATGCCGTGGATACGTCCGGCGCCGGGGATGCCTGGTGCGGCGTCCTCGCCGCCGCCCTCGGGCGCGGTGTGCCCCTGGAGCCCGCCATGCGCCGGGCCGCGGCCGCGGCCGCCCTTGCCTGCACCCGTCCCGGGGCGGCCGGGGGGATGCCGCTGGCGGCCGAGACGGAGGCATTGCTCGGGGCCGGCTGAGTCAGCCTCGCAAAAGGGTCAGCCGGATCGCCAGGGCCCGCAGGTCGCCCGCCTCCGCCTTGTCCTGCGCGCTCACCAACTGGCTGCGGATGGTGGAGATCCGCACGCCGCGCGCCTCGGCGATCTCCGCGGGGGATTGCCCGGCTGCCAGGGCCAGCGCGACCTCCGCCTCCGTGCGGGTGAAGCCGAAGAGGCGTTGCGCGCGCTGGAGGGTCGTCTCGTCGGCCGTCAGCGCCTCCGGCGTGATCAGCACCAGCGTCCAGCCCACCCCCCCGGCGACCTTCCGGAGCAGCGGCGAGACGGTGATGCGGCACGGCCCCGCCACGCCAAGGGAAAACAGGCATTCCAGCCCGGGCCCGCCGCGTGCCGCGTCGGCGATGGCAACGAGAAGGCGGTGCGTGTCCGCCTCCCGCTCCAGACGCAAAACCCGGTCGGGCGGCGCCCCGCGCAGGATCAGGCCTCCGGCGCCATCGAGTCTCTCGGCGGCGCTGTTGGCCAGCCTGACCCGCCCATGGCCGTCCGTGACCACCGCCGCCGTCCTGATGCCTTCCATCATCGCCGCGACGCCGAGATCCCAGTTCAGCGATGCTGCGGGCCCGCCCGGGGCGGCCAGTTGGATCGCGACCTGCCAGGCGCGCTGAAGGTGAGGGAGCAGGCGCTGCAAGCGCGCCGCCTGTCCGGCCGAGAAGGCGTCCTGCTCCTTGGGCCGCAGGACCGACAGCGCCCCGAAGGCCGCGGCCGGATCGGCGCGCAAGGTCATGCGGGAGCCGATCACATGGAAGGTCCCGATGCGGCAGCCGAAATCATTGTAGTACTCGGACCGGGCCAGTTCCGCGTCCGGGATCAGCTCCGCCCCGTGCATCACCGCGTTCCACGTCATCCGGCCGCTCTGGGCCAGCCAGGGATCGAGCCGGTGGTAGTACTGGTGGTAGAGGGTCGCCCCCTCCTGCGGGAGGTTGGTCAGCAACTCCGAGACGGGATGGCCGGTCCGTGGGTCCACCATCCAGAGGGCTGCCGAAACGCCGCCGACCGCCCGGGCCAGGGCAGCCGGCACTCGCGCCCTTGCCGCCAGATCCGTGGCTGACAGGTAGATATCGGCAATCAGGGCTTCCCACGCTGCATCATCGCTCATGCAGCGCGCAGGATAGACATGTCTTGACAGCGCAACAATCTCGGGCGCGTCTCCTCAGTCCACCACGATCCGCGGCCCGCTCCCCGCCTTCGCACCGCCCGCCTTGGCCCAGACCCGCTCCGCGATGGCGCGGTAGAGCGAGGCCTCGTGGCTCTCCGGCGCCGCGAGCACCACCGGCCGTCCGGCATCCGCGTGCTCCCGGATGGAGAGAGTCAGCGGAAGCTCGCCGAGGAACTCCACCCCCAGCCGCTCCGCCTCCGCCCGCGCCCCGCCATGGCCGAAGACATCGCTGCGGTGATTGCAGTTCGGGCAGCAGAAATAGCTCATGTTCTCCACGAGCCCGAGCACCGGCACGCTCACCTTCTCGAACATGCGGATTCCCCGCCGGGCGTCCAACAGCGCCACGTCCTGCGGGGTGGAGACGATCACGGCCCCCCGCAGCGCCACGCGCTGGGAAAGGGTGAGCTGCGCGTCCCCCGTGCCCGGCGGCATGTCGATAATCATGCAGTCCAGCGCGCCCCATTCCACCTGGGACATCATCTGCTCCAGCGCGCCCATCACCATGGGGCCGCGCCAGATCATCGGCTGCTCCTGGTCCACCAGGAAGCCGATGGACATGGCCTTCAGCCCCCAGGCCTCCACGGGCATGATCCGGTTCCCGTCGGTCCGCGGGCGCTCGTTCGCACCCAGCATCATCGGGAGGGACGGGCCGTAGATGTCGGCGTCCAGCAGCCCCACCCGAAGACCCTTCTGGGCCAGGGAGACGGCCAAGTTCACCGCCGTCGTGCTCTTCCCCACTCCGCCCTTGCCGGAGGCGACCGCGATCACCGCCCCGGCCTCCTGCAGCAGCATGCCCCCGCGCGGCCCGGGGCTGACCCCGGGGCCCGGCCCATGGGAATGCGGGCCGGGGGAGGGCGCCTGAGCCGGAGCCGGACCACTGGCCCGGTGCGCCGTCAGCACCGCCGCGGCGGCCCTGACGCCCGGCACCGCGCGCGCCGCGGCCTCCGCCGCCGCCCGCACGGGCTCGTACTCCCGCGCCCGCTCGCGCGGCACGGCGATCTCCACCTGCACCATGCCGTCCCGCACGGCGACCCCGCCCAGGAGCCCCGCCGAGACGATGTCCCGCCCCGACGCCGGGTCACGCACCCCTGCCATCGCGGACCGCACCGCCGCCTCCAGCCCGCTCACCATCGCTTGAAAACCCCCGCATCCCCGCCAACATGGCGACCTGCCCGGCCTGCCCCCGGATCAAGGGGGAGTGGGCCGCGAATGCCATATGGGCGGCCCCCATCCCGTTCAACCCACCATGGGGCTTCCCATGACGGGCCAAGCGGGCGGGGCCGCCTCGTTATCCAGGGGAGAGTGACCACCAGATGCCGTGGAACAACAGCGGCGGACCGAATCCCTGGGGATCCCCTGGCGGCGGCAACAACCGCCCGCAGGGTCCCTGGGGCAGCCCGCCGCCGAATGGCGGGAGCAATGGGGGCCAGGGGGGCCGTGGTCCCGACCTGGACGATGCCATCCGCCAGGCGCAGGACGCGGTGCGCCGCTGGATGCCGCGCCGCTTCCCCGGCGGGGGCGGTGCCTCCGGCGGCAAGGGAATCGCGATCCTCGCGGTGCTGGCGCTCGCCGCCTGGGGCGCCTCCGGCGTCTACCGGGTGCAGCCGGACGAGCAGGGCATCGTCATGCGCTTCGGCGCCTATAACCGCTGGACCGGGCCGGGCCTGAACTACCGCATCCCCTGGCCGGTGGAGAGCGTCACCACGCCCCGCGTCACGCGCATCAATCGTGTCGATGTCGGCTTCCGCAGCGCCGTGGATCCTGGCGCCATGGCCCAGCGCCCCACCCCCAGCCGCGACGTGCTGGAGGAAAGCATGATGCTCACCGGGGACGAGAACATCATCGACATCGACTTCGCCGTGTTCTGGCGCATCCGCAACGCCGGCGAATACCTTTTCAACACGCGCAATCCCGACGTGACCGTGAAGTCCGCCGCCGAGAGCATGATGCGCGAGGTGATCGGCCGCACGCCGATCCAGCCCGCGCTGACCGAGGCGCGCGCGCAGATCGAGCAGCAGGTCCGCCAGGGCACCCAGGCCATCCTCGACCAGTACGGCGCCGGCGTGGAGATCACCCAGGTGCAGCTGCAGAAGGTGGACCCGCCCCCGGCCGTGATCGAGGCCTTCCGCGACGTGCAGCGCGCCGCCGCCGACCGCGAGCGCGCCCGCAACGAGGCTGAGGCCTATCGCAACGACATCATCCCCCGCGCCCGAGGCGAGGCGGAGCGGATGGTGCAGGAGGCGCAGGGCCAGAAGGACAGCCAGATCGCCCGCGCGAAGGGCGAGGCGCAGCGCTTTATCTCCGTCCTCTCCTCCTATCAGGCGTCGCGGGACGTCACGATGCGCCGCATCTACCTGGAGACGATGGAGGAGATCCTCCGCAAGAACCCGAAGATTATCGTGGACGACCGTTTGCAGGGCCTCGTGCCCTTGCTGAACCTCGATGGCGGCCGCGCGCCGTCGCCGGCCCGCGGCGCCGTGCCGCAGCAGCCGCCCCGGGCCCCGAACGCCGCGCCCGCCGCGCCGCAAGGGTCCAACCTCCAGGGGGCCGCCCGATGAACCGCCTGACCATCGCCCTCGTGGCGGCCGTGCTGGTGGTGCTGACCGCCGCCTCCAGCCTTTTCACGGTGCAGCAGACGCAGCAGGTGCTGATCACGCAGTTCGGCGAGCCGCGCCGCGTGATCCAGGAGCCGGGCCTCCACGTGAAGGTGCCCTTCATCCAGAGCGTGATCGCGCTGGACCGCCGCCTGCTGGATTATGAGGCGCAGGGCGAGGAACTGATCCTGAACGACCAGCGCCGGCTGATCGTGGACAGCTTCACCCGCTTCCGCATCACCGACCCGCTGCTGTTCTTCCAGACGGTGGGCGTGCAGGAGAACGGCATCCGTGGCCGCCTCGCCTCCATCGTCTCCTCCTCACTCCGCCGCGTGCTTGGCAGCGAGACCCTGCTCAACGTCCTCTCGGCGGGGCGCCTGCGGATCATGAACGAGATCCGGAACCAGGTGAACCGCGAGGCCAAGAGCTTCGGGATTGAGGTGGCCGATGTCCGCATCCGCCGCGCCGACCTGCCGGAGGAGAACACCCAGGCCATCCTGTCCCGCATGCAGTCCGAGCGCGAGCGCGTGGCCCGCGAGGCGCGTGCGGAAGGCGAGGAGCAGCGCGCCCGCATCCGCGCCCTGGCGGACCGCGACCGCACCGTGCTGCTGGCCGAGGCGACGGCCCAGGCCGACGTGCTGCGCGGCCAGGGCGAGCAGGAGAGCATCCGCACCTTCGCGGACGCCTTCCAGCGCGACCCTGAGTTCTTCAACTTCTGGCGGAGCATGCAGGCCTATCGCGAGGCCTTCGCCGAGGGCGGGGAGACGCGCCTCCTCCTCTCCCCGGACAATGAGTTCTTCCGCTTCTTCCGGGAGCTGCCGGGCGTCCCGCGGTAATCCACCGCTGGGGCTTGGCCCGGACACACGGCCAGGACGGCCCGCCCCCACCTCCGGGGGCGGGCCGTTCTGCTGTTTGCACCAGGAGGTGATCGATCCCGTCGCCCTTTGTAACCGACGGGCCCTTTCGCCCGGGCCGGATTGGTCCAATCTGCGACCGAGACGCTCCCCGGCCCCTCATGGCCGCCGGGCGCCGCGTCCCGATGCCATGAAGCCCGAAGGGACACCCCCAGTGCGCCTCCGCACCCCGATCGCCGCCACCCTAGCCCTCATCGGGGCGATGGCGGCGGTGCCCATGACGCCCGTTCTCGCCCAGACCCCGATGCAGAACGCGCCGACCTCCTTCCGGCCGCTGGCCCAGCAGCTTCTGCCGGCGGTGGTCAGCGTGCAGGTTTCCACCAGCCCCGCCGCCCGCAATGCCCAGCGCCCCGACGCGCCGGACGCCCCGCAGGCGCCCCCGGGCAGCCCCTTCGAGGAGTTTTTCCGCGACTTCCTCGAGCGCAACCGTCCGCCGGGTGGTGGCCAGGGTGGCCAGGGCGGGCCCCGCCAGCAGCCGCAGCAGCGCCGCGGCACCTCGCTCGGCTCCGGCTTCATCATTGACGCCGAGAAGAAGTTCGTGGTGACCAACAACCACGTCGTCGAGGGCGGCACCGAGATCAACGTGGTGCTGAGCGACAATACGACGATCCAGGCCGAGCTGGTCGGCACCGACCCGCGCACCGACATCGCCCTGCTCCGCCTGAAGACCGACCGCCAGCTCACGGCCGTGCAGTTCGGCAACTCGGACGAGGCGCAGGTGGGCGACTGGGTGCTGGCCATCGGCAACCCCTTCGGCCTCGCCTCGTCCGTCTCCGCCGGCATCGTCTCCGCCCGTTCGCGCGACATCCGCCAGGGCCTCTACGACGACTTCATCCAGACGGATGCCGCCATCAACCGCGGCAACTCCGGCGGCCCGCTGTTTGACATGCAGGGCAAGGTGGTCGGCATCAACACCGCCATCTACTCGCCTTCCGGCGGCTCCATCGGCATCGGCTTCGCCATTCCCTCCAACCTCGCGCGCGGCATCGTCGCCCAGCTCGAGGATGGCGGTCGCGTGCGCCGCGGCTGGCTCGGCGTGAACATCCAGCAGGTGACGGACGAGATCGCCGATAGCCTCGGCCTCAAGCCCGTCCGCGGCGCCCTCGTCGCCCGCGCGCAGGAGGACGGGCCGGCCGCCAAGGGCGGCATCCGCAACGGCGACGTGATCCTGCGCTTCAACAACCAGGACGTCCGCGAGATGCGGAACCTGCCGCGCATCGTGGCCGAGACCCGCGTCGGCACAGCCGCCCCCGTCGTGGTGTGGCGCGACGGCAAGGAGGAGACGGTCACCGTGACCGTTGCCGAGCTACCGGCCGACCAAGCGGAGGCTCAGAACAGCGGCCGCTCCGCCCAGCCCCGCAGCGAGGTGGTGGATTTGGCAGGTCTCGGCCTGAAGGTCGGCCCGATCACCGGCGAGGCCCGGGAGCGCTTCAGCCTGCGCGCCGAGCAGCGCGGCGTCCTCATCACCGAGGTGGACCCGAACGGCCCCGCCGGCGAGCGCGACCTGCGCCCGGGCGACGTGATCGTGGAGGTGCAGCAGGAGCGCGTGAACACGCCGCAGGACGTGCAGAACCGCGTGGAGGCCCTGCGCCGCCAGAACCGCTCCACCGCGCTTCTCCTGGTGGAAGGCCAGCAGGGGCAGCGCTTCGTCCCGCTGCGTCTCCGCGAGGAGGGGAGCGGGCGCCGGAACTGAACCGGCCTACCGGTAACCCAGGGGGCGCTGCCCCCTGGACCCCCGGGCAAGCGTGAAGTGTTTGTCACGAGCCAGGAGGCCGAGCCTTCTGGACCTGCATCGGGCTGCCGCGAAACGGACTTCAGATCGCGGCGCCCGACGATCGGGATCGGGCATGTGCTTGCAGTCGCCTCGGGTCACGGACCCGAGGCTACCGTCAGCGCCGTCAGATCAAGGTCTGTAAGAGGATGATGGCGAGGAGTCCGGGGGGAGGAAGAATTCTCTCGTCCTCCCCCGGGAACAGAGCCTCAGCGCAGGCTCAGCCCCGCTCATAGAGCAGCCGCGCCCGCACCGTCCCGGGAAGGGCGCGCAGTTCCTGCAGCACGGCATGCGCGTCGGCCAAGCCTTCCGCGTCCACCACCACGTAGCCGATTTCGGCATCGGTCTGCAGGTACTGGCCGGCGATGTTGGCGCCGTGGCGCGTGAACACCTCGTTGATGGCGGCCAGCGTGCCGGGGTGGTTGCCGTGCACGTGCAGGAAGCGGGCGCCCCGGGCGCGGGCCGGCAGGATCGCCTCGGGGAAGTTCACCGCCCCGAGCGTCGCGCCGGTATCGGAGTAATCGGCCAGCTTGCGCCCGGTCTCCTCGCCGATGCGGGACTGCGCCTCGACCGTGCTGCCACCGATATGCGGCGTCAGGATCACGTTCTTCAGCCCCTGGAGCGGGGAGACGAAGGGGTCGTCGTTCTTCGCCGGCTCCTCGGGGAAGACGTCCACCGCCAGGCCGTGGATCTGGCCGGATTCCACGCCCGCCTTCGCCGCATCCAGGTCCACGATCCGGCCGCGGGCGTTGTTGATGAGCACGGAGCCGGGCTTCATCAGCGCGATCTCCTCCGCCCCGATCATGCCCTGCGTCTCATGCGTGTCCGGCACGTGCAGCGTCACCACGTCGGCGCCCGCCAGCAGCGCCCTAAGCGAGGGCATGGACTGCGCGTTGCCGTGCGGCAGCTTCGGGATCGGGTCGTAATAGGTCACGCGCATCCCGAAGGCCTCGGCCAGCACGGAGACCTGCGCGCCGATGTTGCCGTAGCCGACGATGCCGAGCGTCTTGCCCCGCACCTCCCGGCTGTCGGCCGCGGACTTGTCCCACACGCCCTGGTGGGCGGCGTTGGAGCGCACGGGGATGCCGCGCAGCAGCATCACGATCTCGCCCATCACCAGTTCCGCGACGGAACGGGTGTTGGAGAAGGGGGCGTTGAAGACGGGGATGCCGCGGCGGCGCGCAGCGGCCAGGTTCACCTGGTCCGTGCCGATGCAGAAGCACCCGACCGCGATCAGCCGGTCCGCCGCCTCCAGCACCGCTTCCGTCACCTGGGTGCGGCTGCGGATGCCCAGCAGATGGACGCCCTTGATGGCCTCCTTGAGCGATGCCTCGTCCAGCGCCTTCTTCTCGCGCCGGATGTTGGCATAGCCGGCCGCGTGCAAGGTCGCCACGGCGCTGTCGGAGATTCCCTCCAGCAGCAGAATGCGGATCTTGTCCTTGGCCAGGGACAGGGGGGCGTGGCCGGGCAGGGCGTCGGGCATGATGCCGCAGGATTGCCGCATTCCCGCACCTCGGCGCAACCGCGCTGGAAGCGGGGCAGGGCCGCCGCCCGCCGATGCCGGATTCCCGGGTCGGGAGATCAGCCCAGCTGGGCCCGGATGGCCGTGGCCATCTCCTCCGGGGTCGCCCCCGGGCGGAACAGGGTCCGGAGCGACCCGTCCCGACCCATCAGGTAGGTGAAGGCCGAATGGTCCATGAGGTAGTCCGAGGCGCCGGGCGGCGTGACCTTGGCGTAATAGACCCGCCAGGCCCTCGCTGCCGCCGAAACCTGGGCCGGCGTCCCCGTCAGCCCGAGGATCGAGGGGTGAAACAGGGCGACGTAGTCCTTGATCTTCGCCGGCGTGTCCCGCTCCGGGTCGATGGTCACGAAGACCGGGCGCACCTGATCCGCCTGCGGGCCCAGCAGGTCCATGGCCTGCGCCACGGCCTGCAGCTCCGTCGGGCAGACATCCGGGCAGAAGGTGTAGCCGAAGAAGACCAGGGCCAGCTTTCCGCGGAGGTTGGCCTCCGTCACCGTCTTCCCGTCCCCGTCCACCAGGGTAAAGGGGCCGCCCACGGAAACCCCGCCGGGCAGCGCCACCCCGCCCGCGCTCGGGGCCGGCGAGTCGCCGAGAAGCCGGGCGAAGGCGGTCCCCAGGGTTTCCCCGGGCTTCCTGACGAGGAACGTAGCCCCCCAGACGGCACCCAGGCCGAGAATGAGAAGGAGAACGGCGATGCGGACAGCGCGGGTCATGGCCCGGCATATAGCGCAGCAACTGCAACGGGGGACGGGGTAGATGCGTTTATCGCCCTGTTGTTCCGCATTCCCCAATTCCCAGACGAACGGAATCCTCAGGCCAGAAAGGAATTTTGCACGATGCCCGACCGGGACCCTGCCCTCGAGACTCTGGCGGAGATCGCCAACGACAACCTGGCCGAGCGGATCCGCCACGAAGCGGCCGCACGAATCCTGGTTGCCGCGCGCCGCATCCACGCCCTTCTCGACCGCCGCGGTGGGGATCACCTGGTGGACAGCCTCGCCGCGGGTTGGGACCCTCACGCCGTGACCGCGCTGGAATACACGGAGACGATGCCCGTGCGCGTGCTGGACGGGCTTCTGGCCGCTGCCCCCCGCTGGGCCCGCGCCATGCGCGATCTCGTGGAGCCCTCCGCCTTCGAGAACCCGACCCCGGGCGCCGCGGCCGCCTGACGGCGCGCGGCCGCCCCCGCGGCGTCCGCTAATCCGGCCTTAACCCGGTTCGACGAAAACTCCGCCGCGTCAGAAAGACGCGAGCGGAGCGCAGCATGCCCGTCGTGGCCACGGGCACAATGCCCGCCACTATCCTTGAGACCGAGGACGCGGGCGATTGGTTCGCGACCTTTACCCTGTCGGGTGTTTCCGGCGTCAGGGACGTCGCGCTGACGGGAAGCGGCGCCTCCTTCTTCTCTGCATCGCTCGATTCGGGCGGCCGCGTCGTGGTGGCCCCCCTGGGGGCCATCGACCGCGAGGCTTTCGCCAGCGGCGCGGACCCTGTGCTGCGTCTCGGCCTTTCCATCCTTTCCGGCGGAACCTGGCTCAGCGCGACGGAAAGCTGGTCCGTCACCCTGCTCGGCGTCGACGATACCGCGCCGTCCGGACTGCGCTTCAGCAGTGGCGGCGTGGTGCTGGAGAACGACCTGGGCGCCGAGATCGGCAACCTGCTGGCGGACGATCCCGATAGTCCGGCGGGGAGCCTGGAATACCGGGTTCTCTGGCCGGACTCGGCATGGTTCGAGATCGTTGGCACCACGCTGAAGCTGAAGGACGGCGTGGACCTCCTGCGGGAGGGCGGCACCTCGCGCGAAGTGATGATCGCCGTCTCCGACGGGCGGAACGAGGCCGCTTTCAGCATCGGCGTCGCCGTGCTGAACGTCACCGACCAGGATGGGACTGCTCCCGTCTCGCCACCCGTCTCGGCGCCCGTGTCGCCGCCCGTGTCGCCGCCCGTGTCGCCGCCCGTATCGCCACCTGTGTCGCCGCCCGTATCGCCGCCGGTTTCTCCTCCGGTCTCGCCGCCCGTCTCTCCGCCGGCATCACCGCCCGCTTCGCCGCCGCCTCCCGCGGCGGACATCGTGATCACCCATACCGGCAGCAACGCCGCCGTGGCCGAGGGCGGTGCGAACGACACCTTCACCGTCAGCCTCGCCACCATGCCCACGGCGGCGGTCACCGTCACCTTCACCGTCGACAGCTCGCTGAATCTTCAGCGCAGCGCGAACGGCATCTTCGCCAAGACCGTCAGCTTCAGCATCGCGCCCGCTGACTGGGCGAGGCCTCGGACCGTCATCGTCTCGGCGGTGGACGACTCGGCTTATGAGGGCACACAGACCGGGCGCATCGCGATCGGCGTCGCCAGCGCGGATTCCAGCTACTCGGCCCTGAGCGGTCTCGGCGTGAACGTGACGATCACCGACAACGACCTGCCGCCATCCCCACCCCCGCCACCACCGCCGCCACTATCCGCCCCGCTACCCGGCATCGTCATCGTCCAGACGGGCAGCAATACCGCGGTCGCCGAGCGCGGTGCGGGGGACAGCTTCACGGTCGCCCTCGCCACGCGGCCGGTCGCGCCGGTGACCGTGACCCTCCTGGCCGGGCCTGATCTCCTGCTCGCGACGAGTGGGGGTGGGGTGGGGGCCTCCGTCACCATCACCTTCACAACGGAGAACTGGGCCGCGGTCCGCGCGGTGATGGTGAGCGCCGTGGATGACGGCGTCGTGGAAGGGGCGGAGATCGCCGGGATCGCCTTCTCCCTCTCCAGCGCCGATCCCTCCTACAACCGCATCTCCGTTCCGGCCCTGCCCGTGGCCGTGATCGACGCGCCAGTGACTGCCCCAGTCTCCCCGCCCCCCTCTCCCCCAGCTTCCCCGCCCGGCACCACAGTCCTGGCCCCGGGCGGCAGCACCGGCACGGTGGCGATCTCGGGCTCGGGCCTGGCGGTCCTGTCGCACGCCGCTGGCGACACCGCGTCCATCGCCAGTCAGGAAGACGGCATCCTCGTCACCTGGCGCGACGGAACGACGACGCTGCTGACCGGCGTCACCAGCATGGCCTTCGCCGATGGCCATGTGGTCTTCGACGGTGCCTCGGCCGGCGCCCGAGCCCTCCGCGCCTACCAGGCGATCCAGGGCACGGATCCGACGGCCGCGTCGCTCGGCTACACGGCCGAGCTGCTGGCGAAGGGCATCCCCATGCTCGCCGTCACCTCCTCGCTCCTGGGAACGGCGGACTGGGCGCAGCGCAGCGCCGGCCTCGACACCCAGGGGATGATCCGGCTGATCTACCAGGACGTGATCGGCTATTCCCCACCGCCGGCCGCGCTGGACTACCTCGTGGGGGCTGCCGCCCGCGGGGCCAGCCTCGCCGAGATCGCGGCCATGCTCATCGACACGCCGGAGGCCGCCTCCTTCTCCGAAGCGCAGAATCCCGCGGGCATCTGGGTGGCGCAGATGACCGAGCGCGAGATCGTGCGCGCCTACGATGCCGTTCTGGACCAGTTGCCGGACCCTGCCGTGCTGGCACGGTGGTCCTTCCTGCTGGACAACGGCTACGTCTTGCCCTGGCAACTCTACGTCTACCTGGCCTCGACGGATCTTTTCATCGCGCGCCACGGGGGCGAGTCCAACGCGGAGTTTGCGGTGGCTGCCTATGAGCAGGCACTGGAAAGGGCGCCGACCCTGCAGGAGCAGTTGGCGGCGCAGAAGGCGCTCGACACCGGCTTGCTCACCCGCATCAACCTGATGACGAACCTCGGCACGATGCAGTCGGAGATCGGCCTTGCGCCGGGCAATGGCCATGCCGAGCAGACCGCTTATCAGGAACGCCAGGCGGCCGGAGAGGTGCTGTGGCGCGGGCATTCGCTGGCGGACATCGCCAATTCCACGACCGGCCACGCCGTGAGCACGCGCAGCGCAGAGGAACTCTCGAAGATCGAGGTCGCGCCCGATGGTCTCGCCCTGCATTGGCAGGATGGAACGGAGGTGCGGCTCGGCGCCGTGCAGGAACTCTCCCTCGCCAATGGCAAGCTGGAGCTCGACGGCGCCCTGCCGGAAGCCGTCATGACCCGGCTTTACAAGGCGACGATCGGCTGGGACCTGACGGGCGCCGGGGCCGCGGCCTTCGCGAACCTCCTTCACTCCGGCGCCACGCTGGCCCAGGTCGCGGACATGTTCCTCAGCACGGATCCGGCGCGGGCGCGCATGGCCGGGCTGGACGCGGGGGGACAGATCGGTCTCGTCTATAAGGGTCTGATCGGTCAGGCTCCCGCCGCCGAGACGCTCGCCTACCTCAAGGGCTTCCTGCAGATCGGGTTCAATCTCCCGACGATCACCGCCTGGCTTGCCGAGCTGCCCGAAGCCGAAGGCGCCTTCGAGCGGAGTCACCCGACGGGGATCTGGGTGCCGGACACCGCCGCCGCAGCCGTGGTGCGGGCCTACGACGCCACGCTCAACATCACGCCGGACCCTGCCAGCCTCCTGATCTGGAAGGCGCTGATGCCGTCCCCGGCAAACCTCGTCACCCTCTACCAACAGCTGATGGATACCGACATGTACCATGCGCTCCATGACGGCCTGAGCGACGCGGCCTGGGTCGCCGCCACCTACCGGGCCGCGCTCGAGGAGGACTTCCTCCCGGGCCAGCTGGCCCATTCCACAGGCCTCGTCGAGAGCGGCGCGGTTTCCCATCTCGGCATGGCGGTCGCGATCGGCGAGTTGCAGCCGCTGGTCGAGCCGCCCCGGTTCCTGACCGCGAGCAGCGTGGACCTGCTCTGATCCGCCGTCACGGCACGGCCGAGACCTCCCGCTTCAGGCAGCGCAGCGTAAAGGCGCTGCGCGTGTGCCGCACGCCGGGTAGGCGATAGATCTTCTCCCGCAGCAGGGTCTCGTACCCCGCCGTGCCGCCCACCGCCGCTTTGATGATGTAGTCGTACTCGCCGGTGACGAGGTGGCACTCCAGGATCTCGGGAATGCCGTGCACTGCCTCCTCGAAGCGGCGGAGCGCGCTCTCGTCGTGCTTCTCCATCATCACCTCCAGGAACACCGTATCCGGCATCCCCAGCGCCGCCTGGTCCAGCAGGGCGGCGTAACCCTTGATGACGCCCGCGGCCTCCAGCCGCTTCACCCGCGTCCAGCAGGGGGAGGCGGAAAGCCCCACCTCCTCCGCCAGCTCCGCGTTGGAAAGGCGCCCCTGCCGGGCCAGGGCCCGGAGGATGCGGCGGTCGGTCGCGTCCATGTTTCCTCCATATCGCGGAATTTTCTTCCGTCCCTTCGGCGGCGCACAACGAAAAACGGGAGAGAACCGCCGGGATTTCCGGTCCATCCTCCCCCATATTCCCCAGGAGAACGAGCCCCCGCAGAGGGCTCGGCCGGAGTGACGTGTATGGGAAGCGTGCAACGGGCCACGATGCGCCTGGACGATCGCTGGGAGTCCAGCGAGGAGCCGGTGCTGATGACCGGCATCCAGGCGCTTGTTCGCCTGCCCCTGGAGCAGCGCGCACTGGACCGCGCCGCCGGGCGCAATACGGCGGGCTTCGTCACCGGCTACCGCGGCAGCCCGTTGGGCGGCTACGACAAGGAACTGCAGAAGCAGGCGAAGCGCCTGGCCGAGGCCGGGGTCGTCTTCCAGCCTGGCCTGAACGAGGACCTCGCCGCCACGGCCGCCTGGGGCACGCAGCAGGCCAACCTTTTCAACGACGGCACGAAGGACGGCGTCTTCGGCATCTGGTACGGCAAGGGGCCGGGCGTGGACCGCAGCGGGGACGCGCTGCGCCACGCCAACATGGCCGGCACCTCTCCCTTGGGCGGCGTGCTGGCCCTGGCCGGAGACGATCCTTCCGCCAAGTCCTCCACCGTCGCCAATGCTTCCGACCACGCCTTCATGGACCTGGAGATCCCCTTCCTCGACCCGGCGGGGGTACATGAAGTCCTGGAGTTCGGGCTGAAGGGCATCGCCCTCTCGCGCTTCGCCGGCACCTGGGCCGCGATGAAATGCGTGGCGGACACGATGGACGCCAGCGCCAGCTTCCGCATTCGCCCCTGGGCCCCGATCATCCCGGAAGGCGACTTCGAGGGCGAGGACGGCCGCCACATCCGCCTGCGCGACCTCGTGCTGGCGCAGGAGCGCCGGCTGCGCCGCACGCGCCTGCCCGCCGCGATCGCCTTCGCCCGCGCCAACGGGCTGGACCAGGTGGTACTGGATTCCCCACGCGCCCGCTTCGGCATCGCGGCCCGCGGCAAGGCCTATGCCACGCTGCGCCAGGCCATGCTGGACCTCGGCATCGACGACACCGCCGCGCGCCTGCTGGGCATGCGCATCTGGAAGGTCGGCCTTGCCTGGCCGCTGGACGACGCGGCCGCGCGTGCCTTCGCGGAAGGCCTGGACGAGATCCTGGTCGTCGAGGACCGCCGCTCCTTCCTCGAGGCCCAGCTTCGGGATGCCCTCTATCGCGCACCGAACGCGCCCCGGATCACCGGCAAGCGCGACGAGGCGGGCGCACCGCTGCTGTCCGACCTCGCGGAACTCGACGCCGCCGCCATCGCCAGGGCCCTGGACGCCCGCCTGCCGCGCGAGCCGCGCCCGGAGTCCATGGCCGCCCGCCTCGCCGCGCTGACCGCGCTGGCCGAGGCCGCGCGCGCGCCCGTCGCGCTGCGCCAGCCCTGGTTCTGCCCGGGCTGCCCGCACAACTCCTCCACGAAGGTGCCGGAAGGCTCCCGCGCCATGGCGGGCATCGGCTGCCACTACATGGTCACCTGGATGGACCGGGACACCGAGGTCTTCACCCATATGGGCGGGGAAGGGATGCCCTGGCTCGGCCAGAAGGACTTCGTGAAGACCGGCCATGTCTTCGCAAATCTCGGTGACGGCACCTACTCGCATTCCGGCAGCCTCGCCATCCGCGCCGCCATCGCGGCGAAGGCGAACATCACCTACAAGATCCTCGTCAACGGCGCCGTCGCCATGACCGGCGGCCAGACGCCGGAAGCCGAGATGACGGTGCCCCGCATCGCCGCCCAGATGGCCGCGGAGGGCGCTGCCCACATCGCCGTCGTCTCGGACGATCCGGAGCGCCATCGGGACGACCCGACGATGCCGAAGGGCATCGCCTATCACCACCGCGACAGCCTGGATGCCGTGCAGAAGGATCTGCGCGAGCGCCAGGGCGTGACGATCCTGATCTACGACCAGGAATGCGCGACCGAGCGCCGCCGCCACCGCAAGCGCGGCACCGCCGCCGCGGCCACGAAGCGCGTGGTCATCAACCCGCGCGTTTGCGAGGATTGCGGCGATTGCGGCGTGCAGTCCAACTGCCTTGCCGTGCAGCCCGTGCAGACGGAGTTCGGGCAGAAGCGACAGATCGACCAGTCCGCCTGCAACCAGGACTTCTCCTGCCTGAAGGGCTTCTGCCCCTCCTTCGTCACGCTGGAGGGTGCGGAACCCGCCGCGCACCCGCAATCCGCCATGGCGCCCGAGAACCTTCCCGACCCCGCGCAGCCCGCCCTGCGCGGCGAGGCCTGGAACGTCGTCCTCGCCGGGATCGGCGGCCAGGGCGTCACCGCGCTTGCCGCCATTCTCGCCACCGCCGCGCATATCGATGGCCGCCCGGTCCGCAGCATGGATCAGCTCGGCCTCGCCCAGAAAGGCGGCGGTGTGCAGGCGCAGATCCGCATCGGTGCGGAAGGCGCGGCCCCCGAGACCCTTGCCGGCCCGCGCATCGGCGCCGGACAGGCCGACCTGCTGATCGCCGCCGACGCCATCGGCGCGCACGGCGCCAATGTCCGCCCGCTTCTCTCCAGGGACCGAACGGCCGCCGTGGTGAATGCCGATGTCGCGGCCACCGCCGGCTATCTGCTCGGCACCCCGCGCGCCGACGCACCGGCCATCCTGGACAACCTGCGCGCCACCTCGCGCGAGCTGCTCGCGCTGCCCGCCGCGCACCGCGTGGAGGAGACGCTGGGCGACGCCATCTTCCTCAACGTCTTCCTGCTCGGCACCGCCTTCCAGCGCGGCCTCCTGCCCCTCTCGCTCGGTGCGATCAATCGCGCGCTGGAACTGAACGGCACGGCGGTGGACCGGAACCGGACCGCATTCGCCCTCGGCCGCGCCGCCGCCCTGGAAGCGCCCGCCACCGTGAAGACGCCGGAGACGCTGGACGAGCTCATCGCCCGCCGCGTCGGCGACCTCACAGCCTATCAGAGCGCCGCCTACGCGCGGGACTATGCCGGCTATGTGGCCCGCATCCGCACGGTGGATGAGGGCCTCGGCCGCGCGGTCGCCATCCAGCTTCACCGGCTCATGGCCTACAAGGATGAGTACGAGGTGGCCCGCCTGCACGCCGATGCCGCCTGGCAGGCCTCGCTGGATGCGGGCTTCACCGGCACGAAACGGAAGGTGCTGCACCTCGCGCCGCCCTTCCTCTCCCGCACCAATCCCGAGACGGGGCGCCCGGTGAAGCGCGACTTCGGCCCCTGGATGATCGGCGCCATGGGCCTGCTGCGCCACGGCAAGGTCCTGCGCGGCACGGTGCTGGATCCCTTCGGCCACACGGAGGAGCGCCGCACCGAGCGCGCCCTCATCGCCGAGTTCCGCGAAGGGCTGGAGGCGCTGCTGCCGCGCATGGATGCCGGCAACCGCGACACCATCCGCGAATGGGTGGAGGCCTGGGGTGGCATCAAGGGCTTCGGCCCGGTGAAGGCCGCGAAGATCGGCAAGGCCCGCGCGCGCCTTGCCGCCCTTGCCGCGCGGCTGGACACCTCCGCCGCCATCCCTGCCATGGCGGCGGAGTGAGGCCGCGCTCAGAACCTCACGATCGCCGAGGCCTGGATGCGGTCGGACCGGCCGCCCCGCGCGCCGTTCACGTCGCGGTTCTCCAGGCTCCGCTCGGCATGGATGTACTCGATGCCGAGGTCGATCGGCTTCACGGGACTCCAGATCAGGTTCACCGCCGCGGCCCAGATGCTGCGGTTCACCGCGTCGCACACCGTGCCGCTGCCCGCCCCCGCGCAGCCGGCGAAGTTGCGGACATAGTCCGGATAGCTCAGCCTGACCCAGTGCAGCGAGGCGTTCGTGCGCAGCGTCTCCGTCCAGTGATACTGCAGCCCTACCATCGCCGCGGCCACGTCCACGGTATCGACCTGCTGCCCGCCACTGGCCACCGCCGGGAGCCCGAAGCTCGTCACGGCCCCGAAGCCGGCGGAGCTGGAATCCAGGTAGCGCCCCAGCCCCTGTCCGTAATGCGCGCTGCCCGCCAGGATCAGTCGCTTGTCAATGAGGTTCACCGCGCCCGTGGCGCCGATGCCGAAGCCCAGCGCGGAATCGCTGTAGCGCTGCGCGGGACTGGTCGCGCCCTCGTTGCTGATGCGGATCTGGCGCAGCATGCCGCGCAGCGCGGCGAAGCCCCAGCGGCCCTCCCAGATCGCCTGCGCCGTCAGGTCCGGCACCTGGTTGATGCCGAAGCCCGCCCCGCCATTCGCATCGGGATAGCTCGTGCCGCCGGTGGCGGTGATGTCGCTGTAGCTGTTCT
The DNA here is from genome assembly GCF_017813365.1 of Roseomonas indoligenes. Classification (GTDB taxonomy): domain Bacteria; phylum Pseudomonadota; class Alphaproteobacteria; order Acetobacterales; family Acetobacteraceae; genus Roseomonas; species Roseomonas indoligenes. Next base: position 169,141 of record NZ_JAGIZA010000006.1, read on the forward strand.
CCAGCGCCACCTTCACCGTGATCCCGTCGCCCAGCCGGCGGGAATAGCGGAGCTGCGCCTGGCGCACCGCGTCCATGGCCAGCGGCGTCCAGTCGTTCAGCCATTGCAGCGGCACCAGGGGCGTGTCGGCGAAGAGCGAGAAGCTCTGCCCCACCAGCACGGTCCCCCAGCCGCCGTCCTGGAACTGCCCGAACTCGGCGAAGGCCTGGCGCAGGCGCGGCGTATAGGCGTTGCTCGTGCCCTGCGTCGTCAGGTCGTTGGTCTGCCCGGCGAAGTCGATCTCGACCTGCGTCCGCACCTCGCCGAACTCCGCGCCGAAGGGGGTCCGCGTCTCGATGCCCAGGCGGGAGCGCCGGCCGCTCGCCTGGAAATCCCCGGGCTGCCTCGCGCCGTTCGCACCGTGGGACAGCGGGATGGACTGGCCGTTGATCGTGTCGGACCGGTTCCGCGGCCCGAGATCGCCGGACATGTTGAGCTTGGCGAAGCCATAGAGCCGCACGGATGTGTCCGTGCCCGGCACGCGGAAGGAGCCGGGGAAGGAGCCTCGCCACTGGTCACTGGAATCCGCCCGCTGCGCCTGGACGGGAATGGCCGAGGTCACCTGCGGCGGCGCCTGATCCGCCCCGCCCGCGGCGCTGGATCCGCCGCGCGCGAGAGCCGTAGGCGGGGCGCCCTGCGCCGGAGCGGAACCGGGGGCGGCCGGGGCCTGCGCCGGCGCGGCGCCCGTCACCGGGCGGGCGGCGCGCGTCAGTTCCGCATTCCGCTGGTCGGCGCGGCGCTGCGCCGTCTCCAGCTGGTCGATGCGCCGCTGCAAGGCGTTGAGCTGCGCCCGCAGCTCCTGCACCGTCTGCGCGGAGGCTGGAAGGGTGGCGCAGAGAAGCCCCGCGCCGGCCGCGGAGGCCAGAAGAAGCTTTCGGACTGCGGGCCCGCCCCTTGCGCTGCGCTCTGGTGTCATGGAACCCGCCCCGTCAGAAACTGGCCGGCAGGGTCCCGGTGCGGCACCGGGCGGGCAAGAACAGGTGTTATTCGCGCGTGCGGACGAGACGAATCGTCACACCGCCCTCAGGGCCGCCGGGGCGCGACCGTGCCGAATGTCAGCACGCCCTGCGTCCCCGCCCGCGGATCGGCATCCCCGGTGAAGGCCAGCGCCAGATCCGGCCGCCCGGCCTGGCCGGAGGAGAGGCGGTATGTGATCTGCCGCGCCGCCCTGGCGCCCGGCACGGGCACGCTGCCGTCAAAGGCGCGCGTCACCGTCAGCCCCGGCCGCGCCGTGCCTTCCGCGAGACGCACGAAGAGCGGTTCGGCCGTTTCCACGTCCATGCGCTGCAGCCGCAGGGAACAGGCCACGGGTCTCTGGCTGAGAATCAGCACCATCGTCCCCACCGAGGCCCCGCGCGCCACCATGACCTGCCCCTCGCCCCCGCGCAGGAGGGAGGCGGCCTTGTCCGCCGGGATCGCGGCGAACCCCGCCTCCCGCGCGGCGGCGGCGCTGTCCCCGCCCGCCAGCACCCGGGCGCAGATCTGCATGAAGCTGCCCATGGCCGCCGCCGTCTCCTCCGTGAGCGGCGCGGCGGCGTGGGAGGGGAGGGGGATGAGCGCCAGCAGCGCCAGCAGAACTGGACGCCGCCCCGCGCGCGCGGCCCAATGGGGAAAACCCCGATGAGAGAAACGAGGAAACGGCACCATGCCCCTGGATAACGCCTTCGACCTGCCCGAGGACACCCGCGCCCTGCAGGAAGTCGCCCGGGACTTCGCCCGGGAGGTGCTGGCCCCGAAGGCCCTGGAATGGGACGCCGCCCGACACTTCCCGGTTGAGGAGATGCGCCAGGCCGCAGCGCTCGGCATGGCCGCCCTCTATGTGCGGGAGGAATCGGGCGGCTCCGGCCTGACCCGCCTGGACGCGGCCGTGGTGTTCGAGGCGCTGTCCACCGGCTGCCCCGTCACCGCCGCCTTCCTCTCCATCCACAACATGGTCGCCTGGATGATCGACCGCTGGGGGAGCGAGGCCCAGCGCGCGGAGCACCTGCCCGCCCTCGTCACCATGGAGCGCATCGCCTCCTACTGCCTGACGGAGCCGGGCTCGGGAAGCGACGCCGCCGCGCTGCGCACGAAGGCCGCCCGCGACAACAGCGGCTACGTCCTCAACGGCTCCAAGCAGTTCATCTCCGGCGCCGGCACCTCGGACCTCTACCTCACCATGGTCCGCACGGGCGGGGAGGGGCCGGACGGCGTCTCCGCCCTCCTGGTTCCGAAGGACACGGAAGGCCTCTCCTTCGGTGCCAACGAGAAGAAGATGGGCTGGAACGCCCAGCCCACGCGCATGATGACTTTCCAGGACGCGCGCGTCTCCGCCGACGCCCTGCTGGGCGAGGAAGGCCAGGGCTTCCGCATGGCCATGGCCGGGCTGGACGGCGGGCGCCTGAACATCGGCGCCTGCTCCATCGGCGGGGCCCAGCGCGCGCTGGACATCGCATTGGACTACGTGCGGGAACGCCGCGCCTTCGGGAAGGCCGTCTCCGACTTCCAGGCCACGCAGTTCCGCCTTGCCGACATGGCGACGGAACTGGAGGCCGCCCGCTCCCTCCTCTGGCGCGCCTGCGCGAAGCTGGACAGCAAGGCGCCGGATGCCGGGCCTTTCTGCGCGATGGCCAAGCGGTTCGCCTCCGACACCGGCCACCGCGTGGCGGATGAGGCGCTGCAACTCCTCGGCGGCTACGGCTACCTGCACGACTACGGGGTGGAGAAGCTGGTACGCGACCTGCGCGTCCACCGCATCCTCGAGGGCACGAACGAAATCATGCGCGTCATCATCGCGCGCCACCTCCTCGGGCGCCGGGACTCGCGTTGACTCACGCTGGCGTGAGTTGCCATCTTCCGCGCGGAACGGTTGCGCGGCGGCAACCCACGCCAGGATGGCGAGAGGAGAGCGTATGTCCCAGGGCTCCATGATGCGGTCCGGCCTCGCCGCACCGCTCGCCCTGGCCCTCCTCCTCCCGCCCCTCGCCCCGGCGGCCCGCGCCCAGGGCGAGGTTCGCAGCGTCGTCGTTCCCGCCGAGGGTGCCGTGGTCATCCCGCCCCGCAGTGCCCCGCGGCTTGCGGCCCGCCCGGCCGGAACCGGCGTCGGCGTTCCCATTCCGCCCGGCGCCTCCCGCAGCCCCGTCTTCCTGCCGGATGCTGGCACCGGTCTCGCCGCTCCCGTCCTCGGCCTAGCCCTACCGGCCATCGCGGGCGCGCTTCTCGGCGGCAGCATCGCCGGTTCCAGGAGCGGCAGCTCCGCCCCGGCGCGCACGCGCTAGGAGTCCCACCGGGATCGCGGCTAGGAGCCGCTCCCGTTTCGCATTATGTCCGGGTCAGGCGATCCGAACGCCCGGAGGAGGCAACGATCATGTCCAACAGCGATCACACGATCACGCGGCGCCTGGCGCTCGGGGCCGGCCTCGGCACCGTTGCCGCCGGCCTCGCGCCCGCCGCGCGCGCCCAGTCCCAGGGCGGGGCCTATCCAAACCGCCCGGTCACGATGATCGTCGGCTTCCCGCCCGGCGGGCAGACCGACTTCGCCGCACGGATCGTGCAGCCGGGCCTTGCCCAGAACCTCGGCCAGTCGGTCGTGATCGACAACCGCGGCGGCGCTGGCGGCAATATCGGCACGGAAGCCGTGCTGCGCGCGCGGCCGGATGGCTACACGCTGCTCGCGGGCAATTCCTCGCCGATGGCGATCAACCCGCACACCTTCCCGAACATGACGATCAACCCGCTCGATCTGATGCCGATCGGGCTGACGCTGCAGAGCTCCATGGTCCTCTGCGTCCATCCCTCCGTACCCGCCAACAACGTCCGGGAGCTGGCCGCCTGGATCAAGGCGCAGCCCGGCGGCGTGAACTACGGATCCCCGACGGCCGGCAGCCTCTCCCACTGCGCGATGGAGCTGTTCCGTGACCGCATCGGCAAGCCGGAGATGGAGAGCGTGCCCTATCGCGGCTCCGGCCCGGCCATCCAGGACTTCGTGGCCAACCGCTTCTCCGCGATGTTCGACGCCGCCTCCGTCCTCTCGCCCTTCATCAAGTCCGGCCAGCTGAAGCCCATCCTCGTCAGCGGCGCCGCCCGCGCCCCCGCGCTGCCGGATGTGCCGACGGCCGCCGAGCAGGGCCTGCCGGACTTCGTCTTCACCGCCTGGATCGGCCTTTTCGCCCCGAAGGGCACGCCGGACGAGGTGATCCAGCGGGTCCACGCTGCGCAGGACGCCGCGCTGAAGGACCAGGCCGTGCGCGACAAGATCACCGGCCAGGGCGACGAGCCCGGCGGCGGCTCCATCGAGGACTTCGCCAACATGGTTCGCCGTGACCACGCGCGCTGGGGCAAGGTGGTGAAGGAGAACAACATCACCGCCGTCTGATCGGTCGGGGCGGCCGTGCCGGGCACGGCCGCCCCGCTCCTCAGCGCAGCAGCGTCTCCACCAGGAAGGCCCGCACGTTCCGGCGCACCGCCGCCGCATCCTCCGCCGCATAACCCGTATGGGCCCCGACGGCGACGCAGGACGAGGTCTTCTGCACGAAGGGCTCGTTCGTCCCGGCGAGGTTGATCACGCCGTTCGCGCCCTCCTGCATCCGGCAGTTCCGCGTGCTCTGCGCGGTCGGCACGGGAACCAGCGGCGGGATCATCGGGCTGTCGAAGCCGTGCTGGCCGTTCGGGTATTCCGTCAACGTCGCATCGGCCCCGGCCGCGCGCAGCCGCTCCACGTAGTCGCGGCAGGGCGCGACGGGCACGTAGTCGTCCACCACGCCGTGGTGCAGCCGGATCGGCACGGCCGCCACCCCCGCGTCGCCCTCGTAGCGGACATTGCAAGGCGTATAGAGCCCGATATGCGCCGCGAAGCGGTTCCCCGAACTCCCGTGCAGCCGCCGGAACCGCTCGCTCGCGGAATAGACCGCGGCCACCGCCCCCTTCGAGAACCCCATCACCGCGATCCGGTCCGCCCGGATGCGAGGATGCGCCGCCAGCAGGTCCAGCGCGCGATAGGCGTCGACCATCATCGCCAGCGAATGCAGCAGGTCCTGGTCCGCCACCGTGCTGGTGATCCCGCGCCCCGCGAAGCTGTCGAGGATGAAGGCCGCGATCCCCGCCTCGTTGAGCTGCCGGGCCCAGAGCTCCGTCGAGCCGCTGATGCCGCCCGACCCGTGCACGAGTACCACCGCGGGAACGCGGCTCGTCGCCGGCCCCTGCGGCAGGCGAAGCTCTCCCGCCAGCGTCACCTCTCCGCCCTTCTCACCGCGCAGGAAGGCGCCGCCATCCGGCGTCGTGCTCCGCAGCGGCAGCACCTCCGTGCGCCCGGGCAGGGTGGCGCGCATGTCCTGCGCCAGGGCGGGCAAGGCCGCCGTCAACCCCAGGGCCAGCAGGACGGCAAATCCGTGTGCTCTCATGGCATCTCCTCCGCGGGCGCGCTGCCGGCGCCTTCTCCCGGTATTGCGGCACCCGCCCGGCGCGCCGTCAATCGCACCGCGCCACCTCCCGGCCCGGCCCGATCCGCACTATTCCCCTGATCACCATCGAGAGGAGGGCCCCATGCCCAGCCGCGAAGCCGCCATCGCCCGTGCCCGCGCCGAATTCGACAGCGGCGCCTTCCGCGACCGCCTGGCCGCCCTGATCGCCATCCCCTCCACCTCGCAGGACCCTGCCGCGGCCGCGGAGTGCCGCCGCTACCTGGAGGAAGGGATCCAGCCCTGGGTCGCCCGCCTCGGCTTCACCTCCTCGATCCACCCCAACCCCGAGCCGGGCTGCGGCCCCATCCTCATCGCCGAGCGCGTGGAGGACCCCTCCCGCCCCACCGTTCTCCTCTACGGCCATGGCGACACCGTGCGCGGGCTGGAGGACCAGTGGAGCGACGGCATCAAGCCCTGGGCCGTGACCGAGAAGGACGGCCTCTGGTACGGGCGCGGCACCGCCGACAACAAGGGCCAGCACATCATCAACCTCGCGGCCCTTGAGGCCGTGCTGGCCGAGCGGGACGGCAAGCTCGGCGCTAACGTGAAGCTGGTGCTGGAGATGTCGGAGGAACTGGGCTCCAAGGGCCTTCGCCCCTTCGTCGAGGCCCATCGCGACGCGCTCGCCGCCGACGCCCTCATCGCCTCAGACGGCCCGCGCGTGGAACCTGCACTGCCCACCATCGCCGCCGGCTCCCGCGGCAGCTTCATGTTCGACCTCGTGGTGAAGCTGCGGAACGGCGGCGTCCATTCCGGACATTGGGGTGGCCTGACGACCGACCCGGCCATCCTCCTCTCCCACGCCATCGCAAGCATCGCCGACCAGCACGGGAAAATCCTCGTCCGCGACTGGCTGCCCGGCGAGACCGTGCCCGCCAATATCCGCGCCGCGCTGGAGGGCTGCCCCGTTGGCGGAGGGGAGGGCGCCGCCACCATCGACGAGGGATGGGGCGAGCCCGGCCTGACCCCCGCTGAGAAGATCTACGGCTGGGCCAGCTTCATCGTCCTCGCCATGCTCAGCGGCCGCCCCGAAGCCCCGGTGAACGCCGTGGCTCCGGACGCCCGCGCCGTCTGCCAGATCCGCTACACCGGCGATTCCGATCACGCGAAGTTCGAGCCCGCGCTGCGCGCCCACCTGGACGCCCACGGGTTCCAGAAGGTCGCGATCGAGAAGACCGGCATCCGCATGCCCGCCAGCCGCACCCCGCCCGACAATCCCTGGGTGCTCTGGACCAAGGCGAGCATGGAGACGTCGCTGAACACCCGCGTGCAGGTCACGCCCAACGCCTCCGGCGGCCTGCCCGGTGACGTCTTCGTGGACCTGCTGGGCACGCCGCTCGTCTGGGTTCCCCATTCCTACAACGGCTGCAAGCAGCACGGCCCGGACGAGCACGTGATCCCCGCCATGATGCGGGAAGGGCTGGCGGCCTTTGCCGGCATTTGGTGGGACCTGGGCGAGCCCGGCACGCCGGCCCGCTGAACCCGGGCGCGCGCGGGGCGGCTAGGCCCCGCGCAGTGCGGGGAGCGTGAGGAACTCCTCCATCACGTGCCAGATCCGGTGCCGGTTCGTGCCGAGCACCGCGACATGCGCGATCCCCCGCATCATCGCGAACTGCTTGTCCCGGTTCGGCAGCTGCCCGAAGAAGTCCAGCAGCTCCGCATCTGTCGCGTTCCCGTCCGTCTCCGCCCGGCACATCAGCACGGGGCAGGCGATGCGCTTCGGATCCACCATCGGCATGTTCACGGCCATGTCGAGATAGGTGCCGCTTGGCGCGCGGTCCGTCAGCGCCAACTCGTAGTCGGCCAGCGCCTGCGGCACCGCCGGCTCGAAGGTCGAGGGATCGTCGCGGCTGAAGATCCCCACGAAGGCCTCGCGGTTCATCATCCGGAAGTTCCGCGCGCGGTAGCTCGCCACCTGCTCGCGCCGCCGCATGATCTCCGGCGCGCCCTCGCCGGTATAGGTGAAGGCGTCCAGCACCAGCCGCTCCACCCGGTCCGGGTTCTCGTTCGTGAAGCGCCCGGCGCGGATGGCGCCGGAGGACTGGCCGTAGACCATCAGCGTGCGCTGGCCCGTCACCTCCTCCACCTTCGCGAAGCCGGCCTTCAGGTCCTCCACGCCGGATCGGATGTCGGAATTGCTCCCGGTGCGGGACGATTTTCCGTAGTTCTCGTGGTCCAGCGCCCAGACGTCGAAGCCCAGCCCGGCGAAGTGCTCCATCATCGAGTAGCCGGGATGGCCGGGCACCTGCAGGTCGAACCCGCCGCGGCCGGAGAAGGACGATCCGTGCACGAGGAAGAGCACGGGCCGCCGCTCCGACCCGGCCGCGCGGCGGCGCCAGAGATAGAGGTTCACGTCGCCCTTCTTCGCCCAGTGCTCCTCCGCCTCGATCGAGGTGCCGGAAGGACGGGGCGCCTCACCCGCCGCGAGGGCGGGGGTTCCTGCCGCGAGGGCCGCGAGCGCCGCCACGCCGGCGAGCCCACGGCGTGGAAGGGCGGGATGATGGGCCATGGTCGCTCCTCGATCCTTCTGGTTTCGGAGGAGCTTGGTCCCCGGCAGGCCGTCTGCCAAGCACCGGCGAGAAGGCGCGCGGCGGGGCTCCGCCGTCACCTGAGGAGCAGGGTCAGGATACGGACGAGCTCGCGCAGGTTCTGCACGCCCGCCTTATCGCAGGCATTGCGCAGCAGCGTCCGAACCGTGCTGAGCCGCACCGCCCGGATGGTCGCGACCTCCTCGGGGCCTCGTCCGGACGCCAGCATCGCGGCCGCCTGTGCCTCGGCGGAGGTGAAGCCGAAGACGATGATGCCGAGCTGCGTCAGCCGCGCCTCGTCCGACCCCGGTGAGAGGCGGCGCAGCAGAAGCAGCGCCAGCCCCGGTGATCGGCCCCGGCCGTCCTGCCCCAGCATCTGGCGGGGCAGGGGGGTGACCAGCACGGCGTGCTGCGCGCCGCCGGCATCCGCCAGCCGCCGCGCGCCCCCCGCCCCGCCGCGGGCCGCGTCCGCCACCGCCCGGCGCAGCCAGGCCGTGTCCTCCGCCCCCGTCGCGGAGATCGGCGCTCCGCCGCCCCCGCGCAGCCGCAACGGCCCGCCCTCCCGGTCCAGCGCCTCGGCGGCGGCATTGGCCCGCAGCACCATGGCGGAGCCGTCCAGCACCGCCGCCGGTCCGGACAGTACCTCCAGCATCTCGCCCCCGGCCGTCCCGCCGGTGTCCTGCGCCTCCAGCTGCAGGCTGCGGCGGAGATGCGGCAGCAGGCGGTTCAGGCCCTGCACCGCGAAGTCCTCGAAGGCGCCCGCGCCGCGCGGCCGCTGGATGGAAACGGCCCCGGCCAGGCGCGGCGCGTCGTCCGCTCCCCACAGGGGAAGCGCCGTCCCCAGCACATGGAACTGCCCGTGAAGGATCCCGTGTTCCGCGTAGTAGGGGTTTCGGAGGAGGGCGTCGTCGGCGATCAGCTCCGCCCCGCGCACCACCCGTCCTGGAGTGGAGCGGAGGAGCGGCACCGTCCAGGGATCATGGGCGTGCCAGTGCGCGGCATAGCCGGCCAGCGCCTCCACGGTCATGTTGGTCAGGGCGCGGCCGGCCGGTGCGCCGGTCCGCGGGTCCAGCGTCCACACCGCCGCAGCCCCTCCGCCCAGCAGGATGTTGAGCGAGGGCGCCACGCGCGCCGCCGCCCGCGGGTCGAAGGCGGCGAGGTACAGGTCGCCCACCAGCTCGTCCCAGCGACGCTCCTCCTGCGTCAGAGCCGTTTGAATGGAGGGCGCTGACGGAATCCGTGCGGAACCGGTGGTTGTCCTAGGGCCTGTCATCGACACGGCATCGTACGAAATTCGGCGGTAGTTAACACCCGGCGTTGCGGTCGATCCGGCGGGTTGGGTGTCCACGGGCATTCCTGCCCGAACTCCAAAGCCAGTTCGGCATCAGCATCGAGGTCCGCTCCCGGTCCGCCAGTCCGGCGATCGGCACGGTGGTCACGCTTCATCACCGAGGCCGGCTCGCGGCGTTACACGGCACGTCCCATCTTCGGGGCGGCCCCAAGGAGGACCAGCCATTGAGCCGTGACCGCAAGACCACCTTCTCCGCCCTCGCCATCGCCCTCGGGATCGGCGCCATGGCCCTGCCTGCCCTGGCCCAGCCCGCGACCCCCCAGCCCGCGACCCCCCAGCCTGCCGCGCCCGAGGCAGCCCCGATGCGCCCCGCCGCCGGCCCGGCCCAGGTCATTCCCATGGGCCGGGGCGCCGAGCGCATGCTGCAGGGCGCCGATGCCAACCGCGACGGGCGCGTGACCGAGGCCGAGGCCTGGGACGCCCTGGCCGCCCGCTTCGCCGCCGCCGACACCAACAAGGATGGCGGCCTCACCTGGGATGAATTCCGGAGCTATGCCTTCGCCCAGGCCCCGCGCGGCGCGAACCCTGCACGGCAGGAGCGGGTCGAGCGGATGGAGGAGCGCGCACAGTCCATGTTCCGCGCCGTGGACGCCGACCGCGACGGCCGCGTGACGACGACGGAGCTGCGCCCATTCGCCGAGGCGCTGTTTCGCTCCCGCGACCTGAACGGGGACACCGCCCTGACCCGCGACGAGCTGCGGCCGGGCCGCGCCTCTCAGACCCGGGCCCAGTAGGCGCGTTGCCCCCAGCCGCGCGCCGTCACGGCGCGCGGCCTGGGAGGGCCGCGGACCCCAATGGAGCCGTTGCCAGGACCTGTCGGATTGTCGTCGATGTCCCCACGGGAAGGGGAAGTGGTGGGCGCGACAGGGATTGAACCTGTGACCCTTCGCGTGTGAAGCGAATGCTCTCCCGCTGAGCTACGCGCCCGGAGTGGCGGGGCATATCCTCCACCCGCGCCGGCCTGTCAAGCGGCTGGGAATGGCCTTGTCCCGGCCCCGGCGCCCGCCCAATCTCGCCCTGTGACGCAGCCCTTCCGCATCGCGCCCGCGACCTCCGCCCCGGACCTGGACGAGGTGGCGCGGCTCTTCCGCGGCTATGCGGAAGCCCTCGGCCTGGACCTCTCCTTCCAGGGCTTCGAGGCCGAGCTGACCTCTCTGCCCGGTCGCTACGCCCCGCCCGAGGGTGCCCTCCTCCTCGCCCGCGCCGGCGATGGCGCACCGCTCGGCTGCGCCGCCCTCCGGCCACTGGGGGCGGGTTCGTGCGAGATGAAGCGCCTCTACGTCCTTCCCTCGGCGCGCGGACTGGGCCTCGGCCGCGCCCTGGTGGAGGCTGTCCTCGCCGCCGCCCGCGCCGCCGGGCATCGGGAGATCAGGCTGGATACGCTGCCCGGCATGGCGGAAGCCATCGCCCTCTACCGGCGTGCGGGGTTCCGCCCCATCCCGCCCTATTACGAGACGCCCGTGCCCGGCACGATCTTCCTGGCCCGCCCGCTGGAGCCCTGACCGCGCTGGTCACCGCCCCCCTGTTCAAGATGCCGGTCCATCACGATCTATAAAGGATCATCGAAGGACATCGCATGAACCCGGTCCGGCCAGCTCGCCTCGCCCTGCTTGCCGTTCCGGCCCTGCTGTTCCTCACGGGCGCTCCCTCCGCCCAGGCCCAGCCCATCGCGGCCACCTATACGGTCCAGGCCGTCGGCATGACGGTGATGGAGGTGAACGCCACTCTCGACATTACCGAGGCCGGCTACACCGTTGAGTTCCGCACCCGAACCCGTGGCGTGGTCGCGGCCTTCTCCGGCGGCACCCTCGTCACCCGTGTGGAAGGCGTGTGGGAAGGCGACCGGGCCCGCCCGCGCCGCTACGTCTCCGAGGGCGTCTGGCGCGGCGAGAACCGGCGCACCGTGATCGAGTGGCCGGGCAATCAGCCAGCGATCCGCGCCATGGTCCCGCCGAACGACGAGGAGCGGGAAACGGTGCCGGAGGATGCGCGGCGCAACACCGTGGACAACCTCTCCGCCATCGCCCAGCTCGTCCGCCAGGCCCGCCGGACCGGCAATTGCGACGGCAGCCTGCGCGCCTTCGACGGCCGCCGCCTGAGCGAGACCACCGCCCGGTCCCGGGGCCGGGAGCAGTTCGCGCCCGCCCGCGACGAGTGGTCCGGCACCGCCCTGCGCTGCGACTTCGAGGGCCGGTTCCTCGCCGGCTTCCGAAAGGACGAGGACCGGGAGGCCGCGCGCCGCCCCCAGACCGGCACGGCCTGGCTGGGCGAGGCCGCGCCGGGCCGGCCGTTGATCCCTGTCCGCATCGATTCCGTGAACCGCTGGTTCGGCACCATCTCCGCCCGCCTCGCCAGCTTCGGCCCGCCCGGCGAGGCCCAGGCGCGGGCGGGGAACTGACCTCCGATCTGTCCCGGGCCGGGGAGAGGAACCTCCTCTTCGCCTCGGACAGGTCAGAACGAGGGCAGGTCTCGATCGCCGCTACTCCGCCGGCACTTCCATCCCCTTGGCCCGCAGCACCGCCCGTCCTGCCGGCCCCGCCAGATGGGCCAGGAAGCCCCGCGCCGCCTCTCCACCCGCGGTGGGGGAGGGGGAAAGGCCGCCGGAATAGCTCGTCCAGGACTGGATTTCCGCCGGCAGGGGCCCAACCAGCACCACCCCGGCGACCGGCAGGATCTCGCTGATCTGGTGTATGGCGAGATCGGCCGACCCGTCCGCCACGCGCTCCGCCACAAGCCCGCCCCGCACCAGCACGCGCCGGTCCCGCATCTGGTCCGCGACCCCCAGGCGCTGCAGCAGCCCCTCCACATAGGCGCCGCTCGATCCGCCGGAGGCCGGGTCGATATAGGCGATGCGCGGCGCGGCCAGCACGGCCGCGCGGAACGCCTCGACGCTGGCGACGTCCGGACGCGGCGCATCCGCCCGCACCCCGACCCCCACGCCCACCCGCGCCAGCGGCACCGCGCCGGGCGCCACCCGGCCGGCACGGGCCAGCGCCTCCATCTGCGCGGGCGGCACGATCAGCAGGTCGAAACCCTCGCCCTCCGTCACGCGCCGGGCCAGGGCGCCGGCCGTGTCGTTCGCCACGACCAGATGGTGCCCGGTCTCGCGTTCCCAGGCCGGCGCGGCGGCCAGCACCACGGCCTTGAAGGCTCCGGCTGTCAGCACCCGCACATCCGCCGCGGCGGCAGGAGAGCAGGCCAGCACCGTCGCGGCCACCGCAAACCAGCGCACCACGCGTATCATCCTCATCCCCCGCCCTTGCGCCGTGATGCTGCGGCCCGGCGCCGGCCGCCGCAATGGCCCTCAGCCCGGCAGGACGGAGGCCAGCAGCCCGACCAGCTCGGCCGGCGCGCCTGCGACCGGCGCCCCCTCCGCCATTTCGGGTGTGCCGTAACCCCAGGCCGCGAAGACCGGGGCGATCCCCGCCGCCTTCGCCGCGCGGGTGTCGTTCTGATGGTCCCCGATCAGCACGGCGCGCCCCGGCTCCGCCCCCATCCGCGCCAGCAGCGCGAGGGGATGGCCGGGATGGGGCTTCCTGACGGGGAAGCTGTCGCCCCCGCCGATATCGTCCAGCACGGAGGTCAGCCCGAGGTCACCCAGGACGATCCGCGCCGCCTTCTCCGGCTTGTTGGTGCAGACCGCCAGCCGCCACCCGCCCGCCTTCAGGGCGGCCAGCGCCTCGGGGATGCCGGGGAAGGGCCGGGTCTCGTCCGCCGCATGGGCCTCGTAATCGGCCAGGAACTCCGCCACCAGCAGCGGGGTGCTCTCCAGGCTCCGGGCGGCGCAGGCCCGCTGAACCAGCACCGCCACCCCGTCCCCGATCATCCGCCAAACCTCCTCCCGGGTGAATCCCGGGCGGTCATGGGCGGCCATCAACCGATCCAGCGCGGCATGGATGTCCGGCGCGCTGTCCAGCAGCGTGCCGTCGAGGTCGAAAAGGGCGATGCGATCCATGCCGGACCCCATGCCATCCCGCATTACGGCCCGCAATGAAGGTTGAGCCGTCTTCGCCCTTGCGGAAGCTGCCGGCACAGGGCTTATCCACCCCATGCAAAGGGCTGCCATCCTCCTCGCCGCCGGGCTCGGCACCCGCATGCGCTCGGCCCTGCCGAAGGCGATGCACCCCGTGGCCGGGCGGCCGATGCTCAACCACCTCATCGCCGCCTGCGAGGAGGTGTTCGACCGCATCGTCGTCGTCACCGGTCCGGACATGCCGGCGCTGGAGAAGGCGGCTGCCCCCCATGCCACGGTGGTGCAGCGGGAACGCCTGGGCACCGGCCACGCCGCCCTGCAGGCCGCCCCCCTGCTGGAGGGATTCGAGGGCGACGTCGCCGTCCTCTATGCCGATAACCCGCTGATCACGGCCGAGACGCTGCGCCGCCTCCTCCTCGCCCGCGTCTCCTCCGACCTCGCCCTGCTCGCCATGCGCCCCGCCGATCCCGGCCGCTACGGCCGCGTCGTGCCGCACGGGGATGGCGGCATCGCCGGCGTGGTGGAGTGGAAGGACGCGACGGAGGAGCAGCGCGCCATCACCCTCTGCAATGTCGGCGTGATCTGCGCCGCCGCCCCGCGCCTGTTCCACTGGCTTCGCGAACTGAAGAACGACAACGCCGCCGGCGAGTACTACCTGACCGACGTGGTCGCCGCCGCCCGGACCGAGGGCTTCCGCGCCGTCGCCGTGGAGGCTGCAGAGGCCGAGTGCCGGGGCATCAACTCCCGCCTGGAACTGGCGGAGGCCGAGGCCGCCGTGCAGGCCGCCCTGCGCCGGAAGGCGATGGAGGGCGGCGCCACCCTGACCCGCCCGGAGAGCGTCACCCTCTCCTTCGACACGCGGATCGGCCAGGACGTCACGGTCGGCCCGGACGTGGTCTTCGCGCCCGGCGTCACCATCGAGGACGGCGTGGATATCCGCGCCTTCTCCCACCTGGAAGCCTGCACCGTGCGTTCGGGCGCCGTGATCGGCCCCTTCGCCCGGCTGCGCCCGGGCACGGAAGTGGGCGCCAACGCTCATGTCGGGAACTTCGTGGAGCTGAAGGCGGCGGTGCTGGGGGAGGGAGCGAAGGCGAATCACCTCTCCTACATCGGCGACGCCACGGTGGGCGCGCGCACCAACATCGGCGCCGGCACCATCACCTGCAACTACGACGGTTACGCTAAGCACAAAACCAATATCGGGGCGGGTGTCTTTATTGGCTCAAACGCGACATTGGTGGCGCCCGTCTCACTGGGTGATGGCGCCTTCGTCGCGGCCGGCTCTACTATCACCGAAACGGTCGTGCCGGATGCCATGGCCTTCGGCCGCGCCCGCCAGGAGCAGAAGGAAGGCCGCGCCGCGGCGTTCCGCGCCTCCCGCCGTAAGGAGAAGTAAGCGATGTGCGGTATAGTCGGCGTCGTCGGTCGCGAGGAAGCGGCGCCCCGCCTGCTGGAGGCCCTGCGCCGCCTGGAATACCGCGGCTATGACAGCGCGGGTATCGCCACCCTGGTGAACGGCCATGTGGAGCGCCGCCGCGCCGAGGGCAAGCTGGGCAACCTGGCCGAGGTGCTGGAGCACGACCCGCTGCCCGGCACCACCGGCATCGGCCATACCCGCTGGGCCACCCACGGCGCCCCCACCACGCGCAACGCCCACCCGCACGGCACCAGCCGCGTCTCCATCGTCCATAACGGCATCATCGAGAACCACGCCGAGCTCCGCGCCGAGCTGGAGGCCGAGGGCGCGGAGTTCGAGACGGAGACGGACACCGAGACCTTCGCCCGCCTCGTGGACCACCGCCTCGCGCGGGGCGACAGCCCGGAAGACGCCTTCTCCGGCGCCCTCAAGCGCGTGCACGGCGCCTTCGCCCTCGCCGCGGTCTTCGCCGGCCACCCCCGCAAGCTGCTGGCCGCCCGCCAGGGCGCCCCGCTCGCGATCGGCTACGGCGAGGAGGAGATGTTCATCGGCTCCGACGCCCTGGCCCTGGCCCCGCTGACCCGCCGCATCGCCTATCTGGACGAGGGCGACTGGGCCATCGTCAGCGACCGCGACGCCCGGTTCTTCGACGCGGCGGACCAGCCCGTGGAGCGTGCGGTCAAGACCACCGCCTTCTCCGGCGCCGCCATCGGCAAGGGCAACTACCGCCACTTCATGGAGAAGGAGCTGCACGAGCACCCCGCGGTGATCGGTGACACGCTCCGCCAGTACGTGGACCCCGCCACCCGCGCCGTGGCCCGCCCCGCGCTGCCCTTCGACCCGGCGACGCTGCCCCGCCTCTGGCTCTCCGGCTGCGGCTCCGCCTTCCTCGTCTGCAACACCGCCCGCTACTGGTTCGAGACGCTCGCCCGTCTGCCCGTGGACTGCGATGTGGCGAGCGAGCTTCGCTACCGCGATCCGCCGCTGACGGAAGGCGGCGCCGCCATGTTCGTCTCCCAGTCCGGCGAGACGGCGGACAACCTGGCCGCCATGAAGCTGCTGCGCTCCGGCGGCCAGTCCCTCGTCTCCGTGGTCAACGTGCCGGAAAGCACCATGGCGCGGGAGAGCGACACGACGCTGATGACGGTGGCGGGCCCCGAGATCAGCGTGGCCTCCACCAAGGCCTTCACCGCCCAGCTCTCCGTCATGGCCTGCCTGGCGATCAACTTCGCCCGTGCCCGCGGCGCCATTGACGCCGCCGAGGAGGCGCGCCTGACCGCCGCCCTGCTGGAGGTGCCGGAGCACGCCGCGAGGCTGCTGGATTCCAGCACCGAGATCGAGGCCCTGGCCGCCGACATCAAGGATGCGCGCGACGTCCTCTACCTCGCCCGCGGCAGCCTCTTCCCCATCGCGATGGAAGGCGCCCTGAAGCTCAAGGAGCTCTCCTACATCCATGCCGAGGGCTACGCCGCCGGCGAGATGAAGCACGGCCCGATCGCCCTGATCGACTCCTCGGTGCCGGTGATCGCCCTGTGCCCGAGCGGTCCTCTCTTCGAGAAGACCGCCTCCAACCTGCAGGAGGCCGCGGCCCGCGGCGGCCGCATTATCGCCTTCACGGACGAGGACGGGGCCCCCGCGCTCCGCCGCTTCGCCAGCCGCGTGATGGTGCTGCCGAAGGTCGATCCCTTCGTCGCCCCGATCCTGCACGCCATCCCCGTGCAGATGCTGGCCTACCACGTGGCCGTGCTGAAGGGCACGGATGTGGACCAGCCCCGCAACCTCGCGAAGGCCGTCACCGTGGAGTGACCCCGGCCGGGGCGACGACGGCCCGGCCCCTGCGTTCCACCGGTCAGGAATGATGGAGACGCCGTTGTGTACCGCTCCGCCCGGGCGTAACGGGCCCCGGGCGGGCCACGCCGGGCCCGCCCAAGGTTTCCTTGAGAGGACCGGGCCCGCATGAGCCAGACCGCGCTCGACCCCCAGACCCGGCCGGAGCCCATGACCGGCTCCGTCCCTCCGCCGGAACAGGGTGGGGCAGGGAGTGGCCCGACGGGCGGCTCGGAAGGGACCGCCTTCGCTGTCCTCCTGTCGCTCAGCTTGTGCCACCTGCTGAACGACATGATGCAGTCGCTCGTCCCGGCCCTCTATCCCATCCTCAAGGCCAACTACGCGCTGGATTTCGGGCAGATCGGCCTGATCACCCTGGCCTTCCAGTTCACTGCCTCGCTCCTGCAGCCCCTGGTCGGCGCTTACACCGACCGCCATCCCATGCCCTATTCCCTCACCATCGGCATGGGCTCCACCCTCGTCGGGCTCCTCGTGCTCTCACAGGCCTCAAGCTACCCCGTGATCCTGCTCGCGGCGGCCCTCATCGGCATGGGATCCTCGGTTTTCCACCCGGAATCCTCGCGGGTCGCGCGCCTCGCCTCGGGCGGGCGCTACGGGCTCGCCCAGTCGCTGTTCCAGATGGGCGGGAATTTCGGCCAGGCGATCGGCCCGCTCCTCGCCGCCTTCATCGTGGCCCCCCGCGGCCAGGGCAGCATCGCCTGGTTCTCCGGGGCGGCGCTCCTTGGCATGCTCGTCCTGTTCCGGATCGGTGCCTGGTACGTGCGGAACCGGCAGAGGGCCATGCCGCGCGGGCGGCGCTCCGGCGGCAATGCGCCGGCCGCCCTCGGGCGCAACCGCGTGCTCTTCGCCATCGGCGTGCTGGTGATGCTGCTCTTCTCAAAGAACGTCTACACGGCCAGCCTCAGCTCCTACTACACCTTCTACCTGATCCACCGCTTCGATCTCTCGGTGCAGACGGCGCAGGTGCTCCTCTTCGTCTACCTGGCCTCGGTCGTGGTCGGCGGGCTGGCCGGCGGCGCCATTGGGGACCGGATCGGTCGCTTGCCGGTGATCTGGTTCTCCATCCTCGGCGCGCTGCCCTTCACCCTCGCGCTCCCCTATGTCGGGCTGGTGCCGACGGTGGTGCTGACGGTGCTGATCGGCCTGATCATGTCCTCCTCCTTCTCGGCCATCCTCGTCTACGCGCAGGACCTGATGCCGGGGAAGGTTGGCCTCGTGGCCGGGCTGTTCTTCGGCCTGTCCTTCGGCCTGGGCGGGCTCGGGGCGGCCGGGCTGGGGGAACTGGCCGACATGGTCGGCATCGACGCGGTCTACCGCATCTGTTCCTTCCTGCCCTTCCTGGGCCTGCTCACCGCCCTTCTTCCCAACATTGAGGGCGGGCGGCTTCCCGGCTGGCTCCTGCGGCGGCGGGCGTAGCGGGCGCCCGCCGCAACGCCCCTCCGTTCCGCCCGTTCAAACAGGATGCCCCCCGCCACCAGTCCCGCCCATCCGCTGAAGCAGGCCATCGCCGCCCAAGTCACTGCCTTGTTCAACGACCGCGCGCGGGGCGAAAAGCCCGTGCAGCGCCGCCCGGACGGGCTTTTCGGCCCGCGTGCCGTGGCCTGGCGCGTGCACGGGGACGTGGCATCCATGATGGTTGGCGGCATCGCCGGCCTGCTGCTGCAGATGCTCCACCCCGCCGTTCTTGCAGGGGTCTGGGACCATTCGAACTTCCGCAGCGACATGCGCGGCCGCCTGCGCCGCACGGCCCGCTTCATCGCCCTGACCACCTATGGCGGGCGGGAGGAGGCGGAAGCCGCCATGGCCCGCGTGCGGGGTATCCACGACCGGCTGGGCGGCACCCTGCCGGACGGCACGCCTTATGCGGTGAGTGACCCCGCCCTGCTCGCCTGGGTGCATGTCACGGAGACAACCAGCTTTCTGGATGCCTGGATCCGCTACGCCGAGCCGCGCATGTCCATGGCCGACCAGGACCGCTACTTCGCGGAGATGGTGCAGATCGGCACCGCCCTGGGGGCCGATCCCGTGCCCCGCAGCCGTGCCGAAGCGCAAGCGCTGATCCGCGCCACCCGCCCGCAGCTTCGGGTGAACGCCCGCACGCGGGAGGTGGCGCAGCTTGTCCTCACCCAGCCCGCCCCGCATCGGCTGGCCGAGCCGGTGCAGCGCCTGACGATGGGGGCGGCCGTGGACCTGCTGCCAGGCTGGGCCCGCGCCATGCACGGCCTGCCCGCCCCCGTCCTCGCCCGCCCACTGGTCCGCGCCGGCACCTTCGGCGTGGCGCAGACCCTGCGCTGGGCCTTCGCGCGGTAGTTCTTACTCGGGCTGGACGCCCAGTTCCTTCAGGATGCGGCCATAGCTCGCATACTCGTCGCGCAGCATCTGGTTCAGCGCCGCCCGCGGCATGAAGGCCCCGGGTGCGCGGGTGGTCGCCAGCACCTGCTTCACGGCCGGGGTTTCCAGCGCCGTGCGGCAGGCCTCCTCAAGCCGGTCCAGCACGGGGGCCGGCGTGCCGCGCGGCGCGTAGATGCCCACCTGGCTCAGCTGCAGCGCGTCGACGCCCTGCTCCCGCGCGGTCGGCACGTCCGGGAAGTCCGGGTGCCGGCGGTTGGAGAACACGGTAATCAGCCGCATCCGGCCGGACTGCACCATCTCCGCGGCCGAGGAAACGACCGCCGCCGAGAAGTCCAGCCGGCCACCGAGCGTGTCGTTCAGGTGCTGCGCCTCGCCGCGATAGGGAACGTGGTTGAACTCCACCCCAGTCGCCTTCTGCACGCGCCAGACGCCGAGCTGCGGCAGGGAGTTCGGCCCGGGGCTGCCGAAGCTCATCGTGCGCTTCCGCCCCTCGGCGATCAGGTCCGCCAGGTTGTGGATCGGGCTATCCGTCCGCACGACGATGCCGAGGATGTTCTCGTTCGTCCCGCAGACCGCCTCGAAGTTCGCCGGCTCGGTGCCGGCGGTGCGGACCATGTGCGGCTGCACCACGATCGCCGTCATCGGCGTCTGGCCCAGCGTGTAGCCGTCCGGCTGGCTCGTCGCGACGACGCGCATGCCCACCACGCCGGAACCGCCGTCCCGCGTGATCAGCACCAGCGGCTGGCCCAGCACGCGCTGGAAATGCTCGCTCATCGCCCGGATCAGCACGTCCGCCGTGCCGGGGGAGTAGGGCATGATCATCGTGATGGGCTTGTCCGGGTATTCCGCCCGCGCGGGCAGCGCGGCCCCCAGCGCCAGCACGGCGGAGAGTAGAAGACGACGCATGGTGCACCTCATTCCTGGACGGCGCCGCCGGTTCTTGCCGTGTCGGCGCCCTGCTTCCCTGCCGGTCAGTCCGGCGTGACGCCCAAGGCCCGCATCATCGGGCCGTAAACCTCGTACTCGCTGCGGATCAGCCGGGTGAAATCCGCCCGGCTCTTGTAATCCACCACCAGCCGCAGCTGCTTCGCCACGCGCAGGAAGCCTTCCTCCTGCACGCCGCTGCGGCAGGCCTCCTCAAGCTGCGCCAGCACCGGCTCCGGCGTGCCCGCCGGCGCGTAGAGGCCAACCGGGCTGTATTGAAGCGCGTCGATCCCCTGCTCCCGCGCCGTCGGCACGTCCGGATAGTCCGGGTGCCGCCTGTCGGAGAAGACGGCCAGCAGCCGCAGCCGCCCGGAATCCAGCAGCCCCGAGGCGGAGGACACCACCACCGCCGAGAAATCCAGCCGCCCCGCCAGAACCTCGTTCAGATGTGGCGGGTCCCCGCGGAAGGGGATGTGGTTGAACTCCACCCCCGTGGCGCGCTGCACGCGGAACATCGCCAGCTGCGGCAGGGAATTCGGCCCGGGGCTGCCGAAGCTCATCGCCCGCCGCTTGCCCTCCGCCACCAACCCCGTCAGGTCACGGATGGGGTTGTCGGCGCGCACGACCACGCCAAGCACGTTCTCGTTCGTGCCACAGATTGGCGCAAAATTTGCGGGCTCCGTGCCGGTGTTCCGCACGAGATGCGGCTGCACCACGATCGCCGTCATCGGCGTCAGCCCCAGCGTGTGCCCATCGGGCGGGCTGGTCGCGACGAAGCGCATCCCGACCACGCCCGATCCGCCATCGCGGTTCACGATCACCACGCTCTGTCCCAGCACGCGCGTGAAATGCTCGCCGAGCGCGCGGCCGTAGGAATCGGCCGCGCTTCCCGGGGAATAGGGCAGCACGATCGTGATCGGCCGGTCCGGGAAGGCCCGCGCCCCGCCCGCAAGGACGAGGCAGCCCAGCAGAGCCGCGCCGAGGATCCGGGCCGCCCGCACGCTCATCCCTCCAGGATCGCCACGGCCCGCGTCCAGCCGGCGGAAGCACCGTGGATCTTCACGGGGAAGCAGGACACCGTGAACCCGTCCGGCGGCAGCTGGTCCAGGTTGGAGAGCTTCTCCATCTGGCAGTAGCCGATCTCCCGCCCGGCCCGGTGTCCCTCCCAGATCAGGGAAACGTCGCCCGTCTCCTGCACGCGCTTCTTCGTGAAGCTGAAGGGCGCGTCCCACGACCAGCCGTCCGTTCCCACCACGCGCACGCCGCGCTCCGCCAGCCACAGCGTCGCCGCGCGGCCCATGCCGCAGCCGCTCTCCACGAAGTCGTCCTGGCCGTAGCGGCTGCCGGCGCGGGTGTTCACCAGCACGATCTCCAGCGGCTTCAGCTCGTGCCCGATGCGACGCAGCTCCGCCTCCACCTCCTCCGCCGTCACCACGTGCCCATCCGGCTTCTCGCGGAAGTCCAGCTTCACGCCGGGCTGGAAGCACCAGTCCAGGGGCACCTCGTCGATCCGCATGGAAGGCCGCCCGCCCGGCACCAGCTTCTCATCCATGCGGGAGAAGAAGTGGTAGGGCGCGTCCATATGCGTGCCGTTATGGGTGGAGATGTTCACCTGCTCCACCGCCGCGTACTCGCCGTTCGGCAGCGCATCCACGGGCACGGCCATGAACTCGGCCATGGATGGCGCGGTCATGTGGTGGTCGCGGTAGTCGATCTGCGGCAGCATGTGCGGCGGGTCGCTCTTGATGCCCGCCGTCAGCGCGACCGAGATGTCGATGATCTTCCTTGGCATGTCTCTCTCGTTTCCTTCCCGCCCGTTCATTCGGCGGGCCAGGGGATCGCCGGCAGGATCTCCGCCCGGCACTCCCCGAAGCCGATGGAGACGGCGCCCTCCGCATGGGCGCGCCCGCGGAAGATCACCTCGTCCCCGTCCTCCAGGAAGCGCCTGACCTCGCCGCCGGGCAACTGAATCGGCCCGCGCAGGACGATCTCCGCCATGCAGGCCTCCGACCCCGCCTCCGGGCCGGAGCAGGTGCCACTGCCGAAGAGGTCGCCAGGCAGCAGGTTGCACCCGTTGCTCGCGTGGTGCGTCACCATCTGCGCCGGCGTCCAGGCCATGTGCGCGAAATCCGTCGCCGTCAGCCGTGCCGGCTCATGCCCGGCCGCCCGCATGGGCGGCGTCAGCAGGAAGACCTCCAGCGCGATCGAGAGCCCACCCCGCGCCCGGTCTTCCGGATGATCGAGATAGGGAAGGAGGGGCTCCGCCTCCGCCACCCGCCGTCCCGCGATGGCGAAGGGGATCATCGCCTCCGCCGTGACGATCCAGGGCGAGACGCTGGTGGACAGGCTTTTCGCGAGGAAAGGCCCGAGCGGCGGCATCTCCCACATCTGCATGTCGCGCGCCGACCAGTCGTTCAGCAGCCCGTAGCCGAAGAGCCGATCCTGCGCGCGGGAGAGGGGGACGGGCGCGCCCAGCGCGTTCTCGCCCGCCAGCCACACCGCCAGTTCCAGTTCGTAGTCCAGCGCCTCGGTCGGGCCGAAATGCATGCCCTCCTTCTTCCGCCACTGCCCGTTCGGCCGAACCACCGCCTCGCCGCTCACTCGCACGGAGGAGGCGCGGGAGTGGTAGGCCACGGGTAGGCTGTCGAATGCCGGCGGCAGCGGGGATTGCGGGTTCTTCAGCGCGCCCAGCCGCCAGGAATGGTCGCGGGAGACCATGAAGTCCGAAAAGTTCGCGATCGCGCTCGGCAACTGCATCCGCGCCGATGCCATGGAAACGAGGATGTCCTCCCGCCCCGCCGCCCCGCTTCCCTCGGCCAGGAGCTCCGATACCGCCACCCGCAATTCGCGCGAGGCTGCGCGCCCCATGGCCATCAGCGGGTTCAGCGTGGGGCCTGCCGCGGCCTCGGCCGCTGCGCCGGAGAGCAGGCCGGCATCCAGCGCCGCCCGCAGGTCCAGCACTTGATCGCCAATGGCCACGCCACCGCGCGGCGCCTCACCATCGCGGGAAAAGACCCCGAGCGGCAGGTTCTGAATGGGAAAGTCGCAACCTGCGACGTTGGCGGAGGCGACCCAGGCCCGGCGTTCCGGGTCATGGGTGAAGTCAGGGACGTTCATGCGCCCATCCTGTCGCGCTTGCGGAAGGCTGCCAAGAGGAAATATATATTTCAGTCTTGATCGATAATCCGCCCGGACCCGACGCCCTGACCCTTTCCGAAACCGCCGCGAGGCGGCTGCGGCAGGACATTGTTGGCGGCGGCTTGCCGCCCGCGACGAAGCTGCGCCTGCGTGATCTCTCGGCCCGCTACGGCCTGGGGGCCACGCCGCTGCGCGAGGCCCTGGCCCGCCTGGCCGCGGAGGGCTTCGTCGTGCTGGAGGGCCAGAAGGGCTTCTCCGTTCCGCCCGTTACCCGCGCCCACCTCCTCGACGTCACCCGCTCTCGCCAGGTGGTGGAACCGGAGGCGCTGCGCCTCGCCATGTCCGGGGGCGGCGCGGCCTGGGAGGACGGGGTCGTCACCTCCCTCTCCCTGCTGCGGCACGAGATCGGCCGGCGCGACCCGGCCAGCGAAGCTTGGCTGGACGCCTATGAGGTTCGCCACCACCGCTTCCACCGCGCCCTGATCGCCGCCTGCCCGTTGCCATCGCTGCTGCGCTTCTGCGACGACCTCTACCTGCAGAAGACCCGCTACCGCCGCCTGATGGAAACTGCCCACCAGGACTGGCCGCGCATGCTGGCCGTGCACGAGGCACTCGCCGAGGCCGTTCTCGCCCGGAGCGAGAACGCCCCCTCCATGCTCGCCGCCCATATCGGTACGACCGCCGAACACGTCCTGGCCCTCCTGGGCGAGGCACCACCGGGCCCCTGAACGCGCCCCTGAACGCGGAAAGGGCATCGCTCGGAGACGATGCCCTTTCACGTCGCGGGAATCGGAGGGGCCGGGAAGCCCCGCCCGATTAGTCGCCGGAACCGGCCACCGGTGTCTCGGCGCTGAAGTGGCCGCACCAGTCCTCGCGGGAAACCACCGGCCAAAGGCCATGGGCCTCCGGGCTCGGTTGGGTCACCGGCGGGTTGTAGCGGCACAGGCCCTCCGCGGCGGCCTGGGCCTGGGCATGGTCGTCGAAGAACTTGCAGCGGGTGCAGGCAACGTCGGGGGAGTGGGTCATGGACATGGGGTCTGCTCCTCGGGGGTGCTGGTGGAGGGGGCAGGCGAGGCGCCCCGCTCAAAACGATCTCAGCATCAGAACACCGCCGCGGCAGTGAAGTTCATGGTCCGGATGCAAGACGACATTCAACTATACTTGGGAAGCGCGATGCATTCTCATTTCCGCCATGTATTCGAACTGATATTTACTCGCACCCTCATTCCGCCCTGCCGCGCCGGGTGACATCGGCCGCCGACCGGCCCATCTTCCCGCCGTCCGCCAGAGGAGGCCCGCCATGCTCGACACCGCCGCCAAGATCGTCCTGAAGGACCCCAACCTCTTCCGGCAGGCGAACCGCGTCGGCGGCGCCTGGGTCCAGGCCGCCTCCGGCAAGACGATCGCCGTGAGGAACCCCGCCACCGGCGAGGTGATCGGCCAGGTCCCCTCCCTCTCGCAGGAGGAGGTGCGCGGCGCCATCCAGGCCGCCTACGACGCCCAGCCCGCCTGGCGCGCCCTCCTGGCGAAGGAGCGGGCCGCCATCCTGCGCCGCCTTTTCAACCTCATGCTCGAGAACGTGGACGACCTCGCGGCCATCATGACGGCCGAGCAGGGCAAGCCGCTGGCCGAGAGCAAGGGCGAGATCGCCTACGCCGCCTCCTTCATCGAATGGTTCGCGGAGGAGGGGAAGCGCGTCTACGGCGACATGATCCCCACCTTCAAGCAGGGCAGCCGCATCCTCGTGATGAAGGAGCCGATCGGCGTCTTCGCGGCAATCACGCCCTGGAACTTCCCGGCCGCCATGATCACCCGCAAGGCCGGCCCCGGCTGGGCCGCGGGCTGCACCGGCGTCATCCGCCCCGCCTCCCAGACGCCCTTCTCCGCCCTCGCCATCGCCGTCCTTGCTGAGCGCGCGGGCATGCCGGCCGGCGTCTGCAACGTCGTCACCGGCAGCGCGCGTGAGCAGGGGGAGGAGCTCTCGACCAACCCGCTGGTCCGCAAGCTCTCCTTCACCGGCAGCACGGAGGTCGGCCGCACCCTGCTCGCCCAGTGCGCCGGGACCATCAAGAAGACGAGCATGGAGCTCGGCGGCAACGCCGCGTTCATCGTCTTCGACGACGCGGACCTGGACGCGGCCGTGACCGGCGCCATGGCCTCCAAGTTCCGCAACACCGGGCAGACCTGCGTCTGCGCCAACCGCATCTTCGTGCAGGAGGGCGTTTACGACGCCTTCGCCGCGAAGCTGAAGACGGCGGTGGAGAACCTGAAGGTCGGCAACGGCATGGAGCCGGGCGTCACCCAGGGCCCCCTCATCAACGCCGACGCCGTGGCCAAGATCGAGGACCACATTCAGGACGCCACCGCGCATGGCGCGAAGGTGCTGACCGGCGGCCACCGCCATTCCCTCGGTGGCAACTTCTTCGAGCCGACGATCCTGACCGACGTGCCGGTGACGGCGAAGGTGTTGAAGGAGGAGACCTTCGGCCCCATGGCCCCGCTGATCCGCTTCAAGGACGAGGCGGAGGGCATCCGCCTGGCCAACGACACGGAGTTCGGCCTCGCCGCCTATTTCTACGCCCGCGACGTCGGCCGCATCTTCCGCGTGGCCGAGGGGCTGGAGAGCGGCATCATCGGCATCAACGAGGGCATCATCTCCACCGAGGTCGCCCCCTTCGGCGGCGTGAAGGAGAGCGGCCTGGGCCGGGAAGGCAGCAAGTACGGGATCGAGGACTACCTGGAGATCAAGTACTGCCTCATCGGCGGCGTCTGATCCGGACGGGAAGGGGGGCGGATCAGCCCCCCGACCCCGGCCCATCCATCCCCAACATCGCCCGCGCCGCTTCCGGCGCCAGCCCCGTGGAGCTCTGCAGCACCACGAACCCCCCGCGCCCCTTGAGCGCCAGGTCCAGCGACCACCCCTCGATCTGCGGCGCCCGCCACAGGCTCCGCATCACGAAGATCCGGTACCCCTCCGGTATGGCGTGGAGCTTCTCCAGCAGCCCGGCATCCCTCAGGTGGTGCCAGTACAGCGTGTACTCCGTCCATTTCAGCCCGCCGGCATGCCGGTCCGCCAGGGCCCGCTGCCAGTCCCCGTGCCGGGCCTCCAGCGCCTCCAGCAAGTCCCGCATCCCCTCCGCCGAGATCAGGGCGGGGGTCACGTCCATCGTCTCCGGGTAATCGAAGGGCGTCCCCAGCAGCTCCGCGGCCGCCGAGCACCAGGTGTCCCCCTCCCGCACCGCCTTCCGCTGCACCCCGGCCCGGCCATCGGGCATCGCGTCGGCGACCCCCCACTCCCGGATCAGCGCCACATCCGCGTCCAGCGTCAGGTAGAAGGGCGCGGGGCAATGCCGGGCGAAGCCCATCTTCACCAGCATCTGCCGCACGGTGCCGCGCACGGTCGCATCACCCGCCACGCTCTCCGCCAGCACCGCGGAATCCGGCATGAACTGCAGCGCCACCTTCCCGCCTCCGGAACCGGCATGGGCTGCCCGCACGGTCTCCATCGCGGAGTCCGGCGCCACGATGAAAAGGGTGATCGGCTCCCGCAGGAATCGCTCCAACGAGGCGAGCAGGATCCGGGCCCGCTCGATGTCGTTGTGGCGTGCCGAAAGGGTGAGCATGGCCACGAACGGCGCTTCGGCCCTCTCCATTCACCGCTCCTTCATACCCCGCCCCCTCCATCCCACGCCCGCCCCTGCGCGGGAACCCGGGCCGACCCGCACCGGCGACACCCTTGCGCCACCGCGCCCGACCCCCGATTTTTATGGGCATGAGCGCCCCCCATCCCCACGACTTCGACCTTTTCGTCATCGGCGGCGGCAGCGCCGGCGTGCGCCTGGCCCGCATCGCCGCCGGCCACGGCGCGAAGGTCGGCATCGCCGAGGGCCGCTTCTGGGGCGGCACCTGCGTGAACGTGGGCTGCGTGCCCAAGAAGCTGATGGTTCAGGCCGCCGAGTACGGCGAATGGGCGAAGGACGCCGCCGCCTTCGGCTGGCACCTGGGCGAGGCCACCCATGACTGGCCCACCCTCGTCCGCGCCCGGGACATGGAAGTGGCGCGCCTCTCCGGCATCTACGGCCGGATGCTGGGTGGCGTCGGCGTGCAGACCTTCGAGTGCTACGCCCACTTCACCGGCCCGCACGAGCTGAAGGTCGGAGACCGCACGGTCACCGCCAACCGCATCGTCATCGCCGTCGGCGGCAGCCCCATCCGCCCCGACATCCCGGGTGCCGAGCACGCCCTGATCTCCGACGACCTCTTCACCCTGCAGGAGCGCCCACGGCGGGTGCTGATGATCGGCGGCGGCTATATCGGCCTGGAATTCGCCAATATGCTGCACAACCTCGGCTCCGAGGTGACGCTCGCCTATCGCCAGCAGCTCCCCCTCCGCGGCTTCGACCACGAGCTGCGGGAGGTGGCCGCCGAATCCCTGGCGGCCAGCGGCCTTACCATCCTGCCCGGCGAGTCCCCGGTGGAGATCACCCTTTCCGGCGAGACCCGGATCGTCCGCATGGCCAGCGGCAAGGTCGTGGAGGCCGACGCGGTCTTCTTCGCCACCGGTCGCAAGCCCGCCACCAAGGGGCTGGGCCTGGACGCCGCCGGCGTGAACTGCCGCGAAGGCGCCGCCATCGCCGTGGACGACGACCACGCGACCAACGTGCCGCACATCTACGCCATCGGCGACGTGACGGACCGGGTGAACCTCACCCCCATGGCCATCGCCGTCGGCCACGCCCTGGCCGACACTCTCTTCGGCTCCCGCCCGCGCCACGCGAGCTACGAGAACGTGCCCAAGGCGGTCTTCATCTCCCCGCCCATGGCCAGCGTCGGCCTGACGGAGGAGGAGGCCGCCCTGCGCGGCCCGGTGGAGATCTACACCAGCCGCTTCACCCCCATGCGCCACACCATCACCCGCCGCACGGACCGCAAGACCCTGATGAAGCTGGTGGTGGAGGCCGAGACCGGCTGCCTTCTGGGCGCCCACATGCTGGGCGAGGAGGCGCCGGAGATTATGCAGGGCATTGCGGTGGCCGTGGTGAACCGGCTGACCAAGGCGCAGCTGGACGCCACCATCGGCATCCACCCGACGGCGGCGGAGGAGTTCGTGACTATGCGGGTGGCGACCCGGCGCGTGGGGGAGGGGGCGGCGAAGGCCGCCTGAGCGCGGCGGGCGGCATTCCGCCTTGCGTTACGACACGTCTGTTCCCGCCCTCCGCCCTTGGTCTTTTTCCCGGTTGGCGGCGTTGCATTCCCGATGACCCAGCCCTCAAACCTCTGGTTTGTTGCCATGGGCGCCTCCGGTGCGGAGGGGCTCGACGACCTGAAAGAGGTTCTGCGCGAGTTTCCGGCAAACTTCCGGGCGGTGGTGCTGATCGTGCTGCACCGCCCCTGGGGCCTCCCGACCCATCTCCGCTCCATTCTCTCGCGGGCTTCCAGCCTGCCGGTTCTCGTCGCCGAGGAGGGGGAGCTGTTCGAGACCGGACACGTCTATATCGGCGAGCCGGAGGAGCACCTGACCCTCGCCGCCCGCAGCTTCGGCGCGGTGACCCCCGATCCCGCGAGGCTGCACCGCAACCGCACCGTGGACCTCCTCTTCCGCTCCGTGGCCGAGTTCGCGGCCGGGCGCGCCATCGGCGTCGTCCTCTCCGGCTCCCTGGATGATGGCTCCCGCGGGCTGGCGGCCATCCACGCGGCCGGCGGGTTGACCATGGTCCTCACCCCCCGGCTCTTTCCCCGCCACGGCATGCCGGAGAACGCGATCGGCTATGACGGCCCGGTGGACGTGATCGGCAGCCCGGCGCGCATAGCCGCGGCGATCCGCGCGGCGATCGGGACTGGCGGACGGGATCCGGCAGGCCTCAGGCGCGGGCGAGCGCCGGACCACCCTGCCCGGGAAGAGCCCGTCGGGAGCGGTTTCCCGTAGGCTGCGCCCGGAACGGCTGCCTGAACGACCGGCGACTGAACGCTTGCTCCCTGATCCTCCCTCGCTATGGTGCCCGACCGCCGCGCGAGACGGCCCACGCCCGCCCACACCGGACAGATCACCTCATGGCCCACCCCTGGCACCCCGCCTCCTGGCGCGACATGCCCATCCGCCAGGTCCCGTCCTACCCCGACGCCGCGGCCCTCAGCGCCATGGAGGCGAAGCTCACCCGCTTTCCGCCCCTGGTCTTCGCCGGCGAGGCCGACCGCCTGACGGCCCTGCTCGCCCAGGCCGGTGAAGGGAAGGCCTTCGTCCTCCAGGGCGGCGACTGCGCCGAGAGCTTCGCGGACTTCCACGCCAACACCATCCGCGACACTTTCCGAGTGCTGCTCCAGATGGCCGTGGTCCTCACCTTCGGCGGCGGCCTGCCCGTGGTGAAGCTCGGCCGCATGGCCGGCCAGTTCGCCAAGCCCCGCAGCAGCGATACGGAGACGGTCGAGGGCCAGAGCCTCCCCTCCTACCGCGGCGACATCATCAACGCCCCGGAGTTCACGGAAGGCGCCCGCACCCCGGACCCGAGCCGGATGGAGTTCGCCTACCTCCAATCCGCCGCCACGCTGAACCTGCTGCGCGCCTTCGCCACCGGCGGCTTCGCGGACCTGCACCAGGTCCACCAGTGGAACCTCGGCTTCGTCGCCCGCTCCCCGCTCGCGGAACGCTACGCCGACATCGCCCAGCGCATCGACGAGACCCTGCGCTTCATGGCCGCCTGCGGCATGAACAGCATTACCGCCCCGCAGATCCGGGAGACGGAGTTCTACACCTCCCACGAATCCCTCCTCCTCCCCTTCGAGGAGGCGATGACGCGGGAGCCCTCCACCCACCAGGGCCGCCACTACGCCTGCTCCGCCCACTTCCTGTGGATCGGAGACCGCACCCGCCAGCCCGATGGCGCGCATGTCGAGTTCCTGCGCGGCGTGGCGAACCCCATCGGCCTGAAGGTCGGCCCGACGACGGCCGTGGAGGACCTCCTCCGCCTCAGCGAGATCCTGAACCCGAACAACACCCCGGGCCGCCTGACCTTCATCACCCGCATGGGCGCGGCGAAGCTGGAATCCAACCTTCCGCCTCTCCTGCGCGCCATCAAGAAGGAAGGCCGCAAGGTCACCTGGCTGTCCGATCCCATGCACGGGAACACGCACAGCGCAGGCGGCTACAAGACCCGCTCCTTCGACGCCATCCTGCAGGAGGTGCGCGGCTTCTTCGACATGCACGAGGCCGAGGGCACGATCCCCGGCGGCGTGCACGTGGAGATGACGGGCCAGGACGTCACCGAATGCCTCGGCGGCGCCCACCGGCTGACGGAGGCGAACCTGAGCGAGAACTACGCCACCTTCTGCGACCCCCGGCTGAACGCCGAGCAGTCGCTGGAACTCGCCTTCCTCGTGGCGGAGGAACTGAAGTCCCGCCGCGCCGCCACCCTCCACCTCCGCGCGGCCCAGTAGGCGAGGGACGGCATCCATGGACGCGATTCCCCAGAACCCGCCCGGCAACCCGCTCGAGGCGGACATCGCCGCGCGCACGGATGTCTACTTCAAGCGCACGAAGGCCGTGGTGCAGCGCTTCGGCGATGCCCGCGTCACCTACGCCCTCTTCCTGCGCCGCCCCGTCGTCTCCGCACCGCGGCTGATGCTGGACTGGCTCAACGCCGTCGCCGCCGAACGCGGCCTCGATCTCGACGTGAAGCTGATGCATGAGGAAGGCACCTGGGTCGGCGCGGGCGACCCCATCCTCTACATCACCGGCTCCTTCGCCGGCCTGGCGGACCTTGAGACCCTCCTCCTCCAGAAGCTCGGCGCCGCCTGCGTCGCGGCCCACAACGCCTACCAGATGTGCCTGGAGCTGCCGCAAGTCGAATTCCTGGCCATGGAGGCCCGCCACTGCGCCGGCGCCGAGATGCAGGAGATCATGGCCTACGCCTCCAGCATCGGCGGCAAGGCCGCGAAGGCGGAGGGCGCGCGCGGCTTCGTCGGCAACGCGAACGACGCCACGGCCCACTACTACGGCGCGCTGCGCGGCCTCGGCACCATGCCGCATGCCCTGATCGGCTATGCCGGCTCCACCCTCCGCGCCGCGGAGATGTTCCACGAGACCTTCCCGGATTCCAACCTCACCGTCCTGACGGACTACTTCGGCCGGGAGGTGACCGACGGGCTGGAAGTCTGCCGCCGCTTCCCCGAGATCGCGGCCGAGGGCCGCCTCGCCGTCCGCCTGGACACGCATGGCGGCCGCTTCCTCGAGGGGCTGGACCCGCAGACCTCCTACGCAGTGATCGAGCGCCACGCGCCCGGCGCCATCCGCCGCTATCGCAGCGAGAGCGAGCTGCGCCACCTCGTCGGCACCGGCGTCTCGGCCGCCGCCATCTGGCGCATGCGCGACGCGCTGGACGAGGCCGGCTTCCCGAAGGTGCGGATCATCGCCTCCTCCGGCTTCGGCGTCTCCAAGTGCCGCGTGATGGCGGAGGCCCGCGCCCCCATCGACACGATCGGCACCGGCAGCTTCATCCCCGACAGCTGGGGCGAGACCTACGCCACCGCAGACATCGTGGCCTATGACGGGGAACCGCGCGTGAAGGTCGGCCGCGAGTTCCTGCTGCGCGGCGCCCAGGGATAGGGGATCGGGGTAGGGCGGCGCTACAGCGCCACCCGCCGCACCCCGGCGTCCCGCATCCGCCGCACCTCGCCACCATCTAACGGATCGAGCACGAGGATGGTGATGCCCTGCTGCATCCCCTCCGCCCTCACGCGATACACCCAGTCCATCGCGAAGGCGCCGTTGCGCAGCGTGTAGCCGCCGGTCAGGCTCACCTGCATCTTCTCGGGCCGGTCCATGTTCACCAGCAGCAGCGGCGCCTGGAGCGAGACCGAGAAGCTCCGCCCCTCCACCGGCGCCGCCGTCAGCTTGAGCGAGACGGGCTTGCCCTCATTGGCGCTCACGAAGCGTCCGAAGGCCGCTGCGTTGCGCGCGGTCAGCACGCCCTGCAGTTCCGGCGTCCCGGATTGCGCCATGGCGGCCGAGGGCAGCAGCACCAGCCCGCCCAGCATCCCCCGCCGCGTCAACGCACCGACCATCCAGCCATCCTCCGTACTGTTTCCGCCATCGGCGCCCGCCAATATGGCGCGGGCATGGCACCTCAAGAGGAGGTGACCCCTATCGCATCTGGATGCCCTGCTGCCCGGCCGCGGCGCGCTGCCGGATCAGCGCCTGCTCCTGCTTCGCCCCCTCCGCATCGGTGAAGAAGGTGAAGATCGCGAAGCGCCGGCCGCGGGTCACGGGCAGGGCCTCGTGCAGCATGTCGCAGCCGAAGATCGCCGCCCCGCCGGCCTCCGGCTCATGCAGGTCCGGCCCGAACTCCGGGAAGCGCAGCGTCCCGCCCTCGTACTCGCCCGTGTTGAGGTTCAGGCTCATCGCGAAGCGCCGATGGGCGGTGAAGGGCGTGCGGTTGTCGCGGTGCGCCTCGAAGGCCCCGGCATCGGCGGCATCGTAGCACCCGATCCGCGGCACCTCGTAAGAGACGGGCTGGAAGCGGTAGGCCCGCATCATCTCCGGCAGCACCCGGCGCATCAGCCGGGCGTGAAAGGTCTCGTAGAGCCCCCGGTCGTCCAGGAACACGTCCGCCCGGCGCTTGATCCGGTGCGCCCCGGCCGCCTCGGCGGCACCGGCCACCCGGTCCTTCTGCTTCTCGCCCCGCTCCCAATGCGCCAGCAATGCCGCCACCAGTTCCGGCTCCAGGATGTCCGGCACCAGCAGCACCGGCGCGCCGCCGCGCCGCACCGGCGGCGCCGGGGCAGGGGAGGGAAGGGCTGCCAGCGCCGCCCGCACGGCGCTCGCCATTCCCGCCGGCCCGGCAGGCGCGGCGAATTCCAGCCGCCCACGCGGCGAGACCACCGCCACCCCACCCCCAGCCAGCCCAAGGGCCCGGAAGGCACCACCCCCCGCGTCGAAGACCCGCTGCGGCCCCGGCCGCACCGTTCCGTCGGGCGCGCCGGCCAAAACCTCCACCAACACCGTTCCCGCCGCGCGCGCCGCGCTCTCCAGCGCCGGTGCCTCCTCCTCCGGCAGCCCGCCCAGCGCCAGCACCCGTGGCCGTCCGGCGATGACCTGTCCCATCACGTCGAAGCCCTGGCCGGAGGCGTCGGGCAGCACGATCCCCGGCAGGTGATCGCCCACAAGGAAGACGGAACGGTCGCTCATGGCGTCCTTTCTCGCGCGCCGCGCCGCGCCCCGCTACCCCGGCCGCACCCGATTCTGATCGCCCGGAGCAGCCCGATCCCGGCCGCCGAGCGTTAGCCAACTGCCCGCCCCAGGCGCGGCGCGGACGACAGGGAAGACAGGATTATGGACGAAACGAGGATGTCGCGGCGCGGCATGGTCGGGGCCGCCGCCGGCGTCGGCATGGTGGTCGCGGCGGCCAGCCCCGGCGATGCGCAGGCACAGGCCCAGCCCGGGGCGGCCCCGGCCGCGCTGCCCGACCCCCGCAGCCGCTACCCCCGCCCGCCCTTCCAGGAGCAGACCCAGCCCTTCCCCGGCCTGGCCGGCCGCATGAACCCGCGCCCCGACCATGGGGAGGAGAGCTACAAGGGCTCCGGCCGCCTCGCCGGCCGCAAGGCGCTGGTCACCGGCGGCGATTCCGGCATGGGCCGCGCCGCCGCCATCGCCTTCGCGCGGGAGGGGGCCGATGTCGCCATCAGCTACCTGCCGGACGAGGAGCCCGACGCGCGGGAGGTGATCGACCTCATCCAGAAGGCCGGCCGCACCGCCCTGGCCTTGCCCGGCGACATCCGGGACGAGGCGCATTGCCGCCAGATGGTCGCCACCGCCGTGGAACGGCTGGGCGGCCTCGACATCCTCGTCAACAACGCCAGCCGCCAACAGCAGCGCCAGGCCCTCGGCGACATCAGCTCCGAGGATTTCGACGCGACGATAAAGACGAACATCTACGCGATGTTCTGGATCACCAAGGCCGCGCTGCCGCATCTCAAGCCCGGCGCCGCCATCATCCAGACCACCTCGGAACAGGCCTACGACCCGTCGGAGAACCTGGTGGACTACGCCATGACGAAGGCGGCGATGATGAACTTCACCAAGTCCCTCGCGAAGCAGCTTGGCCCGAAGGGGATCCGCGTGAACGGCGTGGCTCCCGGCCCGATCTGGACCCCGCTCCAAGTCTCCGGCGGCGCGACGATGGAGAAGCTGAAGACCTTCGGCGGCAATACCCCGCTCGGCCGCCCCGGCCAGCCGGCGGAGCTGGCCTCCATCTACGTCCAGCTCGCCGCGGCCGATGCCAGCTACGCCACCGGGCAGGTCTATGGCGCCGCCGGGGGCAGCGGCCAGCCCTGACCGCTCCATGCGGGGGTCGGTGCACCGCGCCGATCCCCGTATTCGATGCGAAAACACCGGGAAAACAGGTATTTCCGCGCGCGGGGGAACTACCCTAGGTTCGTGCGATCCATGCACGACCCACTCCGTATCGCCCTGGCCAGCTTCAACCCGCGCATGGCCGCGCCCGAGGCCAACGCGGCGGAGCTCGCCGCGCTGCGCGCCCGCGCGGCCGATGCCGGCGCGGACCTCCTCCTCACCCCCGTCCACTCCCTTTCCGGCGCTGTTCCTCCGGCCGTCGCGGGTGATGCTGCCTTCGCCGCGGCCTGCGAGACCGCGCTAGCCCCGCTTGCCACCGCGGATGGCCCCGCCATGACGGTCGGCCTGCCCTGGCGGGAGCATGGACGCCTGCACGAGTCGGTCGTCGTTCTCGCCGAGGGGGGCCTCCGCGGCCGCCGCACCGCCCACCACCCGCGCCCGGGCTTCGACCCAGGCCCCGTGCCCGGCCCGCTCGCCCTGGGCGACCTCCGCCTCGGCCTCATGCCCGGCGCGGACTGGCGCAACCCCGCAATCCCCGAGACCCTGGCCGAGACCGGCGCCGAGATCCTCGTCGCCTTGGACTCCCTTCCCGAGGAGACGGACAGCCCGGAGCGGATCCTCCAGGCCGCCCTGTCCCGCGTGGTGGAGAACGGCCTGCCCCTGGTCCTCCTCAACCGTCTCGGCGCGGAGGAGGAGAGCGCGCATGACGGCGCCGCCCTGGTCCTGAACGCCGACCGCTCCCCCGCCCTCAGGACCCCTTCCTTCGCCGAATCCTTCACCGTCACGGAGTGGCGGCAGGAGGGAGGTGCCTGGCGCTGCGCCTCATCCCCGCTCTCCGCCCCGATGGAGTGGGAGGAGCGCCTCTGGCGGGCCCTTCTCCTCGCGCTGCGCGACCACGCCCTGCGCTTCGCCCCGGCCCCCATCCTGATCGCGCTGGACGACGACCCGGCCACCGCGCTGACCGCCGCCCTGGCCGTGGACGCCTTCGGCACGGATTCCATCCGGGTCCGCGCCTTCCTGCTGCAGGAAGCCGCCGCCCCGCTGGCCAGCCGCCTCGGCCTGGCCTCCTCGATCCTGGACCTGGGGCCCGCCCTGGAGTGCCTGGGCAATGCCCTCCCGCCTGCCGCCCCCTTCCTGCGGAACCCGCTGCGCCGCCTTGCCATGGATGTGCTGTCCCAGGCAGGGCAGGGGGTGCAGCCCGTCAACGGCTTCAGCGCCTGCTCCGCCGCGTTTTTCCCGCTCCGATACCTTTCCCCGGCCCAGTGCCGCCGGTTGGCCGAGTGGCGCAATGCCGCCCGCCCGCCCGACGCCCTGGGCCCGGAATACCCCTTCCTGCCCCTGCCGGCGGAGGAGCCCGCGCCCGCCGAACGGCATGAGTCCGGCCTGACCCTCTGGCAAAGCCTGGTGCGCGCGGACTACAAGCGCCGCCTGCTCCCGCCCGGCCTGAACATCGCCCCCCGCGCCTTCGGCCACGCAGAGAAAGACAGGGCCCAGGCACCATGAGCGACCACCACTCCCCCAAGCCCGCCCCGACGGGCCCCTTCGTCCGGATCAAGGACCTCTCCGGCGGGAACGGCGACGAGCCTGTGGAGGACATCCGCGGCTTCGCCACCGCCGCGGATGCCGCCACCTTCGCCCGCCGCTACGTGCGCGACAGCGTCGAGCGCTGTCGCACCCCCGGCGCCGACGCGGATGCCGTGCTGGCCGCTTGGTTCGCCTTCGGCGAGGACGCCGAGGCCCTGGACCTGGACGGGGAGCACTGGACCAGCGCCGCCGAGGTTCGCGGCTTCGCCGAGAAGCCCCCGCGCACCCGGACGGAGCGCGATTGGCGCGCCCTCGACCCCCGCCGCCACCTGCCGAACGAGGACGACGACAGCGCCGGGGAGGAGGAGGGCGAGTGAAGGTCCGCTTCGCCCCCAGCCCCACCGGCTGGCTCCATGTCGGCAATGCCCGCCCCGCCCTCGCCAACTGGCTGGAGGCCCGCAAGCGCGGCGGCACCTTCCTCCTCCGCCTGGACGACACGGATACCGGCCGCAGCAAGCCCGAATACGCCCAGGGCATCGAGGAGGACCTGCGCTGGCTCGGCCTCGACTGGGACGATTTTCTCCGCCAGTCCGACCGTACCGCCGCCTATGAGGCCGCGGCCGAGAAGCTGAAGAAGGCCGGCCTGCTCTATCCCTGCTTCGAGAGCGAGGAGGAGCTGAACTTCAAGCGCGAGCAGCGCCGCAAGCAGGGCCGCGCGCCCATTTACGACCGCGCCGCCCTGAAGATGACGAAAGACCAGTACGAGCGGGCGCTGGCCAACAACAAGACCCCTTACTGGCGCTTCAAGCTCAACACCCGCACCGTCGCCTGGCGCGACGGCGTGCTGGGCGAGCGCAGCGTGAAGCTGCCCAGCCTGTCGGACCCCGTGCTGATCCGCGCGGACGGGTCCTTCCTCTATACCTTCACCTCCGTCGTGGACGACCTGGAGACGGGCATCACCCACATCATCCGGGGCGAGGACCACGTCACCAACACCGGCATCCAGATCGACATCATCGAGGCGCTGTCCGGCCGCCCCAACCGCATCTACTTCGCCCACATGCCCCTGCTGCTGGACGCGGAGGGCGGCCCGCTGTCCAAGCGCCTCGGCAGCATTTCCCTCCGCCAGTTCCGGCGCGATGGGATCGAGCCGGCCGCGATGACCGGCTACCTCGCCGCCCTCGGCAGCTCGCGCGATCCCGTGGCGGCATCCCCGCGCGACCTGGTCGCGGACTGGGACATCACCCGGATCTCCCATTCCCCCGCGCGCTTCGACACGAAGCAGCTTCTCGCGCTCAACCGCAAGCACCTGCACGCCCTGAGCTTCGAGGCCGTGAAGGACCGCCTGCCCGAAGGTGCCGACGAGGCCTTCTGGCTCGCCGTGCGCGGCAACCTCGACCTGCTGAACGAGGCCCGGGACTGGCACGAGGTCGCGCGCGGAGAGATCACCGTGCCCGAGCAGCCGGACCAGGCCGATCTGCTGCGCGCCGCGACCGACGCGCTCCCCGCCGAGCCCTGGGACGAGGCCACCTGGCCCGCCTGGACCGCCGCGATCGGCGCTGCGACGGGCAAGAAGGGCAAGCCCCTCTTCCTCCCCCTCCGCCGCGCCCTGACGGGCGAGGACCACGGCCCCGACCTCAAGACCTTCCTGCCGCTGATCGGCCGCGACCGCGCCGCGATCCGCCTGCGGCGATCGATCGGCTGAACACGATGCACCTCCACTTCCACGACAGCGCCCGCCGCGAGAGGGTCGAGTTCCGCCCGATCGACCCGGAGCACATCCGCCTCTACGTCTGCGGCCCGACCGTCTATGACCTCGCGCATCTCGGCAATGCGCGCCCCGTCGTCGTCTTCGACGTGCTGGCCCGCCTGCTGCGCCGCGTCTATCCGCGCGTCACCTATGTCCGGAACATCACGGACGTGGATGACAAGATCAACGCTCGCTCCCGCGAGAGCGGCGAAAGCATCGCCGCCATCACTGCCCGCACGACCGCCGACTTCCACGCGGACATGCAGGCCCTGAACTGCCTGCCGCCCGACGTGGAGCCGCGCGCGACCGCCAGCATCCCCGAGATGATCGAGATCATCGGGAAGCTGATCGCCAACGGCAACGCCTACGAGGCGGAAGGGCACGTGCTCTTCTCCGTCGCTTCCTACCCCGAATACGGCCGCCTCTCCGGCCGCACGCCGGACGAGATGCTCGCCGGCGCCCGCATCGAGGTCGCGCCCTACAAGCGCGATCCCGGCGATTTCGTCCTCTGGAAGCCCAGCGACGCGGAAACACCGGGCTGGGACTCCCCCTGGGGCCGCGGCCGCCCGGGCTGGCACATCGAGTGCTCCGCCATGGCCTGGCGCAATCTTGGTGAGGAGATCGACATCCATGGCGGCGGCGCCGACCTGATCTTCCCCCACCACGAGAACGAGGTGGCGCAGTCCTGCTGCGCCTTCCCCGGCAGCCGCTTCGCGCATCTCTGGATGCACAACGGCATGCTGCTCGTGGACGGCGAGAAGATGTCGAAGTCCGTCGGCAATTTCCTGACGGTGCGGGGCATCCTCGCGCGCGGAGCCTGGGCCGGCGAAGCCTTCCGCCTGCTGCTGCTGAAGACCCATTACCGCGCCGCCCTGGACTACACCGCCGAGCGCCTGGACGAGGCCCGCGCCGAGCTGGACGACCACTACGCCCTCCTCGTCCGCAACCTGCCGAAGCCCGAGGCCGACGACGCGACGGTGGCCGACATGGTTGCCTGGGCGCTGGAACCCCTGGCCGACGACCTGAACACCCCCCTCGTCATCGCCCGCCTGCGCGACCTGCGCGCGCTGGAGAACGTGATGCAGGTCGGCGGCTCCATGGCCACGGTCCTCGCCCGCGCCGACCGCGGCTGGAACCCGAAGCCCGGCCAGGCCGGCGCCGCCCTGCGCGAGGCCGCCGCCGCCATCGGCCTGCTCCCCTCCCAGCCCAAGGCCTGGCGCCAGGGACGGACGACGAGCGGGGAAGGGCAGGATGACGCGGCGATC
The DNA here is from genome assembly GCF_017813365.1 of Roseomonas indoligenes. GTDB lineage: Bacteria > Pseudomonadota > Alphaproteobacteria > Acetobacterales > Acetobacteraceae > Roseomonas > Roseomonas indoligenes. The sequence continues at coordinate 208,032 of NZ_JAGIZA010000006.1, forward strand.
GAGGCCGCCATCCAGGCCCGCCTGGACGCCCGCGCCCGCAAGGACTGGGCGGAGGCGGACCGCATCCGCGCCGACCTCGCCGACCGCGGCATCGTGCTGGAGGACGGGAAGGGCGCGACCACGTGGCGCCGGGCATAGGCCTGCGCCGCGCGACCGCGGCCGACCTCCCCTATGTCATGGCCGTGGAGGCGACCCCCGGCCACGACGCCTTCATCAATCACCAGAGCCGGGAGGAGCACGAGGCCCAGCTCGCCTCCCCCGCCTTCGCCTACTTCGTGGCCGAGGCAGGTGGCGCGCAGGTCGGTTTCGCGATCCTCTCGGAGATGACGGAGGCGCGCGGGAACCGCTGCCTCAAGCGCCTCGCCCTGGCGCGGCCCGGCGGCGGCCTCGGCCGGCCCCTCTTCCGCGTCATCACCGACTGGGCCTTCGCCAACACGCCCGCGCACCGCTTCTGGCTGCACGCCCTGCACACCAATGCCCGCGCCATCCACCTCTACGCGTCCGAGGGCTTCACCGAGGAGGGTCGCCTGCGCGAGGCCCGCCCGCGCGAGGATGGCACCCGCGCGGACCTCGTCGTCATGTCGATGCTGCGCCCGGAATGGCAGGCGCGCCGCACCGGGCCCGGCTGATTCCCGCAAAGGGCAGGGCAGGGGCACCGCCATTCCCCTTGCCCAACCCGGCCCGCAGCGGCATCCCCCCGATATGACCGGCAAAGAGGGCGGCGCCGCCCTGACACCCCCGCCCAGCGAGAGCCCCATCGTGGTCCTCGTCCGCCCGCAGATGGCGCAGAACATCGGCACCGTGGCCCGCGCCATGGCAAATGGCGGCCTCTTCCACTTACGAATCGTGGCCCCGCGCGACGGCTGGCCGCAGGAGGTCGCCTGGCGCGCCGCATCCGGCGCGGACCGCATCCTGGACGCCGCCACGATCCATGAGACGGTGGACGATGCCGTGGCGGACTGCCATCGCGTCTTCGCAACCTGCCCCCGCCCGCGCCACATCATCATTCCCGTGCGCACGGCCCGCAGCGCCGCGGAGGACCTGCGCGCCATCAACGCGGAGGGGAAGCGCGCCGCCATCCTCTTCGGGCCGGAGCGCGCGGGGCTGGAGAACGAGGACATGGCCCGCGCCGATACTCTTGTCCGCTACCCCCTCAACCCCGTGCATATGAGCCTGAATCTCGCCCAGGCCGTGATGATCCTCTCCTACGAGTGGTGGATGGCCGAGGAGCCCACCCCGCCCCGCGCCCTGATGACGAACGAGACCCGCGTCGCCACCAAGGGCGAGCTGGAGGGCTTCCTGGGCCGCCTGACCCGCGAACTGGACGCCTGCGGCTTCCTCGACAACATCCCCAAGCGCCCGGGCATGGTCCGCAACATCCGCCACCTCTTCGAGCGCGGGGAGGTGACGGAGCAGGAGCTTCGCACCCTGCACGGCGTGGTGACGGAACTCTCCCGTGGCCGCGTCGCCCGCGGCGGCCCGGCCGCGCCGGAGCCGCCGTCAATGCCCACGGTGGATCCGCAGATCGACGGCTAGGCGCTGGACAGCGGCGCGCCCTGCCGCCAGCCTGCCGCGTCCCCGAAGGCGCCGATGGATTTCTCCGACCTGCCTGCCGCCGGCACCATGGCCGTCACGGTCGTCATCGCGGCCGTCGCGGGGCTGGCGCGCGGCTTCTCCGGCTTCGGCGCCGCCCTCATCTTCATCCCGCTCGCCAGCGCCACTCTCGGGCCCCGTATCGCCGTGCCGCTCCTCCTGGTGGTGGACACGGTCACCGCCTTTCCTCTCATCCCCGCCGCCTGGCGCGGGGCGGAGCGGCGGGAGGTCGGCTCCCTCCTTCTCGGCGCCCTGGCGGGAACCCCGGCCGGCACCTGGCTCCTCCTGCACCTGGATCCCACCGCGCTCCGCTGGGGCATGTGCGCCCTTGCGCTGGCCATGCTCGCCCTGCTCGCCTCGGGATGGCGCTATCACGGCCGCCCGGCGCTGCCTCTCTCCATCGGCGTCGGCGCCGCCTCCGGCATCCTTTCCGGCGCGGCCCAGATGGGCGGACCGCCCGTGGTCGCCTATTGGCTCGGCGGCGCCATTCCTGCCGCGCGGGTGCGGGCCAACATCGTCCTTTTCTTCGCCGCCTCCGGCCTCATCAGCGCCGCGGTCTACCTCGCCGGAGGCCTTCTCACGGCAGAGGTCCTGCTCCTCTCCGCCCTCGTCGCCCCCGGCTACGCCCTCGGCCTCTGGTGCGGCGCCCGCCTCTTCGGCCGGGCCAGCGAGAAGGCCTTCCGCCACGCCTGCTTCGCCCTCATCGCCCTCGCCGCGATCCTCGGCCTGCCGCTCCGGGGCTGACTACTCCCGCGCGATCCCCAGATCGCGCAGCACCTGCCGGTTGCTCTCGCTTTCCGCCGCGAAGCGCGTCCGGAACTCCGCGCCCTCAAGGTAACTCGGCACGGAGTTCAGCCGCCCGGCCGCCGTCGCGAAGCTCTCGCTGCCCACGGCCTCCTTGCAGGCACGCTGGATCGCCTCAGCGATGGAATCCGGCAGCCCCGCCGGCGCTACCAGCCCGCCCGCCGAGCTGCCGACGATCGGGTACCCCGCCTCCGTCATCGTCGGCGCCTCCGGCAGCGCCGCGATCCGCCCGGCGCTGAACACCCCGGCCACCGGCAGCCCGGAGGAGACGGGGATGGAGGGGCTTTCCACGAACCCCATGATCTGCCCGCCCATCGCCGCCTGCGCCATCGGCCCCGCCCCGGTGAAGGGCACGTGCAGCGCCTCCACCCCCGCGGCCCGCAGCAGTCGCGCGATCAGGATGTGCTGCGTGCTGCCCTGCCCGGGCGAGCCATAGACCAGCGCCTCCTTCCCGCGCCGCCCATAGGCCACCATCCCCGCGATGTCGCGGAACGGTGCGTCCTTCGCCAGGATCAGCACCTGCGGGTTGTCGTAGACGAGGCAGAGATAGCGGAAGCTGTCCAGCGAGTAGCTCAGCGGCACCAGGTGCGGCTGCGCGGTCAGCGGCGTGTTGGGGGAGAGCCCGATCGTGTATCCGTCCGGCCGCGCCCGTGCGATCTCCGCATCGCCGATCGAGCCGGATGCGCCGCCGCGATTCACGATCACCACGCTCTGCCCCAGCGCGCGGGAGAGGGCGGGCTGCAGGGCGCGGGCCATCAGGTCCGTGTTCCCGCCGGGCGGATAGGGCACGATCAGCTGCACGGGGCGGGATGGATAGCTCTCCTGCGCCTCCGCCATCACCGGCACCGCCAGCGCCATCAGCGCCCCCGCGCACCACCGCCTCGCGAGCGCCCAGGCCGTAACGGACATCGGATTCCCTCCCGTGATTGCGCGGAAGCCTATCGGCGCGGGTGCGATGGCTCAATCGCGGCTCGGTTGGCCTTTCCGCCCTGGGCCTGCCACTCTCCCCGCCATGGAAACGACAGGACAGGGCGTGGCAGGCCAGGGGGCAGGGCAAGGGGGCGCGGACCGCCGCCCTATCGCCGCCCGCGACACGGGCTTCGCCAATCGCTTCGCGGGCTGGCTGATCGCCCGCCGCGCCTCGCCCAACGGCATCTCGGGTGCCGGCATGGTGGCGGGGATTCTCGCCGGCCTTGCCCTGGCCGGCACGGCCTGGTGGCCGGAAGCCGCCCGCCCCCTCTGGATTCTCGGCGCCCTCTTCGTCCAGCTCCGCCTTCTCGCGAACCTGATGGACGGCATGGTCGCCATCGGCCGCGGCGTAGCCTCCCCGGTGGGTGAGCTGTGGAACGAGATCCCCGACCGCGTCTCCGACACTGCCACCCTGCTCGGCCTCGGCGTGGCGGCGGGCAGTCCGGCCTGGGGACTTGCCACCGCGCTCGCGGCCATGGCCACCGCCTATGTCCGCGCCACCGGCAAGGCCGCCGGGACGCCCAGCGACTTCCGCGGCCCCATGGCGAAGCAGCAGCGCATGGCGCTCGTCACCGTCCTCGCCGTGTTCTGCGCCGTCACACCGGTCGCCTGGAACGCCCCGCTGCCCTTCTGGGCCCTCGTCATCATCACCGTGCTCGCCTCCGTGACGGCGCTGCGCCGCCTCCACGGCATCGCCGGAAAGCTTCGCGCCCGATGATCCCGAATCCCGAAGGCGGCGTCTTCGCCCACCCCGTCACCACCGGCATCATCGTCGCCACCCTCGCGGTCCTGGCGGTCTCCGGCCTCGCCATCCTCTGGCTCTCGAAATCCGGCCGCGCGAAGCCGGAATTCCGGCGGGAGCTCTGGCTGCGCTGGGCCTCCTGGTGCGTGCTGCTCCCGCTGATGCTCGGCCCCGTCCTGCTCGGCCGCGCCTGGACCATCGGCGCCGTCACGGTCCTCTCCCTGCTTTGCTACCGGGAATACGCGCGCGCCACCGGCCTGTTCCGGGAACGCGTGCTCAGCGCCACGGTGGTCATCGGCATCCTCGCCGTGAACTTCGCGGCGCTGGACCACTGGTACGGCTTCTTCGTCGCCCTCTGGCCCCTCATGGCCTGCCTGCTGGCCGTGGCGACCATCCCGCTGGACCGCCCGGCCGGCTACATCCAGCGCGTCGCCCTCGCCATCCTCGCCTTCATGCTCTTCGGGGCGGGCCTGTCCCATCTCGGCTACATGGCGAACGACCCGGGCTACCGCCCGCTCGTCCTGCTGCTCCTCACCGCCGTCGCGCTGAACGATGTGGCCGCCTTCACGTCAGGCAAGCTCATCGGCGGCGCGAAGCTCGTGCCGGCCACCAGCCCGAACAAGACCGTCTCCGGCTCCCTCGGCGCCGTGATCGTCACGACAACCCTCGTGGCCTTCGTCGGCGGCGCCATCTTCCGCGGCACGCCGCTCGCCAACCCCGTCTGGCTCGTCGCCATGGGGGCGCTGGTCAGCATCGCCGGCCAGATGGGCGACCTCCTCCTCTCCTCCATCAAGCGCGACCTCGGCATCAAGGATATGGGCACCGTCCTGCCCGGCCATGGCGGCGTGCTGGATCGCTTCAACTCCCTCCTCCTCGTTGCCCCCGCGATTTTCCACCTCGTCGGCTATTTCGTGGGCTTCGGCCTCGCCGTGCCCGCGCGCGTCATCACGGGACCATGATGGACGACTGGAACCTTCGCCCTGCCCGAGACCTCGGCCTTTCCCCGGCCGATCGCCTGAAGAGCCTTTCGCGCGAACAGGGCCTCGTCGGCCTTGCCCTCAACGCCGCCTGGCGCCGAAGCGTGCGCGGCTACCTCGCCGCCGCCCACCGCTTCCGCGTCATGGGGCGGGAGAACCTGCCGGCCGAGCCGCCCTTCGTCCTCGTCGCCAACCACGCCAGCCACCTGGATGCCCTGGCCCTGGCCGCCGCCCTGCGCGGCCCCGCCGCCCGCCGCGCCCATGCCATGGCCGCCGGTGATCTCTTCTTCGCCGGGCCAGCCGTCTCGGCCTTCGCCGCCTACGCCATCAACGCCCTGCCGGTGTGGCGCGGCCGCTCCCGCCGCGGTGACCTCGACACCATGCGCGCGCGGCTGGTCGAGGATCGCCTCGCCTACATTCTCTTTCCCGAGGGAACCCGCAGCCGCGACGGCGCCATGGCCCCATTCCAGCCCGGCCTTGGCATGCTCGTCGCCGGAACCGACATCCCCGTCGTGCCCTGCTGGCTGGAGGGTGCACGGGACGCCTGGCCCGCCCAGTCCGCCACCCCGCGCCCCTTCTGCCCCCTCTCCCTCACCATCGGCCCGCCGCACCGGTTCCCTGATGCGGCGAACGACAAGGCCGGCTGGCAATCCGTCGCCACCACCATGCAGGCCGCCGTCCGTCGCCTCGCGCCCTGAAGGCCCGCTCAGGCCCGTGCCGCCTCGTCCAGCCGCGCGGAAAGGCTGGGCCGCGCGTTCAGCAGGACCGGATCGAACCCAGCCTTCCTCTTGTAGCCGCGCGAGATCTCCTCCAACTCCGAGAAGGGCAGCACCGCCTCGCGCCCGCCAACGGCCTCGAAGCCATCCGGTGCCCGCTGCTCCGCCAAGTCCAGGACCAGGTCCGGCCCCTGTCCCCGCGCCGCCTGCACCAGCGCCGAGGTCGCCGGCCGCCGTGCCGCCTCGTAGGCCCGCAGCCCCGCCAAAGCATCGCCCTCCACCGCCAGGTGATAGGCCAGCGTCCGCGCATCCAGCACGCCCTGCGACGCCCCGTTGGACCCGATCGGGTACATCGGGTGCGCCGCATCCCCCAGCAGCGTCACCCGCCCGCGCGTCCATTCCGGCAGGGGATCGCGGTCCACCATCGGAAACTCGTAGACCTCCTCCGTCGCCCGGATCAGCGAGGGCACGGACAGCCACGGCCACTCCCACCCCTCGAAATCCGGCAGGAAGTCCTCGATCCGCCCGGCACGGTTCCAGTCCTCCCGTGCCCAGTGCATGTCGGCCGGCATCCGCTTCTCGGCGATCCAGTTGATCAGCGCCGGGCGATCCGCCGTCGCCTCCCGGATGGGGTAGCAGACGAACTTCAGGTCGTTCGTCCCCGCCTGCACCATGGTGCGGCCCGTGAGATAGCCCGGGTGTTCGGACACGGCCCGCCACATCAGGTTCGCATTCCAGCGCGGCGCCCCCTCATGCGGGTGCCAGGCCGCGCGGATGGCGCTGTGGATGCCGTCCGCGGCCACCACCACGTCCCCGCGCGCGGCGCCGCCGCCGTCCAGCCGCAGCGTCGCGCCATCGCCATCCGATTCCGCCCCGACCCCGCGCGAGCCGAGATGGATCGCATCCCCAAGCCGCTCCCGCGCCGCCTCCAGCAGAAGCATGAACAGCACGCCGCGATGAATGCTCACCTGCGGCCAGCGGTAGCCCGCCGCCAGCCCGCGATCCTCACGCCAAACCTCCTCGCCGCGCTTCGTGGCGTAGAGCAGCTCCCGCGTCGGCACGCCCGCGGCCAGCACGCGCTCGCCCAGCCCCAGTTCCGTCAGTTCGCGCACGGCATGAGGCAGCAGGTTGATGCCGACGCCGAGCGCCCGCGGCGCCGCCACCGCCTCGTGCACCTCGACCCCGATACCCGCCTGGTGCAGGGCCATCGCGAGCGTGAGCCCGCCGATTCCGCCGCCGGAAATGACAACGTGCATTGGCCGTTCCTCCTCTTGCCGGGCAGGATGGCAGTCCGAGAGGAAAGGTTCAACGATTGAACGATCTGGATGACGAAATCCCGGAACCCGCCGATTTTGGCCCGCTGTCCGGCACCGTCTCCTACGGCATCAAGCGCGCCTACCTCCGCGTGATCCGCGATCTGGAGGCGTCGCTATCCCCGCTCGGCTTCACGCCGCCGCTGCTCGCCGCCCTGTCCATCGTCGCCGCCACCCCTGGGATCGCGCCCGCCCGGCTGGCCGCCGCCATGGGCCATGGCCGTTCGCGCGCCGCGCCGCTGCTGGACCACCTGGAAGGACAGGGCCTTTTGGAACGCCGCGCCGGGCCGGACCGCCGCAGCATCGGCCTCCACGCCACCGCCCAGGGCCGCACGGCCCTGCGCCGCCTCAAGCCGGTGGTCGCCGAGCACGAGGCCCGCATCACCGCCAGTCTTTCTCCCGCGGAGGCCGGGGCTCTGCCCGTTCTGCTGGAGCGCCTAGCGCCGGACAACTGGGCGGGCCGCGAATCCTCTTAAGGGTGTCCTGCCGCCCTCGGCGGGCCTAGCCTCCGCCATCCGCCCAGCAAGGGCGGAACGGAGGAAATCAGTGAACACCCCCCATCACGGCCGGCGAACCGTCCTCGCCGGCGCAGCCGCCCTTTCCGCCGCCGCCATCGCGCGCCCCGCCCTGGCCCAGCAACCCGTCCCCTTCTCGGTCGGCACGGAAGCCCCGCGGTTCCGCGCCCCGCCGAACGCCTGCGACTGCCACTTCCACATCTACGACAACCGCACCCCGCCCGCCCCCGGCGGCCTCGCCGCGCCCGACGCCTCGCCGGACGACTACCGCAAACTCCAGCAGCGCATCGGCACCACGCGCGGCGTCGTCATCCAGCCCTCGCTCTACGGCACGGACAACACGCCCACGCTGCGGGGCATGGCCGCCCTGGGCCCCAACTTCCGCGGCGTCGCCGTGGTGAACACCTCCGTCACCGATGCCGAGCTGCAGCGCCTGCACGCCGCCGGCATCCGCGGCATCCGCTTCAACCTCGCCCAGTTCGGCGCCACCACGCTGGAGATGCTGGAACCCCTCTCGCAGCGCGTGGACGCCCTGGGCTGGCACTGCCAGATCAACATGCCCGGCGAGAAGATCGTGGAGGCCGGCGACACCTTCCGCCGCGTCCGCGGCAAGCTCGTCTTCGATCACCTCGCCCATTGCCCGCAGCCCGCGGGCGTAGAGAGCGAAACCTTCAAGGTGATCCGCGCCCTCATCGACAAGGGCAACACCTGGGTGAAGCTGTCCGGCGCCTATGCCGACACAAAGTCCGGCCCGCCCGCCTACGCGGATTCCAGCGCCGTTGCCCGCGCCTTCGCCGCCGCCGCGCCCCAGCGCATGGTCTGGGGCAGCGACTGGCCCCACCCGACCGAGGCGATGGACAAGAAGCCCGACGACGCCGTGCTCTTCGACCTCCTCACGAACTGGGTGCCGGACGAGGCCGCGCGCAAGCGCATCCTCGTGGACAACCCTGCCGAGCTCTACGACTTCCCGAAGAGCTGAGCCGGGGAAGGGGAGGGGGCGTGGCCCCCTTCCCACCCGTTGACCGCAACAATCCCGCCATGCACGAGATCGCCGCAGACACGCCGCCGCCCCTGTCGGGCAGGACAAGGCGAGAGACGGGACAGGAAACCTCCATGACGCCTTCCGGCATCGGCCGCCGCGCCGCGCTCGCACTCCTGCCGGCGCCCCTCCTTCTGACCCGCGCCCGCGCCGCCCTGCCGGACCGCCCGCTCCGCCTCGTCCTCGGCTTCCCGCCCGGCAGCGGCCCGGACGTGGTGGGCCGCATTCTGGCCGAGGGCCTTCGCGAGGCCGTTCCCGCCGGCGTGGTGGTGGACAACAAGCCGGGCGCCGCCGGCGCCATCGCCGCGCAGGAGGTCGCCCGCGCCGCCCCGGCGGACGGCACCGCCCTGCTCTTCGGGGAGGTCGGCCAGCTCGCCATGGCCCCCAGCACCTATGCCCGCCTGCCCTATGACCCCGCGCGGGACTTCGCGCCCGTCGCCCAGGTCGCGGCCGCCGACTTCGCCTTCGTCGTCCCCACCACCGTCGCCGCCAACAACCTCGCGGACTACGTCACCTGGGCGAAAGCCGCGCCGCAGGTCTTCATGGGCACCTTCGGCGCCGGCACCCCCGGCCATTTCGGCGCCGCCATCCTGGCGAACGAGGCCGGCTTCCCGATCGAGGCCGTCCATTTCCGCGCCACCGGCGACGCGATGACGGCCATCCTCAACGGCAATGTCCAGGGCATGTTCGGCACCGTCGCCCTCGTCGCCCCGCATGTGAAGGCCGGCAAGCTGAAGGCCCTGGCCGTCACCGGCCCTGCCCGTTCCCCCCTGTTGCCGGAGGTGCCCACCACCACGGAACTTGGCCGCCCGTCGCTGGCCTTTGACGCATGGTTCGGCCTCGTCGCCCCCGCCGCGACGCCTGCCCCCACCCTGTCCTCGCTCGACGAGGCCGTGGGCCGCGCCCTGGCCGCCCCGGCGCTGCGGAGCAAGATGGAGGAGGCCGGTTTCCGCGCCGCCCCCCGGAACCGCGAGGCCTTCGGCGCCCATATGCGCGCCGAGACCACCCGCTGGGCCGATGTGGTCAAGAAGACCGGCTTCCGCGCGATCGAGTAGATCCCACCACTGACGTCAGGCACCACGGGAGGACTCAAACTTGGCGCTTCGCGGCTGGGCGAGCCTCGCGTGGCAGTCCGATTACGGCCAGTTCTACCTTGTTGACCCCGGGGATTCCGCCTTCCGCCCACCGGAAGAGATCACGCCGGAGATGATGAACCGGAGCCTCTTCGTCCCTGCCAACGGCCTCGTCGTCTACACCGAGGGGTGCCTGCAGCAGCGCATCGACATTGCCATCCACGACACGGAGCCGGACCACCCCACGGCCGAGCCGATGGGCGGCAATCCCTGGGCCCGGGTGGGGACCGTCGGCCTCCTCTTCCCGTCGCGCCGCTTCGCGCTCTCCAGCCCGTCAAGCCCGTCCCCGCTGCCTTGCGGTCCCTTCTTCCTCCTGGATTCCGCGACCGTCATGGCACGGATCAGCTGGATGGAATTCCAGGGCAGCCGGGACGACAGCGTTCCCGTGGAGCCGGACGTCATCGCCATCGCGCTCTGGCCGGCCTGAACCTCGGCGCCAGCGTGCCTAGACGGCGTAGACCCGGATCCGCACGCTCTCCGGCCGCCGCTCCCCGAAGCCGACGAACAGGCTGCGCCCCAGCCAGGCATGCTGCCCCGCCGCCGTCTCGAACACCGGGTTGGTGCGGAAATATACCCGCTCCGGCAGCACCGGTTCCCCGCGCATCAGCCGCGCCATGTCCTCCGGCGCGGCCGTTCGCAGACCCCGGTTCACGACATAGACCAGCGCGCCGTCCGAGAGCCGCAGCGAGTAGCGCGCCTCGATCTCCGCCACCCCGTCCGGCCGGATCAGCTGGAAGTCCGCCCCACCGGGCAGGATCTCCCCCTCCATCCGGGGCCCGAAGACCCGCCCGCCATGGATCGGGATGATCCGCCGTTCCCCCAGCGGCGTGGCACCGACCAGGACGGGCGGCCCCACTGCCACGTCCAGCTCCCCGACGAACTCCCCCAGCGCCTCGGCCATCGTCCCGCCCTTCAGATCCGCTTCTCGGCGTCCAGCCGCTTCACGAGCTTCTTGGCCAGGATCTTCCCGATCCACCCCGCCAAGGGTGCGGCCGGGATCACCAGCACCCAGCCGGCATGCGCGCCCTGCGTCACCATGCCCAGACCCAGGGCGAGCATCAGCCCGCCCACCAGCGCCCCCATCACCCCGGCGGTGAGCCCAAGGACGAGGATGTCTTCGCGGATTCCCATCCGCGCCCGTTACGGACCCCCCCTGGGTTTGACAAGGCTTGGTTTGACAAGCGCCCCCCAATCCCCTATCGGCCGCCGCTCTTCCCGGGAACGTGGACGTGCCCAGGGGCCTTTGGCCTCCTGCCCGGCGCGCGCCCGCCCCGGCCCCGCAGTTCCGCGGGCGCCGAGGGACTACCGGGACAACACCACGGGCAACGAGCTGAACAGCCGCCAGCCCGGACTGCGATGAAGGAGCCGGCGCATGACCAAGCGCGCGGAAAGCAAGTACAAGATCAACCGCCGCCTCGGCGTGAACCTCTGGGGCCGCGCGAAGTCCCCGATCGCCAAGCGCGAGTACGGCCCCGGCCAGCACGGCCAGCGCCGCAAGAACAAGCCGACCGACTTCGGCATCCAGCTGATGGCGAAGCAGAAGCTGAAGGGCTACTACGGCAACATCGGCGAGAAGCAGTTCCGCAAGTACTACGACGAGGCCGTGCGCCGTAAGGGCGACACCTCGGAGAACCTGATCGAGCTGCTGGAGCGCCGCCTGGACTGCGTGGTGTACCGCATGAAGTTCGTGGTCACGCCCTTCGCCGCCCGCCAGTTCGTCAACCACGGCCATGTCACCGTGAACGGCCAGCGCGTGAACATCTCCTCCTACCTCGTGAAGGACGGCGACGTCATCGAGGTGAAGGAGAAGTCGAAGGGCCTCACCGCCGTGCTCGACGCTGCCCAGTCCGGCGAGCGCGACGTGCCGGAATACATCCAGGTGGACCACCGCCAGATGAAGGGCTCCTTCGTCCGCGCCCCGAAGCTGTCCGACGTGCCCTATCCCGTGCAGATGGAACCGAACCTCGTCGTCGAGTTCTACTCGCGCTGATCAAACCCAGCCCTTAGGTTGGCGTTGCCCGGACGGCCGGAGGGGATCACCCTCCGGCCGTCTCTGTTTCCGGGGATCGCCGACCATGCCGCAGGACCAGCTCCGCCGCCTCCTCTGCCTCATCCTGCCCTGGGTGCAGATCGCCACCGCCTTCCTTCCGGCCCTCGGCCTCGGCACCTCCATGGCCGTCGTCTCCGCCGCCGCCCGTACGCCCGTCGTGCCCGCCGGCTACGCCTTCTCCATCTGGAGCATCATCTTCGCCCTCGCGGCCGCCTACGGCATCTGGCAGTTCCTGCCCGCCAACCGCGATAGTGCCCTGGCCCGTCGCACCGGCTGGCCGCTGGCCGGGGCCTTTGCCCTCAACACGCTCTGGCAGGTCACCTCCCAGCTCACCGGCTCCGTCGGCTTCGGGCTCTTCCTTATCATCCTCGCCAGCCTTGCCTGCGCGCTCTGGGCCCTCTTCGTCGCCCGCAGCACGCCGGAGGCCGGCCTCGGCGCCCGCTGGATCGTCGCCCCGCTCACCGGTCTCCTCGCGGGCTGGCTCACCGCCGCCAGCTTCGTGAACCTCTCCTCCGCCGCCCGCTTCGCGAATGTCCTGCCGGAACACGGGATCGCGGCGACGCTCGCCGCCGTCATCATTCTCCTCGCCGCCGGGGGTGCGGCGGCCGCCCTCGTCTGGCTGCTGCGGCGGGATTCCACCTGGTTTGCCGCCGCCATTCTCTGGGCCTTCGTCGGCGTCGTCGCCGCCAACCTCGGCGTCAACCAGGTGAACATTCCCGCCGCCCTCGCCGCCGCCGTGATGCTGGCCCTCGTCTTCGCAGTCACCTGGCAGCGCCGCCGGGTGGCCCCGCTGCCGGCCTGAAGCTGAAAGTCACTGGTCCGGGCAGTCACCCCGGCGGCTGCTCGCGGCCTGTGCAGCGCGCCGGTTCGGCCCTTTCATTAACCGCCCGCAGCGTGTTGACGGCACCCGTCCGCGCTTCGCACGCTTCCCTCACGAATCAGGGAAGGCAATAACCATGTTGAGACGCGCAATCCTGGCGACGATGACCGCCGCCGCCGCCCTTCTCGGGGCCCAGCGCGCCGCCGAGGCCGGCCCTCAGTACGATGCCATTAAGGCCCGCGGCACGCTGAACTGCGGGATCCACACGGGCATCGCGGGTTTCGCGTTGCCGGATTCCCGCGGCGTCTGGCAGGGCTTCGACGTCGATTTCTGCCGCGGCCTCGCCGTCGCGCTCTTCAACGACCCCAACAAGGTCCGTTACACCCCGCTCTCCTCTTCCACCCGCTTCACCGCCCTCTCCTCGGGCGAGGTCGACGTGCTGTTCCGCACGAGCACGGGGACGATGCTGCGCGATGTTGGCCTCGGCATCCGCTACGTCTCGACGGCCTTCTACGACGGGCACGGCTTCATGGTCCGCGCCAGCGCGAACATCGCCAAGGCCAGCGAGATGGGCGGCGCCACGATCTGTCTCATCCAGGGCACGACGAACGAGGGGATCACCGCGGACTACTTCCGCTCCAACAATCTCTCCTTCACTCCCGTCCTCTTCGCCCGCACCGATCAGGCGGCCGAAGCCCTGCAAGCGAATCGCTGCGACGCCTTCGGCACCGATGCCTCCCAGCTCGCCGCCATCCGCTCCTCCATGCCGAACCCGAGCGAGTGGAAGATCCTCGACGAGCGCTTCTCCAAGGAGCCCTACGGCCCCTATGTCCGCCGCGGCGACGACGAGTGGTACGACGTGGTCCGCTGGTACGTGAACGCCGTGATCCAGTCGGAGGAGAGCGGCGTCACCAGGACGAACGTGGACGAGGTGAAGCGCACCACCACCAACCCCGACACGCGCCGCCTGCTCGGCGTTACGCCGGAACTCGGCCAGGCGCTGAAGCTGGACCCGAACTGGGTGGTGAACATCGTCAAGGCTGTCGGCAACTACGGCGAGATCTACGAGCGCCACATGGGCCCGCGCACTCCCGTCGGCCTCGCCCGCGGCGCCAACGAACTTTGGACGCGCGGCGGGCTGCTCTACGCGCTTCCCATGCGCTGACGGGGCCGGCCTAGAGCCGCAGCCCCATGCGCCGGATCATGGCGGACTCATCCTCCACGGTCCGGCGCACGAAGTTCGTGTACTCCTCCGGCCCCATCGGCATCGCCGGCATGTCGTACCGGTCCAGCACCGCCGCATGGGCCGGATCGGCCACCGCCGCCCGGAACGCCGCGTCCAGCGCGCGCACCACGCCGGCATCCATTCCCTTCGGCCCCGCCACGCCGTAGGGCGAGGTGGACACGATATCCATCCCCAGTTCCTTCAGCGTCGGCACGGCGGGAAAGCGCTTCGCCCGGTCCGGTCCCCAGGTGACCAGAAGGCGGAGCCGCCCCTCCTCCACGAGCGGTCCCCATCCGGAGCTGTCCGCCGTGGCGTGGATCTGCCCGCCCAGCAGCGCCTGCATGTTCTCCGCCACGCCGCGGAAGGGGACATGGACGTAGGTGATGTCCCGCAACCCCGCGATCTGCTCCATCGTGATGTGCAGCGAGGTGCCGACACCCGGCGTGCCGTAGTTGAACTTCCCCGGATTGGCCTTCGCATCCGCCAGAAAGGCCGGGAAGTCCGCCCAGGGCGCGTCCGCCTTCACCACCACGCCGAAAAGATAGCCCGTGAGGTGACTGACGTAGGTGAAGTCGGCCAGCGGGTCGAAGGGTGGGCGCTGGCTCATGTAGGGGACGCGAAAGACGCTGATCGGTATCTGCGCCAGCGTGTAGCCGTCCGGCCTCTCGCTCAGCAGTGCCTGCGCGCCGAGGATGCCGCCCGCACCCGCCTTGTTCTCCACCACCACGGGCTGGCCGAGCCGCTTGCCCGCGGCATCGCAGAAGGCCCGCATCTGAACGTCCGTCGTGCCGCCGGGCGCCCAGGGCACGAGCATCCGGATCGCCTTGTCCGGGAAGCCCCGCTGCGCGAGGGCGGGTCGGGCCAGCGCGACGGCACCCAGGCCGAGGGCCTGGCGGCGGGTGAAAGGCATGGGATTTTTCCCGTTTCGTTTCCTCCCTGTGAGTATCGGCGGTGTTTCGAGCCGAGGGGAAGCGGAATCGCCTCTCACGCCCGCCGGCGCAGCCTGGGCAGCACCAGCAGCGCCACCAGCACGACCTGACCGGCCGTCAGCAGCTGGGGCAGGAGCCAGCTTCCGGTCGCGCTGACCAGGGCGGCGAAGATGGTGGGCGGGATGAGGTAGCCGAGGAAGGACAGAGTCGAGGATCCTGCCGTGGCCTCCGCGATCCGGCCCGGCGGGGCGAGGCGGGCGACCTCGGACTGGTAGATCCCGTTCCAGCTCGCCGCCAGCGATCCTGCGAGGGCACCGAGGATGAGGGTGGGCCAGAACCCCATTGGCGGCAGCAGCACGAAGAGGGCGACCAGCACGGCCGCGCCCAGGCCTTGCCCGACGAGGTTCATGGGCCCGTTCGCCATGCGGTCCGCCACCCAGCCGAGGACGATGCGTGCGATGATGCCGCCCCCCTGCATGGCGGCGAAGACCGCGCCCGCTTGGGTCAGGCTCAGCCCGCGCGTCGTGGTCAGCCAGGTGACGGCGAAGGTGGTGAGGCAGCCCTGGAGCGTGGCGAGGGAGCAGGCGAGCACCGTCAGCGGCGGCAGGAGAGGATGAAGGCCAAGCGCGGTGAAGGGGCCGGTGACGTTGCGTCGGGAGAGGAGGGCGAGGGGATGGATAGGGCGATCCGGCTCCCGCTCCACGTCCAGCATGGGGCGGCTGCGCTGGATGAGGGCGGCGGAGACGAGGGCGATGGCGATGGCGAGGCCCAGGCCGAAGGGCCAGCCGGCGGAGGCGGCCACGGGCGCGATCACCAGCCCCGCGACCACGCCGCCCAGCGGGGCGCCGGCCTGCTTGATGGAGAAGATGAGGGTGCGGTGCCTAGGCGGGGCGGTTGCGGCCAGGATGCGGCTGCCGGCGGGCGGCGTGGGGCCGTAGCCGACGCCGATGAGGAGGGCGGCGACGGCAAGGGCGAAGGTGTTGCCGAGGGCCGCGACCGCCATGCCGCCCGCCGCGATCGCTGCCCCCGCCTGGAGGGTGCGGACTGGGCCGAGCCGGGCGAGCACGGGCATGCCGACGAGGAGGAAGAGGAGGGTGCCGGTGGTGGACAGGGCCGCAAGATGGCCGGCGGCCTCCGGCGGGAGGCCGGCGCTGCCCGTGAGGAGGGGGGCGAGCACCGGGACGCACTGGTTCAGGAAGGCCGCCACCGTCTGCATCAGCAGGGTGACGGCGAGGGCGATCTTCCAGGAGGCGCCGGCGAGGCCTTTCGGACCTTCGCCGGGAGAAAGGGGCCCGGGGGCCTGCGGAAAGGCGGGGCCGCCGTCCCTCACGCTGCCCGGGCTCTCCGGTTCAGGCGGCCTGGGTGTGGGGGATGCCGTTCTCGGTGAGGAGGGTGCCGAGCTCGCCGCTCTGGAACATCTCGGTGACGATGTCGCAGCCGCCGACGAACTCGCCCTTCACGTAGAGCTGGGGAATGGTCGGCCAGTTGGAGAAGGCCTTGATGCCCTCGCGCACTTCCGGATCGGCGAGGACGTTCACGCCGTGGAAGGGGACGCCCATGTGGGACAGGATCTGCACCACGCGGGCGGAGAAGCCGCATTGCGGGAAGACCGGGGTGCCCTTCATGAAGAGGGTGACCGGGTTGGCTTCGATCTCGCCCTTGATCTGGGCGAAGGCGGGGTTGTCGGACATGGGGTCTCTTTCACTCCGTTCTCTTATTCGGGGGTGGAGGTCTGGAGGGCGAGGGCGTGGAGTTCGCCGCCCATGCGGCCCTGCAGGGCCGCATAGACGATCTGATGCTGCTTCACGCGGGGGATGCCGCGGAAGGATTCCGAGATGACGGTGGCGGCGTAATGGTCGCCGTCGCCGGCCAGGTCCTCGATCGTGACCTTGGCGTCGGGAAGTGCGGCGCGGATCAGGGCCTCGATCTCGGCGGCGGGCATGGCCATCGTCGTCGTCCTCCTCAGGCGTCCGACATGAGGGCGGGGAGGGTGCCCTCATGCGCGGTGCGCAGCTCATCCAGGGATATGGCGGGGTGGCCGGGCAGCGCCAAGGCCCCGGTGGTACCGGCGAGCTGGGCGATGCGCATGGCGGGGATGCCGGCCGCCTTGGCCGCGGCGAGCAGGGCGGGGGCGTCCGGGGTGGCGCAGACGTAGCGGGCCTGATCCTCGCCGAACCAGAAGGCGTGGGCGGGGATGCCGGGGGGCGGGGCCTCGATCACCATGCCGCAGTTGGCGGCCAGGGCCATCTCGGCGAGGGCGACGAGGAGGCCGCCGTCGGCGCAGTCGTGGCAGGCGCCGATGGCGCCGGAGAGGATGCGGGCGCGGACGAAGTCGCCGTGGCGGCGCTCGGCGGCGAGGTCGACGGGCGGGGGGGCGCCTTCCTCACGGCCGGCGATCTCGCGCAGCCAGAGGGACTGGCCGAGATGGCCCTTCGTCTCGCCGATGAGGACGAGTTCGCGGCCGGAGCGGGGGGCGATGCCGACGGCCTTGGAGGCGTCCTCGATCACGCCGACGCCGCCGATGGCGGGGGTGGGCAGGATGGCCTGCGGGTGCTCGACGCCACGGGTCTCGTTGTAGAGGGAGACGTTGCCGGAGACGACGGGGTAGTCCAGCGCCTCGCACGCGGCCTTCATGCCGCGGATGCAGGCGGCGAACTGGCCCATGATCTCCGGGCGCTCGGGGTTACCGAAGTTCATGTTGTCGGTGATGGCGAGGGGGGTGGCGCCTGTCGCGGTGATGTTGCGCCAGGTCTCCACCACCGCCTGGGCGCCGCCGGTCTCCGGGTCTGCGAAGCAGTAGCGGGGGGTGACGTCGGTGGTCATGGCCAGGGCCTTGCGGCTGTCCTCCAGCCTGACGATGGCGGCGTCGGCCTGGCCGGGGCGGCGGACGGTCTGGCCGTTCACGGTGCTGTCGTACTGGTCCCAGATCCAGCGGCGGGAGCAGAGGTCGGGGCTGGCGATGAGGGTCTTCAGCGCGGCGGGGATGGTGGTGGGGTTGGGGATGCTGGCCGGGTCGAGCAGGGGCTGCTTCGGGGTTTCGACCGTGGGGCGGCGGTAGAGGGGGGCCTGGGATTCGAGGGGGGCGAGGGGGATGTCCGCCTCAAGCACGCCGTTGTGGCGGAGGGTGATGCGGCCGGTGTCGGTGAGGTGGCCGATGACGGCGAAGTCCAGTTCCCACTTGCGGAAGATGGCTTCGGCCACGTGCTCCTCGCCGGGCTTGAGGACCATGAGCATCCGCTCCTGGCTCTCGCTCAGCATCATCTCGTAGGCGGACATCCCTTCCTCGCGCTGGGGGACGTTCTCCATGACGAGCTCGATTCCAACGCCGCCCTTGCCGGCCATTTCCACGCTGCTGCTGGTGAGGCCGGCGGCGCCCATGTCCTGGATGGCGACGATGGCGTCGGTCTCCATCAGTTCCAGGCAGGCCTCGATGAGAAGCTTCTCGGCGAAGGGGTCGCCGATCTGGACGGTGGGGCGCTTCTCCTCCGCGTCCTCGGAGAATTCGGCGCTGGCCATGGTGGCGCCGTGGATGCCGTCCCGGCCGGTCTTGCTGCCGACATAGACGACGGGGTTGCCGATGCCGGCGGCGGCGCTGAGGAAGATGCGGTCCTGGCGGGCGATGCCGACCGTCATCGCGTTCACCAGGGGGTTGCCGTTGTAGGCGGGGTGGAAGTTCACCTCTCCGCCCACCGTGGGGACGCCGACGCAGTTGCCGTAGCCGCCGATGCCGCGGACGACGCCATCCAGGATGCGCTTCGTGTTGGGGTTGTCCACGGCGCCGAAGCGCAGCGCGTTGAGGTTGGCGATGGGGCGGGCGCCCATGGTGAAGACATCGCGGAGGATGCCGCCGACGCCGGTGGCGGCGCCCTGGTAGGGCTCGATGAAGCTGGGGTGGTTGTGGCTCTCCATCTTGAAGATGGCGGCCAGGCCATCGCCGATGTCGATCACGCCGGCATTCTCACCCGGGCCGTGGATGACCCAGGGGGCCTTGGTGGGGAGTTCCTTCAGCCAGACGCGGCTGGATTTGTAGGAGCAGTGCTCGCTCCACATCACCGAGAAGATGCCGAGTTCGGTGAGACTGGGGTTGCGGCCGAGGATGGCCAGCACGTTGTCGAACTCATCGCCCTTCAGGCCGAAATCCTTGGCGAGGCCGCGGGCCTTCGCTTCATCCAGGAGGTTGGCGGGGGTTTCGGGGGCGTTCGGCATTTGCGGGTTTTGGGGAGAGGGGGGGCGCTTGTCGAGGGGCCTTTCCGGGGTGGGGGTGGGCGGTTGTTGCATGGGTGGGGCCATCAGGGGCGCGCGGGTGGGGCGGGACAACGCTTCGCGTTGCCCTGGTGGGGCCTCGGCAATGCCGTTGGGCGATGACGCTTTGCGTCCCGCGCTGAGACGATGCTTTGCATCGCTCAGGACCAAGCCAAGCGGACGGTGCGGGGGATGCGGCGGCGGCCCTCGGCGGCCTTGAAGAGGTATTTCAGGCTTTTCAGGCGGGTTTTCAGGGCGGCGAGGCCGGCGCGGGTTTTGGGCGCGGCGGTTGGGAGGGCGCGGGTGAGCATTTCGGACAAATCGGGATCGGGCAGGAGCCAGGGCGGGGCGGGGAGGGCGCTGCGGAGGCCGATTCGGCGGATGAGGACGAGGAAGGGCAGGCCGAGGAGGCGGTGGGCGCGGCGGCAGGCGCGGACGATGAGGTGTTCGATCCCGCGCAGGGGGTGGTTGGGGGCGGCATCGGCCAGGGCGATGAGAAGGCGTTCCCATAGGCCGGCGCGGGTGAGGCGGCGGTAGTGGCGGGCGACCGTGTCCGGAGTGCCGGCGCCGGGCGGGGCTTCGCGCCAGGGGGCGTGGGTGTTGGCGACGTGGAAGATGGCGTTCATGCGGGCGCGGAGGTCGGAAATGCGGCGGCCGGCGGGGGA
Source organism: Roseomonas indoligenes (assembly GCF_017813365.1). Lineage (GTDB taxonomy): Bacteria > Pseudomonadota > Alphaproteobacteria > Acetobacterales > Acetobacteraceae > Roseomonas > Roseomonas indoligenes. Next base: position 227,764 of record NZ_JAGIZA010000006.1, read on the forward strand.
ACGGGGGAGGATGTAGGGGAGTAGGGCGTGGAACTGGAGGTCGGTGAGCGGGGACCAGGGGGCGGGGGTGGTCAGGCGAGGGGTGTGGGGGAGGGGCATAGCGGAACGTAGTAATATTTACCTATAAATGTCAAGGCTGGCGGGGGCTGCCGTCGTGGGACGACTGCAGGGAACCTTCCCGTGGCGAGCCTCCGCTGCTTGCCGGTCCCGCATCTTGGCTGGGCGCGCGAGCGGCAGGCAGATTCGGCACTCCACGCCCGGTGGCGGGAAGCTGAGCGAGACCTCGGCACCGGACTGATAGGGCAGGGCGCGTTCCAGCATCCGCGAGCCGAAGCCGCGCCGTTCCGGCGGCCGCACCGGCGGACCCCCGCGCTCGCGCCAGGAGATCACGACGGCAGGCGTCTCGGCCCCGGTTCGCGCCTCCAGTTCCCAGACCACCTCCACATGGCCATCCGGGGCCGAGAGCGCGCCGTATTTCGCGGCATTCGTCGCCAGCTCGTGCAGCGCCAGGTTGAGAATGACCGTGGTATCCGAGGAAAGCCGGACCGGCGGTCCTTCCGCCGAGTAGCGCACCGCCCCGGCGTTCCCGGCGTGAGGCTCGAGGGTCTCCGCGAGCACCTCGCCCAGCAGGGCTCCCTTCCAGCCGGACCGCACCAGCATGTCGTGCGCACGCCCCAGCGCCTTGAGCCGCTCGACCAGGGTTGCCTGCAAGGTGGCCGATATCTCTGTCTCGCGCAGGGTCTGGGCTGCGACTGACTGCACCGAGGCCAGCGTGTTCTTGACCCGGTGGAGCAGCTCGTCAGTGAGCAGCACGCGGCGCTGCTCCTCAAGGCGGCGTTCCGTGTGGTCGCGCAGGATCTTCAGGAAGCCCTGCAGGCCGCCATCCCGATCCAGCAGCGGCATCAGAACGCCGGCGGCCCAGAAGCGGGATTCATCGGCCCGCATATGCCAGCGCTCGTCCACGGCGCGGCCGTCCTCCACCGCCCGGCTCATCTCGACTTCGGGCTGCCTCTCGGCGCGCTCCTCCGGCGTGAAGATGACGGCGGCGGGCTGCCCGAGGATCTCGTCCTCCGCATAGCCGAAGATGCGCTGCGCGCCGGGGTTCCAGGTCGTGACACGCCCCTGGGTATCGAGGGTGAAGATCGCGTATTCGGTCGCGCTCTCGAAGATGAGCTGCAGGTGCTGCTCATCCCGGCGCAGGGCCTCATTGGCGATGCCCAGCTCGGCGGTGCGTTCCGCGAGGCTGTCATCGAGCGTGCTGTTCCGGCCGGAGAGCTCGGCATTGGCTGCCTCCAGGCCTCTGGTCAGGATGTGGGCCTCCGCGAGCGACAGCCGCAGCTCGTCCCCGGCAGTCGTCAGCTCCTTCTCATGGGTGCGGGATCGCGCCTCGGCTTCGGCGTGCGCCTGACGCAGTGCGTCCATCCCCTCGCGGTGGGAGGCGGCATCGGCCCGGAGTGCCCGGTTCTCGGCCGCCAGCGCGTCGCGCTCCTTGGACACGGAGGCGGGGTGTTCGGCATCATGTCCGGGCAGGGGCGATGCCTCCTCGGATCTTCTGCCAGGCGGCATGGTTCCTCCTGCTGTGGCCGGGGCCAGCCTCGCCCGGAATGATCGCCCAACCCGAATGGACGTCCATCATTGGCTTGGGCATCGGTTGAGGATGGGCGAGTGCTGAATTCGGAGGTGCCGGATCAGGCTGCACGTTCGGGCTCTTGTAAGGCCGCCCACGATCTCCGCGCCATAATCCGGGATAATGCCCTCCGCCTGCCAGGTGCCTAGGGTGGCGAGGCCGGGCGATCGGAACGGCGAGACGGAGCCTGCCAGCGCTGATGCCGGTCCGCGATGCCCTGGAACGGGGCGAGCAGATCCGGATGCGTCCGGCCGTGTATCAGCGGCGCCCATGCTGATCGTTGCTGTCGATTCCACAGTCCATGAAGTACCGATGGAGGGGTAATATTACGCGGACATGATGTAGGGCGAGTAATCGTGCGTCGACTGCAGAAACCAGGTTATGGGACTTTGCGTTCTTCTTCGCAGAACAATGCAGCCGGAATGGCTGTGCGGAGGAGAGACCCGATGCTGCCCAAACTTGCTTTCCTTCCTCCGAGCCATCCCGGTGTTCTACTGGCGGAGTTCTTGCGGCAGGCCGATGTGTCGCGTGCGGATTTCGCCTGTGCGATCCGGGTCTGCCTCGTTCGCCTGGACCAGATCGTGGACGGGCAGCGGAGTGTGACGGCCGAAATGGCGCTTCGCCTCGCCAAGGCGACCGGCATCGGCGCGGAGACTTGGCTGGCGGCGCAGCAGCAATGGGACCTCTACGACACCGAGGACCTGATCTGCGACGAGCTGGCGAAGATCCAGCCGGTGTCCAGGGGGCGGGTGCGTCTTGCCGCGTGACGGGTGCGGGCGGGCGCACAAGCCCTGGGCCGTGAAGGGCCTGCCTTCGGGGAGGCGCCTGCACGGGTGATGGTCCGGCGCGTCCCGGTCCGTGTCATGCCCGTCGAGTCATGCCGCCGGAGTGATCTGTCGGAGTATCCTTCGACAATGCCTGCCCGCTGACTTCGTGACACCTCTCCGGACCGGCCGCCGCACTGAAGGGCGCTGATCAGGGAAACCATCCAACATGCGGGACGAATCCCTCCGTTTCCTGGCGGAGCTGATCAAGGCTCCGTCCCCGAGCGGGTATGAGGGCGAGGTGGCGCGGCTGTACCGGGACTATGCCCGGCCCTATGCCGACGACATCACCACGGACGTGCATGGCAATGTGACGGTGATCCTTAACCCCGATGCGCCGGTGAAGATCATGCTGGCCGGGCACATGGATGAGATCGGCTTCATCATCCACGACATCGGCGAGGAAGGGCTGCTCCACTTCATGGCGATCGGCGGGCACGACGCCTCCGTGCCGCTGGGGCAGACGGTGTGGGTGCATGGGAAGCGGCGCGTGGTGGGCGCGGTGGGGCGGAAGGCGATTCATTTGCTCGGGCCGGGGGAGATGAACGACAAGCCGAAGATGGGAGAGATGTGGATCGATATCGGCGCGACCTCTCGTGCCGAGGCGGAGGAGGTTGTGCGTCTCGGGGATATCGTGACCTTCCAGCGGGACTTTCAGCCGCTGCTGGGCGATCGCGCGGTGGCGCGGGCCTTCGACAACAAGGCGGGGCTGTTCGTGGTGGCGGAGGCGATCCGGCTGCTGAAGGAGGAGGGCGGGCTTTCGCCTGAGGTGGGCGTCTATGCGCTCGGCACCGTGCAGGAGGAGATTGGGTCCCGCGGGGCGGAGACGGCGGCGAACCAGTTGAAGCCGCTGACGGGGGTGGCGGTGGATATGGAGCACGCCATCGATTACCCGGGCGTGACGGCGGCGCAGTTCGGCAAGCTGGACATGGGGAAGGGGCCGAGCCTGCTGCGGGGGGCGAATGCCAATCCGAAGGTGTTCGAGCTGCTGTGCCGGGCGGGGGATGAGGAGGGGATTCCGTACCAGGTGCGGATTGCGCCGAGCAGCACGCCGACGGACGCCAACAAGATGCAGACCGCGGGGCACGGGATGGCCTCCGGGCTGGTGGGGGTTCCGCTGCGGTACATGCACACGCCTTGCGAGGTGGTGAGTCTCACGGATCTGGAGAACACGGCGCGGCTGCTGGCGGCCTATTGCCGGCGGGTGACGGCGGAGACGAACTTCGTTCCGTGGTGAGTGCGGCTTCGCGTCGTCGTCGGCCGGGGGTTTCTCAGCCCGCGGCGAGGTGCAGGACGACGGTGAAGTGGCAGGCGGCGGCGGCCAGGACGAAGGCGTGCCAGATGGCGGTGCTGTAGGGGATGCGCTCCGCGACGTGGAAGGCGGTGCCGGCGGTGTAGAGCAGGCCGCCGGCGGCGATGGCCGCGGTCTGCCAGGGTGGCATGGTCTGGAGCATCGTGGGGAGGGCGAGGACGCCCAGCCAGCCGAGGGCTAGGTAGGCGGCGAGGGCCGCGCGCTCATACCGGCCGGGGGCGATGAGCTTCAGGGCCATGCCGGGGAGGGCGCCGGCCCAGACGGCGGCGCAGAGGGTTGTGCCCCAGGTGCCGCCGATGCCGAGCAGGGCGACGGGGGTGTAGGTGCCGGCGATCATCAGGAAGATGGCCGCGTGGTCCAGGCGGCGGAGGATGTTCTTGCGCGGGCCTTCGGGCGCCGTGTTGTAGGCGGCGGAGCAGGCGAAGGTGGCGACCAGGCCGAGGATGTAGAGGCCGGTGGCGAGGGACGCGCCGGGGCTCGGGGCCGTGAGGAGGGTGTGGAGGAGCAGGATGGTGCCGGCGAGCACGGCGAGGAGGCCGAGCGCGTGGACGGCGGCGTCCGCGCGGCGTTCGGCCGGTGATACGGTTCGCGGGAGGGCCGGGATGGCCTCGGCGGTTGCCCCGGGCGTCACGGCAGCGGCGGTGGGCTCAGCTCTCGCTCGGCCAAGTGCGGCTGGCGAGGGTGGTGGCGCTGGCGCGCATCTCGCTCTCACGGACGACGCGCTCGTGGCCGTCATGGCCGCTCTTCACGCGGTACTCGCGGTCCATGGAATCGTTCGGGAGGAGGCGGGTGATCGTGTAGCGACCGTGGGCTTCACGCGGGGAGAAGTGGCGGGGGATGAGCTCGACGTCCTCGCCGATGCGGAACCTGTGCTGCTGCTGCATGGGGTGGTTCCTTGCCGGGCCCCTGCAGACCTCGATCGGGGCCGGCGCGTGTTGGCCGGCGGCTCGGGGGCGGGGAACCGGTGAACGGGGTGAGGGGCGGCCGGGGTTGGCCGCCCTTCCTTCCGGCGGGCCGTGGCCCTGCCGATGCGCCCGGGGTCTGTGCCCCGGGCGGAGCCTCAGCTCAGGCGACCTTCAGGTTGCCGGCAGAGACCTTGCCCTGCTGCCCTCGCTGCAGGTCGTACTCGAGCTTGTCGCCCTCGCGCGGCTCGGCGATGCCGGCGGCCTGGACGTCGGAGATGTGGAGGAAGACGTCCTTGGAGCCGTCATCCGGCTGGATGAAGCCGTAGCCCTTGGTCGCGTTGAACCACTTGATGGTGCCTGTGGCCATGGTAGGTGTTCCGTTCATGCTAAAACACCGGTGGGCAACGTGCACACCGGATCGAGCTTCGAGAGAGACGGACACCGAGCTCGGCGCTCGGAAGAGCAAGGAGAGCAGGCCGGCACGACGAGACTGACCCAGCCAAGATGGGCTGCGCGGCCACGAGTTGCAAGGTCTTACCGGATTTTCGCTTCTGTTCGCTTCACGGCACGGGCTTCGCTAGCCTTTTGCACAGGGCCAGGAACATGGCCGCGGGAAGGCTGGGCGCACGCATCCGAACAACGGGACAGGGATGCTGCTGCGATGATGCGTGGAGTTCGGGCCGCCCTTGGGGCGGCGGTTCTGGGGCTGGCGATGGGCGGCGCGGCCTGGGCGCAGCCGGCAGCGGATACGATGGGCGCCATCCGCGCGCGCGGCACTGTGATCTGCGGCGTGGCCGGGGGTGTTGCGGGATTCAGCCTGCCGGACAGCCAGGGGGTGATGCGTGGGCTGGACGCGGATGGCTGTCGCATCGTGGCGGCGGCGATCCTGGGGGATGCGAGCAAGGTCCGGTTCATCAACACGACGACACAGAGCCGGTTCACGGCGTTGCAGAGCGGCGAGGTGGACATGCTCGTGCGGAACACGACCTGGACGCTGGGGCGGGAGGCGGCGCTCGGGCTCGAGTTCGCGAGCATCAATTTCTATGACGGCACCGGCTTCATGGTGAAGAAGGCGTCAGGCGTGACCTCGGTGAAGGGGTTGGACGGGGCGACGGTCTGCGTGCAGCCCGGGAGCACGACGGAGCTGAACCTGACGGATTATTTCCGGGCCAACGGGCTGCGGTTCTCACCGCTGGTGATCGAGAATCTTGAGGAACTGCGGGCAGCGTTCATCAACGGGCGGTGCGACGCTTTCACGACGGATGCATCCTCCCTCGCATCCTTCCGCTTCGCGCAGGGGGCGAATGCCGATCAGTACCTGCTGCTGCCGGAGATCATCTCCAAGGAGCCGCTGGGGACGATGGTGCGGAAGGGGGACTGGAAGTTCTTCGACATCGTGCGCTGGGCGCATTTCGCGCAGCTGACGGCGGAGGAGCTGGGGATCGACAGCCGGAACATCGAGAGCTTCCGGGGCAGCGCCAATCCGGAGATCCAGCGCTTCATGGGCGCGACGGGGGATCTGGGGAAGGCGCTGGGGGTGAATCCGGACTGGGCGGTGCAGATCATCCGGCAGGTCGGGAATTTTGCGGAGATGTGGGACCGCAACATCACGCCGATGGGGGTGCAGCGCGGGATCAACAATCTCTGGACCCGTGGCGGGCTGCAATACGCGCCGCCGATGCGGTGATGGGTTATGGGGGAAGGCGACTGGCGCCTTCCCCCACGGAGCGGAGGGCGGTCCCTTCCGCTCGGGGAGGCCTGGCCGCGTGGGGGCGCGGTGTCAGGCTTCCCACTCGCTGTGCCGCCGCAGGGCGGTGGTGAGGAGGATGGCGGCGAGGCCGAGGATGGCGGCCGTTGCCGCGGGGCGCTTCGTGGCCTTCACGTAGAGGCTGCTGCTGCGGAGCAGGTGCGGCTCGTGCGTGCCGCGTTCATGGCCGCCATAGCCGGCCTGGAAGAGGGCACGGGCGGGATCGCCGGAGGAGCGGCGGGTTCGGGACTGGTGGGAGGTGTACATCAGCCGCTTCATCAGCCAGTCCGTGAAATGAGGGAACAGGAAGCCGATGAGGGCGGCGGCCTTCGCCTGCGAGCCGACATACATGTCGCGCTTGGGGTGGGCGGCGCACCAGAGGATGGCTTCCGCCACGGCTTCCGGCGGATAGATCATGCCGCGGTGGACGGGCTGCATCGGCATGTAGTTGCCGGCGTGCTCGTTGTAGGGCGTGTCGATGCGGCCGGGATGGATGAGGGAGACGGAGACGGGCCAGCCGTGGTGCTCGATCTCGGTCCGCATCGCTTCGGTGAAGCCGTGCACGGCGAACTTGGCGGATGAGTAGGTGGACTGCACCGCGGGCGCGCGGTCCCCGAAGAAGCTGCCGGTCTGGATGATGGCGCCCGGGCTGCCGCGTTCCCGGTAATGGCGCAGGGCGGCAAGGGAGCCGTAGACGAGGCCCCAGTAGACCGTGTCGAACATGCGGTGCCAGGCGTCCATGGGGACGTTCCAGGTCTCGCCGAAGATCGAGATGCCGGCGTTGTTCACCCAGGTGTCGAAGTGGCCGAACTCACGGATCGTGGTTTCCGCGAGGTTGCGGATGTCGTCCTCCTTGCCGACGTCGCAGACGACGTGGAGCGCGCGGCCGCCCTGCGCGCGGATCTCCTGCGCGAGGTTGCGCAGCGCCTCCTCATTCCGGGCGGCGACGACGACGGTGGCGCCTTCCCTTGCCGCCATGCGTGCCGTGGCGAGGCCGATGCCGCTGCTGGCGCCGGTGATGACGACGACCTGTTCGGACAGAGGCTTGAGTCGGGGCTGCATGCGCTCTCTCCGTTGCAGGGGGGCATGTAAGCCGTGGCGGCGGAGCGGCGCCTTGGCGCATGTGAATCGCGCACGCATGCGTGTTCGGATCGCGCGGGCATGCGTGCCGCGATGCGTGCACTCGGTGGAACGAATGTCGCGCTGGGATGTTCTTCGTGCCGACTAGCCGAGGAGCGGCGCATGTTCCCTTTTCATATGTTGCCCGCAGCAATGATCGCGGTGGCCGGGGCGGTGCTGGGAGGGTGCTCGGCACCCGCCGAACTCGGGAGCCGGGACCGCGCGATGGTGGCCGGGCGGACCTATGTCGTGACGGGGGCTTCCAGCGGGTTCGGGCGCGGCACGGCGGAGCGGCTGGGAACCTATGGCGCGAATGTCGTGCTGGCGGCGCGGCGCGGGGCGGTGCTGGAGCAGGTGGCGGCGCAGGTGCGCGCCAATGGCGGGCAGGCGCTGGTGGTGCCGACCGATGTGAGCGACCCGGCGCAGGTGGAGGCGCTGGCGCAGGCGGCGCTGGGCGGGTTCGGGGCGATCGACGTGTGGATCAACGACGCGGCGGTGGCCTCCATCGGGCGGTTCGAGGAGATCCCGATTGCGGACCATGCGCGGATGGTGGACGTGAACCTGAAGGGGGCGATCTACGGCTCCCACGTCGCGCTGCGGCAGTTCCGGCGGCAGGGGCACGGGGTGCTGGTGAACATTTCCTCCGTCGAGGGAGATGTGCCGCTGGCCTATCACGCGACCTATGCGGCGACGAAGCACGCGATGCTCGGGCTGGATGGCGCGATCCGGCAGGAACTGCGGCTGGGCGGGCTGGACCGGGCGATCCGGGTGGCGACGATCCAGCCCTGGGCGGTGGACACGCCCTACTGGGTGCATGCCGGGAACTACACGGGGCGGCAGGCGCAGGCGGGGTTGATGGACGATCCGGCCCAGGTGGTGGACGCGATCGTGTGGAATTCGGTCCACCCCAACGGGCCGTACCAGGTGGGGTGGAAGTCCCAGGCGGCGGTGCTGGGGGACCGGATCGCGCCGAGGCTGACGGAGCGGATCGCCGGGGGGTTCATCCAGCGCACGCAGATGGAGGATGCGCCGCCGGGGCCGATCACCTCGGGGAACCTGCACCAGCCGATGGCGGAGGGGACGGGGGTCGAGGGCGGCATCCGCGCGCGGATGGACGCGCAGGAGCGGCGGTAGGCTCGCGGCGGGGCCGCGAGCCTTCGCCCGTCAGGCGGCGCCCTGGGCTTCGACGTAGAGGGCGTAGAGCGAGTGGGAACTGGTCATGTAGAGGCGGTTGCCCTTGGCGCCGCCGAAGCAGAGGTTGGGGCAGCGCTCGGGCAGGCGGATATGGGCGAGGCGCTTGCCTTCCGGGCTGAAGACCATGACGCCGTCCAACTCCTCGGGCTTGCCGCGGAGATTGTAGACGGGGCGGCCGTTCACCGTGGTGGGCTGGGCTTCGAGGTTGCCGTCGCTGCCGTAGCCGACCCAGAGGTTGCCGTCCTTGTCGACCTTGAAGCCGTCGAGCGCGGCGGAGTCGGTGGCGTCGATGAGCTTGACGCGGTTGGAGAGCGTGCCGTCCGCACCGACATCGTAGGCGAAGATGGAGCGCGCGGGGGCGGGGTTGCGGCCGACGACGTAGAGCTTCTTCTCGTCCGGCGAGAAGGCGAGGCCATTGGGCAGGACGAGGTCGGTGATGACGGCCGTGATCTTCCCGTCCGGCGCCAGGCGATAGACGTTGGTGGTGGGCTGTTCCGGCGCGGCCTTGAAGCCTTCCCAGTCGCCGAGGATGCCGAAGGTGGGGTCGGTGAACCAGATGCTGTCGTCGGACTTCACCACGATATCGTTCGGGGCGTTGAGGCGCTTGCCCTCGTACTTGTCCGCGAGGACGGTGATGGAGCCGTCCTTCTCCGTGCGGGTGACGCGGCGGGTAACGGAGTGCTCGCAGGTCACGAGGCGGCCCTGGCGGTCGCGGGTGTTGCCGTTGGAATAGTTCGCGGGGCTGCGGAAGACGGTGCAGGAGCCGTCCTTCTCGCTGAACTTCATGATGCGGTTGTTCGGGATGTCGCTGAAGAGGAGGTAGCCGCCGTCCTCCGGGAACCAGGCGGGGCCTTCGGCCCAGCGGAAGCCCGTGGCGAGTTGCTCCACCGTGCTGCTGTAGAGGCGGTACTTCGCGAAGCTGGGGTCCAGGATCTGGACCGCCGGGTCGGGGTAGCGCTGGTTCGGGGTGAAGGGGAAGGACTGGGCGGCTGCCGCGAGGGGGGCAAGCGCCGGGGCGGCGGCCGCGGCCGTTCCGGCGGCGCGCAGCAGGGCGCGACGGGTGGTGTTCATTCCTGGGTTCCTCCTGCGCGCACCGGTGCCGGGCGCGGACCGTTGCCATGATGGCCACGGTCCGAGCGGGGGTGGCAAGGGCGCGGGCGCGTCGGCGGATGCGAGGTCCTGGCGCCCGACGAGGTCAGGGGACCGGAGGGCCCGGCCATCGGCGACGCTGGTGACGGGCCTGTATTCGCGCCTGCTACCCGCCTCTGGATCAGTTCCGCCCATACAGCCTAAGGGGAGGGATGACAGGGCGGGCGTGATGACAGCGGACACGGATTTCGAGATTTTCCTTTCGGCCCCGCCTGGGCTTGAGGACCTGCTGGCCGAGGAGGTCGGCGGGAAGGGGTTCAAGCGGCCGAAGGCGGTGCCGGGCGGCGTGGTGACCCGGGGCGGGTGGCCGGAGGTATGGCGGGCCAACCTTTGGATCCGTGGGGCCGGGCGGGTGCTGGCGCGGGTGGACGGGTTCCGCGCGGTGCATCTGGCGCAGCTGGATACGCTGGCGCGGCGGGTGCGGTGGGGCGACGTGCTGCGGCGGGACGTGCCCTTCCGCGTGGAGGCGTCCTGCGCGGGGTCGAAGATCTATCACAGCGGGGCGACGGCGGAGCGGTTCGAGCGGGCGATCCGGGAGACGCTGGGGGCGGTGCCGGGCGAGGACGGCGTGCTGGTGATGGTGCGGATCGAGAACGACTTCTGCACGGTCAGCGTCGATACCTCCGGTGAGCCGCTGCACAAGCGCGGCTACAAGGAGGCGGTGAACGCGGCGCCGATGCGGGAGACGATGGCGGCGCTGTTCCTGCGGGGATGCGGCTACGAGGGGAACGAGCCGGTGCTGGATCCGATGTGCGGGTCCGGCACCTTCGTGATCGAGGCGGCGGAGATCGCGGCGCGGCTGAATCCCGGGCGTGCCCGGGCATTTGCCTTCGAGCGGCTTGCCAGTTTCGACGCCGAGGCCTGGGAGCGGATGCGCGAGGTGAGGAGCGCGCGCGTGCCTGCTTTCCGGTTCCACGGGAGCGACCGGGATGCGGGGGCAGTGGCGATGAGCCTGGCGAATGCGGCCCGGGCCGGGGTGGAGGGGTTCTGCGCCTTCCGGCGGGCTTCGATCAGCGAGGTGATGCCCCCGGACGGGCCGCCGGGGCTGGTGATCGTCAATCCGCCCTATGGGTCGCGGCTGGGGGACAAGGGGAAGCTGCTACCGCTGTACCAGGCCTTCGGGCAGGTGATGCTGGAGCGCTTCGCGGGGTGGCGCGTGGGGATGGTGGCGAACGAGGCGCGGCTGGCGAGGGCCACCGGGCTGCCCTTCCTGCCGGCCGGGGCGCCGGTGCCGCATGGCGGGCTGCGGGTAACGCTGTACCGGACGGCGGTGCTGGGGTGAGGGGCGCTGCTCAGGACGGCGGGCAGTTGCGGGGCCAGGGGCCGGCGTAGCGGTTCAGGGTCCAGGTGGTGATCGCCTCGGCATCGGGGTGGCCCGCGCGGATGGAGGAGCGGTCGATGCCGTTCTCGTCCGTCCACATGCGCGTGGTGACGGGGCCGGGGGCGAAGAGGCGGCCTTGCAGGCGGAGGGTGTCGCCGGTGCGGCTGCCGGTGAGGGGGCCGAGATGGACCTCCTGTGCGACCTCGGGCGGTGGGGTCGGGCTGAAGCGGATCCGGGACTCGTCGTTGTCCGGGACCGAGGCGGTGATGCGGTAGAGGCGGAGGGTGCCGCGCTCGTCGCAGGTGGCGGCCTGGCCGGTGGGGTAGGGGCCGCAGCCCGTGCCGCTGCGGCAGCCGCTGTTGCGCGTGCTCATCCGCAGTTGGAGCCAGATGCGGAGGGGGCGGCCGGTGGGGGTGGTGGCGGTGCCGGCCCAATCGCCGGTGAGGGTGCCTTCCGCCGAGAAGGGGTTGCCCCAGGGATGGGTCAGGCGGTCCAGGTACCAGGGCAGGCCGGCGATGAGGATGACGGCGAGGACGGCGAGTAGGCGGACGGGGAGGGGGTAGCGGCGGGGGGCGGGCATGGCGCTCTCCTTCCGGAGGGCACCATGCCAGCGTGTTCAGGCCGAAACGAGGGTTTCGGCGAGGGAGGTGAAGAGGGGGAGGCCGTCCTCGCCGCCCATGAGGGGGTCCACCAGGTCCTCGGGGTGCGGCATCAGGCCGAGGATGCGGAGGTTGGGGGAGAGGATGCCGGCGATGTCGCGGGCGGCGCCGTTGCGGTTCCGGTCGGCGTAGCGGAAGGCGACGAGGCCCTCGCCCTCCAGGCGGTCCAGGGTCTCGTCCTCGGCGAAGTAGTTGCCGTCTCCGTGTGCCATGGGGGCGCGGAAGGTGGCGCCCTTCTGCCAGCGGGCGGTGAAGGGGGTGCCGGCGCGCTCCACCCGGAGGACGCAGTCCATGGAGAGGAAGCGGAGGCCGGCGTTGCGCAGCAGGGCGCCGGGGAGGAGGCCGGCCTCGCAGAGGATCTGGAAGCCGTTGCAGACGCCGAGGACGTGGCCGCCCTTGGCCGCGAAGTCGCGCACGGCGGGCATGATGGGGGACTGGGCGGCCATGGCGCCGCAGCGCAGGTAGTCGCCGTGGGAGAAGCCGCCGGGGAGGACGACGAGGTCCGTGCCGGTCGGCAGCTCGGTCTCCCGGTGGAAGGTGATGGAGGGCTTGCGGCCGGTCGCCTTCTGCAGGGCGATGGCCATGTCGCGCTCCCGGTTCGTGCCGGGGAAGAGGAGGATGGTGGCGTTCATGGTTCGTGGAGGACCCTGAGCCAGTGGAGGCCGCCGAGGACGGCGATGGTGAGGAGGGCCGCGATGGCGGCGGCGGTGACCCAGCGGTCCAGGCCCACCTTGGCGCGGGCCATGAGGCCCAGGCGGGCGGGGGCGCGCCTGCCGCGGGGGAGAGGGGCCGCGGGGCGGGCGAGGGCCTTGCGGCGCTCCCGCCATGAGAGGAGCATCGAGATCAGGACCGTCAGGACGGTCATGATGAGGAGGCTGGCCTTGATCATGGCGCGGAGCCCGGGCGCCTCAGGCCAGTTCGACGCGGAAGGATTCGATGACCGTGTTGGCGAGGAGCTTGCGGGCCATGGCCTCGGCGGCGGCCTTCGCGGCCTCCGGGTCGGTCTCGGCGAGCTCCAGTTCGATCACCTTGCCCGTGCGGACTTCGCCGATACCCTCGAAGCCGAGGGTGCCGAGGGCGTGGGCGATGGCCTTGCCCTGGGGGTCGAGGACGCCGTTCTTCGGCATCACGTAGACCTTTGCCTTCATCACTGCATGAGCTCCGGGCCCTTGAGGTCGCGCACGCCGGCTTCGGGGAGGATGCCAAGACGGCGGGCGACCTCCTGGTAGCCCTCCTCGACCTTGCCGAGGTCGCGGCGGAAGCGGTCCTTGTCCATCTTCTCGCCGGTCTTGGTGTCCCAGAGGCGGCAATTGTCGGGGGAGATCTCGTCGGCGAGGACGATGCGCATCTCGTCGTTCTCGTAGAGGCGGCCGAACTCGAGCTTGAAGTCCACGAGGGAGATGCCGACGCCGAGAAAGAGGCCGGTGAGGAAGTCGTTCACGCGCAGCGCGAGGGCGACGATGTCGTCCAGGTCCTGGGTGGAGGCCCAGCCGAAGCAGGTGATGTGCTCCTCGGACACCATCGGGTCCTGCAGCTCGTCGTTCTTGTAGTAGTACTCGACGATGCTGCGGGGGAGGCGGGTGCCTTCCTGGATGCCCAGGCGCTTGGCGAGGCTGCCGGCGGCGATGTTCCGGATCACCACCTCCAGCGGGATGATCTCCACCTCGCGGATCAGCTGTTCCCGCATGTTCAGGCGGCGGATGAAGTGGGTGGGGACGCCAATCTCGGCGAGGCGCGTCATCAGGTGCTCGCTGATGCGGTTGTTCAGCACGCCCTTGCCGGTGATGACGCCCTTCTTCGCGCCGTTGCCGGCGGTGGCGTCGTCCTTGAAGTACTGGACCAGGGTGCCGGGCTCGGGGCCCTCGAAGAGGACCTTGGCTTTGCCTTCGTAGAGCTGCCGCCTGCGGGCCATGGTGGGGTTCCCGGAATCTCGTATGGCCGCCGGAATCGGCCTGTCGGCGGGCCCGCGGCGGCGAATGAGGGCTGCGTATAGCAGGGGGTGTGGGGCAGGGCCACCGCCGCGGGCGCATGGCCGGGGCGGGCTGTCCGGGGGTGTGGATGGCGGGCAACCCACGATTGCGTGACCGGAGCGGGTCAACGCCTGGCCTTCACCCGCGTTAAGCCCGGGCACGGCACGGCAAGAGACCGTGACGCATCAGAACTTCAGGGAGATTTCGCTATGCGCACGCGTATCGCCATCATCGCCGCGGCTCTGGCCACCACCGCCCTGGCCCCCCTCGCCATGGCCCAGAGCACCAGCAATCCGTCTTCCCCCAGCAATCCGCCGATGAGCATGGCGCCGGCCACGCAGCCCCCCGGCACCACCGCCGCGCCCGGCACCACCTCCGGCCCCGCCGCTTCCCAGTCCCGCGCCGGCACGGCCACGCAGGGCGCGCCGCTGGGCAGCACCGCCGGCACCACCCACACCCAGACGGGCGGGACCGCCGGCAACACGACGGGCCGGACCGATAACGGCCAGTCCGCCGTCCGGACGGACAATCACGGCAATGCGCCCGCGACCACGGCCACCCCGGCATCCGGCGCCAATTCCTTCACCGAGGGCCAGGCGCGCAGCCGGATCGAGGCCGCCGGCTTCACGGGCGTGCAGGACCTGAAGAAGGACGAGGCCGGCGTGTGGCGTGGCCGCGCGATGCGCGGTGGCCAGTCCGCCGATGTGGGCCTGGACTTCCAGGGGAATGTCGTGACCGGCGCAGCGCCGGCGCGCTGAGCGAACGCATCCGACTAAGCCCGACGACAACGACCAAAAGGAGAGTTCTATGACGATGCGGACCATTGCCCGACTTTACGACACCTATGCCGACGCGAGCTCCGCCGTGAACGCGCTTGAGGCCGCCGGCTTCTCCCGCGACGACGTCAGCATCGTGGCGCGGAACGGCGACAACGCCGCGACGACGGGCACGACCACTGACGCCGTGGACACCGATGACGCGGCGACCGGCGCTGGCACCGGCGCCACGATCGGCACCGTCCTCGGCGGCGGCGCGGGCGTGCTGGCGGGCATCGGCGCTTTGGCGATCCCGGGCGTCGGCCCGATCGTCGCGGCCGGCTGGCTGGTGGCGGCGCTGACGGGTGCGGGCGCGGGTGCCGCGACCGGCGGCCTGCTGGGCAGCCTGGTGGGCGCTGGCGTCGAGGAGCGCGACGCGCACGTGTATTCCGAGGGCCTGAACCGGGGCGGCAGCCTCGTGACAGTTCGCGCGGATGAGATGCGCGCCAGCGAGGCCGAGGCGATCCTGGCCCGCTACAACCCCGTGGACACGGCGGGCCGCGAGGCCGACTACCGCGCGGGTGGCTGGACGGGCTACGACCGCGGCATCGTGGCGGACTCGCCGGACGGCACGCCGGGCAACCCCCCGGGCACGATGCTGAGCCGCGGCGTGGACCAGGTGGCCGGCACCAACATCTCCGGCGCGCACCCGGAGAACGAGACGAGCCGCGCCGACAGCACGGCTTTCCCGAAGTCCTCCAGCTACGCGGCCGGGACGACCTCCGGCACGAACCCGCCGGGCACCGAGGCTACCCGCGCCTTCGACCGTGCGGCGGGGACCAACACCTCCGGCGCCTTCCCGTCCCAGTCGGACGGCACGCCCGCCAACCCGCCGGGCACGGCGGCCGGGCGCGCGGTGGACAAGACGCTGGGGACCAACACGACCGGCGCGAACCCGACGCACAAGAGCATCTGATCGCGGCTTCCGCGCTCGGGTGAGGATGGGGCGGCTCCTTCGGGGGCCGCCCTTTTCTTTCGTCGCGGTCCCCGCCCGTCAGGGGTTGAGCTTCCCACGGTGGGAAGCGGGAGAATGCCCGGGATGGATCGGGAGTTGGGGTGATGGCCGGACGCGCGGGTGTGGCGGGATGGCGGGCGGCGGGAATGCTCGGCCTTCTTCTCGCGGGGCCGGTTTCGAACGCGGCCCTGGCCATGGTTGGTGAGGGAGCGGACGAGGGCGTGGAGCCCGTGCTCTCTACCGATTACGCGGTAATGCCGGCGGGCGCTCTGGCGGCGCGGCTGAAGGCCGACCGCGACTACGTGGCGGGGATGAGGGCGCATCACGCGGGGGCGCTGACCATGTCGGAGGAATATCTGGCGGACCCGGCCGCGCGCAGCCCGGCGCTGCGCGTGCTGGCGCGGTCCATCATGCACAACCAGCGCTACGAGATCGCGCTGATGGACGAGGTGGCGCGGCGGTTGGCGGAGCCGGCGATGGTCGTGGGCGGGCTGGCCGTGCAGCCTTCCGCGACGGAAGGGCTGGCGATGCCGTTGCGGTACCAGCGCTACCCCGTTCCGGGTTTCCTGGAGCCGTTCAACCCGTCGGGCGGGGCGATGACGGTGCGGGACGTGCAGTTCGCCAAGGCTATGACGATCCACCACCAGGGCGCGCTGGACATGGCCCGCGCCTACCAGGCGGATCCGGCGGGGCGGAACACCTTCCTCGGCCTGCTCAACGTGGACATCATCACGGACCAGACGCAGGAGATTGCCCTGATGAACCGGGCTGTGGCCGCCTATCCCGGCGACGCGGCGGCGGTGGTCGTGCCGGCCTCCATGGTGCACGGGATGGATGGGATGGCGCATGGCGGGCATGGCGGGGCCGAGCAGGGCGGCGCGCATGCGGGGCATGGTGGCAGTTCGGGAATGGCGGCGCCGGCCGTTGCGGCGCCTCCTGTCGGGCGCGGGGCGCGCCATTCCGGGCATCACGCTCATTGAGGGTGGGTGCGGCTTGATCGCGAGCCGGGAGAGATCCTTCCGCTACCCGGACCGAGTGGGGCAGGGCGCCGATAGCAACGAGGCTTGCCGGCGCGGCTGGCTGCCGCCTTTTCTCTCCGCAGCGATCTGCGACGGGGAAAGAGCAGGGCAACCACCATGCTGCGCCGCAGTTGGGACCACTCCAGACCTGGGAGTACCGACTTGCCGATTGCGCGCATCGCGAAGGCCCTGATCCAGGGTGCAATCCGGCGCCAGCAGTACCGGGCGCTGGGCGCGATCGGCTTGCGCGGCTGGAAAATGGACCTCTTCCGGGCCGTGCGGGGCATGATAAAGGCCCGGAGGCGTGATGGTGGGCGTGATGCTGGGCGTGGCGCCAGGGCGGATCGGCCGAGAGGTCGGCGGGACACGGCCTGACGGCCATGCCGGCTTTCGGCACCGCAGGGATGTACGGAGTGAGCCCGCTGACCCGTCCTCTGACCCTGGCCATGGCTTTCCTCGCCCTTTCCGTCGGGGCCTGCACCGCGCCATCGCCGGATGTCGACGCGGCCGGCAAGTATCCCGACGAGCTCTATGCGGATGACGCCCGGGCCTCCGCCGATGCCATCGCGGCGGGCATGGAGAGGGCGCGGCGTGATCTGGCCCGGCGCGCGATCATGCGGATGTTCCGGGACGAGATGTCGCGGTAGCAGGGGCATTGTCCCGCTTCGTCTCGCCGGCCGCCCGTTGCCCTCATGGCCGCGGTCCACTGGAAGCATGCCGTCCTCTCCGGCATGGCCGGTCTCGTCGGCATCCTCCTGGGCCAGGCGCCCGATCAGGCCGGGAAAGGCGCGTAGGGCGCAAGGTCCAGGGATGGCGGGCGGCCGAGGACGAGGTCGGCCAGTAGCGCGCCTGCGAGGGGGCCCAGGGTGAGGCCGCTGGGGCCGAGGGCGTTGCCGATCGTCAGGCCTTCCCAGCCCGGGGCGCGGCCGAGCTGGGGGGCGAGGTCGGGGCCGGCGGGGCGGAGGCCGATGCGGAACTCCAGCAGGGTGGCGTTGGCGAGGCCGGGGGCGAGGGCGAGGGCGTTGTCCAGCACCTCCTTCGCGCCGGCGGCCGTGAGGCGGGGGTCGAAGCCGGAGCCGGTCTCGCGCGTGGCGCCGGCGACGATGCGGGAGCCCTCGAAGGCCAGCATGTAGTGGCCGGACTGGGGGAGGAGGACGGGCCAGGCGGCGGTGTCCTGCCCCTGCAGGTGGAAATGGGCGATCTGGCCCCGCTGCGGCTGGACGTTGAGGCCGAGGTTCAGGGCGGAGAGGAGCGGCGGGGCCCAGGCGCCGGCGCAGAGGAGGACCTCGTCCGCTTCCAGCCGGGCGTCGGGGGTGAGGACGCCGGTGACGCGGCCGCCGGTGGTGACGAGGTCCAGGGCAGGGTCGGCGATGCGGCGGGCGCCGTGGCGCTCGGCGTCGCGCAGGAGGGCGGCGGCGAGGCGGCGGCCGTCCACGCGGGCGCCGCCGGTGAGATGGAGGGCCGGCAGGTCCGGGTTCAGAGCGGGGAAGAGGGCGCGGGCCTCCTGCGGGGCCAGGCGGGAGAGGGTCCCGGCCTCCGGCGCGTCGGGCAGGCGGGCGAGGATGCGGGCCTCGGCGGCTTCCAGCGTGCCGTCGGGGCCGGGGAGGACGAGGGCGCCGCTGCGGCGGTATCCGGTATCCGTCTCGCCTCCGGCCGCGAGGGCCTCGATCAGGGTGGGGTAGTGGCGCGCGGCGGCGGTGGCGAAGCCGTACCAGCCGGGATCGGTGCGGGCGGAGGGCCAGGGGCAGACGATGCCGGCCCCGGCGGCGGTGGCCCGGCCCTCCAGGAGAGGGTCGAGCACCGTGACCTCCGCGCCGGCGCGGGCGAGGTGGAAGGCGGCGTTGGCGCCGAGGATCCCGGCCCCGATGACGATGACCCGCATGCCGGAAGACTCCCTGCCGTTCCCCGGCAGGGTGGCCGGGGCCGCGCGGGTTGGGAAGGTCAGCGGCGGCGGGGGCGGGGCGCGACCTCGATCCGGACCGGCTGTTCCGCGCAGCGGCGGAGGACGGTGCCGGGGGTGACGCCGCGGCTGGCCAGGGCAGGGGGGATGGTGCCGGAGAGGCGCATGCTGCCGTCCGTCTGGCCCTCGAGGATGCGGGCCGGGCCGCCGCCGGCGGGGAAGAGGTAGAAGCGCTGCTCGTCCGCGAAGATGGCGTAGCGGGTTTCGCCGGAGACAGGACGGTTGCCGAAGTAGAGGCCGCCGCCGATCCAGGTGGCGGTGGGGGCGCCGCAGTCCGAGACGGCGTAGCGGGCGTTCAGCGCGGCGGGGAAGCGGGGCAGCCAGACCGTGTCCGGGGGCGGCGCGGTGGGCGGTTCGGCGGGCGGGGGCTGGGTGGGTGGCGCCCCCGTGGGCTGCGGCGCGGGCGGCAGGACGAGGGCGGCGGTTCGGGCATCGAGGAAGCCGGTGGCGGGCAGGCCGGCCCCGCGCTGGAGGGTGGCGATCACCTCTCGCCGGGCCTCCGGGGCCGCGGGGAGGCGCGATTCAAGGGCGGCCTGGGCGTCCGGGTCGCGCTCCGCCTCCTCCCGCGCGGGAGGCTGGAGCCAGCGGAGGAGGTCTTCGCGCTTGGCGGCGGTGGCACGGGCGATACAGGCGGCGTCGGCGGTGCCGCCGGGGCGGCACTGGGTCTCGAGGAAGGCCTGGAAGGCGCGGGCGTCGGCCTCCAGGCCCGGGCGCTGGGCGGGGTGCAACTGGTGGCGGAGTGCCTCGTAGGCTCCGGCGCGGCGGCGGTCCGAGGCGCGGGCGGCGGGGTCCGAGCAGAGCGCGGCCGCCACCGTGCCGGCGGCGGGTGCGGGATTGCAGGTCGCGGGCGCGCCGGGCTGAGACTGGTCGGGCTGGGGCTGGGCGGGGGCCTGCGCGAGGGCGGGAGTGCATGCGGCCGCGAACGCCACCAGCGCGGCGGCGGGAAGGGAACGCGGCGGAGGGATCACGCGCGGAGTTTCCGGGCGGTGGCCTTCCGGGTCAAGCGTCTCGGTCAAGCGTGCGCGGATGCAGGCCTGGGGCGCACGGGGCCGGGCGGCCCCGTGCGGCCATGCGAGGCCCCTAGTAGCGGTAGTAGGCGCCCGGCGGCGGGGGCGGCGGCACGTAGTAGCGCGGCGGCGGGGGCGCGTAATAGACCGGCGGCGGCGGGTAGCCGCGCCAGCGGCGGTAGTAGCGCGGCGGGGGCGGCGGCGCGTAGTAGCGCGGCGGAGCGTAGTAGTATTGCACGGGCTGCAGCAGCGCGGCGGTGCCGGCATCGGCCACCGGGGGCGACAGGGTATTGGCCGCCTGGAGCGTCATGGCATCGGCTGCCCCTGGCGCCAGGGCCAGGGCACCCGCCACGGCCGCCGCCGCGAGGGCGGCGCGGAGCGTGCCGCGCCGGCCGGTGCTGGTGGTGGACGGGATCATGGCTGAGGACCTCCTCCGTTAGCCGGCGGACCGGCCGGGGACGCCCGAGAGATGGGCGCCCATGTGGGCGGAACGGAGGCGGGGCGCTGCCGCATTGCGGCAGCGCGGATCAAGCTTCCGCGAACACCCGGGCGAGGGTGGCCCGGACATGGGTGAAGTCGCGCTGCGGGTCCATGACGCGGTCCAGTTCCTCCGGCACGATGAGGGCAGTGACCTGGGGGTCGGCGAGGAGGTTGTCGCGGAAGCTGCGGCCTTCCGGGGTGCCGAGCTTCTCCCAAGTGGCCATGGCGCTGCGCTGGACGGTGGCATAGGCGTCCTCGCGGCTCATGCCGGCCTGGGTGAGGGCGAGCAGCACCTTCTGGCTGTGGACCACGCCGCCGAGGCTTTCCAGGTTGGCCTCCATGCGGTCCGGGTAGATCGTCAGCTTTTCCATCATGCCGGCGGCGCGGGCGAGGGCGAAGTCGAGCGCGATGGTGGCGTCCGGGCCGATCACGCGCTCCACGGAGGAGTGGGAGATGTCGCGCTCGTGCCAGAGGGCGACGTTCTCCAGCGCGGGGGTGGCGTAGCCGCGCACGAGGCGGGCGAGGCCGGTGAGGTTCTCGGTCAGGACGGGGTTGCGCTTGTGGGGCATGGCCGAGGACCCCTTCTGGCCGGGGTGGAAGTATTCCTCGGCCTCGCGCACTTCGCTGCGCTGGAGGTGGCGGACCTCGACGGCCAGGCGCTCGATCGCGGAGGCGGTGACGGCGAGGGCGCAGAAGAAGGCGGCGTGGCGGTCGCGCGGGATGACCTGGGTGGAGATGGGCTCAGGGCGAAGGCCGAGCTTCTCCGCGACATAGGCCTCCACCCGCGGGTCCACGCTGGCGAAGGTGCCGACGGGGCCGGAGATGGCGCAGGTGGCCACCTCGTAGCGGGCGACGGTGAGGCGGGCGCGGCAGCGGGCGAATTCCGCCCAGTGGCCGGCGAGCTTAATGCCGAAGGTGGTCGGCTCCGCGTGGATTCCGTGGGAGCGGCCGATGGTGGGGGTGAGGGCGTGCTCCTCGGCGCGGGTGCGGAGCGCCGCGAGAAGGGCGTCCAGGTCCGCGATCAGCAGGTCGGCGGCCTTGACGAGCTGGAGGTTCAGGGTGGTGTCCAGCACGTCGGAACTGGTCATGCCCTGGTGCATGAAGCGGGCGTGCTCGCCCATGCCGGAGCCGTCCTCCCGCGTCTCGCCGAGCCAAGTGAGGAAGGCGATGACGTCGTGGCGCGTCACGCGCTCGATCTCGTCGATGCGCTCCAGGTCGGCGGGGGAGAGGGCGGCGATGCGGCGGTCGCCCTCGCGCCGGATGGCCTCGGCGGATTCGCGGGGGATGGTGCCGAGCCCGGCCATGGCCTCGGCGGCCAGGGCCTCAATCTCGAACAGGATGCGGAACCGGGTCTCGGGGGACCAGATCGCGGCCATCTGGGGGCGGGTGTAGCGCGGGACCATCGGTGAGCCTCCTCGGGGCAGGGGGGCGGTATCCGGGGGCGGGGATGGGGTCAAGCGCGGGATCGAGGGGCGCCGGGCCGCGCGGGTGGATCATGTGTTGCCGAATGATTGCCTATTCTTTATGTCCCGCGAACCGCCCCCGGGGAAACCCTGCCGGGTGTGGCAGGCCGCGAGGGCGCGGCCCGCGTGCCGCCTCCTGGGAGCCACCCTTGGGGCCGGCGCGCGATCATTCGTGGCCGGCGCCGCGCGGGCGTGCGGTGGGGAGGCGCTTCGCGCATGGGTGCGGATTGGTTCATCGCTCTGGGGCAGGTCTTGCTGATCGACCTGGTTCTGGCGGGCGACAACGCGATCGTGGTGGGCATGGCCGCGGCCGGCCTGCCGGCCGAGCAGAAGCGCAAGGCGATCCTCTACGGCATCGGCGCGGCGACGCTGATGCGGATCGGATTTGCGGCCGTCACGACCCAGCTTCTGGCCATTGTCGGGCTGACGCTGATGGGCGGTCTGCTGCTGCTCTGGGTCTGCTGGAAGATGTTCCGCGAGCTGCGGCACTCCCACGAGCAGAACGAGGGGACGCATGCCCTGTCCGGCGACGCGGTGGGGGCGCCGCAGAAGACGCTGCGGCAGGCGATCTGGCAGATCCTGATCGCCGACGTATCCATGAGCCTGGACAACGTGCTGGCGGTGGCCGGCGCCGCGAAGGAGCACCTGGACGTGCTCGTCGTCGGCCTGGCCATCTCCGTGGTGCTGATGGGCGTGGCGGCCACCTTCATCGCGCGGCTGCTGGAACGGCACCGCTGGATCGCCTGGGTCGGGCTGCTGGTCATCCTCTACGTTGCCGGCGACATGATCTGGGATGGCTGGCATGACGTCGGCCACTGGTGGACCACGGGGGCGCGGCCACCCTCGGCCGGCCACTGAGCGGGGAAAACTCCTCGCCGACATGACGACGGGGTTAAGGCCCTGTCATGTATCCAGGAAGCGCCGTCCGGGGGACCGGGCGGCGCTTTCTCGTTTCCGGAGCGGCGTTTAGGGTCCGCGCGCGGGCGGGGCCCGGGCATGCGCCCGGGGCAAGGCCCTTCCCCCGATCACCGGCCCTGCGGCGCATCCTCCCGCGCCCGGGTCACAGCGGAGACTTTCATGGAAGCGATCACCTCGGCAGTGCCGGAACTGCTGCAGATCATGTGGCTCAACATCATCCTCTCCGGCGACAACGCGGTGGTGATCGGGCTGGCGGCGGCCGGGCTGCCGGAGAGCCAGCGCAACAAGGCGGTGATGTTCGGCATCGTCGCGGCGGCGGTGCTGCGGATCATCTTCTCCGTCATCGCGCAGCAGCTGCTGGCGCTGTGGTGGATCGACATCGTGGGCGGCCTGGCGCTGCTCTACATCGCCGTCAACTTCCTGCTGGAGCTCCGCAAGGGGCAGAAGGAGGAGGACGCCGAGGGGCATTCCCACCACGACAAGTCGCTGATGGCGGCGCTGTGGCAGATCGTGATCGCCGACGTTTCCATGAGCCTGGACAACGTGCTGGCGGTGGCCGCCGTGGCCCGGGACAACCTGACCCTGCTGATCATCGGCCTCGTGGTCTCCATCGTCATGATGGGCATCCTCGGCGGGCTGCTGGCCCGGCTGCTGGATCGCTACAAGTGGATCGCCTATCTGGGCGTGGCGCTGATCGCCTGGATCGGCGTGAAGCTGCTTTGGGAAGGGCTGGTGATTGCCGATACGACTCTGGGTCTCGGGCTCGGGCTTCCCGCGCCGGCCGGGCATTAAGGGCACGATCACGGGCGGGGCGGGCGTGAGCCGCCTCGTTCCCATGCTGGCGCTGGCGGCCCTTGCCGGCTGCGCCACCCCCGAGGAGGACGAGGCCGCGGTGCAGCGCGCGCGGCCGGCCGTGGAGGCCGTGCTGGCCCGGCTTCCGGCCGCGGCCGCCGGCTTCGAGCGGGACGCGGTGCAGGACGTGGCGCAGGGCGACCCGGCTTCCGGCAAGGTGGTGGAATATGTCACCCCCCGCCGCGTGGCCGTGGCCTACGTGTTCCTCTACGATCTCGGCCAGCCCCGCGTGACGGCCGCCGAATTGCCGCCGGAGGTGGAGCGCGCCGTCTCAGAGGCGACGGCGCTGCCCTCCGACCGGACCGGGCGGCAACTCTCCGTGGCGCAGCGCTACACCGTGCCGGCCCGTGGCGGCGACCTCTCCTGCGCGGCGCTGGAAGGGAGCTTCGGCCGCACGCGCGTGGAGCGGCAGGTCTGCGTGGGCGTGGCGGACGGGCGCTTCCTGCGGGTGCAGGTGACGATGCCCAGCAACGCGGCACCCTCGGCGGACTCGCGGGCCTTCGCGGCGGCCGTGGCCGGCGCGGCGCGGGGTAGCTGACCGGGCTGGCCCGGCTTTTCTGACCGGCCGACGATCTGTCCCGGGGGGAGGAAGAAGAGTTCTTCCTCTCCCCGTTGCCGTTCAGAGCGGTGCTACGAACCCGACATCGCCCAGTTTTCTGTCATGGCTGGGCTGGCCTTGCGGCCCCGAGACCGGCCCGGGAGCCTCAACCGACGGCTTCGGCTATCCCAGGCAGCGCAGGAACAGCACCGAGGGATTTACCGTCTCCCCGACCTCGGCAGCCGTGCGGGTCGGACCGCTGGTGGCCACGCGGGGCTGGATCCGGTTCTCCCGCAGGAAGGCCAGGGCCTGTTCGGCCTTGACGGCGAAGTTGACGTTCTGGGGGATGTCGCCGGTGCGCTGGGCCACGCGCTGGGCGTTGAGCTTGCTGGTGATGATGCCCACCACGTTGCCGGCAAGGTCCAGCAACGGGCCTCCGGAGTTGCCGGGCTGCACGGGGGCGCTGATCTGGAAGTGGGCGCGGTTGTCGGAGAGACCGGCCAGCGCCGAGATATCGCCCGTGGTGAGGGTGGGACCGGAGGCGAGCATGCCGGCCAGCGGGAAGCCGTAGGTGATCACCGATTCGCCGCGCCGGATATCCGGGGCGTTGCGGAAGGTGAGGGGCGGGCCCGCATTCTCCCGCAGGTCGAGGATGGCCAGGTCGCGGCCGCTGTCACGGGCGCGAACGGTGGCGGTGATCTCCCGCCCCTCCGCGTTGCGGGCGCGGACGGAGCGGCATTCCCGGACCACGTGGTCGTTGGTGAGGGCCTGGCGGTCGCCGATGATGAATCCGGTGCCGGAGGAGACCTCCCGCGCGTTGGGCGGCGGGGCGTTCCGGGGATCGAGCGGCGGGGGCTTGCCATCGGGGCCCGGCCTGCCGGCGGGCGGGGTGCCCGGTTGGGCGCGCGCGTCAGGGCGCGAGGGAGGGCCGGGCCGCCGCGGGGCCGGGTCGGGCATGTCGTAGAGCGGGGGCGGCTTCCCCGAGGAGTCGGGCTCGGCCGCGCCGGCGCCACCGAGCGGCGGGGGCTTGCCGCTCTGCGCGTCGGCGGTTGGGGAGGCCAGCAGCAGGGCTGCGGCCAGGGGGGTAGCCAGGAGGCCGGAGCGGATCGCGGCGAGGGGGGCGCGCATAATGGAAGGGTGGGGTTGGTGCGGCGGGCGGTCAATCGCCGCGTTTCAGAGAAGGTTCTCGCGCCGAAAGGAGAGGTGACGGCCATTGCCGATGATGAGGTGGTCGTGAAGGAGAATGCCGAGGGTGGCGGCGGCCTGCCGGACCTCCGCCGTCATCTGGATGTCGGCGCGGGAGGGGGTTGGATCGCCCGAGGGGTGGTTGTGGACGAGGATCAGGGCAGTGGCCCCGAGCTCCAGCGCGCGCTTGACGACCTCACGCGGGTAGACGGGCGTGTGGTTGACGGTGCCGCGGGCCTGGGGTTCGTCCGCCAGGAGGCGGTTCCGGCTGTCCAGGAAGATGATGCGGAACTGTTCCACCGGCTCATGCGCCAGGGCGGCGGTGAGATAGGCGATGAGGCGTTCCCAGTTGTTGAGCACGGGCTGTTCCCGCGCTTCCTGCACCAGCAGCCGGAGGGCGGCGGCGCGGGCGAGGCGGAGAGCGGCGATGGCGGCCTCTCCGATCCCCTCCACGCCGCGCAGCTCGTGCTCCGGCGCGTTGCAGGCGCGGGCGAAGCTGCCAAAGCGGGCCATGAGGCGCTTGGCATGCGGCTTCGTGTCCACGCGGGGGAGCGCGAGGAAAAGGAGCATCTCCAGCAGCTCGTAATCCGCCAGGGCGTCGGGGCCGGCGCGGAGCAGCTTTTCCCGCAGGCGCTTGCGGTGACCTTCGGGGCCGGGGGGAGGGGCGGGCTCGGCGGAACGGGGAGGCGACGGGGCAGGGGCGCTGGCTTGGTCGGGCGCAAGGTCGAGCAGGGTGGAGAAAACGGGACTCGCTTCCTCCATGCCGCGCCGCGTGCCCAAGAACGCCTCCTGCACTCCGTATCTTGTGAAGATGGGCGCGGTGCCGCGGGAAGTCCATGCGGCCCGCGCTCCGATTTCCGCGCGCCGCATTTCCCGTTCGGTTAGGTGCCTTGGTCAGGTACTTCGGTCAGGCACGGTAGCGCTGCGCCGCGTGCTCCTGGCGGAAGCCGGGCTGCATGGACCGGCGGGCGGCCTCGAAGGCCGTCCAGGCGGATTCGTCCTGCAGGGGCGGGATGGTGACGGGCTCGCGCCGGTCGAAGCCGACCAGGGCGGCGTCCACCAGCTCGTTCACGTCCATGACGCCGGGAATCTGGGCCAGGTCCATCGCCGCGCGGGACCAGATCTCCGTGCGGGTGGCGGCGGGAAGAACGGCCTGCACATAGAGGCCGGTGGTACCGAACTCTGCCTGGAGGGCCTGGGAGAAGGTGAGGATGTAGGCCTTCGTGGCGGGGTAGATGCCCTGCATCAGCTCCGGCGCCAGGGCGAGGACGGAGGCGATGTTGACGATGGCGCCGCCGCCTTGCGCCACGAGGCGGGGAAGCGCGGCGCGGGCGAGGCGGGTGGGGGCGGTGATGTTGAGCTGGATCAGGGCCTGCTGCCGATCGGCATCCGTGCTTCCGAAGCCGCCGGGAAGGGCGGCGCCAGCATTGTTCACGAGGAGGGTGACGGCGGCGTCCTCGCGCAGGCGGTCCTCGACGATGCGGAGGGCGGCGGGGTCGGTAAGGTCGGCGGGGAGGACCTCCACCTTTCGGCCGGTTTCGGCCCGGAGGCGGGTGGCGAGGGTTTCCAGGCGGGCGGCGTCGCGGGCGACCAGGACCAGGTCGTGGCCTCGGTGCGCGAGTCGGTCGGCATAGGTGGCGCCGATGCCGGAGGAGGCGCCGGTGATCAGGGCGGTGGACATGGGGTGAGCCTTTCGGGGCTGGGTGGCGTGGTGCCGTTGCAGCAGGGTCGGCCTGCAGCGGCTTGGCTTTTCGTCGCGCGATCCGCGGCGACGGACGGGGCTGTCCGCCGCCGCGAGATGACCGTCGTCCCTGGCCAATGGATTATACTCGTCATCTATATCGTCAAGAGCCGCTTGGAGCCGGGGGCCGACTGCGGACGCGGCCGATGGCCGGTTTCGGGGAAAGTGTCTCTCCAGGCGCAAAAGCGATAAACTTTTGTTTGATTCAACCTTGGGTTGAGACAGACTGGGCCCATGCCAAAATTGGCTGCACCTGCTTCCGGCCCTCCGATGGCCTCTCCTTGCGAGGGACCGAGGACGTGGCCGGAGCTGACGGTTCGGAGGACGCCATGCCGCCAGCGCCGCTGCCGCGGAACGAAAAAAGCCGACTTGCCGCGCTTCGCTCCTACGAGGTGCTCGACACCGAGAGCGAAGAGGTTTTCGACGACATCGTGGACCTCGCCGCGCGACTGACCCACAGCCCGATCGCCCTCGTCTCGTTGATCGATGCGGAGCGGCAGTGGTTCAAGGCCCGGCACGGGCTGGAGGTGGCGGAGACGCCGCGCGACCTGGCCTTCTGCGCGCACACCATCCTCAACCCCGACAGGCCTCTGGCCGTGGAGGACGCGACGAAGGACCCGCGGTTCCAGGAGAACCCGCTGGTGACGGGGGCGCCGGACATCCGCGCCTATCTGGGCGTGCCGCTGGTGGACACGGAGGGGCACGCGCTCGGCAGCCTCTGCGTGATCGACCGGGAGGCACGCGAGTTCGACCCGGAGATGATCGGGACGGTGCGGACCCTGGCACGGGCCGTGGTGACGAACCTGGAGCTGCGGCGCGCCCTTCTCGACGCGCGGGAGGCGGCGCTGACGGATGCGCTGACCGGCCTGCCGAACCGGCGCGCGACGATGGGCGCGCTGGTGGATGCCCTGGGCAGCGGCACGCCCGTGGCCGTGGTGACGGTGGACCTGGACCACTTCAAGGAGGCGAATGACGGCGAGGGGCACGCCGCCGGCGACGCGCTGCTGAAGGAGGCGGCGGCCCGCCTGAGCGAGGCGGTGCGGCCGGGCGATACGGTGGGGCGAACCGGCGGGGACGAGTTCGTCGTCCTGCTCTCCGGCGTCGGGGACGACGTGACGGCCGACGCGGTGGCGCAGCGGATCAGCGCCGCCCTGCACAGGCCGGTGCCCTTTGGCGAGCGGATGCTGCGGCTTGGGGCGACGCTCGGGGTCGCGCTCGCCCCCGCGCATGCCGCGGATGCGGAGATGCTGGTCCGCGTGGCCGACGAGGCATTGGTGCGGGCCAAGCGGGATGTGCGCGGCAGCATCGGCCGCGCGAGCCCGGAAGATGCCGCGCAGCTGATGCGGGCCGCCGCCATCCTCCGTGCCTTCGATGCGGACGCCGCCTCCGGGCTTCCCGGGGCGACGGCGCAGCTGCAGCCGATCCTTGGGCTCGGCCGCGGCAAGGCGCCGGACGGGGCGGTGCTGGCGGTGGAGGTGCTGGCGCGGTGGGGCCACCCTGATGTCGGCCATGTCCGGCCCGGGGAGCTATTCCCGGCCATCGGCCCGGAGCGGGGCGCCCTCCTCGGGCGGGTCGTGCGCGGACAGGCGTTGGCGGCCTTCGCGGCGCTGCAGGCCCAGGCACCGGCCGGGGGACGGCTGGCGGAGGCGCGGCTGGCGTTGAATCTCTCTGCCAGCGAGGTGGCGCGGGCGGATATAGCGCTGGAATTGGCCGCGCAGGTCGAGCGGGCCGGCCTCTCCCTGCGGGCGGTGGAGATCGAGATCACCGAGGAGGTGCTGCTGGACCGGGTGAGCGACCGCACGCTGGACGGGCTGGCGGCGCTGCGCGGGCGCGGGGCGCGGCTGGTGCTGGATGACTTCGGCACCGGGAATTCCGGCCTCGCCCAGTTGCTGCGCCTGCCGCTGGACGGGCTGAAGCTGGACCAGCGCTTCATCCAGCGGCTGGGGATGGATGTACGGGCCGAGGAGATCGTGAAGGCGACCGTTTCCCTGGCCCATAGTCTCGGGCTGCAGCTGGTGGCGGAGGGGATCGAGACGCCGCGGCAGGTGGCCATGCTCCGGGCACTGGGCTGCGACGCGGTGCAGGGCTTCCTTTTTGCCCGGCCGATGACGCCGGAGGCGCTGGGTGGCTGGCTGCGCGGACTGCCGGCGGAGGGGGCGCCCGAGCCGATCCCACTGGCACCGCGGATCGCGCTTCGGGCGAATTAGAGGGCTGCGCTTGTTCTGATGGGGCCGGAACCAGGGGGCGCTGCTCCCTGGATCCCCGCCAAGGGCCTGAGGCCCTTGGATCCCCGTCCCGCTGCCGCCGCGCCCGACTGACACGGGGTCTCGGCGCGAAGGGATTGATCCTGCCCTTGCGGTCGCCTCGGGTCATCGACCCGAGACGCACTGTCAGCAGAGCAAGCCCAGAGCCTAGAAAAAGATGATGGTGAGGGGGCCGGGGAGAGAAAGAATTCCTTCTTCCTCTCCCCGGGACAGACCGTCCGCCCAGGGTCGGACCAAGGGTCCTCAGGACAGCGGCATGTCCTCGAGCGTGGCGAACTCGCCTGTTTCCTGGTTCAGCACGCGAAGGGCGCCGTCCATGACGGCGAAGTGGAGGCCGTGGAGGACGAGGTCGCCGGCGCGCTCGCGCTCGGCGAGCCAGGGGAAGGTGCGGAGGTTGGCGAGGGATTGGCGGATGGCGGCCAGTTCCATCGCGGTCTGGTCCTGGAGGGGGTCCACGCCGTCGCAGGCCAGGCGGGTGGCGGGGGCGGCGATCTGCATCCACTGGGCGACGAAGTCGCCGCCGGTGGTGTCCGTGCCCTGGAGGGCATTCTGGCGGAAGACGTTGATGCCGCCGCAGGAGGCGTGGCCGCAGACGACGACGTGGCCGACCCGGAGGGTGCGGACGGCGAACTCGATGGCCGCGGAGGTGCCGTGGTAGTTCGCGTCCGGCTGGTAGGGCGGGACGAGGTTGGCGACGTTGCGGACCACCAGCATCTCGCCGGGGTCGGCATCGAAGACGACCTCCGGGGCGACGCGGCTGTCCACGCAGGCGATCATCAGGACGTCGGGGCTCTGGCCGGTTTCGGCCAGTCGGGCGTAGTTCTCGCGCTCCCGCCGGAAGCGGGTGTGGCGGAAGCCGCGATAGCCCTCGATCAGACGAGGCGGGAGGTTCATGCCTCGGCGGTGGCCTGCGTCGCGTAGGGCGGCTTGGTGAGGCCGGCGGGGGAGAGGGTGAAGATCTCGCAGCCCGTCTCCGTCACGCCGACCATGTGCTCGAACTGGGCGGAGAGGGAGCGGTCCCGCGTGACGGCCGTCCAGCCGTCATCCAGCACCTTCACCTCGGGGCGGCCAGCATTCACCATCGGCTCGATGGTGAAGAACATGCCGGGCTTCAGCACCGGGCCCTCACCGGGACGGCCGAAGTGCAGAATGTTCGGCGGCGCATGGAACTTGCGGCCGACGCCGTGGCCGCAGAAGTCCCGCACGACGGAGAAGCGGTGCTTCTCCACATAGGACTGGATGGCGTGGCCGATGTCGCCGAGCGTGTTGCCCGGCTTCACGGCGGCGATGCCGCGCATCATGGACTCGTAGGTCACGTCCATCAGCAGGCGCGCCTTCGTGGTGGGCGTGCCGGCGACGTACATGCGGGAGCTGTCGCCGTGCCAGCCGTCGAGCAGGGGCGTGACGTCGATGTTGATGATGTCGCCGTCCACCAGCGCGCGGTCGCCGGGGATGCCGTGGCAGACGACGTGGTTGATGCTGATGCAGGAGGACTTGGTGTAGCCGCGATAGCCGAGGGTGGCCGGGGTGGCGCCGTGGTCCAGCATGAAGTCGTGGCAGAGCTGGTCCAGCGCGCCGGTGGTGGCGCCGGGGCGGACATGGGGGGTGATCATGTCCAGGCACTCGGCCGCGAGGCGGCCGGCGCGGCGCATGCCCTCGAAGTCGTCCGGTCCGTGCAGGGGGATGCGGCGCGCTTCGCCGGCCGATTGGTCCATGCGGCGAAAATGCGCGCGCGATCCGGCGGTTGCAAGGCATGACGGGGATGCGCGGGGCGGGGAGCCGGGACGCGCGGCGCTCAGGCCGGGAGGGCGTCCTTCAGGGCCGAGGCGGCCAGGCGGGCGGTGGCGAGGAGGCGGTCGGGGCCGTGGCCCTCGCGCGCCTTGGTGGAGAGGCCGGCCATGAGGGTGACGACGTAGTCGGCCAGGCGTTCGGCCTCGTCCGGATGGGTGGCTGCGATGAAACGGCGGATCGTGTCCTCGCCGGCGGCGGTGAGGGCGCGGGCGGCCTGCCGCGCCTCCGGGTCGTTGCAGCGGGTGCCTTCGATGGCGAGGCAGCCCGCGGCCGCGGGGTCGGCGGCGTAGCGGAGGGCGGATTCCTCCAGCAGGGCGGTGAGGGCTTCGGCCACGGGACGGCCGGGGCGCAGGATTTCCGCCAGCGGGAGGCCCTCGGCGGTGCTGTAGCGGCAGAGGATGCGGGCGTAGAGGCCGGCCTTGCTGCCGAAGGCGGCGTAGAAGCTGGGCGGGTTGATCCCGAGGGCCTGGGTGAGGTCGGCGACGCTGACGGCGTCGTAGCCGCGGGCGTGGAAGAGGCGCTGGGCGGTGGCGACCGCCTGGTCCGGATCAAAGCGGCGGGGGCGGCCCCTGGGACGCCCGGTCGAGCTTGGAGAATTTGTAGCCATCGATACAGAATGCCTTGACGGGGCTTTCAGAAGTTTTATGTAGTGGTCACTACGTTGAACTTCAAGGAGAGGCCAGTGGCCGGTTTTCAGGGCAAGTCCGTTCTCGTTCTCGGTGGAAGCCGGGGGATCGGGGCGGCGATCGTGCGGCGACTGGCGGCGGAGGGAGGGAAGGTGACCTTCACCTATGCCGGTTCCCGCGAGGCGGCGGAGCGGCTGGCCGCGGAGACGGGGGCGACGGCGGCGGTGACGGACAGCGCGGACCGTGACGCGGTGATCGCACGGGTCCGGGAGAGCGGGCCGTTGGATGTGCTGGTGGTAAATGCCGGCGTGGCGCTGATGGGCGACGCGCTGGAGCTGGATGCGGACGCGGTGGACCGGATGATCCGGATCAACGTGCATGCGCCGTACCACGCGGCGGTGGAGGCGGCGCGCCGGATGCCGGAGGGTGGGCGGATCCTGGTGATTGGTTCCAATGTCGGGGACCATGTGGGGTTCCCGGGGATCGCGGGCTACGCCATGACGAAGTCGGCCGTGCAGGGGCTGGTGCGCGGGCTGGCGCGGGATTTCGGGCCGCGCGGGATCACGGTGAACGCGGTGCAGCCGGGGCCGGTGGACACGGACATGAACCCGGCGGAGGGGCCGCTGAAGGACCTGCTCTACGGGAAGATGGTGATCCAGCGGCACGGGCGGCCGGAGGAGATTGCGGCGATGGTGGCCTGGCTGGCGGGGCCGGAGGCGGGCTTCGTGACGGGGGCGATGCACACGATTGACGGGGGCTTCGGCGCCTGAGCCCATGGGGCGGGGAACCGGACGGGGCCCCGCCCATTTTTGTCCCCTTCCTCCCTGTTCCGGGGCTTCGCGCGGGGCGCGGCCGGGCGCAATAAGGGTCCGGCCGGACGGCCGGCGGGCTTGCGTGCGGGGTGGGGCGTGGCGGTTTCGGGGTTGGACGCGGCGGAGGGTGTGGCGGCCTCCTCGGGTGATCCGGTTCCAGCGCCGCCCCCGAACACGCGGCTGACGGCGATCATCGTCGCCTCCGCCCTCATCATGCAGAACCTGGACTCCAGCGTGATCGCGACGGCGCTGCCGGCGATGGCGCGGGACCTGGGGACGGAGCCGCTGCACCTTTCGGCGGCCATCACCTCCTACCTCGTGGCGCTGACGGTGTTCATCCCGCTCTCGGGCTGGGTGGCGGATCGGTTCGGGGCGAAGCGGGTCTTCATGATCGCGATCGGGGTCTTTGCCTTCGCTTCGGCGCTGTGCGGGATTTCGCAGGGGCTGGGGCAGCTCGTCGCGGCGCGGGTGCTGCAGGGGCTGGGCGGCGCGATGATGGTGCCCGTCGCGCGGCTGCTGCTGATGCGGCAGGTGCGGCCGGAGGAGGTGGTGCGGGCGACCACCTGGCTGACGATGCCGGGCTTGCTGGGACCCATCCTCGGTCCTCCGCTGGGCGGGTTCCTGACGGATACGGTGACCTGGCGGGCGGTGTTCTGGATCAACCTGCCGATCGCGGCGATCGGCCTGCTGGCGGTGTGGCGGTTCATTCCCGCCAGCCGGGAGGAGAAGCCGCCGCGGCTGGACGTGGTGGGGGTGACGCTGATCGGGGCCTCGCTCGCTTTCCTGATGTTCGGGGCGGAGACGGTGGGGCGCGGGGTGCTGCCGGAATGGCTGGCTGTGCTGGCCTTCGTGCTGGGCGGCGGGCTGGGGT
This sequence comes from Roseomonas indoligenes, assembly GCF_017813365.1. Classification (GTDB taxonomy): domain Bacteria; phylum Pseudomonadota; class Alphaproteobacteria; order Acetobacterales; family Acetobacteraceae; genus Roseomonas; species Roseomonas indoligenes. Next base: position 260,888 of record NZ_JAGIZA010000006.1, read on the forward strand.
GGCTGGCGCTGCGCTGGGTGCGGCGGGTGCCGAATCCGGCGCTGGACCTTTCGCTGTTCGCGTTCCCGTCCTTCCGGATCGGGGTGGCGGCGGGCAGCCTGTTCCGGATCGGGGCGGGGGCCTCGCCCTTCTTGCTTCCGCTGTTCCTGCAGCTGGGGTTCGGGGCTTCCGCGACGGTGTCCGGGCTGATCACCCTGGCGACGGCGCTGGGAGCTTTCGCGATGAAGCCGATGACGAGCGCGGCGCTCCGCCTGTTCGGGTTCCGCAACGTGCTGGTCTGGAACGCGCTGCTGGTGAGCCTTTCCTTCGTGGCCTGCGCGCTGTTCAATCCGGGATGGCCGCTTGCGGCGGTGTTCGGCGTGCTGGCGTTGGGCGGGCTGGCGCGGAGCCTGCAGTTCACCTCCTCCAACGCGCTCTGCTACGTGGATGTGCCGCCGGCGAAGCTTTCCGGCGCGACGGCGATCGCGGCGACGGCGCAGCAGCTGTTCATGGCGCTGGGCGTCACCTGGGGGGCGGCGTGGCTGGCGGCCTCCTCCGCGATCGCGGGACGTGGGGCGCCGGCGGTGGCGGATTTCGCCATCGCCTTCCTCGGGGCGGCGCTGCCGCCGTTGCTGACGATGCCGATCGCGGCCCTGCTGCCGGCGGATGCGGGGGTGAAGGCCTCCGGGCACCGGAAGAAGGCGGGCTGATCCGCCTGCCGGAACGGGGCGGGGTCTCAGCGGAAACGGTAGCGGAAAGTTCAGGAAGCGCGGGCGATCCTCTCCCTGGGCGGGCGCCATGGCTGTGGCAAGCTGCGCGAAACGAGAATCACGGTCCGGTCCACACCATGCGCCTGCTCCGCTGCCTGATGCTGGCCGCCTCCCTGCTGGGAAGCGGCGGGGCCTTCGCGCAAGGCTTCGAGTTGCCGGGGCTCTCGGCCGAATCCTCCCGCTACGTCACCGCGCTGACCGCGAAGTTCCCCGCGGGCGGCACGCCGGCGCAGCGTCAGGGAGCGGAGCGGCGGGCGCGGGATGCCGAGGGGCGGGCGGACTGGGGCGCCGCCGTGACCGCCTGGGAGGAGCGGCTGGGGATGGGGCAGGCCCGGCCGGAGATGTGGCTTTCGCTGGCGCAGGCGGCGATGAAGCGGGTGCCGCCGGATCCGGCCAAGGCGCTGCAGGCGGCGCAGCAGAACTTCAACCTTGTCGAGTCGGGGGAGGCGGAGGTGCCTTCCCTGCGCGTGATGGCGGATGCGCTGCGGAGCCAGGCGCGTTGGCCGCAGGTGATCCAGGTGATGGAGGCCGTGGTCGAGCGGCTGCCTGAGGACACGGCGGCGAAGACGGCGCTGGCGGATGCGCGGCGCGAGGCGGGGATGATGCTGCGGCGCGTGCAGACGGAGCCGGAGGCGGAGCCGGCGCGGGCCTGCCTGCAGTTCACCATCACCCCGCGGCAGGCGGCGAATTGGCAGCCTGAGGACTGGGTGCGGGCGGAGCCGGCGATCCCCGGGCTGGCGGTGCTGAAGGAGGGCGACCGGCTCTGCGTGGCCGGGCTGCCCTGGGGGCGGAAGACGCGGCTGGTGCTGCGCGCCGGGCTGCCGGGCGAGGGGGGCGTGAACCTGCGCGCCGACCTGCCGGTGGAGGTGGCGATGCCGGACCGGGCGCAGCGGATCGGCTTCGACCAGAAGGCCTTCATCCTGCCGCGCGGGGCGCCGCCGCGGGTGACGGTGGCGACGATGAACGTGGAGCGGCTGAACCTGCGGCTGGTGCGGGTGAGCGAGCGCAACCTCGTGCCGCTGGTGCAGAACAACCGGCTGGGCGAGGAGCTGAGCGGGTACACGGCCGAGGACATCCCGGAGAGCCGGGGGCGCGTGGTGTGGGAGGGCACGGCGGATGTGCCGCGCTTCACGCGGAACGCGATGCAGCGCACGGCGCTGCCGCTGCCGGAGGCGCTGACGGGATCGGGGCCGGGGCTGTTCGTGCTGCTGGCGCGGAACGCGCAGGACGGCGAGCAGGACGTGAGCAACACGGCGGCGCTGCCGATCATGGCGACCGATCTGGGGCTGACGGCCTGGCGCGGCGGCGAGGGGCTGGCTGTGCAGGCGCGCGGGCTGGGCGACGCGCGGCCGAAACCGGGCGTGCGCGTGGCGCTGATGGCCCGGAACAACGACATCCTGGCCGAGACGACGACCGGGGATGACGGGCTGGCGCGCTTCGGTGGGCCGCTGCTGCGGGGCGAGGGGCCCGTGGCGCCGGTGGCGCTGCACGCGCAGCTGGGCGAGGACCTGGTGGCGCTGGACCTGGAGGCGGCCTCCTTCGACCTGTCCGACCGTGGGGTCACGGGGCGGGAATGGCCGGGGCCTGTCGATGCCTTCCTGTGGACGGACCGGGGGATCTACCGGCCGGGCGAGTCCGTGAAGCTGTCCCTCCTGCCGCGCGATCCGGCGGGGCGGGTGCTGGACCTACCGATCCGGCTGCGCCTGCGGCGGCCCAACGGGCAGGTGGCGGCCGAGGCGGTGCCGGACCGGGGGCCCGAGGGTGTGGTGCTGTGGGCGCCGACGCTTTCCGCCGGGGCGCCGGCGGGCGGATGGACGATCGAGGCCCTGCTGGACCCGAACCGGCCGCCGATCGCGAGCATCGGCTTCCAGGTGGAGGCCTTCGTGCCGGAGCGGCTGGCGGTGACGGTCGGGCCGGCGCCGGGGCCGCTGACGGGCACGGCGCCGCTGGATCTGCCGGTGGAGGCGCGGTTCCTCTACGGCGCGCCAGGGGCGGGGCTGACGGGGCAGGCGGAGATGCGCCTGGCGGTGGAGCCGGAGCCGTTCGAGGCCTGGAAGGGCTGGCGCTTCGGGTTGGCGGAGGAGCCCTTCGATGGTGGGCTTCAGACGATCGACGTGCCGGCGCTGGGCACGGACGGGAAGGGAGCGGTGCCGCTGACGCTGCCGAACCTGCCGGATACCTCGCGCCCCCTGCGGGCGGATGTGGTGGTCACGGTGGCGGAGCCGGGCGGGCGCGGGACGCGGGGGACGGCGGCGGTGCCCGTGCGCTCCGCCAATCCTTTCGTGGCGCTGCGGCCGGCTTTCCAGAACGACGCGGTGGATGACGGGGCGGAGGCGGCGATCGAGGCGGCGCTCGTCTCGCCGACCGGGCAGGCCTTGCCGGGGCGGCTGCGGGCGCGGCTGGTGCGGGAGCGGCCGACCTGGCGGCTGACGCGGATCAACGGCGCGGCGCGCTACGCGACGGTGTGGCAGGACGAGCCGGTGGATTCGGCTGATCTGACCGTGGCGCCGGGGCGGCCGGGGCGGTTCGCGCGGCGGCTGGGCTTCGGGCGGTACCGGCTGGAAGTGACGCAGCCCGGGGGGCTGGCGATCGCCACGATGCGGTTCCGCTCGGGCTGGGTGGGATCGGATGATCCGGCGGTGCCGGACAAAGTGGATGTGGCGGCGGACCGGCAGGCCTATTCCGTTGGCGGGACGGCGCGGCTGCGGATCACGCCGCCCTTCGCAGGGCGGGCGAGCGTGGCGGTGCTGACGGACCGCGTGCTCTCCGTGCGGGACGTGGACGTGCCGGCGGGCGGGGCGGATGTGGAGGTGCCCGTGGAGGCCGGCTGGGGCCCGGGGGCCTGGGTGGCGGTGACGGTGTTCCGGCCGGGCGAGGCGCCGGTGCAGGGTGGTGTCGCGACGCCGAGGCGCGCCATCGGGCTGGCCTGGGTGGGGCTGGACCCGGCGGCGCGGCGGCTTGAGGTGGCCGTGGAGGGCGAGGCGCTGCTGCGGCCGCGGCAGCGGGTGGAGGTGCCGGTGCGCGTCTCCAATGCCGGGGGTGCGGCCTATCTGACGCTGGCGGCGGTGGACCAGGGCATCCTGCAGCTGACGCGCTTCCAGTCGCCCGATCCGGCGGCGCATTTCCTGGGGCGGCGGAAGCTGGGGCTGGATATCCGCGATGACTACGGGCGGCTGATCACGCCGGCGGATGGCGAGCCGACGACGCTGCGGCAGGGCGGCGACGATGATGGCGACCTGGCGGGGGTGCAGCCGCCGCAGCGAGTGGTGGCGCTGTTCTCCGGCGTGGTGGCCGTGGGCGCGGACGGGCGCGCGGTGGTGCCGCTGGAGCTGCCGGACTTCAATGGCGAGCTGCGGCTGATGGTGGTGGCCTGGTCCGGGGATCGGGTCGGGTCCGGATCGCGGCCGGTGACGGTGCGGGACCCGGTGGTGGCGGAGGCGCTGCTGCCGCGCTTCCTGGCGCCCGGGGACGAGGCACGGCTGCCGGTGCTGCTGCACAACCTGGACCTGGCAGGTGGCGGGGTGCGGGCGAGCGTTTCCGTGGAGGGGCCGCTCTCGGTGGATGGTGGCGCCAATCTCGGCGGCGACCTCGCGCAGGGGCAGCGGGTGCTGCCGGCGGCGACGCTGCGGGTAACGGGCGCGGGCGAGGGCGTGGTGCGCGTGGCGGTGACCGGGCCCGGTGGCTACAGCGCGACGCATGAGAGCCGGATCACGCTGCGTTCCCCGCGGCCGCTGCTGCGGGAGGTGGCGGTGGCCTCCGTCGCGCCGGGTGCGACGGTGGGGGTGGCGCCGGATCTCGGGCGTTTCGTGCCGGGCACGGCCTCCGTGCGCGGGACCTGGGGGCAGCCGGTGCGCTACGACCCGGCGGCGCTGATGCGCGTGAATGTCGATTTCCCCTTCTCCTGCGGGGAGCAGGCGGCGAGCCGGCTGATGGCGCTGGTGGGCTTCGAGGCGGCGCCGGACCGCGATGTCGGGATGCAGCGGTCCATTGCGCAGGTGCTGGACAAGCAGCGCTTCGACGGGAGCCTGGGGCTGTGGTCCGCGAGTGGGCCGGCGGACCGCTTCGTCACCTCCTACGGTGCGGAGGCGCTGCTGCGGGCGAAGGCGGCGGGGGCGACGGTGCCGGAAGCGCCGCTGGACGCGCTGCTGAAGAGCATTCGCGAGGATGCGGACAATACCTATGGTGATGAGCCGCTGGACAAGGCGGTGGCGGCATACCGGCAGTACGTGCTGGCGCTGGCCGGGCGCGGGCTGCCGGGGGCGGCGCGGCGGCTGTTCGAGGATCTGGAGAGGCTGCCGACGCCGCTGGCCAAGGCGCAGCTCGGCGCGGCCTTCGCGCGGATGGGCGACCGGGCCAGGGCGGAGGAGGCCTTCGCGGCGGCGCTCGCCGCCCCCGGGCGGCGTCCCTGGCACGAGGATTACGGCAGCGCGGCCCGCGACGCGCTGGCGGTGACGCTGCTGCTGAAGGAGAGCGGCGTGTTGGAGGGGCGGATGGCGGAGGCGCTGGGCCGGGTGCCCGGGGCCGAGCTGACGCCGGAGGCGGCCTCCACCCAGGAGGCGGCCTGGGGGGTGCTGCTGGCCTCCTCGCTCGGCAAGGATGGGCGGCCGGTGCGGGTTTCAGTGGACGGGCGGGCGCTGGCGGTGGCGCCGGTGGTCTCGGCGGTGCTGGCGGGGCGGGCGGAGGTGCGGAACCTCGGCGACCGGGCCGTTCCGCAGGCCGTCTCGCTGGCCGGGCTGCCTGTGCAGCCGGCGGTGGCGGGGCGGGCGGGAATGCGGATTTCCCGCCGCTTCTTCAACCCGGATGGGACGCCGGTGAACCTGGACACGCTGCGGCAGAACCAGGTGTTCCTGATGCAGGTCGAGGCGCGGGCGGAAACCGGGGAGACGCACCGGGCCATGGTGCAGCAGGGGCTGCCGGCGGGGTGGGAGATCGTCGGGCGGCTCAACGGGGAGGGGATCCTGGCCGGGATGGACTTCCTGGGCGAGCTGACCGCGGCCGATGCCTTCCCGGCGCTGGACGACCGCTTCGCCGCGGCGGTGACGCTGACGCCGGAGAGTCCGGTGGCGCGCTTCGCCGTGCGGGTGCGGGCGGTGACGGCGGGGCGCTTCGAGCTGCCGGGGGCGGAGGTGCGGGACATGTACCGCCCGGCGGTGTTTGCGCGGCAGAACACGGGGCGGGTGAACGTGGCGCCGGTGCCGTGATGGCGCTGCCCTGCTGAGCGGTTCGGGCGGCGGGCCGGTGGAACCGGTCCGCCTCTCGTGCCGGCTTGTGCGAGGCGTGACGGGGGAGGATAGGGGCCGGGCCAGTTACAAAAAAAGGCACACGGCGATGGAAGAAGACGTAACGCCCGAGGCGCGGAAGGCGCTCTGGGGTTCGGCGGTTGGCTACGCGATGGATGGGTTCGACCTGCTCATCCTGGGATTCATGCTGCGGGCGATCTCGGCGGAATTGGAGTTCGGGCAGGCCGAGGCGGCCTCGCTCGTGACGGGCACGCTGGTCGGGGCGGTGCTGGGCGGGCTGATTTTCGGGCTGCTGTCGGACCGGCTGGGGCGCGTGCGGGTGCTGACCTGGACGATCGTGCTGTTTGCGGTGTTCACGGGGCTCTGTGCCCTGGCGCAGGGGTACTGGGACCTTCTGGCCTATCGGACCATTGCGGGGCTCGGGCTGGGCGGTGAGTTCGGGATCGGCATGGCGCTGGTGGCGGAGACCTGGCCGGCATCGAAGCGGGCGCGGGCTTCTTCCTATGTCGGGCTGGGCTGGCAGGCCGGGGTGCTGCTGGCGGCGGTGCTGACGCCGCTGCTGCTGCCGGTGATCGGCTGGCGCGGCATGTTCGCGATCGGCGTGCTGCCGGCGGTGGTGGCCTTCTTCATCCGGCGCACGCTGCACGAGCCGGAGATCTTCGAAAAGCGGAGCGCGGCGGCGGTGAAGGAGGGCTTTCCGCTCCGGCTGCTGGTGCGGGACGCGGAGACGACGCGGATCAGCCTGGGGCTGGTGATCCTCTGTTCCGTGCAGAACTTCGGCTATTACGGCGTGATGATCTGGCTGCCGAACTACCTGAACAGCCGGTTCGGGTACGGCCTGACGCAGTCCGCGGTGTGGACGGCGGTGACGATCCTCGGGATGGCGGTTGGCATCTATGCCTTCGGGCAGATCGCGGACCGCGTGGGCCGGCGCCCGGCCTTCCTGGGCTACATGATCGGGGCGGCCGTGATGGTCGTCGTCTATTCCATGCTGACGGGACCGACGGCGCTGCTGATCGGCGGGGCGGTGATGGGCTTCTTCGTGAACGGGATGCTCGGCGGCTACGGCGCGCTGATCAGCGAACTGTACCCGACGGCCGTGCGCGCGACGGCGCAGAACGTGCTGTTCAACATCGGGCGCGCGGTGGGCGGGTTCGGGCCGGTGGTGGTGGCGGCGGTGGCCGCGACGCAAGGGTTCGAGACGGCGATCGCGGCGTTGGCGGCGCTCTACGTGCTGGACATGCTCGCGCTGTGGCTGCTGATCCCGGAGCGACGGGGCGCCGAACTGGCGTGATAGCGGGGGCGGTTCCGGGGTGCCGGAACCGCCCTTCGCTTATGCGGGGATCTTCGGGGCGATGATCGTCTGGGGAACGTCGTAGGCCTGGAGCTCGGCCCAGTGGCGCTCCACGTCCCCGGCGAAGAGGGCGCGGGTGAGGCCGTTCACCAGCTTCGGCACCGCCGTGGTCATCGCGTTGATGGAGGAGCCGGAGGGGCCGAAGCTCATCGTGGAGGCGATGCTGAAGAGGTGGACATCGCGGATCCACGGGGTTTCGCCGGGACGCCGCTCGGTAAAGGCGAAGTCAGGGGCGAGATAGGGGAAGCGGGCGAGGCGGTCGTCCCGCTCGGACGCGGGCGGCGTGTAGTGGTCGGCCCAGGTGGCGATGTTCGTGGCGAAGGTGGAGAGTTCCGGGCGGAGCGCGGGATTCATCTCGATGCCCGTGCCGGCGATGGCGAAGTCCGCGCGCACGGAACCGCGCGGGGTTTCGAGGATCGCGGTCTCACCTTCCGCCGACGCACCGGTGACGGGGGCGCCGGCCATGAGGATGAAGTTGGGGTGGCGGGCGCAGCGGTCCCAGGTGTGCTGGGGGAAGCCCTCCCGCAGGCCGAGGATGCGCGACATGAAGCGCCAGCGCCACTCGTCCGGGAGATCGGCGAGGTGGCGGAGGAAGCCCGTGAAGGTGAGCCAGCGGTAGGGCTGGACGACCTGCGGCTCCGCGCGGCGGCAGAGGAGGCGGACTTCGCGTGCGCCGACCTCCAGCGCCATGGCGGCGTTGTCGAGGGCCGAGGCGCCGGCGCCGATGACGGCGACGACCTTGCCCTGCAAGGCGGCGAAGTCGATGGGGTCGGCGCTGTGGGCGCGGAGGTGCTGGGGGAGGGCCTTCAGGAAATCCGGCATCCACCATTCGCCCGTGGATTCCTGGCCGGTGGCGAGGACGAGCTTGCGGGTGTGGCGGATCGTCTCCGTGCCGTCGGCGGCACGGAGGGTGACGGCGAGGAGGTTGCCGTTCGCCGGGGCGATGCCGGTGACGGTGGTCTCGTTCTGCACCGGCAGGTTCAGCGTGTCGCGGAACCAGAGGAGGTAGGCGGCCCAGTCCTCGCGCGGGATGAGGTCGAGCGACGCCCAATGCGCGGGGCCGTACTTCGCCTCGTGCCAGGACTGGTAGGTGAGGCTGGGGATGCCGAGGTCCGGGCCCGTGTAGTCCTTCGGCGAGCGCAGCGTGGGCATGCGTGCATAGGTGAGCCAGGGGCCTTCCCGGCCGCGCTCGGCCCGGTCCACGAGCAGGATGTTCGTGACCTTCGCGCGATGCAGGCCATGGGCGGTGGCGAGGCCGCCCTGGCCGGCGCCGGCGATGAGGACGTCCAGCGCCTCCGTGCCGTCCAGGGCGCGGTAAGGGGTGAGCCAGGAGGCGCGGGGATGGGCAATCCTGTCCAGGTCGGCGCGGACCTGGGCGGCGAGGGCTTCCAGGGACATCAGCCGGCGAGCCAGCCGCCGTCCACGGCGAGTTCGAGGCCGGTGGTGAAGGCGGCGGCGTCGCCTGCGAGGTAGAGGGCGGCGTCGGCCACTTCCTCGGGGCGGCCGAGGCGGCCGATGGGGTGGCGGGCGCGGGAGCGCTCGCGGGCGGCGTCCGGGTCCGCGTTGCGGTTGAAGCTGCGGTTGAGGAGCGGGGTCTCGATAGCGCCGGGGAGGAGGGCGTTCACGCGGATGCCGCTCTCCGCGAAGTCGTTCGACATGGTCTTGGTCAGGGCGAGGATTCCGCCCTTCGCGGTGATGTAGGCGGTGTTGTTGCGGCCGCCCGCGCGGGCGAGCTGGGAGGCGACGGTGATGATGCTGCCGGAGCCCTGGGCCTGCATGGCGGGGAGGACGGCGCGGGCCCAGAGCCAGGTGCCGTCGAGGTGGACGCGCAGCACGGCGTGCCAGTTCTCGATGCTGGTGGTGAGCGCGTTGCCGCCGGTGGAGAAGCCGGCGGCGGTCATCAGCACGTCGATGCGGCCCCAGGCGCCGAGGGCGAGCTGGGCGCCCCGCTCCGCGGCGCCGGGATCGGCCACGTCGCAGACGAGGGTGAGCACGTCGTGGCCGGCGGCGCGGAGCTCGTCGGCCAGGGTTTCCAGCGGGGCGTGGTCGCGGTCGGCCAGCAGGAGGCGGGCGCCGTTCTGCGCGAAGAGGAGGGCAGTGGCGCCGCCGATGCCGGAGGCGGCGCCGGTGATGGCGGCGACCTTGTCTTTCAGTCTCATGGATGCCTCAGGCCTGGACGGGGACGGGCGCGGGATCGAAGTGGGGGATCGCGGCCAGGAGTTCGCGCGTGTAGGCGGATTGCGGGTTGGCGAAGAGGGAATGGCCGCTGCCTTCCTCCACCACCTTGCCAAGGCGGAGGACGACGACGCGCTCGCACATCATGCGGACGACGTTGAGGTCGTGGGAGACGAAGAGGAAGGCCATCCCGTCCTCCCGCCGCAGGCGGTCCAGCAGGTTGAGGATGATGGCCTGGACGGAGACGTCCAGCGCGGCGGTGGGCTCGTCCAGCACCAGAAGGCGGGGGCGGAGGGCGATGGCGCGGGCGATGCCGACGCGGGCCTTCTGGCCGCCGGAGAGCTGGTGGGGGAAGCGGGTGAGGAGTTCGGGCGGCAGGCCGGAGCGCTGGGCGGCTTCCTCGACGCGGGCCTTCAGGGTGGCGCCGTCGCGCAGCCCTTCCAGCGTGCGCAGCGGGTGGGCGATGCTGTCGAAGGCGGAGAAGCGGGGGTTCAGGCTGTCGTTGGGGTCTTGGAAGACGATCTGAATGTCGCGGCGCTGGGGCGCGCGGTGGAAGTCGCGGGCGGGGATGCCGCCGATGGCCTCTCCGTCGAAGATGACGTCGCCATCGGTCTTGTCGATCAGGCGGCAGATGAGGCGGGAGAGGGTGGACTTGCCGGAGCCGGATTCACCGACGAGGCCGAGGCTGCCGCCGCGGGGGATGGAGAAGGAGACGTCATCCACGGCGCGGGTGGGGGCACCGTAGTCCTTGATGAGGTTGCGGACCTCCAGCAGGGGCGGGGTGCCGGGTTCCGGGGCGGGACGCGGGGTGGCGGCGATCGGGGGCAGGACCTCCCCGGCTTCCTGGGCGGCGCGGGCCAGGTCTTCCACAGTGGAGCGGGGGGTGGGCGAGGCGGCGATGAGGCGGCGCGTGTAGGGGTGCTGCGGGTCGCTGAAGAGGGCGCGGGTCTCGCCCGATTCCACGATCCGGCCGCGCTCCATCACCACGATGTCGCGGCAGTACTGGGCGGCGAGGCCCAGATCGTGGGTGATGAGGACCATGGCCATGCCGCGATCGGCGGTGATGCGGGCGAGGAGGTCCATCACCGTCTTCTGGGTGGTGACGTCGAGGCCGGTGGTGGGCTCGTCCGCGATCAGGAGGTCGGGTTCACAGGCGATGGCCATGGCGATCATGATGCGCTGGCACATGCCGCCGGAGAGCTCGTGCGGGTAGGCGTCCAGGCGCGTCTCGGGATCGCGGATGAGGACGGCCTTCAGCAGGTCCAGGGCCTGGGCGCGGGCTTCCTTCTTCGACAGGTCGCGGTGGGCGCGGATGGCGTCGGCGATCTGGTCGCCGACGCTGCGGATGGGGTTCAGCGCGGCGCGGGGGTTCTGGAAGATCATCGACATGGCGGCGCCGCGGAGGGCGCGCAGGTCGCGTTCGGGCACGCGGGTGACATCCGTGCCGCGGAAGAGGATGCGGCCGCCGGTGATCTTCCCCGCGCGGTCCAGCAGGCGGGTGATGGCATAGGCGGTGACGGACTTGCCGGAGCCGCTTTCGCCGACGAGGCCGAGGGTTTGGCCCTTCTCCAGTGAGAGGGAGACGCCGTGCAGGGCGTCCACGGTTCCGGCACGGGTGGAGAAGGCGACGCGGAGGTCCTCGATCCGGAGGAGTTCGGTCATGTGCGCATCCGGGGGTCGAGGATGTCGCGCAGCCCGTCGCCCATAAGGTTGAAGCAGAGGACGGTGAGCATGAGCGCGAGGCCGGGGAAGGCGACGAGCCACCACTGGCCGGCGGTGATGAAGCGCGCGCCTTCCGCGACCATGATGCCCCATTCCGGCGTGGGCGCGGTGACGCCGAGGCCGATGAAGGAAAGGCCGGCGGCGTTGAGGATGGCCCAGCCGAGGTTGAGGGAAATCTGCACGGCCATGGCGGGGAGGACGTTGGGGAGGAGGAAGCGGAGGACGATGGCGAGGTGGCCTTCGCCGCCGGCGCGGGCGGCTTCCACCCAGCCGGCGTCGCGGCGGATGTTCACCTCCGCGCGGGCGAAGCGGATGTAGAAGGGAAGGTTGATGATGGCCGTGGCGATGACGATGTTTTCCACGCGGTTCCCCAGCGCGGCCACCATGGCCATGGCGAGGACGAAGAGCGGGAAGGCCATCAGCACGTCCACCACGCGGCCGACCACGCGATCCAGCGTGCCGCCGCGATAGCCGCAGAAGGCCCCGATGACCGCGCCGGCGGCGAAGGACAGGATGACGGCGCTGGCGGCGATCATGAGGTCCAGCCGGGTGGCCATGATGAGGCGGGAGAGGATGTCGCGGCCGAGCTGGTCCGTGCCGAAGAGGTGCGCGGCGCTGGGGGGGCGCAGGGCTTCCGCGACGCTGCTCGCGATGGGGTCGTAGGGCGTGATCCAGGGGGCTAGGATCGCGACCAGGACCAGCAGCGCGACGCCGGCGATGGCGAGGGCCGTGACGGGGTTGCCGCGCATGACCCAGCCGGCATGTCGGAGGGTCGCGCTCATTCGATGCTCACCCGCGGGTCCGCGATTCCGTAGAGGATGTCCACGATCAGGTTCACCAGGACGAAGATGCCGGCCATGAGGAGGACGAAGCCCTGGACGGGGGCGTAGTCCGAGGCAACCAGGGCATCGAGGGTGTAGGAGGCAACGCCGGGCCAGGAGAAGACCTTCTCCACCAGCACGTTGGCGCCGAGCATGGTGGAGAAGACGATGCCGGCGATGGTGAGCACGGGGAGCAGCGCGTTGCGGAGCGCGTAGGTGACGGTGACGCGCGATCCCGGCAGGCCGACGCTGCGGGCGGTGCGGATGAAGTCGCTGCCGAGCACGGAGAGCATGCTGGCACGGGTCATGCGGGCCAGGGGTGCGAGGACGAAGAGCGCCATGGTGCAGGCGGGCAGGATGATCTGGGTGAAGGCGGCCCACCAGCCCTGCAGGTCGCCGGTGATGGCGAAATCGACCAGCAGGAACCCGGTGATGTCGGGCGGTGAGGCGGAGAAGATGTCGATGCGTCCCGTGGGATCGGGCGCCCAGCCCAGCAGGTAGTAGAAGACGTAGATCAGCAGCAGGCCCGAGACGAAGGTGGGCATGCAGACGCCGAGCGTGCAGATGAAGCGCACGGCGTGGTCCACGAGGGAGCCGGGGCGCAGCGCGGCGACGATGCCGAGCGGGAGCGCGACGAGGAGCGCGATGAAGAGTGCGGTGAAGGTGAGCTCCAGCGATGCGGGCAGGCGGCGGGCCATGTCCGTGACGACGGGCTGGCCGGTGGTCATGGACTTGCCGAGGTTCCCCGTGGCGACGTCCCGCAGGTAGAGGGCGAGCTGGACGGGGATGGGCTTGTCCAGGCCCATCGAGCGGCGCAGGTCCTCGATCTCCTGCTGGCCCGCGCTGGGGCCGGAGGCGAAGAAGACGGCCGGATCCCCGGGCAGGACGCGCATCAGCAGGAAGGTGAGCACCACCACGCCGAGGATGGCCGGCAGCGAGGAGACCAGCCGCCGCAGGATGCGGCGGCTGATAGCACCGAGCGTGGTCACGCGCGGCTCAGGTCCCGGAAGTCGATCTGGCGGTAGAACTGGTAGGTGAAGCCCTCGATGGCCTTGCCCATCACGGCGTCCATGTTGGGCTGGTAGAGCATCACCAGCGGCATCTGGTCCGCCATGATGGAGATCATCTCCTTGCACTCCGCCTCATAGGCCGCGCTGTCGGTCTCGAAGCGGGCCTTGTCGGCGAGCTCGGCGATGCGGGGGTTGTTCCAGCTGGCGAAGTTCCAGCGCTGGTCGCGCGTGAAGTAGAGGTAGAAAAAGTAGTAGGTGGCGGGCAGCCAGGCGGTACCGGCATCGGTGTAGAAGGCGAGCTTGTGCTCGGACTGCAGCGTGTTGAGCTGGGCGTCCGTGACCTTCTGGATCTCCACCTTCACGCCGATCTTGCCCAGGGCTTCCTGCACCAGGGCGGCCACCGGCTCCGCGATGGCGGCCTGGCCGAGGGAGAAGGTGAAGGTGGTGCTGAAGCCGTTGGGGTGGCCGGCTTCTGCCAGCAGCGCCTTCGCCTTCTCGATGTCCGTGCGGACGGGCATGGCGATGGGGAATTCGGCCGTGGGCGGGGTGCCGGTCCAGCTGCCGTTGAAGAGGGGTTTGCCGCGCTCGAACAGGGCGGCCTTGAACATGGCGTCGTAGGGAAGGGCGGCGGCGAGGGCCTGGCGGACCTTCACGTTGTCGAAGGGCGCGAGCTGCGTGTTGAAGGAGATGTGGGTGAAGCCGTTGGTCTGCGGGAAGGACTGCACCTTCGCGCGGCCGCGGCTCTCCAGCGAGGAAATGTCGCTGGCCTGGAGGTCGATGGAGAGGTCGGCGTCGCCGCGCTCGATGAGGTTGGCGCGCGTCGCGGCCTCAGGCACGGTCTGTGCGATGATGCGGCGGAAAAAGGGGAGCTTACCGTCGGGGCCGCCCTTCCAGTTCTCGTTGCGGCGAAGCGCCACCTGCTCGCCGGGGCGGAAGGTCTCGACGATGTAGGCGCCGGAGCCCGCGGAGTTGTTCTGCAGCCACTTCTGCGCCCAGGGATCGTCCGGCGTCGCGTTCTTCTTCGCGAGAGTGGAGTTGATCATGATGGCGTAGGGGACGGCGAGGTTCGACAGCGCGAGGCGGTCCGGCTTCGCCAGGTGCACCTCGATCACGCCGGGGCCGGCGATCCTGAACTGGTCGGGGGAGGTGAGGCTGCCCGTTTGGAACTGCGGGGCGGCGAGGGACTTGGAGGAGACGTGGCGGTCCAGCGACCACTTGACGTCCTCGGCCGTCACGGGCGTGCCGTCGTGCCACTTGGCGTCGCGGCGGAGGGTGAGGGTGAACTTCAGGCCATCGGGGCTGCGCTCGATCTTCTCGGCCAGCTCGCCGCGGATGTTGTCGTGGTCGAAGACCCAGAGACCGTTCACCTGCTTGCGGCCGAAGGCGACCAGGCGGTCATAGACGTTCATCGACAGGCCGAAGGACTCGCGGGTGGCGCCCGGCATGGTCGGGTCCAGCGTGTTGATCGTGCCGCCGGTGACCTGGCGCAGCGTTTCCGCGCGGGTCTGCGCATGGGCGCCGCCCATGGGCATGGCAGCCATGAGCCCGGTGGCGAGGCCGCCGCCGAGGGTCTGACGACGATTGATCTTCATGCGCGCACCCGGTTCCCTGTTGGTCCCGCGTGAGGCCGGCATCCCTGCGGCCTCTTGCTGGGCCGGGCGGGAGATTGCCATCGCGGGATGGTGAAGGGCAAGGCGGGCCTCAGAAGGGGGACTGCCCGGCGATGTTGCCGGGCGGACTGTAACGGCAGACGAGGACGTCCGTGGCGGCGCCGGAGGCGAGGGCGCATCCCAGGCCTGTCGTGCCGCGCCAGACCATCTGGGTGTAGTGGCCGGTGCGGGCGAGGTCGCGCGCGCCGGCGCGCCAAGCCTTGCCCTCAGCGGCCCAGACCGCTGCCATCTGCGCCGGGGTGAAGGCGCCGCGCGTGCCGGCCCAGAGATTCTCGCCCTCCGCGAGGCCGGGTTCATGGGCGAGGCGGCCGGTGCGGGCGAGGCTGCGGGCCCAGCGACCGGCATCGGCGGCGAGGGCCGGGTCCCAGCGGAGGGGCGGCAGGCCGACGGCGGCGCGCTCGGCGGCATGGGCGGCGAGCAGGGCTGGGGCGAGGTCGAGCGGGGCCGGGCCTGCGACGCAGGCGCCCAGGAGGATCGGCAGGACAGGTGTGAGCCGCATGGGAGGGAAGGTGGCGCTGGCGCGGCGCCTGTCCAGCGGCGCGCTGCCTTCGGCAGGTCCCGCCTTTCGTGGCGCCAGCCCGTGCGACGGAGGCTGCCGCTTGATGCCGGGGGCTGCCGTGCGAGGATGAGGCGGGGCGGAGGACGGGGCTTGGCGCGGGCGGGATCTGGCATCTTCGGGCGGTGGGCGGCAGGGCTTCTCGGGGCCGTGCTGGGGGGGATCGCGCTTCTTCTCCTGCTGGACCGGGCGTTCCCGCCGGATCTCTCCCGCCTGGAGACGGTGGGGCGCGTGGTGGTGGACCGGGAGGGGCGCACCCTTTCCGCCCTGCCGGCGCCGGGCGGGGTATGGCGGCTGCCTGTGGGGGCGGAGGAGGTGCCGCCGCATCTGGTGGAGTTGCTGGTGGCGGCGGAGGACCGGCGGTTCTGGCGGCATCCCGGCGTTGATCCGATCGCGCTGGGGCGGGCGGCCTTCCAGTGGGCGCGGGCGGGGCGGGTGGTCTCCGGCGGGTCCACGCTGTCGATGCAGGCGGCTCGGCTGCTGGAGCCGCGACCGCGCAACCTGCGGAGCAAGGCGATCGAGGCCTTCCGGGCGGTGCAGCTGGAATGGCGGCTGGGCAAGCCGGGGGTGCTGCGGGCCTGGCTGACGCTGGCGCCGATGGGCGGGAACCTGGAGGGCGTGCGGGCGGGGGCACTGGCCTGGTTCGGGCGGCCGGTGGAGCGGGTTTCCGTGGCGGAGGCGGCCCTGCTGGTGGCGGTGCCGCGCCGGCCGGAGACGTTGCGGCCGGACCGGCACGCGGAGGCGGCACGGGCGGCGCGGAACGCCGTGCTGACCCGGCGCGGGGCGCCTGCGCTGCCGGAGGCGGAGCGGGTGGCGGCGCTGGCGGAGGGGATGCCGGATGCGCGGCGGCGGATGCCGGGCCTGGCGCCGCATCTTTCGCGGCAGGTGGCGCGGGAGGTGTCCGGGGATGTGCTGCGGACCACGCTGGATTCGGGGCTGCAGCGGGCCATGGAGGGGATCGCGCGGGAGGCGATGGCGGGGCTGCCGGAGCGGGGATCCCTGGCGATCGTGGTGGCGGACCTGCGGACGCGCGAGGCGCGGGCGGTGGTGGGGGGCGAGTGGCTGGCCGAGGGGCGGGCGGGGGCGCTGGACCTGACGCGGGCGGTGCGGTCGCCGGGATCGGCGCTGAAGCCGCTGCTCTATGCGATGGCGTTCGACCGCGGGCTGGCGCGGCCGGGGAGCGTGATGGAGGACCTGCCGCGCCTGTTCGGGGATTGGGCGCCGGAGAACTTCGCGCGGGGGTTCTCCGGGCGGGTGACGGCGGCTTCCGCCCTGCGGCAGTCCCTGAACCTGCCGGCGGTGGCGCTGATGGAGGCGCTGGGGCCGATCCGCTTTGCCTCCGCCATGAAGCGGCTGGGGGCGCCGCCGCGGATGCCGCCGGGGGCCGGGGCGGCGCTGCCCCTCGCGCTCGGTGGGGCCGGGGTGACGTTGCGGGAGCTGGTGGGGGTGATAGCGGCCATCGGCGATGGCGGCCGGGGCGGGGCGCTGCGGGTTCTGCCGGGCGGGGCGCCGTTTGAGGGGGAGGCGGTGGTCCGGGCACCGGCCGCGGATGCGGTGGCGGCGATCCTGACGCAGGGCTTCCCCGGTGGCGGCCCGGAGGGGGTGGCGTGGAAGACGGGAACGTCCTGGGGCGGGCGGGACGCGCTGGCGGTGGGGTTCGACGCGCGGCACGCGGCCGGGGTCTGGGTGGGGCGGCCGGACGGGACGCCCATTCCGGGGGCGACGGGGCGAAGCCTGGCCCTGCCGGTGCTGGCGCGGGTCTTCGCGGCCCTGCCGATGGCGCCGAGGGCGGTGGAGGGGACGGTGGCGGCGCGGGCGGCAGGGTCGGCGCCGGTTGATGGGTTGCGGCTGCTTTTCCCGCCCTCGGGCGCGGTGATCGACGAGGGGGCGGTGACGATCCGGGCGGCGGGGGGGCGGCGGCCCTTCACCTTCCTGGTGGACGGCGTGCCCTTCGCCTCTGGCGGGGCGCGGCGGGAGGCCGGGTGGGTGCCGCCGGGGCCGGGCTTCTATCGCGTGACGGTGCTGGACGCGGATGGAGGAGCGGTGAGCGCCGCCGTGCGGGTGCGCGGGGGCGAGTAGTTCCCCGCGCGGTTCCCCGGTGCGCCTGCGTGCTGGCGCCCGGCCTAGTAGCGCCGTCCGGGTCTTCTGCTCCGGTCGCTGAAGATGCGGAAGAGAGCGAGCGAGATCACGCCCGTGACGCCGGCGAGGATCACGGATGGCCGGATGCCCGTGCGGACGGAGGCGCGGTCGAGCGCGACTTCCAGACTGCCCGCGACGTTCACGGCGGCGGGCACCACCTGCGTGTCGAGGAACAGCTTCGGCGCGGAAGGGCCGGCCGGCTTTCTCAAAAGATAGTCGCGTCCGATGGTCACGCCGGCCTCCCGGGAGAAACATGCTGTCGCGACGGGGAAAACGACGTCGCGGCCAGGCGGCGTAGCAACGCGGCGAGCGAGCTGGTGTTTCTGAAACGCCGTTCCCGGCTGGAGCTAAACCGTGGATAAACCTGTGTTTAAGCCGTATCGCCTCCCCGCTGGTGGCTGGGGTTCCGCGAAGTCGGTGGGCAATATTCTCCGGCAGGAGGGCGTGCTGGCGAGTGCTCCTCTCGCGCTGAGCCGGCACAACAAGGTCGATGGTTACCAGTGCAACAGCTGCGCCTGGGTGAAGCCGGCAAGCCCGCTGCCGTTCGAGTACTGCGAGAACGGCGTGAAGGCGGTGGCCTGGGAATTGACAGCGCATCGCTGCACGCCGGAGTTCTTCACGAAGCACACCGTGGCGGAACTGCGGGAGTGGGACGACTACCACCTCGAGGAGCCCGGCCGCCTGACGCATCCGCTGCGCTACGACGCGGAGACGGACAAGTACGTGCCGGTCTCCTGGGGCCATGCGGTGGAGGAGATCGCGCGCGAGCTGCTGGCGGTGGAGGACCGCAAGAAGGGAGCGGTGTTCTACAGCTCCGGCCGCCTCTCCAACGAGGCGAGCTACCTGTACCAGCTTTTCGCGCGGCTCTACGGCAACAACAACCTGCCGGACAGTTCGAACATGTGCCACGAGACGACGTCCGTGGCGCTGCCGCTGAGCATCGGGCAGGGGGTCGGCACGGTTGCGCTGGACGACTTTGCGAAAGCCGACTGCATCATGTTCTTCGGGCAGAACCCCGGGAGCAACTCGCCGCGCATGCTGCATCCGCTTCAGGAGGCGAGCCGGCGCGGCGTGCCGATCATCACCTACAACCCGCTGCGCGAGCGCGGGCTGGAGCGGTTCCTGAATCCGCAGTCCCCGACGGAGATGCTGACGGGGAAAGAGACGCGGATCAGTTCCCAGTACCACCAGGTCAAGAATGGCGGCGACCTCGCGGCGCTTGCCGGGATCTGCAAGGCCGTGCTGGCCATGCACGATGAGGCGCTGGCGGCGGGGAGTGCGGCGGTGCTGGACGAGGAGTTCATCCGTGAGCACACGCACGGCTTCGAGACCTTCGCGGCGTGGCTGCGCGCGCAGGACTGGGACGAGCTGGAGCGCCGTTCTGGCCTGCACCGTGCGGACATGGAGGCGACGGCGACGGTTTATGGTGCCTCGCATCGCGTGATCGGCATCTACGGCATGGGGCTGACGCAGCACCAGGCCGGGGTGGAGACGGTGCGGATGCTGGTGAACCTGCTGATGATGCGCGGGAACATGGGGCGCGACGGCGCGGGCATCTGCCCGGTGCGCGGCCACTCCAACGTTCAGGGGCAGCGCACGATGGGGGTGACGGAGAAGCCGGAGCTGTTCCCGCTGGACCGGCTGGGCGAGCAGTTCGGCTTCGAGCCGCCGCGGGAGGCCGGGTACAACACGGTGGAGGCCTGCGAGGCCGTTCTCCGGGGCGAGGTGAAGGCCTTCTTCATGCTGGGCGGCAATTTCGTGCGCGCCATCCCCGACCACGGGAGGATGGAGCCGGCCTGGCGCAAGATCCGGCTGACGGTGAACGTGATCACGAAGCTGAACCGCAGCGCGCTGCTGCCCGGCAAGATCAGCTACATCCTGCCGGTGATCGGGCGGCTGGAGATCGACGAGACGGCGGCGGGGCAGCAGGTGCTGTCCATGGAGGACACCTCCGGCTGCATCCACGGCAACCGTGGCCTGCGCAGGCCGGCATCCCCGCATCTGCTCGGCGAGATCCGGCTGATCTGCGAGCTGGCGAAGAGGATGTTCGAGGCGAACCCGCGCGTGCGGTGGGACGACTACATGACGGACTATGCCGAGATCCGGAAGGAGATCGGCGAGACGCTGCCGGACACCTTCTGGGACTACGAGCGGCGCATGTGGGAGCCGGGCGGCTTCCAGCGCGACATGCCGGTGAAGCGGCGGGAATGGCGCACGGACACGAAGCGGGCGAACTTCGTTACGCCGAAGGCCCTAGACGAGGACAAGGACATGCCCGACGTGGGGCATGATGCCCTGCGGCTGATGACGCTGCGGAGCAACGACCAGTTCAACACGACGGTCTACGGCTATGACGACCGGTTCCGGGGCATCAAGAACACGCGCAAGGTCGTGTTGATGAACCGCTCCGACATCGATCGGCTGGGACTGAAGGTCGGGCAGGCCGTGACGCTCAGGACCGTCGCGAATGACGGGGTGGACCGCAGCCTCTCCGGAATGCTGGTGGTGGCCTATAACATCCCGATCGGGTGCATCGGCGGCTACTACCCGGAGTGCAACGTGCTGCTGCCGATCTGGCACTACGCGGCGGGCAGCAAGACGCCGGCGGCCAAGGGCATCCCGGTGACCGTGCATTCCGAGGGCGGCCGTGTGCTGGAGCCGGGGCTGGAATACGCGGAAGGCTAGGCCCGCGGCCCTCTAGTCCTCCCACTCCGGCGCGGGTGGGCGGGGCTGGAGGGCCTCCAGGCGGCGCTTCAGCAGGGTGATCTGGCGGCGGAGGTCGGCGTTCTCCCGCTGGGTCTGGCGGAGGCGGGATTCGGCCGCCTCCAGCAGGTTCGGCGGCGGCGGCTCGGGTGCGGCGCGGGGATCGGCGGGCGCGAGGAGGTCCGGCCAGGTGAGGCCGAGCCGCTTGATCAGGCGGTGCGCGGCGAGAGCGGCCGCGGCGCGCTCGCCGTCATGGTCGGAGCCGAGCAGGGCGAGGACGCGGGCCAGGCGTGCGGCGTCGCCGGGCTGCAGAGGGCCGCGACGCGCCGCCACCGGTCAGGAGCGCCCGGCCAGCGGCGTTTCCTCGTAGCGGAGGAGGAGGTCGGAGGGGCCGGCATAGACGGCGATGCAGCCGGCGGCGCGCAAGGGCTCGTCCGCCCATCCGCCGCTGCGGACGCCGATGGGGCGGAGACCGGCCTTGGCGGCGGCCTTGGCGTCGTAGGGGGTGTCGCCGACGGTGACCACCTGGGTCTTGTCCTCCGTGCCGCAGAGGGCGAAGGCGGCGTCGAAGATGTCGGGGTGGGGCTTGGAGCGCTCGGAGTCGTCCGACGTGGTCTCGCCGTCCACGAGGTCCTCGATGCCGGCGATGCGCTTGAAGACCTGCAACTCCTCCTTCTTGGCGGAGGAGGCGAGGATGACGCGGGTGCCGTCCGCGCGGATGCGGCGGAAGAGGTCGGGCACGCAGGAGAAGGGGCGGATGAGGGGCGTGTAGCGCTCCTTCATGATGGTGCTCCGGTGCTTCTCCAGGGGCTTCTGCTTCTCCTCCATCTCCTCCGGCGAGAGGAAGACCGGGATGAGCTGGTCCCCGCCCTTGCCGATCTGGTCGCG
Source organism: Roseomonas indoligenes (assembly GCF_017813365.1). GTDB lineage: Bacteria > Pseudomonadota > Alphaproteobacteria > Acetobacterales > Acetobacteraceae > Roseomonas > Roseomonas indoligenes. The sequence goes on from NZ_JAGIZA010000006.1 coordinate 281,915, forward strand.
GATCGTGACGTAGGGGACGTCGTGGCCGAAATCGCGCAAGGCGTCCTGCCAGGCGCGGGCGTGGAGATCGACGGAGTCGATCAGCGTTCCGTCCACGTCGAAGATCACGGCCTGGATCATCGGAAATTCCCCTTGCTGCGCGCGGGTAACGCCGCGCGGGGGCCTGTCGTTCAGGCCGCGATGTGTCCGAGGGCACGGCGGATGTTGGCGCGGGCCTTTTCGTCCAGCGCGGCGTGGAACCTGTCGGAGTGGAAGAGGCGGGGACGGTCTAGGAGGGTGCGGAGGAAGGCGGCGCGGCCGGTGCGGTAGGCATCCCGGCCGTGAATGGGCTCGTACTCGGCGGCGATGCCGCGCTCATAGGCGTCGTAGTCGGCCGTTGCGGCGCCGAGGATGGCGAGGTCGAGGTCAAGGAACAGCGCGACGTCGTGGCGCCAGTTCTCCGGCAGGTCGGGCGGCAGGTCGTGTGTGGCGGTGAGGCGGATCATCTCGGCGGCGATCCCCATCACCTGCGGGTGGACGAGGCCGGAGAGGTCGGCGCGCAACAGGGCGGCACTGCGGGCCTCGTTGTCGCGCGCGGCGGGCTCGTAGATCGCGTCGTGATACCAGATCGCGAGCTCCATCGCGGCGGCATGGGCGAGGGGGCCGGGCAGGGCGGCCATGCCGCGCAGCATGGAATCCACGTGGGATTGCGCGTGGTATACGCGGTGCGGCTCCGCCAGGCGGGTGCGCAGGGCGGCGCGGCAGGCGTCCAGGTGGGCGAACATCAGGAGGCCGGCCTTGCCGAGGGGCGTGGCAACCAGGTGATGAGGAAGGCGGTGCCTGGGCCGGGCTCGCGCTCGAGCGTCGCGTCGATGCCGCGGAGCAGGCTGTCCACCACCGTCATGCCGAGGCCGCGGCGGAGCTCGTCCGGCATGCCGTTGCCGTCGTCGGCGACGCGGAGGGTGAAGCCGCCTTCCCCGGCCGGGCGCAGGGTGATCCGCACGGTGCCCGGGCCACGGCCGGCGAAGGCGTATTTGAGGGCATTCGTCGCCAGCTCGTTCACCACCAGCGCGATCTTCACGGCCACGTCGGCCGGCACCTCCAGCGCCGCGAGGTCGGTCTCGACCCGGGCGGCGGTGGCGCCCTCCGTCACGTCCCGCGCCTCCAGCGCCCGCGCGAAGCGGCTCAGCATGGTGTCGAGCGCGACGCGCTGGCCCGGGCCGTCATGCAGCAGCTCGTAGGTCATGCCGATGGCGACCATGCGGCCCTGGGCGGTCCGCAGCGCCTGCAGCGCGGCGTGGTCGGAGAGCTGGCGCTCCTGAAGGCGCAGGAAGGAGGTCACGAGGGCGAGGTGGTTCTTGATGCGGTGGTGCGCCTCCCGCAGCAGCAGGTCGCGCAGGTGGATGGCCTCGTCGCGGGTCGCACGGGTGGCGCCGAGGCGGCGGATGAGGTCGGCCACGTCCGAGGGGGCCTCCCTGTCCGCGGCCTCGGCCGGAAGGGTGCCGTCCGGGGCTTCCAGCCGGCGGGTGGCGGCCTCCAGCGGGGCGACGACGAAGCGCTGGACGGACCAGAACAGGGCGCCCATGCCGGCCAGCAGGACGAGGGCGAGGAGCAGGGGCGGCAGCGCCACTTCCAGCGGCGCGCCGGCGCGGATCGCGCTTTCCGGGAAGGAGGCGACGAGGGAGAGGTCGTCCGTCGCGCGGGCCTGGATGAGGACGTGGCCGGCCGCGGCGGCGATCCCGGCATCCTCCGGCGTGGGGGCGTTGAAGGAGGCCCGGAGCGCGTCCGGCAGGACAGGCAGGGAATCCGGCGTGCCGACGAGGCCGACGCTGGCCTCCGCGGAATCGAGGAGCCAGACGCGGAGCCCGTCCCGTGCCGGAACGTAGCGGGCTATGGCCTCCCGCAGGCCTTCCACGGTGACGGCTGCGACGACCACCGCGTCGTGCCGGCCGTTGCGCCGAATGGGGTGGGCGACGCCGATCACCTGGCCCGCGCCGAAGGAGGAAGGGACGAGGGCGCCAGTGACGGGGCGGCCGGTGAGTTCCGCGGTACGGGAGACGCCCTGGGTGGCCTGGCGGCCCACCATGGAGGGGAGGGTGGAGCAGGTTACGCTGTGCTGCGCGTCCACCACGAAGAGGTGGCGGACCAGGGCCTCCATGGTGAGGTGGGCGGCGTTGAGGAGGGCGGAGCAGGCACCCGGCCCGTTCGCCATGGGGTCGGCTACGGCGAGAATCGAGACGCCCTGGCGGGCCTGTTCCAGCGCGCTGCCTACACGTTCCGCGAGCCGGCGGGTCTCAGCGATCGCCAGGTCCTCGTTACGGGCGGAGAGGGTTTCGGCCTGCCACCAGGTGAAGGCGCCGGCACCGAGGAGGATGACGAGGGAGACGGCGCCGTAGACGAGGGCAAGGCGCTGGCTGAAGGTCCAGCGGGCGGCCGGACCGCTCTCCGCACCGATGGCCGGGGCCGGTGGGAGGTGCGCGATGTGAAGGCCCTCCGGCATGGTTCCCCGTTCCTTGCGAGGACGGTTTTGCAGGCCCGGGGAGGGGTTAGTCAAACTTTCGTGACAGGGTTGCTCGACGGGGCGCCGCAGCGGGCGAAGGCCGGGGCCATGGCGGCCGGGACGGGGGCTTCGCAGGCCAGGGCGGCGCCGGTTTCCGGCCCTGCCGGGAGGGCGATGGCGCGGGCGAGGAGGTGCAGCCCGGCCGGATGCGGCCGGTTGCCGTAGAAGGGGTCGCCGAGGATTGGGCAGCCCAGGAACGCGCAGTGGACGCGAAGCTGGTGGGTGCGGCCGGTCTCCGGACGAAGCTCCAGCCAGGCAAGGTCGCCATCCCCGCCGAGGAGGCGCCAGACCGTGCGGGCGGGCTGGCCATCGGGGTGGGCCTCCATGCGCCAGCCGGCCTCCCGCGTGCTCGTCTTGCGCAGGGGCGCGTTGATCACGCCTTCGCTGCCATCCGGCCGGCCGACGGTGACGGCCCAGTAGGTCTTGCGGACGGCGCGGGTGGCGAAAAGGGCGTTGAGGGCGGCGAGCGAGGGCTTCGTGCGGCCGAGGACGAGGCAGCCGGCCGTGTCCTGGTCCAGCCGGTGGGCGGGCTGGGGCAGGTGGCGCTTGCCGAGCTGGAGCAGGGGGAGCCAGTCCGAAAGGCTGGCGCCGCCCGTGCGGCCGGGATCGAGCGGCAGGCCGGCGGGCTTGTCGATCACCATCAGCTCGGGCCGGATGTGCAGGAGTCGCGCGGCGAGCCAGCCGGGCAGGGATGAGGGGTCGCGCATGAGGTCCGGTGATTCAGCGTCCCGGGGTGGGGCGATGGTGGTCTGCGTGGGGCAGGTGGTGACCGACCATACCTTCCGCGTGGACGAGATCGAACTGCCGCCTTCCAAGGTGACGGCGCGGGGCTATTCCGTGGGGGTGGGCGGGATGGCGGCCCATGCGGCGATCGCGGTGGCGCGGCTGGGCGGGCGGGCCGTGTTCTGGGGGCGCGTGGGCCGGGACGAGGCCGGGGAGGCGCTGCGGCACGCCCTGGAGGAGGAGGGGGTGGATGCCTCCGGCCTTGTCATGGCGGAGGGGGCGCGGACCCCGCTCTCGGCCGTGATCGTGGACAAGATGGGGGAGCGAAGCATCGTGACCTATCGGGGGGAGCGGCTGCCGGCCGATCCTTCCGGCCTGCCGCTGGAGCGGCTGGCGCGGGCGGGCAGCGTGCTGTGCGACCCGCGCTGGCCGGAGGCGGCGGAGGCGGTGTTCCGCGCGGCGCGGGAGCGCGGGCTGCCCGCCGTGCTGGACGCGGAGAAGAGCGAGGAGCGGATCCTGCGGCAGCTGGTGCCGCTGGCCGGGCACGTGATCTTTGCCCGCACGGGGCTGACGATCTTCGCGCCGGGAGTGGCGCCGGAGGAGGGGCTGTGGCGGGCGCTCACCTCCGGGCCGCTGGCGATGACGGCGGTGACGGACGGGGAGAAAGGGACGTTGTGGCGCGGCCCGGGGATGGAAGCGGCGCTGCGGCAGCCGAGCTTCCCCGTGGAGGCGACGAACACCACCGGTGCGGGGGACGTGTTCCACGGGGCCTATGCGCTGGCGTTGGCGGAGGGACAGGCGGTGGAGGAGGCGCTCCGCTTCGCCTCCGCGGCCGGGGCGCTGCGGGCGCGGGATGGGCGGACGCCGGGGCGGGAGATGGTGGAGGAGATGCTGGCCGGAGGTGGGGACGTGCCTTCCGTGCGAGCGCGGCGGAAGGGGTGAGGGACGGGCGAGGCGTGTTCCGGGGCGGCCGCGCGTTGCCAGATCCCGACCTGCCTATCCGACTTGCTCCTCCCGGCTGCGGGTGAGCGGCGTGACCTCATCGCCCGTATGTCTGGTGGAGGCCGGCTCGATCAGTAGCACCCAACATTCCTCACCCGCGACGGGGTCGTGGCGGAGGCCGGTCGGCATGGCGAGGAAGTCACGCGCGTTGAGATCGGCCGGGCCGTCCTCGAAATCGATGCGAAGGGATCCCTTCACGAGGTGGGAGAGCCTGTCCTGTTCCCCGGTTCGAATGGCGGCCGCCCCATGCTGCAGGCTGCCAATCGGATGGCCGGGAGGCTGAACGCCATCAGGAGCGCCAGGGACATGGAGGTGGAACGGCGACGGGCCTGCCGTTCCTGGGATCACGGCGAGCCAAGCGGAGGGGGCCGCCGGCCCTGAGCGGCGCCGAGGTTCAAGTCGTGGTGGCGACCGGCGGCGCGTCCAGCTCCCGCCGCTTCGAAATCCTCTGGGCCGAGATCGCAAGAGACGGTGCAAGGATCGGGGGCCTCCGCTCGGTCCGCTCTGGAGACCAGACCTGTGGCTCGCGGATGAAGGAAGGCCTTCCCGAGGAGGGAGCCCAGCTCAGTGGCGCGTTCTCAGCGCCTTCGACAGGGCTTCGATTGAGTACGGCTTGTGGAGGAGTTCGAAGCCCTGAGCGCCCCCTGTCGCGAGCACGTGGCTGTAGCCGCTGGTCAGGACCACCCGCAATTCTGGCCATCGGCGCCGGATCTCCTGGCCGAGTTCCACCCCGTTCATCCCGGGCATCACGATGTCGGAAAAGACGGTATCGAAGCGGCTGGCATCCTCGTGCAGGAGCTGCAACGCGGCCTGAGCGTTGGGGGCCCAGGTCGCCGCGTAGCCGAGGTCCGCCAGCAGTTGCCTGGCGAACTCGCCAACCTGGGTGTTGTCCTCCACCAGCAGCACGTTCCGGCGTCCTGCCTCGGGGCGCCCTGCCTCGGCACCTGTTGGCGGTCGCGCGACCACCGGCCTGGGCTCAACCTTCGGGAGATAGAGCGTGAAGGTCGTGCCATCCCCCATTTTGCTCTCGACCTGGAGCTCTCCTCCGGATTGCTTGGCGAAGCCGTAGACCTGCGACAGCCCAAGACCCGTGCCCTTGCCGACCTCCTTGGTCGTGAAGAACGGTTCGAAGATCCGGCCCAACAGCTCGGGCTCGATACCCGATCCTGAATCCGTCACCGAGACCGCCACGAACTCGCCCCGGCTTCCCGCATGGCCTCGCGTCGGCGGCACCTCGGAAACCTGCAGGGCCCTGAGGACTAGGTAGGGGACTCATTCAGGTCCACTCGCTGACGGTGGCGACGAGAGCGAGGCTGGCGAGGTAGTTCCGCGCGAGGCGGTCGTAGCGGGTCGCCAGCCTTCGCCAGTTCTTGAGGTGGCAG
>NZ_JAGIZA010000060.1 GCF_017813365.1 Roseomonas indoligenes
CGTGCTCAGCACTGGCCCTGTCTCGACGGCTCCTGCGCTGGACCTGTCGTCTGCCTTGTCGGGGCACAGCTTTGCGGTGTCGCTGACGCCGTCCTCGGGCGTGGCGCGGAGCATCGACGTGCTGGACGCGCTGCGGCACGCGCTGGCCGATGGCAGCGCCAGCTTCTGGCAGAGCGGGCCGCTGGCCTCCCAGGCGCGGGTCGAGATCCCGCTCGAGGGCTCCCAGCGCCTCGTCTTCGACGTGACCGCCTACAAGGGCGGCGGCCTCTCCGTCGAGGCCGGCTTCAACAACGACGGCGCCATGGGCGCGACCGGCGGGCGCGTCGCCTACGGCCTGACCGTGACCATGGACGGCCACACCGTCGCCCAGGAGAGCGTCGACCAGGGCCAGTACCAGAACTGGCACCGCACCTTCTCCTCCAACAGCACCGATGGCGGGCAGGGCCTCGGCGGCCCGGCCGAGGGCTGGCTCAACATCCGCCACGACATCGACCACCTCGAGACGACGGGCGCCATCGCCGAGTACAACCTCGCCAACGGCGTCGACGACACCCTCCTCAACGCCTATGCCGCGGCCGCCCAGGCGGCGGGCTCGGACGCCCCCCTCGCGACCGCGGGCGTGACACAGTACATGCCCGGCACCGGCGGGCGCGCCGACATCGGCTTCACCACCGCCGGCAACACCGCCTGGCTCATCACCCAGGACATGCGCGCGGCCAGCTACGCCATGGAGCAGGCCGAGGCCGCCTCCACCGTGCCCTGGAACCTCTGGGACGCCGCCAACAAGGGCTGGCTCAGCATCGAGGACTACCCCAACCTCTGGACCGATCCGCGCGGCGGCACCGGGCGCCCGGGCGACGCGACCTCGGGCAGCCTCACCCAGACGGGCGACGCGCAGACGGGCTGGACGCTCGACCCCGCCCACCAGCCCGACCTCTCCTACGTGCCCTACCTGCTGACGGGCGAGCGCTGGATGCTCGACAACCTCCAGGCCCAGGCGGCCTGGAACATCGCCAGCCAGTGGCCGCTGGTGCGCGAGAACGGCGAGGGGCTGGTGGTGCAGCAGAACCAGGTCCGCGGCGCGGCCTGGGCGCTGCGCCAGATCGATGAGGCCGCCTGGGCGAGCCCGGACGGCAGCGCGGCCAAGGCCTACTTCACGGAGATGTCCGAGGCGAACTGGTCCTGGATCGTCAGCCAGATCCCGGCCTGGACCGCCCAGCAGGGCGAGGCCCACGGCTACCTGCCCGGCGTCTACGGCGCCAACGGCGCCCTGCCGCCCTGGCAGCAGGACTACTTCGCCTCCACCGCGATCGCGGCCGCCAAACAGGGCAACGCCGACGCCCTGACCTACCTCAACTGGGCCTCCAACTTCCTCGTCGGGCGCTTCACCCACGAGGCCCAGGGCTTCGCCGAACACGACGGCGC
>NZ_JAGIZA010000061.1 GCF_017813365.1 Roseomonas indoligenes
TAGAGCATTTCCGGCTTGCACAGACTCGCGGGTTCTGATTCGACGCTGTTGTTGAGCAGCGAGGCTGGAGATGACGGCACCTCTGTCGCAGGACCTGCGCAAGCGCCTGGTCCGGGCTGTTGAGGAGGGCGCCTCGGCGCGTGAGGCGGCAGCCCGGTTCGCAGTGAGCGCGTCTGCGGCGATCAAGCTGGTGCGGCGGGTGCGCGAGACCGGCAGCACGGCCCCGGCCCGGATCGGGGGCTACCGCAAGCCGCTGCTGTCCGGGCAGGAAGAGTTCCTCCGCCAGCTGACGGCCAGTCGGAAGGGGATCACTCTGGCGGAGATCCGGGCGGCCCTGGTCGAGCGCGGTGTGGCGCCGGTGTCGCTGATGACGATCTGGTCCATGCTGAAGCGGATCGACCAGTCACATAAAAAAAGCAGATGAGGGCGGCCGAGCAGGACCGGCCGGACGTCGCCGAGCACCGCCGTCACTGGCGGGTTTGGCAGCGCTACATGGACCCTGAGCGCTTCGTGTTCCTCGACGAGACCGGTGCTTCCACGAACATGATCCGCCGCTATGGCTGGGGGCCGCGGAACGAGCGCCTGGTCGATGCCACGCCGCACGGTCACTGGCGCACCACCACCTTCATCGCAGGGCTGCGCAGCACCGGCCTCGTCGCGCCGCTCGTGCTCGACGGGCCCATGACGGGCGAAGCTTTCCTCGCCTACGTGAGGCAGTTCCTCGCACCCGTCCTGACCAAGGGCGACGTGGTGGTCATGGACAACCTCGCTGCCCACAAGGTCGCCGGTGTCCGCGAAGCCATCCGGGCCACCGGCGCCAGCCCCCTCTACCTGCCGCCCTACTCGCCCGACCTGAACCCGATCGAGCAGGCCTTCGCCAAGCTGAAGGCGCTGCTCCGAAAGGCCACAACCCGTACCCGCGAAGCCCTCTGGACCACCATCGGGCGCCTGCTCGACACCTTCACCCAAGCCGAGTGCAGAAACTACCTCGCCAACTCAGGATACGCGTCCGAGTAAGCTGGAAATGCTCTA
>NZ_JAGIZA010000007.1 GCF_017813365.1 Roseomonas indoligenes
ACCCGTACCCGCGAAGCCCTCTGGACCACCATCGGGCGCCTGCTCGACACCTTCACCCAAGCCGAGTGCAGAAACTACCTCGCCAACTCAGGATACGCGTCCGAGTAAGCTGGAAATGCTCTAGAACCCCCGCCAGGAGGCTGAGCCTCCTGGACCTGCATCGGGCTGCCGCGGAACTGACCTGATATATCAGCCTTCTACGATCGGCTTGATCCTGTCCTCGTAGTCGCCTCGGCTCCACGAGCCGAGGCGCACCGCCAGTCGAGGAAAACCAATGCCTAGAAAAAGATGATGGTGAGGGGGCCGGGGAGAGGAAGAATTCCTTCTTCCTCTCCCCGGGACAGGCCGTGAGCGAAGAACCAGCCTAAAGCGGGTTGTCTTCCTGGGGCGGCGGCCGTGCCGTGGTTTCCGCCTCTTCCGGCGTCTGGAGAGCCGGGCGCGACACGCGGCGGTAGGGGGCGCGGCGGGTGCCGGGTGCGTCCAGGCCGTAGGGGTCGCCATGAGTGACGACGCGGCCGGCGCTGTCGGTCCAGGCGGTGAGGTAGGCCAGTGCGACCTGCACCTCCTGGGTCGGCGGCAGCTCGTAGGTGCGGCCGGTGTCCAGCGTCGCCTGGAGGGAGGTGCCGGTCCGGTCCAGCATCCAGGCCGCCAGGTCGCGGATGCGCTCCACGCGGACGCAGCCATGGGAGAGAGCGCGGGAGGGGCGGGAGAAGGCCGAGGGGCTGCTGGTGCCGTGGAGGAAGATGCCGTCCGAATCCAGCAGGCCGATGCGGAGGATGCCCAGCGGGTTGGTCGGGCCGGGCGGCTGGACGAGCTTGCCGTTGATCCAGCGGAAGCCGGTGAGGCCGGCGGCGCGGATCTCCGGCACGATGCTGGCGGGCACGTACCAGGGCGGGTTGCACCGCGCCGCGGTCACGAAGGTGGCGAGCTGGGGCGTGCGGGTCTTGTTGGCGCCCACGACGACGCGGGAGCGCAGCACCTCCCGCCCGTTGTCATAGGCGATCAGCTCGGCCGCGGCGATGTTGACGAGGATGAGGCGGCCGGTGGAAGGCTCGATGGCCAGGTCGTCCAGCCGTTCCAGCGTGCGGTCCAGGGCGATGCGGGCGCCGGCCCGGTTGGCCGGCAGGGCCGCGCGGGCGCGGCGGAGGTGGCCGCGGATGTCGGCCATGGCGGCGGCGGCACCGCCGGCTGCGGCTGCGGCGGTGCCGGGCTGGGCGGCGGCCGTGCGGGCCCCTGCGCCGAGCGCGGCAGGGGCAAGGGTGGCGCCAAGTATGCTTCGGGCAAGGGAGCGGCGGGTGGTGGGCATGAGCGGCCTGGAGGGGAGTTCCTGTGTCTTAGAGCATTTTTCGTTCCGCGCCTTCCCCCAAACGATCGTATTGCGCCCCCCGTGATAGGGCGGGGCATCTTTTCATCCCCTGCGGGAAGGCCGTAAGAGCGCGGCCGTCAGCGGCCGCGATATTCGGGCGTGCGACAGCAACAATTTCAAGCACGGAGACGACGCGCATGTCGAAGAGGTTCCTGACCGGTGTGATCCAGCAGTCCACGGAGATGACCGGGGTGGCGGCGGGGCGCCTGGCCGCGGACATCGTGGCGGCGATCAAGGCGGAGATCATCGAGAACGGCCGCTTCTCCCTGCCGGATTTCGGCTCCTTCTCCGTGCGCGAGACGCCCAAGCGCACCGCCCTGAATCCCCGCACGGGCGAGAAGGTTGCCGTGAAGGCCGGCGCGACGGTGAAGTTCAAGGCCAGCCCCTCCCTGAAGGAAGCGGCCTTCGCCGGCGCGAAGAAGGCGAAGCGCAAGGCCGCCAAGGCGACCAAGGCCTGAGGGGAGGCCGGCCCTGCCTCGGCGCGGCTTGCCGGAGACGTCGCTCTACGCGGCGGTGAAGGCATACCTGGAGAGGCTGGGCTACGAGCCGAAGGGTGAGGTGTGCGGCTGCGACGTGGTGGCCGTGCGCCGCGACGGCGAGCCGCCCTTCCTCGTCATCGCCGAGATGAAGGGCGGGTTCACGCTGGAGCTGCTGCTGCAGGGCGTGGACCGGATGCCGGCGGCGGACGCGGTCTACCTCGCCGTCCGCGCTTCCCGTCGCGGGCGGGACCGGGATCGCCGCGCCTGGAAGCTGTGTCGCCTGCTGGGATTCGGCCTGCTGGCGGTGGATCCGGCGCGCGGCGCGGTGGAGGTTCTGGCGGAGCCGGCCCCCTACCGCCCGCGGCCGCAGGCCCCGCGGCGGGAAAGGCTGCTGAGCGAGCACGCGCGGCGCCGGGGCGACCCGAGCCCCGGCGGCAGCGTGCGGCAACCCGTGATGACGGCGTATCGCCAGGGGGCGCTGGCCCTGGCCGGGGCCCTGCGGGAGGGGCCGAGGCGCCCGCGCGACCTGGCGGGACTGACGCCGGATGCCGGGCGCGTTCTGCTGCGTAACGTGTATGGCTGGTTCGAGCGGGTGGGGCGCGGAACCTATCGGCTGACCCCCGCCGGAGAGGCGGCGGCGGAGAGCCACCGCCCCTGAGAAAAGGGGAGGGGAAACGCCCCTCCCCGGTCCTTCAGCTCTCCTCGTCGTCGGCGCCCTCGACGCCGATGTCCTCGGCGAGGTCCTCATCCTCGTCCAGGTCCTCGGCATCCTCCGCCACCTCGGCATCGGCGTCGTCCACCTCGATCTCGTCGGTGTCCGCGCCCTCCACGGCGGCGGCGCGCTTGCGCGGCTTCTCCTCCGGCAGCGGGCTGGCGGCGCGGCGCGCGCGCGGCTGCTCCGCCGGCTGTTCCGTCCCGCACTTGGGGCAGACCGCAGGCGTCTTGGTCAGATCGTAGAAGCGGGCACCGCAGGCGACGCAGGTCCGCTTGAGGCCGAGTTCGGCAAGGGCCATCAGGGAAGCCTCGGGTAGGTCCGGGAAGGCCGCGGACCGGGGGGTTCGGAAGGGCGGCGCGCATTGCCATGGGGGCCGGGGCGTGTCAAACGCCCGCGTTCATTTTACGCCCGCAATTCAGCCCCCGAACGCTCCCCCAACCCTGGCCGAGTGGTGCCGATGTCTCATCCTTCCGCCCGGACGGCACCGATGCGGGCCTCGGCGCCGACCATCTCCGGGCCAAATGGCCCCGGGCTGCACGGGCGGGTTTCCGTGCCGGGCGACAAGTCCGTCTCCCACCGCGCCCTCATGTTCGGCGCGCTCGCCGTCGGCACAACCGACATCACCGGGTTGCTCGAGGGGGAGGACGTGCTCCGCACCGCCGCCGCCATGCGGGCCCTGGGAGCCGAGGTGGAGAGGCTCGGCCCCGGGCGCTGGCAGGTGGCCGGGCGCGGGGTGGGCGGGCTGGTGGAGCCGGCCGACGTGCTGGACATGGGCAATTCCGGCACCGCCGCGCGGCTGATCTGCGGTCTTCTCGCGGGGCATCCGATCTTCGCGGTGCTGACGGGCGACGCCTCGCTCCGCAAGCGCCCGATGCGGCGGGTGACGGATCCGCTCTCCGCCTGCGGGGCCCGCTTCACCGGCCGCGAGGGCGGGCGCCTGCCCCTCTCGGTGGAAGGGGCGGCGGATCCGTTGCCGCTGGACTACGCCGTGCCCGTGCCCTCCGCCCAGGTGAAGTCCGCGGTGCTGCTCGCCGGCCTCTGCGCCCGCGGCACGACGCGGGTGGAGGAGCGGGAGGCGACCCGCGACCACACGGAGAACATGCTCCGCCACTTCGGCGCCGCCGTGCGCGTGGAGGCGGACGGGAACCGGCGGGTGATCGAGCTGGACGGGCAGCCGGAGCTGCGCGGCGCGCCGGTGGTGGTGCCCGCCGACCCCTCCTCCGCCGCCTTCCCGCTGGTGGCGGCGCTGCTGGTGCCGGGCTCCCGGGTCACGGTGGAGGGCGTGGGCCTGAACCCCCTCCGCACCGGCCTGTTCGACACGCTGCGGGAGATGGGCGCGGAGCTCACCGTCTCGAACCGGCGGGTGGAGGGCGGCGAGCCCGTGGGCGACCTGACCGCCGCCTTCTCCGAGCTGCGCGGGGTGGACGTCCCGGCCGCGCGCGCGCCCTCCATGATCGACGAGTACCCCGTGCTCGCCGTGGCCGCCGCCTTCGCCCGGGGCACCAGCCGCTTCCGCGGCCTGGGCGAGCTGCGGGTGAAGGAGAGCGACCGGCTGGCCGCGACCGTCGCGCTGCTCGCCGCCAACGGCGTGCAGTCCGAGGTTGAGGGCGACGACCTCGTCATCGCCCGGGACGGTTCCCCGGCCCCGGGCGGTGGGGTGGTGGAAACGCACATGGACCACCGGATCGCCATGTCCGCCCTCGTCATGGGCCTGGCCTCGGCACGGCCGGTGGCAGTGGACGATTCCGCCTTCATCGACACCTCCTTCCCCGACTTCATCGGCCTGATGAACGGGCTGGCGGGCGGCACCGCCATTGCCCCCCTTGAGGAGACGGCATGAGCGGATTGTCCGGTGAAGTGGCGCCGCCAGAAGGAATGACGGCGCCGGTGGTGATCGCGGTGGACGGCCCCGCCGCCGCCGGCAAGGGCACCCTGGCCCGGCGCCTCGCGGCCGAGCTGGGCCTGCCCTATCTCGACACCGGCCTGCTCTACCGCGCCGTCGCGCGCCGCGTGCTTCTCTCCGGCGGCCTGCCGACCAACCCGCAGGCGGCCGAGGCCGCGGCGGCCGCGCTGACGCCCGAGGACCTGCAGCGCCCCGACCTTCGCGGGCCCGACATGGACCAGGGCGCGAGCCAGGTGGCCGCCCAGCCCCCGGTCCGCGCCCTGCTGCTGGATTTCCAGCGCAACTTTGCCGCCCGCAACGGCGCGGTGATGGACGGGCGCGACATCGGCACCGTGGTCTGCCCCGATGCCCGCGTGAAGCTCTTCGTCACCGCCTCCGCCGCCGCACGGGCGGAACGGCGCTGGCTGGAACGCCAGGCCAAGGGCGAACCCATCCCCCTGGAGGAGGTGGCGGCCGAGATGGCCGTGCGCGACGCGCGGGATGCCGCCCGCGACGTGGCGCCGATGCGGCCGGCCGAGGACGCCCTGGTGCTGGACACGACGGGGCTGGACGCCGATGCGGCCTACGAGGCGGCCCTGCAGCTGATTCGGGCGCGGCTGGACGCGTGATTTCGGGTGGCCCCGGGAGGAGAGAACGAATTCTCTCCCCCTAGACCCCCTCTCTTTTTCTGGAGGGCTGCCGCGGGATGCCCGTCTGGTGGCCCGCCTGAGGTCGATGACCTCAGGCGACTGACACGGCGGCCTGCGCCGACACGGTCTTGGAAGCTACTTGGCACCGCCCTTCGATCATCGCATCCGCGGTAGCCCGATGCAGGTCCAGGAGCCTCAGGCTCCTGGCGGAGGGTTCCAGGGAAGCAGAGCCTCCCTGGGGCAACCCGAATCGCCATCCCCCGCATTTTCGGGGACAAGCGCCGCATGATCCGCCATCCCGCCGCACGCCTGGCCTCCGCCCTTCTGGCGCTGGCCCTTCTTGGCCTGCTGCTGTTCCGCCTCATCGAGATTCGCACGGACATGGCGGATTTCCTGCCCCCCGCCGCGACGCCCGAGGCCGCCTTCCTGCTGGAGGAGTTGCGGGAGGGCGCCGCGACCACGCTGCTGCTGGCGGGGATCGAGGGGGCGGAGGAGGCGGAGCTGGCCCGCGTCTCCCGGAGCATGGGGGATGCGATGCGGGCAAGCGGGCGTTTCGCCTTCGTCGGCAACGGCACGGCGGACCTTACGGAGGGGGAGCAGGCGCTTCTGTTCCGCTACCGCTACCTGCTGGGGAACTCGGAGGGGCGTTTCGCGGTGCCGGCGCTGCGGCGGGAGTTGGAAACGGTGCTGGACGGGCTTCGCTCCTCGCTCTCCGGCGTGTTCTCGCGGCTGGGCTTCGCCGATCCCACGGGGGTGTTCCTGGAGACGCTGAAGGGCTGGCTCGGCAGCTCGACCGTGCAGGTCCGGCAGGGCGTGTGGTTCGCGGGCGGGGAGGGGCCTCCGCGCGCCTTGATGGTGGCGCGCAGCCGGGCCGCCGGCACGGATACGGAGGCGCAGAGGGAGGCGGCGGAGGCGGTGCGGGCGGGCTTCGCGGCGGCCGATCCGAAGGGGGCGCGGCTGCTGCTCTCCGGCCCCGGGGTCTTCGCGGCGGCGGCGGCGGCCTCCGTGCGGGCGGATGTGGAGCGGATCTCGATCCTCTCGGGGGTGTTGCTGCTGGGCTTCCTGGTCTGGCGCTACCGCTCTCCGGTGATGGTCCTGGCCATGGCGGTGCCGCTGCTGGCGGGGACGCTGGCGGGGGTGCTAGCGGTGGCACTCGTCTTCGGGCGGGTGCAGGGGGCGGCGCTGGGCTTCGGGGTGACGATGCTCGGCGTGGCGGTGGACTACCCCATCCTCCTCCTGACCGGACGGCAGCCAGGGGAGGCGTTGGGCGGGGCCGCGCGGCGCATCTGGCCGACCCTGCGGCTGGCGGCGGCGGCGGCGGCGCTGGGGCTTGTGGCGATGATGGCCTCGGGTTTTCCCGGGCTGGCGCAGCTCGGGCTGTTCGGCGCTGCGGGGCTGCTGGCGGCGGTGGCGGTCACCCGCTGGGGCCTGCCCGCGCTGCTGCCCGGAGCGGCACTGATCGCGCGGCCCTTGCCGGATCTGGCCGGGCGCGCCCTGGCCGGGCTCTCCGGCCGGCCCGTCCTGGCGGCGGGGGTGGTGGCGGCGGCACTGGGCTGGATGGCACTGGCCGGGCCGCCGCGCTGGGAGGACGACATCGCCCGCCTCAGCCCCGTGCCGGAGGCGGACCGGAACCTGGACACGGAACTGCGGGGGCAGCTCGGCGCGCCGGACGTCCGCACGCTGCTGGCGCTGCGGGGCGGCGATGCGGAGGCGGTGCTCCGCGCCTCGGAGCGCGCGGCGGCGGCCCTGGCTCCGCTGCTGGCAGATGGGCGGCTGGCCGGGGCTGACCTTCCCAGCCGCTACCTTCCCAGCCGCGCCACCCAGTCCGCGCGCCAGGCAGGCCTGCCGGCACGGGAAGCCCTCTCCGCCCGGCTCCCCGAGGCCGCTGCCGGCCTTCCCTTCCGGCTCCCGGCCTTCGCGCCCTTCCTGGACGCGGTGGAGGAGAGCCGCGGCCTGCCCCTGCTGACGCCCGAGGGCCTCTCCGAGGCACCGCTGATCGCCACCCGCCTCTCGCCCCTGCTCTCGCAGCGCGGGGGGGAATGGCGGGGGCTGGGGCTGCTGGCCGGGGTGGCGGATCCGGCCGCCCTGCGCGCGGCGGTGGCGGCCCTCGGCGATCCCGGTGTTCTGCTCGTGGACGTGAAGGCCGAGACGGAGGGCATGATCGCCGCCACCACGCGCGGCGCGCTGCTCTGGTGCGGGGTGGGGGCCTTGGCCGTGCTGGCGCTGCTCGGCGCCGGGCTGCGCGGGGCGGGGGCGGCGCTCTGGCGCCTGGCGCCGGTGGCCGGGGCAGTCGCGGTGGTGCTGGCCGTCCTCTCGGCCGTCGGGGAACGGCTGACGCCCTTTCACCTCGCCGCGCTGCTGCTGATGGCCGGCGTCGGGCTGGATTACGCCCTCTTCCTCGCGCGCCGTGAGGCGGAGGAAGAGGCGGCCCGGGGCCGCGCCGCCGTGCTGAGCTGCGCCGTGGCCACGCTGCTGACCTTCGGGCTGCTGGCCCTCTGCGAGACCCCCGTGCTCCGCGGCATCGGGCTGACCGTCTCCGTCGGCGTGGCTGCCGCCTTCGGGCTGGCGCTCGCGCTGTCGCATCGCCCGGCGGTGCGTTCAGACAGTCCGTTCGAGGGAGCGTGATGCGGAAGCGGCCGGGGATACCCTTCCCCGCCGCCCCGGCGCGGCCCCATAGGGCAGTAACACCTGATAAGGAGAGCGCCATGATTCGCACCCCCATCCTTCTCGCCGCCGCACTGCTGGCCGCGCCCACCCTGGCCCTGGCGCAGGCCCCGGCCGATCCGGCCGTGCGCGAGATGCAGCGGGAGCGGGCCAATCCCGCCGTCCCCTCCGTGCCCGCGCAGAACCGCAACGCCGCCATGGCGGATGCCGGCGGCGTCGAGACCGCCCGCGGCCAGCTGGCCGAGGCCCGCGCCCTGCTGGTCCGCCGCCAGTCCGGCCGCGCCGTGGAGGCCCTGGAGCGGATGGAGACGCGCCTGCTGACGAATTCCGTGGTGGCGACCGAAGCGGACCGGCCGCAGTCCAGCGCGGCGCTGAGCCAGATCACCGAGGCGCGGCGCCTGGCCGCGCAGGGCGATTCCCGCTCCGCCCTCCAGGCCCTGGACCGCGCCGAGGCCGCCCTGCCGGCCAGCCCGACCGGCCCGGGCGCCCGACCCCTGCCGGAGGGCGTGCCGACCGCGGTGGACGCGCCGCACGGGCCTTCCGACGGGCGCCGCCGCGGCCTGCGGCACGGTCCGCGCCCGGCCGTGCCGCCGACCCCGCCGGCCGGTGTCCCGGCGGAGACGATGCCGCGGGGGTAATCGCCCTCTTCTTCGCTGTTGGTTTGTCCCGGGGAGAGGAAGAACGAATTCTTCCTCTCCCCGGACCTCTCACCATCATCTTTTTCTGGGAGCTGGCCTTGCTTTGCTGGCGTTGCGCCTCGGCTCTATGAGCCGAGGCGATTGCAGGGGCAGAACCAGGACCGGACCGTGAAGAACCGACGCTTCCGCCGGGTTTCGCGGCAGCCCGCTGCAGGGTCAGGAGGCTCGCAGCCTTCTGGCTCGGGACAAAGCTTCGCGTTTGCCCGGGGGTGCAACCTCCTGGGGAACTGGTCTCGGCCTTCGTAGGCCTGCTTCCCCCGCATGGGCGAACGGCGCCGCGACATCGCGTAAACCCTCGCAATCCGGTGTGCGGCACGCTATCTCTGCGCTGCAACACGCCGAACCGCCGAAGAAAGGCCCCGCCGCCGATGCGCGCGGGGCCTTCCATATGGGTTGGATCTTCGGGCGGAGGCCGCCGGACCGCACGGGCCGGCGAAACGGCGCGATGGGCCCGGGAAGCCGGCCACGGGGGATGGGCCCGCATCGCGCACAGAGGAACATCGCGCGGTGACGCAGAACATCCGTAACGTGGCGATTATCGCCCACGTCGACCACGGCAAGACCACGCTCGTCGATAATCTCCTGAAGCAGGCCGGCGCCTTCCGCGCCAACCAGCAGGTCGCCGAGCGGGCCATGGACCGCAACGACCTGGAGCGCGAGCGCGGCATCACGATCCTCGCCAAGTCCACCGCGGTGGACTGGAAGGGGACCAAGATCAACATCGTGGACACCCCTGGCCACGCCGACTTCGGCGGCGAGGTGGAGCGCATCCTGTCCATGGTGGACGGCGCGATCGTGCTGTGCGACGCGGCCGAGGGCCCGCTGCCGCAGACGAAGTTCGTGCTGACCAAGGCGCTGGCCCGCGGCCTGAAGCCGATCGTGGTCATCAACAAGGTGGACCGCCAGGACGCCCGCGCCGACGAGGTGCTGAACGAGGTGTTCGACCTCTTCGCCGCCCTGGGCGCGACGGACGAGCAGCTGGACTTCCACACCATGTTCGCCTCCGGCCGCCAGGGCTGGGCCGACATGTCGATGGACGGGCCGCGCAAGGACCTGTCGCCGATGTTCGACCTGATCCTGAGCCATGTGCCGGCGCCGAAGGTGGACGTGGACGCCCCCTTCGCCATGAACGCCTCCATCCTTGAGGCCGACAACTTCCTCGGCCGCATCCTGACCGGGCGCGTGGAGCAGGGCACCGCGCGCGTGAACATGCCTGTGCGCGTGCTGCGCCAGGACGGCAGCGTCGTCGAGACGGGCCGCCTGACGAAGCTGATGACCTTCTCCGGCCTCGATCGCGTGCCGGTGGACGAGGTGCAGGCGGGCGACATCATCGCCATCGCCGGCCTGTCCGACGCCACGATCCCCGACACCATCGCCGCCCCCGAGGTGATGGAGCCGCTGCCGGCCATCCCGGTCGATCCGCCGACCCTGACCATGACCTTCCGCATCAACGACGGCCCGCTCGGCGGCCGGGAGGGCAAGAAGGTCACGTCGCGCCAGATCCGCGACCGCCTGTTCAAGGAAATCGAGGGCAACGTCGCCATCAAGGTGAAGGTGTCCGAGGAAGTGGACGCCTTCGAGGTGGCGGGCCGCGGCGAGCTCCAGCTCGGCGTGCTGATCGAGACGATGCGGCGCGAGGGCTTCGAGCTGACCATCGGGCGCCCCCGCGTGCTGACGCAGGTGAACCCGGAGACCGGCGAGAAGGAGGAGCCTTTCGAGGAGGTGCTCGTCGACGTGGACGAGAGTTACTCGGGCGTGGTCGTCGAGAAGATGGCGCAGCGCAAGGGCATGATGCAGGACATGCGGCCCTCCGGCGGCGGCAAGGTTCGCCTGACCTTCGAGATCCCGTCGCGCGGCCTGATCGGCTACCACGGCGAGTTCATGACGGACACGCGCGGCACCGGCATGATGAACCGGCTCTTCATCGGCTACCGCCCCTGGGCCGGCCCGATCGAGGGCCGCATCAAGGGCAGCCTCATCTCCAACTCGGACGGCGAGGCGGTGCAGTACTCCCTCTTCGCCCTGCAGGAGCGCGGCGCGCTCTTCGTGGATCCGGGCGTGAAGGTCTATGTCGGCATGATCCTCGGCGAGCACTCGCGCGAGAACGACCTGGACGTGAACCCGATCAAGGAGAAGAAGCTCACCAACATCCGCGCTGCCGGCAAGGATGAGGCGCTTCTCCTGGTTCCGCCCCGCCGCATGTCGCTGGAGCAGGCCATCGCCTATATCGAGGAGGATGAGCTGGTGGAGGTGACGCCTTCCGCCATCCGCCTGCGCAAGCGCTACCTCGACCCGAACGAGCGCAAGAAGCACGCGCGCCGCTCGGAGAGCCAGGCGGCGTAAGCCACAGGGTTCAGGAATAAGGGCCGGGGGAGCGATCCCCCGGCCCTTTTCACTTCCGCTTCCCGGGGATCAGCCCGCCAGCTCGCGGGACCGGCGCGTGGCGGCCTCGATGGCCTTGGGGATGAGATAGGGCCAGGCGTGCTCGGCCATCAGCACGGCCAGCGCCTGCTCCGTGGTGCCCTTGGGCGAGGTGACGTTCTGGCGCAGCACCGACGCATCCTCCTTGCTACGGGCGAGGAGGGCGGCGGAGCCGGAGACGGTGGCGCGGGCCATCCGGCGGGCGAGGTCGGGCGGGATGCCCTGGTCCAGCCCGGCCCTCTCCAGCATCTCCGCCAGCAGGAAGACATAGGCGGGGCCGCCGCCGGAGATGGCAGTGACGGGATCAATGAGGCTCTCCGCCTCCACCCAGGCCACCTCGCCCGTCGCGGTCAGCAGGCGGTCGGCCAGGGTCTTCTGGGCCTCCGTGCAGCGGCGGCCGGCGCAGGCCACGGTGAAGCCCTGGCCGATGGCGGCGGGGGTATTGGGCATGGCCCGCACCACCGCCGCGCCCTCCAGCAGCCCGTCCAGGCCGGAGAGCGTCTTCCCCGCCATGATGGAGAGGAACAGGGCGCCGCCGCGGGCGAAGGGGCGAAGGCCCGGCAGGACCTCATCCGACTGCTGGGGCTTGGTCGCCAGCACCACCGCCTCCGGCACGAAGCCGGAGGGAATGGCGGCGATGTCCGGCGCCAGGGTGATTTCGGGGCGCCCGGCATAGGGCTTCGTGGAGTCGTGGTGCGGCTCCACGATCACGGCGCGGGAGAGGCCGCGGGCCAGCCAGCCGGAGAGCAGCGCGCCCCCCATCTTGCCGCAGCCGACCAGGAGGACGGGCGGAAGCATCGCAGCGGACATCGGCGGAACCCCTTCGGAGAGCATTCGGGCGGGCGCGCGGGCCCACCCGGACATCCCCTATGAGAAACCCGCCTTCCCGCGGGTCCGCAAGGGGCTCAGGCCTCTCCGGCGCAGTCCAGCATGGCCGCCGCCAGGGCTTCCGCCGGCGGCTTCCCGCCCCACAGGACGAACTGAAAGGCGGGGAAGAAGCGCTCGCACTCGGTGATGGCGATGTCCACCATGTCCTCGAGGCTTTCCACGCTCGCCCGACCGGCGCCGCGGAGGAGGACGGCGTGGCGGAAGACGGGGATGCCTTCCTCGCCCTCGATGCCGAAATGGCCGATCCAGAGCTTCTCGTTCGCCAGGGCCAGCAGCTCGTGCAGCTTGCCCCGCGATCCGGCCGGCACCTTCATGTCGAAGGCGCAGGTGAAGTGCATCGCGCTGATCTCGTTCGACCACGAGAAGTGAAGGCCGTAGTCGCACCACTTGCCGGGCGCCTCGGCGGCCATCTCGCCGTCGGACCGCCGGTCGAAGGCCCATTCATTGGCCGACACGATCTGCTCGACGACGTCGAGCGGATTAGCGGCCCTGTCCCGGTTTACAGTGAGGGTGGCTGACATGGCGTCACCTCCTATCCCGAGACGGGCGACCCTCCTCCTCTGGTATCGAATCGGCCGGGTCAGCCCCAACTGGTTGATACTGCGATGGCGAACGCAGCGGCAAGGCCGAAGGCTTCAGCGAATCCAGGGCCCTGCCGAACAAAAGGTGGTCACACGATGATCGGGCCGGTGCCCTCGATCGGCGGCACGCCGGGCTCGGGCGGGGCGTCCTTCGTCATCTCGTCCAGCCGGGCTTCCAGCGCGGCCATGCGGAGCGCCAGCGCCTCCGACTCCTCCCGCGCGCGGCGGGCCACCTCCAGCGCCGCGTCCAGTTCCTCGCGCTTCACGAGGTTCAGGCGGGTGATGAAGGATTCCGCCTGGGCCTGCACCATGGCCTCGATCTCGGCCTTCGCGCCGTTGATCACGGAGAAGGCGCCACCGGCCATGCCGGCCAGGTCGTCGAAGAACTTGCCGCGGCCGGGCCCGCCGAAGCCCTTGCCGAATCCGCCCGCGCCGAAGGGGCCGTTGCCACCCGTCCCGAAGGGGCCCGAGCCGCCCTGTCCACTGTCCTGCATCCCTGCCTCCTCACGCTTCGTGCCGGATTACATGGCCCCGCGAGGCGCCCGGGCGTAGTCCCCACCGCGCAATTCCCGCGGCTTGCCGCACCTCCGGCCGAGGCCTACCTAACCTCATGGCGCAGGTGCGATCGGGGGCGGCGATGAGGCGACGTGTGCTGGTCCTCCTGGCCTTCCTCGGCATGGCCGCAGGCGGGGGTGCCCTCGCCCAGACATCCGGTCAGTGGCCGGGCCAGTTGCCCGGCCAGGGCCAGGGCCAGGGGCAGAGTCAGTCGTCGGACCAACCGCCGGGTCGGACCGGGAGCGGCTCTTCCGGCACCGCAAGGGGGCGCACGACCCCGGGTGCCACGACACAGGGCTTTACGATGCCGGAACTCGCGGCACCGGGATTCGGCATGCCGGGATCCGGCTCATCGGGATCCAACTCGTCGGGTGGGGGCTCCGGGGCAGGGGGCACGGGGACAGGCGGCGCCATCCAGGGTGGCCTGGGCTCCACCATTCCCGGCCTTTCCGGCAAGGGATCCTCCGGTTCCACGCCGGCGCCAACGGTGCCGCTGTTCGGGGCGGGGAACTTCTGCGCCCAGCCGGCAGGACTCTGCGGCCCCGCCTGCAGCGTCACCTGCCAGGAGGGCCTCATCGCCTATTGCACCAACGGCCAGGGTGGCCCCTCGGCCGGTACCACGGCGCGCTCCGGCACCCCGGCCCCGCCGTCCGGCGGTGGTGCCGGCATCCCCACGCCCGGCGGCATCGTCGGGTTCAGCGGCCTCGGGAGCGCGGTCGGGGCCGCCAGCGGCGCCGCCTCGGCCCTAGCACCCGGCTGCACGGGGCGGCCGTCATGCCGCTGCCGGTAGCGCCACGGTGCCGGCCTCGATTCCGGAACCGGGGCGGGCGAGGGCGCGGCGCCTGACCGGCCACCCGGCCATTCCAGCCCCCGCCGATCGGGCCTATACCGCGCCCCGCCGGCGGCCCCGGGCCTCCGGCAAGGGGCTGCCCCCCTTCAAACGACCCGGCCCGGCCCCGCCGCGCCCTGCAGCACGGGCCACCGATGATCCCCGCCATCATGTTCCCCGCCTTCGATCCCGTGGCCCTGGCGGTCGGCCCCTTCGTCGTGCGCTGGTATGCCCTTGCCTATATCGCCGGCATCGTCATCGGCTGGCAGGTGGCGCGGCGGCTGATCCCGAAGGCGCCGGCGGCGGGCACGCCGGAAGCGATGGACGACTTCGTCACCTGGGCGACCCTCGGCGTCATCCTCGGTGGGCGGCTGGGCTACGTGCTGTTCTACCGGCCGGACATCATCCTGAGCGCGCCCTGGGAGATCCTCTACCTCTGGCACGGCGGCATGTCGTTCCACGGCGGGGCGGCGGGGGTGATCATCGCGCTCGCCCTGTTCTGCTACCGGCGGGGAATTCCCTTCCTGCTCTTCTCGGACCGGGTGACGAGCGTGGTGCCGGTCGGGCTCGGGCTCGGGCGCCTCGCCAACTTCATCAACGGGGAGCTCTGGGGGCGGGTGACGGACGTGCCCTGGGGCATGATCTTCCCCCATGCCGGGCCGGAGCCGCGCCACCCCTCCCAGCTCTACCAGGCGGCGCTGGAGGGGCTGGTGCTCTTCGTGATCCTGCAGTGGATCGTGCGCACGCCGCGGTTGCGGGCACGGCCGGGCTTCACCGCCGGGGCCTTCCTGGCGGGCTACGGCGTGGCGCGCATCATCGGCGAGCTGTTCCGCCAGCCGGACGTGCAGCTGGGCTTCCTGCTGGGCGGCGCGACGATGGGGCAGCTCCTCTCCGTCCCCATGGTGATCGCGGGGATCTGGCTGATGGCGCGCAGCCGGCCGGTCGCGGAGGCCTCCGCCGCGTGACGGAGCGGCCCGACCCCGCTGATGCGCCCGCCGACCCCCCGGAGCGGCTGGACGCCTTCATGGCGCGGGCCAACGCGGCCTACTACGCCGGGCGCGACCCCTTCGGCGCGGCGGGGGACTTCACCACCGCGCCGGAGATCACCCAGGCCTTCGGGGAATGCCTCGGCCTCTGGGCGGCGGTGACGTGGCAGGTGATGGGACGGCCCGACCCGGTGATCCTGGCCGAGGCGGGGCCGGGGCGCGGGACGCTGATGGCCGATGCCCTTCGCGCGATCCGCGGCATGGTGCCGGATTTCAGCCATGCCCTGCGGCTGCACCTGATCGAGACCTCCCCCCTGTTGCGGGCGGCGCAGAGAGGGCGTCTTCCCGGGGCGACTTGGCACGACAGCCTCGCCGCCCTGCCGCCAGGGCCGATGATCCTTCTGGCAAACGAGTTCCTGGACGCCCTGCCCATCCGCCAGTTCGTCCGCCGCGGCGGGCGCTGGGCTGAGCGCTTCGTGGCGGAGGGCGCTTTCGTGGAGAGGCCCGCGCCGGACGCGCCCCTGCCGGATTCGGGAGAGGAGGGCGAGGTGCGGGAGGTGAACGAGCCCGCCCTGGGCATCGCGGGCGCGCTCGGCACGCGCCTGGCGGCGCAGGGGGGCGCGGCGCTGTTCCTCGATTACGGACCGGGCGAGAGCGGGCCGGGGGACAGCCTGCAGGCCATCCGGGCCCGGGAGGCCGCCGACCCGCTCGCCGATCCGGGGGGCGCGGACCTGACGGCGCATGTGGATTTCGCCGCCCTTGCCCGCACCGCCCGGGCGTCGGGCGCGGCGGTGCACGGGCCCCTGCCGCAGGGCGTGTTCCTGTCTCGGCTGGGCCTGCACAGCCGGGCGGCGGCGCTGGCGGCGAGCGAGGCGTCGATCCCCGGTGGCCGCGGCGCCCGGCATATCGAGGCCGCCACCCGCCTGACCGCGCCGGAGGCGATGGGGCGCCTGTTCAAGGCCCTCGTCCTCTGCCACCCCGACCTTCCCACCCCGCCGGGCTTCGAGGCCGCATGACAGCCGAGTTCCTGACCGCCCCCTCCCTCACGGGGATGCCGCACGGCTTCTTCACCCGGCGCGGCGGCGTCTCCTCCGGGCGCTTCGCCAGTCTGAACTGCTCCCTTTCCTCCGCCGACGACCCGGCGCTGGTGCAGGAGAACCGGGCGCTGGCCATGGGCGCCATCGGGACCTCTCCGGCCAGCCTGTCCGGGCTGTTCCAGGTGCATGGCATCGCGGTGGCCTTGGCGCGGGAGCCGATCGCGCATGAGGCGCGGCCGAAGGCGGACGGCGTGGTGACGGACCGCCCGGGCGTGACGCTGGGAATCGTGACGGCGGATTGCGGGCCGGTCCTCTTCGCCGATCCCCGCGCGGGTGTCGTGGGCGCCTGCCATGCCGGCTGGCGCGGGGCGCTGGCGGGGGTGCTGGAGGCGACGCTGGCCGCCATGGAAGGGCTCGGCGCCCGCCGGGGCGACATCGTGGCCGCGCTGGGCCCCTGCATCCGCCAGCCAAGCTACGAGGTGGGCGCGGACCTTCGGGCCGAGCTTCTGGCAAGCGATCCGGAGGGGGAGCGCTTCCTCGCCCCCGGCGCCCGCGAGGGGCACTGGCAATTCGACATGGCCGGGCTGATCCTGGCCCGGCTGACGGCCGCGGGCGTGGCCGCCGAGGCCCTGCCGAACGACACGCGAGCGGAGGAAGAGCTGTTCTTTTCCCACCGCCGCCGCACGCTGGAGGGGGGCGGCCCGATCGGGCACCAGCTTTCCGCCATCGCGCTACCGGGGTAGCGCCTCCCCGCCCCGGGGCAGCGCTTCGCGCGCCCGGGGCAGCGCTTCGCGCACCCGGGGTGGCGCCCGGCCCTGGCTCCGTGGATAAGGCACCGGCCATGCCCCACCTCTTCAACCCCGCGGCACCACCGCCCGCCGCGCGATCGGCTGGGCGGATGCCTCCCAAGTTCCGGGGCATCGCCGCCCTTCTCCTGCCGCTGGCGCTCCTCGCGGCCTGTGGGCCGCTGCCGCAGCCCTTCCGGGGCAATCCCGGCGGCGCGGCCCGCCGCCTGGCCGCGCCGCCGGCCTACCGCATCGCCGTCCCGCCCCCGAGCGCCGCCCTGTTGCCGGACGTGGCCTCCACCGATTTCGCCATGGCCATAACGGAGGCCCTGGAAGGCGCCGAGGTGCCCGTGGTGGCCGGCGCGCCCGCCCCCCTGGACTGGCGCCTGGACGTGACCGCCGATCAGGACGGCCGCGGCGTGACGCCCGCCTACTCCGTGGTGGACGCGGACGGAAAGGTGCTGGGCCAGGCCCGCGGCGCCCCCGTGCCCGTGCGGGAATGGAGCGAGGCGCGGACCGAAACCCTGCACCGCGTGGCCGCGCGCGACGCCGAGCTCGTCACCGCCCTGCTGACACGGGGCGAGGCGGCGCGCCGGGCGGCCGAGACCGTGCCCTTCAACGGCAGCGGCGGCCCCCCGCGCGTGCGCTTCACCGGCGTGCAGGGCGCGCCGGGCGACGGCAACCAGTCCCTCGCCCTCCGCATGCGGGACTTCCTCTCCACCAAGGGCCTCGTGGTGCAGGACGGGGCCGATGGCGCTGCCTTCTCCCTGGCCGGGAAGGTGACCCTGGCACCCGCGCCCAACGGCAAGCAGCGCGTGGAAATCCAGTGGCTCGTGCGGCGCCGGGACGGGCATGACCTCGGCCAGGCGCTGCAGCTGAACGAGGTGCCGACCGGCAGCCTGAACGGCCTCTGGGGCGACGTGGCCTATGTGGTGACGCAGGAAGCCTCCGCCGCCGTGCGCGACATCATCGCCAATGCCGGCGGCCTGGGCGAAGAGGCCGCGCGGCGCCCGGCACCCCCACCGGCGCCCGAGGCTCCGGCGGAGGCAGGGGCGCCGGCCCGGTAAGCCAGGCCGGTTGCATGGTCTGAGATGGCGGTTCGGGCGGCCCCAGGGGGAGAGAAAGAATGCTCTCCCCCTGGACCCCCCTCATCTTTTTCTATCGGGCTGCCACGGGATGCTCGGCTTGCGGCCCGCCTGAGGTCGATGACCTCAGGCGACTGATACGGCCGCCTGGGCTGACCCGGCGCCAAATCACCTTCGGCACCGGCCTCCGATCATCGCATCCGCGGCAGCCCGATGCAGGTCCAGGAGCCTCAGGCTCCTGGCGGAGGGTTCCAGGGAGGCAAAGCCTCCCTGGGGATCACCGGAGCCAACCGTCCACGCAAACGATCCTGTGAGGACAACCCGCCGCCCGGCGCCCTGGCATGCGCCGTACGTAAAGCGGCTTTGCTCTGTGTTAGAGCGGCTCCGGCATGGACTTGGTGGCGTGCGGTTGCTATCCCGCCGCCGCCCCACGCCGCCTGTCCCGTCACTTGTCCAGCGGCGCGCCCGGAGATTTCCAGCGGATGAAGATTCTCGCCTGCAACAGCAACCGCCCGCTCGCCGAGGCGGTGGCCGCGGCCCTGAACCTACCGCTGACCCAGGCTTCCGTCCGGCGTTTCGCGGATCTCGAGATCTTCGTGGAGATCCAGGAGAATATCCGGGGCGAGGACGTCTTCGTCATCCAGTCCACCAGCTACCCGGCGAACGACAACCTGATGGAGTTGCTGATCACGCTGGACGCGCTGCGCCGCGCCTCCGCGCGCCGCGTGACGGCCGTGATCCCCTATTTCGGCTATGCGCGGCAGGATCGTAAGTCCGGGCCCCGCACGCCGATCTCGGCAAAGCTGGTGGCGAACCTCATCACCCAGGCGGGGGCGGACCGGGTGCTGACGCTGGACCTGCATGCCGGGCAGATCCAGGGCTTCTTCGACATCCCCGTGGATAACCTCTTCGGCGCGCCCCTTTTCGCGCGCGACATCCAGGAGCGCTACAAGGGCCGCGACCTGATGGTGGTGAGCCCCGACGTGGGCGGCGTGGTGCGCGCCCGCGCCATCGCGACCCGGCTGCACACGGACCTCGCCATCATCGACAAGCGCCGGCCGCGCGCCGGCGTGTCCGAGGTGATGAACGTCATCGGCGACGTCTCCGGCCGCGACTGCATCCTGGTGGACGACATCGTCGATTCCGGCGGCACGCTCTGCAACGCGGCGGAGGCGCTTCTGAAGAACGGGGCGCATTCCGTCTCCGTCTATGTCACGCACGGCGTGCTCTCGGGCGGCGCGGTGGCGCGCATCGGGGCGGCGCCGATCCAGCAGCTGATCTGCACGGACAGCATCCAGGCGACCGAGGCGGTGCGCGTCTCCTCCAACATTAAGCAGCTGACGGTCGCGCCGCTGCTGGCGGAGGCGATGCGCCGCATCTCCGAGGAAGCCTCGGTCTCCACGCTGTTCAACTGAGAGGGTGGGCGGCGCGGAAACTGCGCCGGCCCCCTTCAACCCGCCCGCGTTTCCGGCCAACCTCCCGTCCGCATCCGGCCCACGACCCAAGCCCCGGCGATGCCGCCGGGCCTCGGTCGTGTGTCCTGAAGAAACGGCCGAGGAACCCGCCATGAAGCTCTACTACGCCCCCGGTGCCTGCTCCCTCGGGATCCATGTCCTGCTGGAGGAGACCGGGAAGCCCTACGAGCTCTCCCTCGTGGACACGAAGAACGGCGGCCAGTTCTCGCCGGAATACGTGGCGGTGAACCCGAAGTCGAAGGTGCCGGCGCTGGACCTGGGCGACGAGGGGCCGGTGCTGACGGAGTGGACGGCCATCGCCTCCTACCTCGCCGCCGCCAACCCCGAGGCCGGGCTGGCGCCGAAGGACCCGCTGGGCATGGCGCGCGCGGTGGAGGCGGTGGACTACATCACCGGCACCGTCCACCCGCACGCCTTCACCCGCCAGTTCCGCCCGCACATGTTCTCCGGCCGCGAGGAGGACCACCCGAAGGCGGTGGAGACGGCGCGGGCCAATGCCGCGAAGTACTTCGACCTGCTGGAGAAGAACTGGCGCGGCGACACATGGGTCCTGCCCGCCGGCTTCTCCATTGCCGATGCCGCGCTGTTCTTCGTGGAGTACTGGCACGTGAAGCGCGTCGGCCAGTCCCTGCCGCCGAAGCTGGACGCCCATTTCAAGGCGATGCTGGAGCGCCCGGCCGTGAAGCGCGCGCTGGAGCAGGAAGGGCTGGCGGCCTGACCGGCCACCCCTTGCCCAAGCCAGCCCCCATGGCCGAGCCCAACCCCGTCCCCTTCTGGTTCCTGCGCCACGGCGAGACGGACTGGAACGCCCGCATGCTCTCCCAGGGGCAGGTGGACATCCCGCTGAACGCCGTGGGCCTGGCCCAGGCCGGGCGCGCGGCCGAGGCGCTGGTGGGGCAGGGCATCCGCTCCATCCACGCCAGCACGCTGGGGCGCGCGCGCGTCACGGCCGAGATCGTGGCGGCGCGGCTGAACCTCCCCGTCACGCTCGACCCCGAACTGGTGGAGTGCGCCTTCGGCGTGCAGGAGGGCCAGGAGATGTCCGCCTGGTTCCAGGACTGGATCGACGGCCTCTCGACCCCGGAGGGCGGCGAACCCTTCGCCGACCTGCGGGAACGGGCCGTGCGCGCCATCAACCGCGCCACCGCCAACCCCGGCCCGGTGCTGGTGGTGGCCCACGGCGCCCTGTGGCGCGCCATGCGGCAGGCGCTGGGGATGGAAGCCAACATCCGCACGCCCAACGCCCTGCCGCTCTTTGTCGAGCCGCCCTCCGGCGGGCAGGGATGGCGCTTCACGCCGGCCGAACTCGGCGCCTGACGCGCGGGTTCTGCTGCCGCCCTTCCCTGTCGGTCTGTCCCGGGGAGAGGAAGAAGGAATTCTTCCTCTCCCCGGACCCCTCACCATCGTCTTCTTCTTCGAGTTGGAATCATCCCGCTGACGGTGCGCCTGAGGTCGATGACCTCAGGCGATCGTAAGGGCAGGATAAAGCTCCTCACGCAGAAACCCCGTGTCAGGACGCCACGGCGGCAGCGGGACGGGGGGCAGCGGCCTCAGGCCCTTGGCTCGGGACAAACGCTTCGCGTTTGCCTGGGGGTTCCAGGGGGCAGCGCCCCCCGGCTCCGGACCCATCAGGACACGTTCAGCTCCGCGCCCTCAGCCGCAACACGCTGACCACCGCGCCCAGCGCGGCCATGCCGCAGGCGAAGGTGAGGGCGGTCGTCGGTCCGACGATGGGCATGCCGGGCATCCAGCCCAGGATGAGGCCGACGAGGGCGGCGCCCGTGGTCTGGCCGAGCAGGCGGGCCGTGGCGAGCATGCCGCTGGCGCCACCCGCGCGCTCAGGGGGTGCGGCGCCGACCATGGTGCGGTTGTTCGGGGTCTGGAACAGGCCGAAGCCGAAGCCGCAGAGGGCCATGCGCCAGGCGATGTCCACGGCCTGCGGGTGGGTTGGCAGCAGGGCCAGCAGGGCGAGGCCCGTGGCCATCAGCACCAGCCCGACGCCGCCGAGGAGCCCGGCCGGAAAGCGGTCCATGAGGCGCCCGGAGAGGGGGGCGGCGACGGCGGTGGCGAGGAACCAGGGCGTGGTGAGCAGCCCGGCCTGGAAGACGCTGAATCCGAAGCCGGTCTGCAACAGGAAGGGCAGGGCGGAGAAGGCGAGGGCCTGCGCCATGAAGCTGCAGATGGAGGTGCCGATCGAGAGGGCGAAGACGGGGATGCCCAGCAGGTCGAGCGGCAGCAGCGGGCGCGGTCGGCCAGTCTGGCGCCGCACGAGCCAGGCGCCGGCCGCAAGGCCTGCGGCGACGGTGGGTAGGGCGGTCATCCAGGCCCCACCATGCGCCAGGCCGTCCAGGCCGAGGATGAGCAGCCCGAAGGTGGCGGCCGAGAGGAGGGCGCTGATCCAGTCGAATCGGTGCCGGCCGCGCGGGGTCTGCGGCAGGACGCGCAGGCCGAGCGCGAGGGCGACGACGCCGAGCGGCACGTTCACCGCGAAGATCCATGGCCAGTCCGCGACGCCGAGGATCAGCCCGGCCACGGTGGGTCCCGCGGCCGCGGCGGTGGAGACGACCATGGCGTTCAGCCCCAGCCCGCGCGCCAGCCGGGCGCGGGGCTGGATGAAGCGGATGAGGGCGGAGTTCACGCTCATCAACCCTGCCGCGCCGAAGCCCTGGGCGGCGCGGGCGGCGACCAGCCAGTCGAAGCTGCCGGCCGTGGCGCAGGCGATGGAGGCGAGGGTGAAGAGGACGAGGCCCGAGAGGTAGATCCGCCGGTAGCCCACGATCTCCCCCAGCGCCGCCAGCGGCAGGAGGGAGACGGTGACGGCGAGCTGGTAGGCGTTGGTGGCCCAGATGATGTCGGCGGGCGCGACGTTCAGGGCGCGGCCGATGGTGGGCAGGGCGGCGGTGCCGATGGTGCCGTCGATGACGGCCATGGTGATGCCGAGAGCCATTCCCGCCGTGGCCCAGTGGCGGCGCGGCAGGGGCAACCCGTCCGGTGCGGCGGGATCGGGGGTGCGGGCGGGTTCTTGGGGCGGCAGGGAGGTTCACTCCGGCGAGGCGGCGCGGCTTTTTCCCTTCCTGCGCCGGTTGCGCGGGCTTGGCTACCCGTCAGGCCGGGCCGGCTGCCACCACCACTCAGCCGGGGGCGGCTACCGCCACCACCACCACTCAATCTGGGGTGGCTACCGCCACCACGGCGCGAGTGCCGCCGCTGATCCTCAGCAGCTCCGCGGGGGTCGAGGGGAAGACGGCGCGCGGGCTGCCGGCGGCGGCCCAGACCTCCGCATGGGCGAAGAGGGCCTCGTCCACCAGGACCACGGGCGGCGAGAGATGGCCGAGCGGCGCCACGCCGCCGATGGCGAAGCCCGTCGCCTCCCGCACCCAGCGGCCCTCGGCCCGGCCGATGGAGAGGGCGGTCAGGGCCGCCACCTTCTCCGGGTCCACGCTATGGGCGCCGCTGGCCACCACCAGCACCGGGCGCTCCGTGCCGTCCGGTGCCGTGCCCCTGAAGATCACGGATTTGGCGATCTGCCCGACGCTGCAGCCCACGGCGCGGGCGGCGTCGGCGGCGCTGCGGGTGCCCTCCGGGAATTCCCGCACCGCGTCCGGGTGGCCCGCCGCGCGCAGGGCTGCCCGCACGCGCGCGACGGAGCCGCCGTCTTTTCCTTCCCCCGCCGCCATGACCATATCCCCGCAGTGGACAACAACGTGACCGAAGCCCTGACCCTGGCCCCGGCCGCCGCCATCTCCGATGCGACGGCGGCGGAGCCGCTGGCCCTCTACATCCACTGGCCGTTCTGCGCCGCCAAGTGCCCGTACTGCGACTTCAACTCCCATGTCCGCCCGGAGGTGGACGCGGGGCGCCACGGACGCGCCCTGCTGGCCGAGCTGGAGCACGAGGCGGCGCGCGCTCAGGGGGGCAGCACCCGGCGCCGGCTGGCGAGCATCTTCTTCGGCGGCGGCACCCCCTCCCTCATGCCGCCGGATGCGGTGGCGGCGCTGATCGCCCGCGCGACGGCGCTGTTCCAGCCCGAGGATGACCTGGAGATCACGCTGGAAGCCAACCCGACGAGCGTGGAGGCGGGAAAGCTGCGGGCCTTCCGGGAGGCCGGGGTGAACCGCCTCTCGCTGGGCGTGCAGGCGCTGGATGCGGCCTCGCTGGGTTTCCTCGGCCGCAACCACTCGGCGGGGGAGGCGGTGGCGGCGCTCGAGCATGCCCGCGCCACCTTCCCGCGTCTGTCCTTCGACCTCATCTACGCCCGCCCAGGCCAGTCCATGGCGGAGTGGCGGGCGGAGCTGCGGCGGGCGCTGTCCCTGGCCGCCGACCACCTCTCGCTCTACCAGTTGACGGTGGAGCCGGGCACGCGCTTCGCGACCGAGCACGCGCGCGGCGCCTTCCGCCTGCCGGAGGACGACGAGGCGGCCGCCCTCTACGCCGCGACGGTGGAGGAGGCGGCGCGCTTCGGGCTGGAGCCCTACGAGGTCAGCAACTACGCGAAGCCGGGTGCGGAGAGCCGGCACAACCTGGCCTACTGGCGCTACGCCGACTACCTGGGCATCGGCGCCGGCGCCCACCAGCGGCTGACGCGCGCCGGCCCGGAAGGGTTTGACGTGCTGGCCGCCCGCCGCCACCGCGCGCCGGAGATCTGGCTGGAGCGCGTGGAGCGCGACGGCCATGCCCGGGTGGAGGAGGAGGCGCTGACGCCCGTGGAGCGGGGCCGCGAGGCCATGCTGATGGGCCTGCGCCTGGCCGAGGGCGTGGCCCCCGCCCGCATTGCCGCCCGCAGCGGGCTGGGCTTCGACGCGGTGGTGGACCGCGCGATGCTGGATGCGCTGATGGAGGAGGACTACCTGCGGTGGCTGCCGGATGGCCGGCTGCAGGCCACGATCGAAGGGCGGCTGAGGCTGGACGCCATCCTGCCCGTTCTGTTGCGCTGAAGCGGGAGGCGAAGAGATGAGCGAAGAGACAGGCGAGACATCCCCCATGGCTGGCGCGATCGCCGCCGCCCAGGCGGCCTTCGCGGCCGACGAGTTGATCCGGGACCAGCCCGCGGGCACCCCGGGGCGCCGCGAGCGCATGGCCCGGATCATCCACGAGATCGCGGATGCCTGGGAGGTGGAGCGCGTGGACCTGACCATGGCGCTCACCCAGGCTTCCGTCCGGAAGAACTGAGGCGGCCGGCAGGGCGGGATCCGTCCTCCCGGGCCCTCCGTCGCGCTGTCGGCCCGGACATCCCCGTGGCGGGGAACGGGGACGGGCACCCGGGCTGACCTTTCCCGCGGGCCCGCCTAACCTCCCCGGACGACGAGGGGATTCGGCATGTACGATCTGGCGATCTGCGGTGGCACGGCCGTGCTGGGCGATGCGGTGGTCCGCTGCGACATCGGCATCTCCGGCGGCCGCATCGCCGCCCTTGCGGAGCGGATCGACGAGGCGCGGCAGGTGATCCGGGCGGATAGGCTGCTGGTGATGCCCGGCGGCGTGGACACGCACTGCCACATCGAGGAGCCGCTGCCCGAGGGCGGGTACCAGGAGGAGAGCTGGGAGAGTGCCTCCCGCTCCGCCTTCGCCGGCGGCACCACCAGCGTGGTCTGCCACACCACCCAGGAGAAGGGCGGGACGCTGCTGGAGCGGCACCGGTCCAACCGGGAGCGCGCCTCGGCGGGCGCCATGGTGGATTACGGCTTCCACCAGATCGTGGCGGACCCTTCGGACGCCGCGCTGGCGGAGATCCCGGCCCTGGTGGCGGACGGCATCGGCAGCCTGAAGGCCTTCCTGACCTACGACAACGTCCACCTGGACGACGCCGCCTTCCTGCGCGTGCTGCAGGCCGCCAAGCGCAACGGACTGATGGTGCACGTCCACTGCGAGAACTACGACGCCATCAACCTCGCCGTCTCGACGCTGCTGGCGAATGGCTGCACGGCGCCGAAGTTCCACGCCCTGTCCCGCCCGCCCGTGGTGGAGCGCGAGGCGACGGCGCGCGCCATCGCGCTGGCGGAGCTGGTGGGCCAGCCCATCCACATCTTCCACGTCTCCTGCGCGGAGGTGGCGGAGGAGATCGCCCGCGCCCAGGCGCGCGGCGTGGCCGTGAAGGGCGAGACCTGCCCGCAATACGTGACGCTGACGGCCGAGGACATGGACCGGCCGGGTTTTGAGGGCGCGAAGTTCATGTGCAGCCCGCCGCCCCGCGGCGCCGCGGACCATGCGGGCGTGTGGTCCATGCTCCGGCGCGGCGTGCTGGACATGATCACCTCGGACCACTGCGCCTTCTCCTTCGAGGGCGCGCGCGGCAAGGCGAAGAACGGGCGCGACGCCGCCTTCGACGTGATCCCCAACGGCGTGCCCGGCCTCGCCGCGCGCCTGCCGATCGTCTTCTCCGAGGGCGTGTCGAAGGGCCGCATCGACCTGTCGACCTTCGTGAAGCTGGTGGCGGAGAACCCCGCGCGCATCGCCGGCCTCTACCCGCGCAAGGGCGTGATCGCCGTCGGCAGCGACGCCGACCTCGTGCTGTGGGACGCGGAGCGGCCGGTGACCCTCACCAACGCCCTGATGCAGCACGCCGTGGACTACACCCCCTATGAGGGGCTGGAGGTGGTGGGCTGGCCCGCCGCCACCATCCGGCGCGGGGAGGTGGTGATGCAGGACGATGTGGTGCTGGCCCGCCCCGGCACCGGTCAGTGGATGCCGCGCGGGCCGCAGGCGCGCTAGGCGCGCCTACTACTCAGCGCCGCGGCAGGCAGGCCTCGGAGAGAAGCCTGAAGGCGGCGGCGCGGTGGCTGATGGCGTGCTTCCGGGCCGGGTCCATCTCCGCGAAGCTCTGCGTCTCGCCGTCCGGGACGAACATGGGGTCGTAGCCGAAGCCCTTCTCCCCGCGCGCGGGCCAGACCCAGACGCCGTGGGATTCGCCGAGGAAGGACTCCACGTGCCCGTCCGGCCAGGCCAGGACGAGCGCGCAGGAGAACCAGGCCTTGCGGTCCGGGGAGTGGCGGGCAAGGCGTTCCACCTTCGCCATCGCGGCCGCGTAGTCGCGCGTGCCGTCCGGCTGCTCCGCCCAGTCCGCCGTGTAGACGCCCGGCGCGCCGTCCAGCGCGGCGACTGAGAAGCCGGAATCATCGGCCAGCGACACGGTGTTGCTGGCGCGGGCGGCAGCCAGGGCCTTGATCGTGGCATTGCCGACGAAGGTGTTCTCCGTCTCCTCCGGCACGGGCAGGCCGAGGCTGCCGGCGGTGATCACCTCGATCGCGTGCTCCGCCAGCAGGGCCGCGACCTCGCGCGCCTTGCCGGCATTGTGGGTGGCGAGGACGAGGCGCTTCTCCGTAAGGGCGCGGGTCACAGTCCGACAGCCTCCCGCTGGGCGGCGAACAGGGTATCCGTGCCGGCGCGGGCGAGGGAGATCAGGCCTGTCAGCTCGGAATCGGTGAAGGGCGCCCCCTCCGCGGTGGCCTGGATCTCCACGATGCCGCCACGGCCGGTGAGGACGAAGTTGCCGTCCGTATGGGCCGCGCTGTCCTCGGCATAGTCCAGGTCCAGCACGGGGACGCCGTTGTGGATGCCGCAGGAGACCGCGGCCACCTGGTCCACCATCGGGTTGCGGGCGATGATGTTGTTCCGCATCAGGTGCTGGAAGGCCAGGTGCAGGGCCACCCAGGCGCCGGTGATGGCAGCGCAGCGCGTGCCGCCATCGGCCGTCAGCACGTCGCAGTCCAGCGTGATCGTCATCTCGCCCATGGCGGCGCGGTCCGTCACGGCGCGCAGGCTGCGGCCGATCAGGCGCTGGATCTCCTGCGTGCGGCCGGACTGCTTGCCGCGCGCCGCCTCCCGCTCCCCGCGCTTGTGGGTGGCGCGGGGGAGCATGCCGTACTCGGCCGTGACCCAGCCCTCGCCCTTGCCACGCATGAAGGGGGGAACGCGGCCCTCCACGCTGGCGGTGCAGAGCACTTCCGTGACGCCCATGCGGATGAGGCAGGAGCCCTCCGCGTGGCGGGCGAAGCCGGGCTCGAGCTTCAGATCGCGCAGCTGGTCGGCGGTTCGGCCGGAGGGGCGGAGTCCGGTGGAGGCGGCGGACATGGGCGGGCACTCTCCTGCGAGGGAGGCGGGAGGAACACGCCCGACCCCTCCGCTGTCAACGCTTCCACCTGAACCTCCACCGGCGCCTGCTCCCGTGCCACCTCGGCGGCGGCCAGGTCGCCGGGGGGCAGCCAGAGGGTCAGCATCGCGGCCCAGGCCCCCACGGAAGGAAGGCCCCGCCCCTGTGCCGATCCCTTTTGCGTCTCGCCCATGGTGGCCTCCGCATCCCCTGACGGCATTGGGGCAGGGGGTTGAGACGGAAGGATGTCCGCCCCGTGACCGATTGTGGCGGGCCTGCCTTACGGGGGGCTGACCGCGATCGCGTGATGCGGGGCGCGATGAATGGTGGCTTTCGTTGACGTCGCGGGGGGCGCTCCCTAGCTTTCAGGGTCCGCTTCCCTGGAGACGAACAACCGAATGGGCGCCCAGCCCAACCATCGCCCCGGGCCCGGACCGATCCGGGCAAGTTCCCCCCTTGCGGCCAGCGGCAGCATCTTGCCGGGGCTGGACAACCGCAGCGCGTCCATCCTGCGCCAAGTGGTGGAACTCTACGTGGAGACCGGCGAGCCGGTGGGCAGCCGCACCCTCTCCCGCCGCCTGCCCAGCGCCCTGTCGCCGGCCACCATCCGCAACGCGATGGCGGACCTGGAGGAGGCGGGGCTGCTCTATGCCCCCCATACCTCCGCCGGGCGGCTGCCGACGGAGCGGGGGCTGCGCCTGTTCGTGGACGGGCTGCTGGAATTCGGCGACCTGACGGATGACGAGCGGGAGGCGATCGCGGCCCGCTGCGCCGCCTCCGGCCGCTCCATGCAGGACACGCTGGCGGAGGCCGGGCAGATGCTCTCCGGCCTTGCCGGCGCCGCGGGGCTGGTGGTGGCGCCGAATGCCGAATCGAACCTCCGCCACATCGAGTTCGTGGCCCTTGGCCCCGGCCGCGCCCTGGTGGTGCTGGTGGGGGAGCGCGGGCAGGTGGAGAACCGCATCATCGAGGTGCCGGCGGGCCTTCCGGCCGGGGCGCTCGCGCAGGCCGGCAACTACCTGAACACCCGCCTGAACGGGCGCACGCTGGAGGAAACGCGGGCCCTGGTCGAGGGCGAGATCTCGGCCAACCGCACGGCGCTGGACGCGCTGACGAACCAGGTGGTGCAGTCCGGCCTCGCGACCTGGGCGGGGGGCGGGGGCGGATCGCTGATCCTGCGCGGCCAGTCCCGCCTTCTGCAGAACCTGG
The DNA here is from genome assembly GCF_017813365.1 of Roseomonas indoligenes. Lineage (GTDB taxonomy): Bacteria > Pseudomonadota > Alphaproteobacteria > Acetobacterales > Acetobacteraceae > Roseomonas > Roseomonas indoligenes. Next base: position 28,392 of record NZ_JAGIZA010000007.1, read on the forward strand.
ACCAGGCGGCGCGGGTGGCCGAGATCCAGTCCCTCTTCGACCGGCTGGAGGCGCAGGAGACGATGCTGCGCCTGCTGGAACTGGCCCAGCGCGGCCAGGGCGTGCAGATCTTCATCGGGGCGGAGAGCGGGGTCTTCGACACCGCCGGCCTCTCCATGGTGGTGGCGCCCTTCCGCAACGGGCAGGAGAAGATCGTGGGCGCGATCGGGGTGATCGGGCCCACGCGGATCAACTACGGCCGGGTGATCCCGGTGGTGGACTACACGGCCCAGGTGATCGGGCGGATGCTCGGATAGGGCGTCGCCCCGGGGCTCCTTAGCCCCTCATCTCAGGACTTGGTTCTCAGCAGCGCCGCGTTGTGCTCCAGCAGGGTGGCCTTGCGGTAGCGGAGGTCGTGCGTGACCTCCTCCCCCGCCCAGGGGGGCATGGGGATCGGCTGGTCCGGGTGTTCTAGCTCCACCTCGGCGAACTCGATGCCGGAGAGGGCGCCCTGGTGGATGTCGATCGCCCAGGTCAGCCCGCCATAGGGCACGATGTGGCGGACCTTCTCCACATGCGGCATGTCGCAGAGGGCGAAGATCTCATCCGCCTCCGTCAGCGGGATCTCGTACTCGAACTCGGCCCGGCTGATGCCGTCTCGCGGGCCCTTCACCGTGATCCAGGCGCGGTCCCCGCCGTGCCGGACCCGGACCTTGCCCTCCCCGAACCGGGCCAGCAGCCCGTCCCTCAGGCGGCGCGTCTCCACGACCCCCGCCTTCCAGCCGTCACCGACGAGCAGGAACTTGCGCTCGATTTCCATAGGCATGGAGAGGGGCCCTGCTGCCGAAGGCCCGCCATGTAGCGCAGGCGCCCTCCCGTGGAACCCCCCGGGCCCGCGCTGGCGGGGCCGAGGTTTCCGCGGAGCTTTCAGCGCGTCCGCACCCAGCCCGCCTCGGCCAGGTCGGCCGGGCAGGCCCGGGAGGAGCCGTTCCGCAGCAGGGCCGGCGAGAGGGATGCGTCCGCCGCCGGCACCTCGCAGCGCGCGAACTGGCCCGTGGCGGTGTTGTGCACGTCGATCATCTCCACCCCGCCGCACCCGGCGACGGTGAGGGCGAGAAGGGCGAGAAGGGCGCTTCGGGAAGCCATGGCCGGATCGGTCCTCAACAATGCCTGTCAGCGGCGGCGAGTCCGGCGCCGGGCCTGACCCTGGCGGCAGGCTCCGCGCCATCCTTGGCGGCCATCCTATCCGGGTTCGCCGGGCCTGCCTTCCCCTCCCGCGCGACGTCCCCGCATGGAACGCCGGCGCGCCCGGGCAGGGGAGGGGATCAGCGGCGTTGACAGCCGGAACGACAGCATGATCCCGTCTTGGCACTCCCCGGTTCCCGCAGCGCGGCCCAATGCCCGAGGCCCGGTGCCCGAGACCCGGTGGGGCGCCGTCGGAGGTTCCCGTGACCATGGCCACGCACGCCGCGATGACCCGCCCTACCCATCCTCGCCCTTCGGTTTGGCGGGGCATCACGGCGGCGCTTGCGCGCGGGCTCCGCGGCGCGCTGCTCGTGATCCTGCTGCTGCCCGGTGCGGCCCTGGCGGCGGACCCGCCTCAGTCTTCCCCGACCCAGCCCTCCCCGGCGCGGCGGATCGCGCTGGTGGTTGGCAACAGCGCCTACCGGAGCCTCGGGGCGCTGGCCAACCCCGCCAACGACGCGACGCTGATCGCCGGCACCCTCAAGGGCCTCGGCTTCGACCTCGTCGGGGGCGGCCCGCAGCTGAACCTCGACAAGCCCGGGTTCGACCGGGTGGTGCAGCAATTCGGCGCGGCGCTTCAGGACGCCGATGTCGGCCTGTTCTACTACGCGGGCCACGGGCTGCAGATCGGGGGCACGAACTGGCTGGTGCCGGTGGGCGCCAACCCCACGGGGCCGAGGGATGTCGACTTCCAGATGGTCGATGCCGAGCTGGTGCTGAAGCAGATGCAGTTCGCCCGGACGAAGCTGAACATCCTCATCCTCGATGCCTGCCGCAACAACCCGTTCGGCGGGCGCGGCCTACGGTCCTCCAGTGGCGGGCTGGCCGAGATGCGCGCGCCCCAGGGCACCCTGATCGCTTATGCCACCCAGCCCGGCAACGTCGCCCAGGACGGGGCGGGGGCCAACAGCCCCTTCTCCTCGGCCCTGGCAGCGACGCTGGTTCAGCCCGGGCTGGACGTCTTCCGCCTGTTCAACCAGGTCGGCCTGGCGGTGAAGCGCGAGACGGCGGGGGACCAGCAGCCCTGGGTATCCAGCTCGCCGATCGAGGGCGAATTCTTCTTTGCCGCCGCCCCCGGCGCTGGCGCCGTGCCGCAGCCCGCCGCCGACCCGGACCAGCAGTTCTGGCAGTCCGTGGCGAACAGCAACCAGCCCGCGGAGTACCGCGCCTACCTCTCGCAGTTTCCGCAGGGGCGCTATGCCGAGCTGGCCCGCGCGCGCCTCGCGCCGCCGCCGCTGCCCGGGAAGCCGGAGGCGCTGGCGGCGCTGCCCTCCTTCCGGCCCAACCGGCCACCCACGCCTGCCCGGCCGCCAGCAGAGGCGGTGCCGAGCCTGTTCCTGGCGAGCGTGCGGGCGCTGAACGAGGTCGGGCGCTCCGCCGAGCACGGCTATCTGGGCTATGCGCGGGAGTTCAACCCGGACCGTGGCCCGACCGGCCGGGAGACCTCGGTCAGCTTCCCCAACGTCTTCGGTCCGACCGAGCGGGAGGCGCTTCGCCAGCTCTCCCTGGCGCTGGCGGGCGGCGGAAGTGGCTCCGCCAGGGCGGCCGTCTTCGCGGACGTCACCGAGCCCCTGGCGCTCCCTCGCCCGCCGCCGGGTGCCCGGCCCGCGCCGGTGCAGGCCGAGCCCCTGCCGATCGCCGCCGAGCGCTTCGTCGCCGCCGCGAACGCGCTGATGGGGGTGCTGGAGCAGGCGCGGCCCTATTACGATGCGAACAACTTCCTGGACGATCGCTTCGCCCGTGGGCGTGCCATGCATCCCGGCATCATCGCGGCCTACCGGGACTTCCTGACGGCACGGATCGGGCTGACGGAGGCCCTGCGCGCCCTGGTGCCGGCGGAGCGCGAGACCTACCTGAGCGGGGCACGACCGGAGATCCGGCCCGCGCAGGTGCTGGTGCAGAGCAACCTGACCCAGGCGCGGCAGCTGCTGGGGTTCATGGTGGCCGGACTGGAGGGCGGCAAGGATCCGCGTGGCATCGACCAGAACCGGCTGCAGGCGGAGATCGACCTCTACGAGCGCAGCCTGAACGAGTTGCAGTCCCGCGTGCGCGGCGGAGACGGCACCGTCAGCGAGGCGATGTTCGGCACGGGCGGCGCGATCCGGATCAACTTCTACCTGAAGAGCGCGGGCGAGTTCCTGACGATTTCGCGCTACCTGCTGCGCCAGCTTCGCGCCCGCAGGCCGATCGAGGACCTCTATTTCAGCTTCCGGACCGGCTACGAGAACGATGTCCTATCCCGCTTCAACAGCCTCGTCGGCTCGGCCAACGCCCTCAGCGGTGCGTGACGGCGCCGGGCGCTGATTCCGGCCTTCCGCTGTCGGGCTGTGGTCAGGGAGAGGAAGAAGGAATTCTTCCTCTCACCGGACGCGTCAGAACAAAGGCGTGACGGCGGTCACGACCGCACCCAGGGCGAGACGGGGATGGGGGTGCCGAGGCTGTTCGCGGCCCGGTCCTTCAGTTCCCGGAACTTGCCAGAGAGGGAATCCAGGCGGGCGTCCCAGGCGGGGTCCGGGGCCTGGCCGTCGGTGACGGCGAAGAAGGCCTGCATCATGCAGGCGATGGCGAGCGGTTCCAGCAGCGCGGCCTTCACGCCCCAGGCGAGGATCAGTGCGAAGAGGACCCCGGCCGCGCTGCACCCGCCTGGCATGAGGAAAGCGAGGGCGGCGGCGGGGGCTAGGAGCAGCAGGAAGACGACGAAGGCGAGGCCGTAGGTGATGAGGGCGAGGACCGCGGCGTTGCGGAGCATGGCCCCGTGATTCTGGGCATAGAGGACCAGGGCCTCCCGCGCGGAGGCCCAGGGATCGGTGGCGCGGTGGCGGATGGCGTGGGCGAGGATGACCTCGTCCACGAAGCCGACGCCGATCCGCAGGAAGGCGCCGATCAGGGTGGCCAGGGCGTCCATCCCCGGCAGGGGGATGAGGTCGGCGATCCCGCGCGCCAGGCCGGTGACGGCGCGGATGACGCCCTTGGCGAGCTGGTCGATGCCGAAGAGGACGCTCGTTTCCTTGAAGCGGGCGCGGACGACGGCGGTGCCGTAGGCGACCTGGCCCTGCCCTTCCGGCAGGGGGCGGTTGTCCATCAGCTCCACCAGCACGGCGAGGTGGCCGGCCTTGACGGCGTAGAGGACGTACTCGCGCAGCAGGTAAAGGATTCCGGCGATGAGGCCGAAGCCGATGGCGCCGCCCCAGAAGGCACCTCCCAGCCGCGCGTCAGGGCCCCCGAAGCCGCCCAGGCCGAAGCCGATGCCCGCCCCGAGGCCGGTGACGAGGATGTAGGCGACGGCCATGCCGAGATAGACGAGGGCGCGCAGGCCCAGGCAGGGCGCGGTGCGCGCCATGAGCCACAGGGCGCGGCTGACGCTGAAATCCATCGGGGGCTCCCCCTCGCCGAGAGGGCGAAGGGTGCGCCGGATCGTTGCGGTTGTCGATCTTTCGGGGATCAGAGCCCGCGCGTGTTCACCACGACGGCGTAGAGGGAGCGGGCGCCCGTGATGAACAGGCGGTTCCGCCGCAGCCCGCCGAAGCAGAGATTGGCCGCGCGCTCCGGCAGGTCGATATGGCCGATCGGGGCACCGGCCGAATTGAAGATCCGCACCCCGTCCTGCTCCGGCGTGCCCATGCCCCAGCCGCACCAGAGATTGCCGTCCTCGTCCACGCGGAAGCCGTCCGGGGTGCCGCCGGGCTCGGCGGTGATGAAGTCGCGGCGATTGCCGAGGCGGTTGTTCGCGCCGACGTCGAAGGCGAGGATCTTGCGGGGATTGGTGCGGCTCTCCACCACGTAGAGAATCGATTCGCCGGGGGAGAAGGCGAGGCCGTTCGGGCCTTCGATCCCTTCCGCCGCCACCTCCAGCGTGCCGCGGGCGGGGTCGGCGCAGTAGAGGTTCTGGGGCAGTTCCTGCTCCGCCCGCTCACCCTCGTTGTCGGAGAGGATGCCGAAGGGCGGGTCGGTGAACCAGATCGTGCCGTCGGACTTCACCACCACGTCGTTGGGGGAGTTCAGGCGCTTCCCCTGGTAGCGGTCCGCGATCACGGTGATGCGGCCGTCATGCTCCGTGCGGGTCACGCGGCGGGTGGCGTGCTCGCAGGTGACCAGGCGCCCCTCCCGGTCCCGCGCATTGCCGTTAGCGAAGTTGGAGGGGCCGCGGAAGACGGTGGTGGCGCCGGTCGCCTCGTCCCAACGAAGGATGCGGTCCTCCGGCACGTCGGACCACAGGAGGCAGCGGTGGTCCCCGAACCAGACCGGGCCTTCCCCCCAGCGCGTGCCGCCGGCGAGCTTCTGCACGGGGGCGTTCATCACGCGGTAGCGGGCGAAGGAGGGGTCCAGGTCCCGTAGGCGGGGGTCGGGATAACGGGCCGTGGGGGTCCAGGGGGCCTCGTTCGTCCACGGCATCGGCGAACGGGGCATCTGCGAAGCGGGCGTTTCCATGTGGGGAGGCTGCAAGGCGCCGCAACCCGCCGCAAGTCCCCTCGTTGGGAAGCAACATACCCTAAGGAGGCAACACGATGCGCGGCATTCTTCTGTGGCTGATCGGCATTCCCATCCCCATCATCATCCTGCTCTGGCTCTTCGGCGTCCTGCATTAGGACCGGGCCCGGGCGGGCGCCCGGACGGGGGCGCCCAACGGAGATCCCCGCCGGAGACGCCCCATCGGCGTAGCAGGAGGGCCGCCCCGGCCGCCGGGGCGGCTTTCCTTTTGGGCCGGGCTCCTTTACTCCCGGAGCCCCTTGCCCGTGGGTTCCCCACCTACCTTGCCGAGAGAAGCCATGTCCCAGGATCGTGTCGTGCCCGTGGTCCTGTCGGGCGGGGTCGGCACCCGTCTCTGGCCGCTGTCGCGGGAGGGGTTCCCCAAGCAGTTCTGGCCGCTGATCTCGGATGCCAGCATGTTGCAGGAGACGGTGGCGCGCGGCACCGGGCCGGATTTCGCGCCCCCGATGGTGGTCTGCGCGGAGGCGCACCGCTTCCTGGTGGCCGAGCAGCTGCGCGATGCCGGGATCGCGGTCGGCGCCGGCGGCGCGCGGATCGTGCTGGAGCCGGCGGCCCGCAACTCCGCCCCCGCCATCGCCGCCGCCGCCGTGCTGGCGGCTGAGGAGAACCCGCACTCCCTCCTCTGGGTCATGCCGTCCGACCACGTGGTGAAGGACCTGCCGGCGCTGCACGCCGCGCTGGGCCTGGCCTGCACGGCGGCCAAGTCCGGGCGGATCGTCACCTTCGGGATGCGCCCGCAGAGCCCCGAGACGGGTTTCGGCTACATCGAGGCGGGCGCCCCGCTGGCCGAGGCGCCGGGCGTCTCTGCCATCGCCTCCTTCGTGGAGAAGCCCGATCAGGCGCGCGCCCAGGCCTTCCTGGAAGGTGGTAAGCACCTCTGGAACGCCGGCATGTTCGTCGCCAGCGCCTCGACCCTTCTGGCGGAGCTGGAGCGGCTGCAGCCGGAGCTGGTGGCTGCCGTCCGCACCGCCGTGGAGGAGGCCACGCGGGACCTCGACTTCGTGCGCCTCGGCGCGGGCTTCGCGGAGAGCCCGAACATCTCCATCGACTACGCGGTGATGGAGCGGACGGCCCATGCGGCGGTGGTGCCGGCCGATATCGGCTGGTCCGACGTCGGGTCCTGGGACGCGCTGTGGCAGGCCAGCCCGCAGGACGCGGCGGGGAACGCCACCCACGGGCCCGTGGAGCTGCTGGACGCCAAGGGCTGCTACGTGCGGTCCGAGGGGATCCTGACGACCGTTGTCGGCCTCTCCGACGTGGTGCTGGTGGCCACCGAGGACGCGGTGCTGGCCCTGCCGCGCGACCGCGCGCAGGACGTGAAGAAGCTGGTGGACCAGCTGAAGGCGAAGAAGCGGCCGGAGGCCGGGGCGCATCGCCGCATGTACCGCCCCTGGGGCCACTACGAGGGCCTGATCCAGGGCGAGCGCTTCCAGGTGAAGAAGATCCTGGTGCGGCCGGGCCAGAAGCTCTCCCTCCAGAAGCACTTCCACCGCGCCGAGCACTGGGTGGTGGTGAACGGCACCGCCATCGTGGAGCGCGATGCGGAGCGCATCCTGCTGCGGGAGAACGAGTCCGTGTACCTGCCGCTGGGCTGCGTGCACCGGATGGAGAACCCGGGGATGATCCCGCTGACCCTGATCGAGGTGCAGTCCGGCTCCTACCTCGGCGAGGACGACATCGTGCGGTTCGAGGACACCTACGGGCGGGTCTGAGGCGGCGCTCACGCGGTTCCAGGGGGAAATTCTCTCCGCCTAGCCCCCCTCTCATCTGTCTCTATCGGGCTGCCGCGGAATGCTCGGCTGGCCCGCGCAGCAGACGTTTTCCGTCGACTCGGGGGCATGATCCCGCGCCGAGCGGCTTGGTCGCTCGGCGCGTTCCAGTTCCGCATTCCGCGGCAGCCTCTGAGAAAAAGATGAGGGTGAGGGGGCCGGGGAGAGGGAGAATTCGTTCTCCCTCTCCCCGGGGCCGCCCGCTCGCCCTTTGTCATTTCCGCCACCGCCGACAGGATGGCGCGCATGGACGCGCCCGCCCGAACCATCCCGCAGAGCCCCCGCGCCGAGGCCACGCGCCAGCGCATCCTGGACGCCGCAAGGGCGGAGTTCGCCGCCAACGGGTTGGCGGGCGCGCGGGTGGACGAGATCGCGGCGCGGGCCGGCGCCAACAAGCGGATGCTCTACGCCTATTTCGGCAACAAGGAGGACCTGTGGGTGGCGGTGCTGGAGGCCGCCTACGCCCATAAGCGGGGGGAGGAGCGGGCCCTGCAGGTGGACGGCCTGCCGCCTGCCGAGGCCATGGCGCGGCTGGTGCGCTTCAACCTGCGCTACACGGCGCGGCACCCGGAATTCGTGGCACTGCTGAACCAGGAAAACCTGCACCGCGCCGCCTATCTGGCGCGGAGCGAGCGGGTGCCGGCGCTGTACTCCCCGCTGCTAGAATCCCTCAGCGCGGTGCTGCAGCGGGGCGCGGACGGCGGAGTGTTCCGCGCGGGGGTGGACCCGATGCAGGCCTACATCACCCTCGTCTCGCTAGGGCATTTCTACGTGTCGAACCTGCACACCCTCTCCGCCATCTTCGGGGCAGGGCTGGGCGCGGAGGCGGCGATCGAGGCGCGGGAGGCGCATGCGGTGGAGGTGGTGCTGGGCTGGCTGCGGCCCTGACGCAAGGCGCTTGACGAGATGCGGCCCCGGGCGCTTAGGTAACCACGCGGTTACCTAAGAACTCCCGGGGAGGAAGCGCGAATGGCGCAGCGGCGTATCGGCCTGATCATGCACGGCGTGACCGGACGGATGGGGATGAACCAGCACCTGATCCGCTCCATCGCGGCCATCCGGCGGGAAGGGGGCGTGGCGCTGCCGAATGGGGACCGGATCATGCCGGACCCGATTATCGTGGGCCGCAACCGGGAGAAGCTGGAGGCGCTGGCGAAGGCGCACGGGGTGGAGCGGGTCAGCACCGACCTGGACGCCTGCCTGGCGAACCCGGACGACACGGTGTTCTTCGACGCGGCGACGACGCAGATGCGGGCGGAGCTGCTGAAGAAGGCGATCGGGGCCGGCAAGCACGTCTATTCCGAGAAGCCGACGGCGGAGAACCTGGAGGACGCGCTGGACTTGGTGCGCGTGGCGAAGGCGGCGGGCATCAAGCACGGCGTGGTGCAGGACAAGCTGTTCCTGCCGGGCCTGCGCAAGATGAAGATGGTGATCGACAGCGGCTTCCTCGGCCGCATCCTCTCCGTGCGCGGGGAGTTCGGCTACTGGGTCTTCGAGGGCGACCTGCAGCCGACGCAGCGGCCGAGCTGGAACTACAAGAAGGCCGAGGGCGGCGGCATCATCCTCGATATGCTCTGCCACTGGCGCTATGTGCTGGACAACACCTTCGGCGAGACGAAGTCCGTCTCCTGCCTTGGCGCCACGCATATTCCCGTGCGCTACGACGAGAACGACAAGCCCTACGACGCGGACACGGACGACGCGGCCTATGCCACCTTCGAGCTGGAGGGCGGCATCGTCGCGCAGATCAACTCCTCCTGGACCACGCGGGTCCGGCGCGACGATCTCGTGACCTTCCATGTGGACGGCACGCACGGATCGGCGGTGTGCGGGCTGACGGATTGCTGGACCCAGGCGCGGGTGAACACGCCCAAGCCCGTTTGGAACCCGGACGTGCCGCAGACCATCAACTTCTACGAGGGCTGGCAGAAGGTGCCGGACACCCAGCCCTATCCGAACGGCTTTCGCGTGCAGTGGGAGGAGTTCCTGAAATACGTGGCGGGCGAGCGGGCGGATTATCCCTGGGACCTGATGGCGGGCGCGAAGGGCGTGCAACTGGCGGAAGCCGGGCTGAAGTCCTGGGCGGAGCGGCGCTGGATCGACCTGCCGAAGCTGGAGGCGTGACATGGCGGTGCTGAACCTGCCGACGCCTGGCGGCGCGATCGAGGCCTACACCACGGGCGCGCCGGGAATCTTCGCGGTGGCGAAGCCGCCCTATCCGCGCGTGGCCTATGCCGCCGCCCATGTGGTGGCCGACCCGCTGGCGGAGCAGGATCCCTGGCTGGACGTGAAGGTGGATTGGGACCGCACCATCGCCTTTCGCCGGCACCTCTGGTCGCTGGGACTGGGCGTCGCGGAGGCGATGGACACGGCGCAGCGCGGCATGGGGCTGGACTGGAACGGGGCGCAGGAGCTGATCCGGCGTTCCCTCGACGCCGCGAAGGACTTCCCCGATGCGGTGATCGCCAGCGGCGCGGGAACCGACCATCTGGCGCCATCTCCCGACGTGACGGTGGACGACGTGATCCGCGCCTATGAGGAGCAGTGCGCGGCCGTCGAGGGCATGGGCGGGCGCATCATTCTGATGGCGTCGCGCGCGCTGGCGAAGGCGGCGAAGTCTCCGGACGACTACGTGCGCGTCTATGACCGCGTGCTCTCCTCCGTGCGGCAGCCCGTGATCATCCACTGGCTGGGCGAGATGTTCGATCCGGCGCTGGAGGGATACTGGGGCCACCACGACCACATGGCGGCGATGGAGGTGGCGCTGGACGTCATCGCCTCGCACGCGGACAAGGTGGACGGCGTGAAGATCTCGCTCCTGGACGACGGGAAGGAGGTTTCCATGCGGCGGCGCCTGCCCAAGGGCGTCCGCATGTACACCGGCGACGACTTCAACTACGCGGAGCTGATCGCGGGCGATGCCGAGGGGCATTCGGACGCGCTGCTCGGTATTTTCGATCCGATCGCGCCGGCGGTGGGCGGGGCGCTGGCCGCGCTGTCGCGCAACGACCTCTCCACCTTCCACGAGATCCTGGCGCCGACCGTCCCGCTCTCCCGCCACATCTTCAAGGCGCCCACGCGGTTCTACAAGACGGGCGTGGTGTTCATGGCCTGGCTGAACGGGCACCAGGACCACTTCGTGATGGTGGGCGGGCAGCAATCCACGCGCTCCATCCAGCACTTCGCGGAGCTGTTCCGTCTGGCCGACAGGGCGGGGCTGCTGCGCGACCCGGAGATGGCGGCCTCGCGCATGCGGTCGCTGCTCGCGCTGCACGGAATTGCGTGATGGGCGCCCCGGGGCCGCTCTCGCTCAACACCGTCACGGTAAAGGAGAAGTGGGGGTTGGCGGAGTGCATCGAAGGATGCGCGCGCCACGGCATCCCCGGCATCTCCCCTTGGCGCGACGTGCTGCAGGCCATGGGGGTGGAGAAGGCGGCGCGGGCCATCCGCGATGCCGGGCTCTCCGTTTCCGGCCTCTGCCGCGGCGGCATGTTCCCGGCGGCCGATGCCGCCGGGCGCGCCGCCGCGATCGAGGATAACCGCCGCGCCATCGCGGAAGCGCAGGCCATCGGCGCGGCCTGCCTGGTGATGGTCTGCGGCGGACTGCCGCCCGGCTCGAAGGACCTGGACGGCGCCCGCGCGATGGTGCGCGACGGGCTGCACGCCATCATGGAGGAAGCGCGCGCGGCGGGCGTGACGATCGCGCTGGAGCCGCTGCACCCCATGACCTGCGCGGACCGCTCCGTGCTCTCCACGCTCGGTCAGGCGCTGGACCTCTGCGACGAGCTGGGCGCGGGCAGCGGCGTGGCGCTGGACGTGTACCACGTATGGTGGGACCCGGCCTTGCGCGAGCAGGTGGCGCGCGCCGGAACGCGCATCGCTGCCTTCCATGTCTGCGACTGGCTGGTGCCGACCACCGACACGGTCTTCGACCGCGGCCTCCCCGGCGAGGGCGTGATCGACATCCCCGGCATCCGCGCGGCCGTCGAGGCGCAGGGCTACCGCGGCCATACGGAGGTGGAGATCCTCTCCCGCCGCTGGTGGGCCGCAGACCCGGACGAGGTGCTGGAAGAGATCGGGCGGAGACACGCCTCCGCCTGCTGAGCGTCCAAAGAAAAGAAACTGGGGAAACACAGGAATGAGCATCACCCGACGTCATCTTCTCGGTGCCTCCGCGTCGCTTCTGGCCGCGCCCGCGCTGGCGCAAGGTGAATGGACGCCCTCGCGCCCCATCCGCTTCGTGATCCCCTTCGCGGCCGGCGGCGCGACGGATGTGGTGGCGCGCGTGCTGGCCGACCGCATGGGGGAACGGCTGCACCAGGCCGTGGTGGTGGAGAACCGCGCGGGCTCCGGCGGCAATATCGGCATGGAGAACGCCGCGCGATCCGCCCCCGACGGCACCACCATCGTCATGGGCACCACGGGCACGCTGACGATCAACCAGCACCTCTACGCCACGACAGGCTTCGACGCGGTGAAGGATTTCGCCCCGATCGGCATGGCCTTCGCCACCGATCACGTGCTGATCGTGAACGAGAAGGTGCCGGCCCGCACGGCGCAGGAGTTCGTCGCCTACCTGCGGGAGAACCCGGGCAAGGTGAGCTACGGCTCCGCCGGCTCGGGCTCATCCACCCACATGGTGGCGGAGCTGTTCCGGCTGGCCGCGAAGGTGGAGGTGACGCACGTGCCCTATCGCGGCAGCGCCCCGGCGCTGAACGACACGGTGGCGGGCAACGTGCAGTTCATGCTGGACCAGCTCCCTTCCGCGATCGGCATGATCCAGGGCAACAAGGTCCGGGTGCTGGCGACCACCGGCCCCGGCCGTTCCCTGCCGGACGTGCCGACGATGCGGGAAGTCGGCCTGCCCGCCGCCGAGGCCACCTCCTGGGGCGCCGTGCTGGCGCCCGCCGGCACGCCGGCCCCGGTCGTCAGCCGCCTCAGCGCCGTGCTGCGGGAAGCGCTGGCCGATCCCGCGATCCAGCAGCGGCTGAAGGCGGCGGGGGCGGATGCCGTGTCCTCCACGCCGGACGAGCTGAAGGCGAAGATGGCCCAGGAGGTGGAGACCTGGGGGCGCGTGGTGCGGGAAGCGAAGATCACCGTGAACTAGGACCCGCCCTTTCTGCGCGAGTGAAAGATTCTTTGGGCGTCGCTGCATCCAGACCTGCTCCTCCTCCGTAGCGCTGACGGCGCCGCGCCGCGCCCGTCGGACCTCGCCGGGCTGCCGGCCCGGTGCCGGAGGCAGGCGTGGGCGGCCTTCCAGGGGCTTGCCAATCGCGCGGAAGGATGGGGCGGGGGCTTGATGACCAAGGAAGAGGTGATCCGGGAGCTCCGGCTGGAACTGCGGAACCTGATCCGTGAGTTGGAGAACCTGGCGCGGGCCGCGGACTACCTGGGCGTGCCGGAGTTCTCGGCGGTGCTGCGCAACACCGGCGCGCTGCTGGCGGAGCAGGAACCGTCCGAGCCCTGGCCGCTGGGCGCCCCCTCCGGTGCCGGAGCTGGAACGTCTCACATCTAGGCGTGCGCTGGTCGGGCTGCCGGTTCAGCGGGCGTAGGCGCCGGCCCCGCGCCGGACGGCATCCTCCCGCCCGGCGCGCGTCACTTCCCAGAGCGGGTTGTCCACGGCCAGGCGCTGCCCGCCATCGCGCTGCACCGGGCGGATCACGGCGGTGCCGGTGCCGCGGGATTCCCCGCCGAAGATCGAGAGGGGGACACGGACATAGATGCCCTTGTCGAAGGAACCCTCGCCGAATCTCGAGAAGGGGACGTTCGTGAAGGTGGCGAAGCCGCCGACCTCGATGCCGCTGTCGAAGCGGCGCCCCATCTCGACCGTGGCGCCCCAGTCCCCGGCCAGGTAACGGCCGGCGCGGAGGATCCCGTAGAGGTTCCACACGGGAAGATCGGCGTAGAGCGAGAGGTGGCCGGTGGCGGTGTTGTAGTCGCGGAAGCCGAGGAGGCCCTTCGTATCGCGCTGCTGCACGACGTTCAGGTCCAGGCCCAAGGCGAAGCCACGATCCGCGGGGCGCCAGAGGACTTCCGTGGAGACGCCGCCGAACATCGGCTCCAGCAGCCCGGCGGTGGCGCGGGCGAAGACATCCGGGGCGAGGTTCCAGACGCGCTCCGCATAGAGGCCGGGGATCGAGGTCTTCCCGTCGCGCGCATACAGCGCGTAGTCGCTGCGGACATGCGGGATCCGGCTGTCCGAGGGCAGGCCGCGGTCGAGGTTCCCGAACACCGCCTGCTGCAACGCCCCGGCGGCGCTGATGCCGTGGCCGAACTCCACGCGCCCCCCGGCAGCGACGGCGCCCTGGTAGCGCAGGGTGCGGGAGGGATCGCCGAGCTGAAGGTTCAGGCGGGGCTCCAGGACCAGGTCCCAGCTCGGGCCGGGCTCGGTGAAGGCGCCCGGCCAGTCCTTCGTGAAATCCGGGCCGGTGGCGGGGAGGAGCGTGGTGGCGGACCAGGCCTCCTCCACGCTGCCGAAGGGTGTGGAAGCGGCCTCCAGGCTGTGGCGGGGAATGAGGATCGCGCCGGTTTCCGCACCGGCCTGCCACCAGGAGAGACGCAGGGATTCCACCCCCGGAGGCAGGATGCCGTTCACGGCCCGCAGCACGCGGGAGGCGACGCCGGGCAGGGTGCGCTGGTTGCCCTCGGCCACGGCGATGCGGGCCTCGGGGCCGCGCTCCTCATAGGCCAGGGGGCGGAAGCCTGCGCCGCGCAGGGCCTCGAAGGCGGCGCGGGCCCGCTCGTCCCCGGTGCCGGCGCGGGGCTGGCGGGCGGGCAGCGGCGGCACGGGGCGCAGCCGCGGGGCCTCCGGCGGGTTGGCGGGGTCCATGCGAAGGGAGAGGCGGACGAGGGCATCCGTGCCGTGGACGAAGGCGAGCGAGGCGTCCACGTGCTCGCCCTGCCACTGTAGGCCAAGGTTCACGGGGCTGCGGGCGCGGCCTTCGGGATCGCCGCGGCGCGCGGGGTAGCCGCCGCGCTCGTCGCGCAGCGCGTCGCCGGACCACTCGGCCTTGGCGCGCACCCCGTCCAGGGTGCCCCAGGGCGTCTCCAGGGGCGGGATGCTGTACTCGACCCCGCCGAACAGGGACACGTCCTCCCCGCGGAAGAAGTCCAGCCGCAGCGTGCCGCCGCGCCCGACATCGCGCGGGCGGGTGCGGAATCTCTCGGAGAGGTCGGTCAGCGGGTTGTTGATCGTCCCCGTGGTGCCCAGTCGCCCCCAGCCGAGGCCGAAGGAGACGTCCAGCGGCCCCCAGCGGCGGGAGGCGACGAGGTATTCCCCGCCATAGATGCCCGTTCCGATCAGGTCCTGCAGCCCCACCGCCACCGCGGGGGTCCAGGGCCCTTCCTCCAGCAGGCGCAGCTTCACGTCGAAGGCGCGGTCCGTGGTGCTGCCGCGACCCGTGGTGGCGTTCAGGCGCTCCGTCAGGCGGAAGGTGGTTTCCAGGAAGGGCAGCGCCTGGAAGTTCACGAACCAGAAGCGGCGCTGGTGGCGGTACGTGCCGCCGGCCTCAAGCGTGCCGTCCTCGCGGAAGCGGGCGTTCCGGCTCTCGATCAGCCCGGCCCCGCCGAAATCGCCCCCCGTGGCCGGCACTTCCTCACCCCCGGCCGGGACGGCGAGGAGACCGAGCAGCAGGGCGAGCCGGGCAGCACGCATGAGTATGGCTATGAAAAGGTTGATCGCATTTCCGTGATGTGTTTGGCCATGGGGATGGAAGGAAGACAAGCCGGAACCCGCGACCGCCGCGCGAAATCCGGGGGATGGACACCCTCCGGCCACGCTCCCAGGATCGGGGCATGACCTTCTCGCTCCTCGGTCGCTGCGCGCGCACGGGCCAGATCGGCGCGGCGGGCGCCACCTCGGACCTCGCCGTCGGGGCGCGCATCCAGCATGTGGCGCCCGGCATCGGGGCGGTGCTGACACAGCACCGGACCGATCCGCGCCTCGGCCCACGCGGGCTGGCGCTGCTGCGGAGCGGCTGCGGGGCGGCGGAGACGGTGGCGGCGCTGGTGGCCTCAACCCCTCATGCGGATTGGCGGCAGCTTGCCGCGCTGGACGCCACGGGGCGCAGTGCACATCACCACGGCGCCCGGGTGAAGCCGGCGCGGGCGGCGGCCCAGGGGCAGGATTGCGTGGCGCTCGGCAATATTCTCGCGAACGAGGCGGTTCCGGCAGCGATGCTGCGGGCCTTCGAGGCCGACCCTGCCGCGCCGCTGGGCGACCGCCTGCTGGCAGGCCTGGCCGCGGGCCAAGCGGCAGGGGGCGAGCACGGGCCGGTCTTCTCCGCCGTGCTGGAGGTCTGGGGCGACCAGGACTTCGCCCTGGCCGACCTTCGCGTGGACCGCGCGGCGGCGCCGATCGCGGAACTGGCCGGGCTCTGGAAGGACTGGGCGCCGAAGATCGACGAGTTCGTGCTGCGGGTTCTGGACCCGGACCGGGCGCGTGGCGGCGCCGCGGGCTCCGTCAGCCCCCCGGGAAATACCGCGTAAGGCGCCACGGCATCCCCGTGCCTGCCATGGGCCGCTGAGCCGGGGCTGCCCGGCCAACCCGCGAAAAACCGGGGCTGGGATGCGGTGCCTTCGGCGGCACGGGCGTCGCCCCTGATCCTCTATGC
Source organism: Roseomonas indoligenes (assembly GCF_017813365.1). Classification (GTDB taxonomy): domain Bacteria; phylum Pseudomonadota; class Alphaproteobacteria; order Acetobacterales; family Acetobacteraceae; genus Roseomonas; species Roseomonas indoligenes. The sequence goes on from NZ_JAGIZA010000007.1 coordinate 44,485, forward strand.
GGGCGAGGACAGTCTCCTGGATCGGCAAGTGGCCGAGGCCGGGCTGGCGCGGTGCGACGACGGGGAACTGAGGATCATCGATGGCGCCAGCCACCGGCTGCACATCGAGCAGCCCGAGAGGATCAACGCGAAAATCCTCGGATTCCCGAGCCTTCCCGAGAAAGACGCAGGCCAGGGCAGCCAGACCCCATAACGTCGTCCTGACCCGCGTTGACGCGGACGAGCCGCTCAGGCGCTGGAACTGGTGCCCCAGCCGCGCTGGCGGCGCCGGCGCCCGACGAGGAAGGCCACCACCGCCGCGATGGCAAGCAGGACGATCATGACGATCGGCGGCTGGGAGAAGCTGTCCGGCCAGAGATAAGGCATCACCGACAGCAGGACGAGGAAGATGACGATACCGACGATCGTGCGGAGCATGGTCCGGATCCCCTAGCCCATGTGCTTGCCGAGGAAGGCAAGGGCGCGCCCCTCGGCCAGCTCCGTCGCGGCGGGATCGTAGCTGCCGCGGTCCTCGCAGGCAAAGCCATGGCCGGCACCGGGATAGACGAAGATCTCCACCTCCGGCTGGGCTTGGCGCACCAGTTCCACGTCGGACAGCGGGATGCCCTTGTCCTCCGCCCCGAAATGAAGCTGCACCGGGCAGTTCGGCACCTCCGTCCGCGTGCCCGCGATGCCGCCGCCGTAGTAGCCGACCGCGGCCTTGAAGGAGGTGGACCGCGTGGCGCCCCACCAGGCGATGGTGCCGCCCCAGCAATAGCCGATGATGCCGCGCGCGGCCCCGGCCGGCAGGGCGGCCGCGGCCGCCTCCACGTCCAGCATCACGCCCTCGTCCGGCACCTGCTTACGAAGCGCCATGCCGCGCTCCCGGTCCGCCGCCTCGTAGCCCAGTTCCACGCCGCGCTCGGCCCGGTCGAACAGGGCGGGGGTGATCACGGCCCAGCCGAGACTCCCCAGATGGTCCGACAGGCGCTTCACATGAGGGTTCACCCCGAAGATTTCCTGCACCACCACCAGGGCGCGCCGCGCGTCCGCCGGCCCGGCCCGCCATGCGGAAAGGCGGTGGCCGTCGGCGGCGGTCAGTTCGATCTGCATGATGGCTTCCCGGGAATCGGGCGCTATCCTGAGCGCATGGCCGAGATCGTCAACCTGAACCGGGCCCGCAAGGCGCGCGACCGCGCGGCCGAGGAGGCGAAGGCCGCCGCCAACCGCGCTGCCCATGGGCGCACCAGGGCAGAGCGGGCGAAGGACGCGGAGGCGAAGGCGAAACGGGACGCGCTGCTGGACGGGGCGCGGGTAGAGACGCCACGCGAGGACTGATCTGGCGGCCAGGAGGCGCTGCCCCCTGGAACCCCTGCCAAGGGCCTGAGGCCCTTGGATCCCCGTCTGGCTGCCGTCGTGCCGTCCTGACACGGGGTTTCGGTATGATGGCTTGATCCTGCCCCTGCAGTAGCCTCGGGTCGCCGACCCGAGGCGCACCGTCAGCGAAGCCGGACCAACGACTAGAGAAAGATGATGGTGAGGGGGCCGGGGAGAGGAAGAATTCCTTCTTCCTCTCCCCGGGACAGAGCCTCAGCCCTCCTTCTTCGCGACCAGCCCGCGAACCTCGTCCATGGCTTCCGAGAAGCGCTTGTTCAGCACCGTCAGCGCCTCGGAGTTGGACTTCTGGATGAGGTCGGCCAGTTCCTTCATGTTGGTCACAGCCTTCTCGTAGCTGGACTTCACCATCGCGGCCTGCTTGGCGGCCTGGTCCTGCGGGTTGCTGACGGAGGTGGCGCCGCGCACGGCATCCGTCATCTCGGCCATGGACTGCTGCAGGATTTCCATGTGCCGGCGGGCCACGGCCTGCGCGCCTTCCAGCGCTACGCGATTGGCCACGGAAAGGGCTTCCAGGTTGCGGCGCTGGGCGTCGGCCAGAGCCTGCACGTCCATCATGGGCAGTCGCATCTCGGACAGGAGGCGCATCGGGTCCATCTCCGGCGGGAGGGTGGGGCGGTCGGACATGGGTGTTCCTCCGGTTCCGTTCGTGGCTTAGCCCGCCATCCTTGCCCGGCCTGCCGGCGCGCGTCCAGCGAAGGCCTCGTGTCAGTGCCGGATGTCAGGCGATCGAAAGCGGCCCCGAGCCGCCCTTCTTGCGCGGCGGGGTCGGGGTAGCCGGTGCGTCCGGCGCCTCGGGGCTGAGGGCGGAGGGCGGGACGGGCTCGGCCGGGGGCAGCGGCTCGGCGGCGGCAACGCCGGGGGTGCCGCCCTCGCCGGGCTGCTCCGGGCCCGCATCGGCGTCGGCCAGCATGATGCCCGTATCCGCCAGGGGGGGATCCACGATGTCGGGCGGGGCGGAATCGACGCCCTCCACCGGGCCGGGGTTCAGGTCGGGCAGGGCCGGCTCCTCCTCCGTCAGGCGCAGGGTGCTGGCCACCTTCTCCGCGCGGTCCAGCGCGCGGTCCAGCGCGGCCATGGTGGGGCCGAGATCGACGCTCTCATCCGTCTCCCAGGCGCGGGCGACGGAGAGCCAGACGCCGACCAGCCCCTGCACCCGCAGGGCACCCGCGATCCCGGCGGTGGAGACGCCCGCGCCCTCCAGGGTCCAGGCCATGGAGGCCATGAGGATGGGGGAGAGGAAAAGGGCGGAGAGCGGGTCCCGCATCAGGTCCCGCTGCATCCGCAGGATGCCCTCCCGGTGCGGCTGCAGCGCGTCCAGCCGGCGCATCAGAAGGTCGAAGACCCGGTCCCGCGCGGTGCCGAAGCCGGTCTGGCCGGGAACGGTCCCTTCCAGCACCGCCTGGTCCACCGTGCGGGCATGGGCGCGCAGCAGGTCCACCGGGGTGGGATAGCGGCCGCGCAGGTCGGACAGGCTCTCCCCGCTCTCGGCCGCGATGCGGGCGAAGGTGGTGCCGTGCCAGCCGTGCTGGGCCACCACGCGCCAGAAGGCATCGAGAAGGGCCGGGGAGGGGGCGTCGCGCATATCCATCGCCCTGCAAGATGGCCCATTCCCGGGATGGATCAACCGCAGGAGATCATGTGCTTGGGGGCACGGCCGGAAACCGCGGCCGGGACGGCGGCGGCCTGGATGGGGCGGGGCGAGGATGGCCGGCACCTCGCGCTGGCGTTCCGGCCGAACCCCACCCTCCGTGCGAAGATCCTGCCGCCACCCCCATCCCCCGCCCTGGCGTGCCCCGGCCGGGGATGTGCTACGAGGGCGCATGGCCACGGGTTCCGATGCATCCAGGGAAGCGATCCTCGGCACCGTCCGGCGCGGGCTGCGCCGGGGCGTGCTGCCGGCCGACCAGGCGGCGATGCTGGACGGGCGGCTGGCCACCCATCCCCGCCACCTCATTCCCGCCCGGGCACGCCTTTCCGGGCCTGAGCGGGTCGCGGCCTTCGTGAAGAACGTGGAGAAGGAGTTCGGCACGGTGGAGCGGGTGGAGGATGCCGCCTCCGTTCCCGCCGCGATCGCCGACTACCTGGCCGCGCAGAACCTGGAGCCGCGCTTCGTCCTCGCCCCGCACCCCGACTTGGCGGCGCTGCCCTGGGCGGAACGCCCGATGCTGGCCTTCGAGGTGCGCCGCGCCGTGCCGGGCGATGCCGTCTCCGTCCAGCACGCCTGGGCCGGTGTGGCGGAAACCGGCACCCTCGTCTTTCCCTCCGGCCCGGAGCGCCCGACCACCCTCAATATCCTGCCGGAGACGGAGATCGCGGTGCTGCGCGCCTCCGACATCCTCGGCGCCTATGAGGAGGCCTGGGACCGGCTGCGCGCCGAGCGCGGCGGCGCCGAGCCCAATCCAAATCCTTCTGGCGGCTTCATGCCCCGCAACGTCATGCTCGTCACCGGCCCCTCCCGCTCCGCCGATATCGAGCAGACGCTGGAACTCGGCGCCCACGGCCCCCGCCGCCTGCACGTCATCCTGATCGAGGACGCGCCCGCCGCCCGCACCGAACTCTCCGAAACCGCGGACCCCCGCCCGGCCGCGGCGCGTGAGCCCATCGCCCGACCCGGCGAGATCGCCAATCCCGCCGACTGATGGCCCGCCGTCCCCGTCCTGTCTCACAGGCCGAGCGGGCCCTGTGGCACGCCTATCTTGCGCTGAACGGCGTGTCGGCCCTGCCCGGCCGCGACGTCCCGCCGCCCCCTGCGCCCGAGCCTCCCGCGCCGCCGCCCGCCCCCGCCGGCCCCCCGGCACCGGCGCCCCGCCCGGCCGCCCCCGCCCGCGTGCCCGGCATTGCCGTCGGCCAGCCCGGCGCCGGCATGGACGAGCGCCGCTGGCGCGACCTCCGCCGCGGCAAGATCCGCCCGGAGCGCACGCTGGACCTCCACGGCCGCCGCGCCGAGGAGGCCTATGGTGCCACCCTCTCCTTCATCCGGGATGCCCATGCGGAGGGCGTGCGCTGCGTGGCCATCGTCACCGGCAAGGGCAGCGGGGAGGGCGGCATCCTCCGCCGCGAACTGCCCCATTGGCTCAACCTGCCCTCGGTGCGCCCGCTGATCCTCGGCGCCGCGCATCCGCAACGGGCCAATACGGGCGCGGTCCACCTGCTTCTCCGGCGGCGGCGCTGATCGGGCTTGGAGAGGGCGCCGCCCTCTCCACAGGTTTGAGGCAGTGCCTCAAACCCCGCCCAGGGCCTGAGGCCCTGGGAACCCCGTCCGGCTGCTGCGGAGCGATGAGCCGCGTTGTTCCCTTGTGGAGGGCACGGTCCGGCCCTTGCAGCCGCCTCGGCCCCACGAGCCGAGGCGCACCGCCAGCACAGCAGACTAACCTTTAGAAGATGATCGTGAGGGCGCCGGGGAGAGGAAGAATCCCTTCCGCCCCTCCTCGGGACAAACCGTCAGCGAAGAACGGAAGCCTTACCGCTGCGCCCGCCGCTGCGCCGCGACCGCGGAGGGCGGCGTGCCGACGCGGGTGGCCTGGTCGTCCCGCGCGCCGGTGATGTTGCTGGCGCAGGTCCCGTTCTCGACCATCATGCGGTAGCCGGAGGCGGTGGGTCCGCAGGCGCGGATCAGGTCGTCGCGATGGGGGCCGCGGGCGTCGAACACGTCGCGCACGAACTTGTCCACCTCGGTGTTCGCCTGGACCTTGTCCGCCGGCGCCTTGGGGGAGGCGGCGATGCAGGCCCGCCAGGCCGCCACGGCGTCGTCGCAGGTCGCATCCCCGGTGGAGGGCGGGGTGACGCGGTTGGCGATGGCGCGAGAGCGAAGCTCGGTCTGCGCCACGGCCGGTGCGGTCAGGGCCGGCAGGGCGAGGATGAGGGCCGGCACGGCGAGGAGCGCGAGGCGCATGGGCGATGTCCCGTCCGATTGGCCCGCATCCGGCGGCCGGGCCTTGAGAACGCCCCCTGTCTAGCCCGGCCCGCGGTCCCGTGTCACGCGACAGGGCGCGGGTTTTGCGTGACGCCCGCCTGACCGCCGCGCGCTGGCCCCGCTGCTCCTGGCGCGTTCCGCGCGGGCCGTGCATAGACGCGGCATGGCAACGCCCTCTCCCTGGCCCGCGCCCCAGTCCCCGGCCGGCACGACGCCCATGGCCCCGGCCGGGCTGGAAGCCGACCTTCTGCTGGATCGCCGGCGCCTGAAGCGCAGCCGCGGGTTGTGGCGCCTTCTCGCCGTCCTGGCCGTGCTCGGCGGCATGGGCCTCGCGGTGGCCGCGCTGGACGAGGACGGGCCGTCGCTCGCCGGCCTCGGCAATGGCCCGCACATCCTTCGCCTCACCGTCTCGGGCACCATCACGGACGACCGCCGGCTGGTGGAGGCGATCGACCGCGCGGCAAAGTCCGATTCGGTCCGCGGCATGATCCTGGCGGTGGACAGCCCCGGCGGCACCGTGGCGGGCGGCGAGTCCCTGCACGATGCCCTGGCCCGGTTCCGCGCCGCCAAGCCGCTGGTCGCCACCTTCGGCGGCACCGCCGCCTCTGCCGGCTACATGATCGCCATGCCCGCCGAGCGCATCTTCGCGCGGGAGGGCAGCGTGACCGGCTCCATCGGCGTGCTGCTGCAGTCCTTCGACGCGCAGGAGGCCATGCGCAGCCTCGGCCTGCGCGCGGAGGCCATCACCTCTGGCCCGCTGAAGGACCAGCCCAGCCCCTTCCGGCCGCTCACGGATGAGGGCCGCGCCGCGCTGCGCGCCGTGGTGCAGGACCTCTACGCCCAGTTCGTCCACCGCGTGGCCGAGGGGCGCCACATGCCGGAGGACCAGGTGCGGGCGCTGGCCGATGGCCGCATCATGACCGGGCGCCAGGCCCTCTCCGCCGGGCTCGTGGACGCCATCGGCGGGGAGAGGGAGGCGCGCGCCCACCTCTCCGCCGCCCACAAGATCGCGGAGGACCTGCCGGTCCGCGAGCTCCGCGCCCGCGACCTGCGGGAGCGGACCTTCGGCGCCTCCATCGGCACCGCCCTCGGCGAGACGCTGGCCGCCGCGCTGCCGCACATCGTGAAAAGCGTGGTTTCAGAAGGGCTTGGCACCGTGCTGCACGTTGACGGCACCGGGGCGCTTTGGCAGCCTCCGCGTTGATCGGACCCGGACGCGCGCAGTGACCCCATCGGCATGACGAAGTCGGAACTCATCGCGGCCCTGGCGGCGGCCAATCCGCATCTGCGCCAGCCCGACGTGGAGCTGATCGTGGCCACGATCTTCGAGGAGATCACCGCCGCCCTTTCCCGCGGGGACCGGGTGGAGCTGCGGGGCTTCGGCGCCTTCTCCGCCAAGAAGCGGGATGCCCGCACCGGCCGCAACCCCCGCACCGGGGAGTCCGTTGCGGTCTCCGGCAAGGCCGTCCCCTACTTCAAGCCCGGCAAGGAGCTGCGCGAGAGGGTCAATGGCGGCCCGCTCCAGAGCCCGCGCCAGATCGCCGCCGCCAAGGCTGCGGAAGGCTGACACCACAGGAGTTCCGCCCATGTGGCGCTCATTGCTCTTCCTGCCGCTCCTCCTCGTCATCGTGCTGTTCGCCGTCTCGAACATGCAGCCCGTGCAGGTCGGCTTCTGGCCCTTCGACCTGACCTGGCAAACCCCGCTCGCGCTGGCCGTGCTGCTGATCGCGGCGCTCGCCTTCCTGCTCGGCGCCTTCATCGCCTGGGCCGCCGGCGGCCCCTCCCGCCGCCGCGCCCGCGCCCGCATCCGCGCCGGTGATGCCGCGCAGGCCGAGCTGAATCAGCTGCGCGCCAGGGAAGCCAAGCGGGTGGAGGCCGAGACCGTGGCCCGCGACCAGGCGATGTATTCCGGCACCGGCTCCACGGCGGTGCGCGTCATCGGATAGGGCGGAACCGGGGGGCCAGTTCTAGACCCCGATCCAACCCTTCACCCGGGCGAAGTCCCGGTCCAGCTCCGCCCCGCTGCCCTCCCATACGGTGCGGCCCTTCTCCAGCACCGTGTGCCGGTCCGCGAGGCGACGCAGCGCCGCCAGCGTCTTGTCGATCAGCAGGATCGCCTGACCCTCGGCCTTCAGGGCCGCCAGAGTGGTCCAGATCTCCGCCCGGATCACGGGGGCCAGCCCTTCCGTTGCCTCGTCCAGGATCATCAGGTGCGGGTTGGTCATCAGCGCCCGCCCGATGGCCAGCATCTGCTGCTCCCCGCCCGAGAGGGTGCGCGCCGACTGCCCCGCGCGCTCCTTCAGGCGCGGGAAGAGGGTGAAGACCCGCTCCAGCGTCCAGGGATGCCGCGCCTTCTCCCGGTCCGCGGCGGTGGCGACGAGGTTCTCCCGCACGCTCAGGGTCGGGAAGACCTGCCGCCCCTCCGGCACCAGCCCGATGCCGCGCCGCGCCACGCCCTCCGGCGGCAGGCCGGACACCACCGCGCCCCGGAAGCTCACCCGCCCGCCGCGCGGCGGGTTGAGGCCCATGATGGCGCGCACCGTGGTGGTCTTGCCCATGCCGTTGCGGCCGAGCAGCGTCACCACCTCGCCGGGGCCGACGCGCAGGTTCACGTCGAACAGCACCTCCGCGCCCCCGTAGCCGGCGCGCAGCCCTTCCACTTCCAGCATCAGACCGCGTCCTCCTCGGTCAGGTAGGCCGCGCGCACCTGCGGGTCGTGCCGGATCGCCTCCGGCGCGCCGCAGGCGATGCAGTGGCCATAGACCAGCACGGAGAGGCGGTCGGCGAGGCTGAACACCGCGTCCATGTCGTGCTCCACCAGCAGCATGGGGATGCGGCCCTTCAGGCGGCGCAGCACCTCCGTCATGCGCAGGCTCTCGCTTGCGCCCAGCCCGGCCATCGGCTCGTCCAGCAGCAGCATGCGCGGCCGGCTCGCCAGCGCGACGGCCAGCTCCAGCTGCTTGCGCTCCCCATGGGACAGATCGGCCACCGGCAGCGCCCAGCGCGCGCGGGGAAGCCCCACCTCCTCCAGCGCGGCCCGTGCCGGCTCCAGCAGCCGCGCATCGCGCGAGGCGTCGCGCCAGAAGCGGAAGGAATGGCCGGCGCGCGCCTGCACGGCGAGGGCCACGTTGGACTCCGCCGTGTCATCCTCCAGCAGCTGCGTGATCTGGAAGGTGCGGGCCAGCCCGCGCGCCACGCGCGCCGGGGCGGAGAGCCGCGTCACATCCTCGCCCATGAAGATGATGCGCCCGCGGTCCGGCGCGATCTCGCCCATGATCTGCCCGATGGCGGTCGTCTTGCCCGCCCCGTTCGGCCCGATCAGCGCGTGCAACTCGCCCGGCAGGACCTCCAGGTTCAGGTCGTCCGTCGCGGTCAGGCCGCCGAAGCGCTTGACCAGGTGCTGGACGGAGAGGACGGGGGCCTCAGCCATGGGTCGCCGTCTCCGGCAGCGCGTCGCGCGGCGGCAGTTCGCCCGCTGGTACGGCTTCGGGCGCCGGCGCGCGACGCCCCGCCAATTGCCGCACCGCGCCCATCAGCCCGCCGCGCGCGAAGAGCACGACCAGCAGCAGGATCGGCCCTTCGATGAACTGCCAGTGCTCCGTGATGCCGGAGAGGGTGTATTCCAGCGCCACCAGCACGCCCGCGCCGATCACCGGCCCGAGCAGCGTGCCCAGACCGCCGAGGATGACCATGATCATCAGCTCCCCGGACTTGGTCCAGGCCATCATGTCCGGCGAGACGAAGCGCAGGTAGTTCACCATCAGCGCCCCGGCCATCGCGGCCCCCATGCCGGCGATGACGAAGGCGACGAGCTTGTAGAAGTAGGTCCGCACGCCGAGCGCGGCCATGCGCCGCTCCCCCTGCCGCACCCCCGCCAGCACCCGCCCGAAGCGGGAGCGCGCGATGCGGTCCATCAGGAAGAGCCACACCGCCAGCAGCCCGAGGCAGAGCCAGAACAGCGTCGCCGCGTCCCGCAGGTTCATGCCGAGCACCGGCGCCACGCGCCGGATCGCCAGCCCGTCGTCCCCGCCATAGGCCTTCAGCGAGACGAAGAGGAAGTAGAGCATCTGCGCGAAGGCGAGGGTGATCATGATGAACTGCACCCCCGCCGTGCGGAGCGAGAGCGCGCCGATGATCGCCGCCCCGATGCCGCCGACGAGGATCGCGGCGGGCAGCGTCACCAGCAGGCTGTTCGAGCCGGGGATGAAGCCCAGGAACGGCTCGCCGGAACCGTAATGGGCGTAGAGGATCCCCACCGCATAGCCGCCCAGCCCGAAATAGGCCGCGTGCCCGAAGGAGACGAGCCCGGCATGGCCGAGGATGAGGTTCAGCGAGGAGGCGGCGATCGCGTAGATCACGATCCGCGTGGCCAGCCCCACCGTCGCCGGGCTGTCCAGCATCGGCGCCAGAACGGGAATGAATGCGGCCAGCGCCAGCAACGCCACCACCCAGGCCCGCTCGTCCCGCAACAGGTTACGCATGGGCGGGGAACAGCCCGCGCGGCTTCACCAGAAGCACCAGCGCCATCAGCAGATATACCCCCATCGAGGCGAGGCCCGCGCCGAGCGCGTCCGCCTCGGACCCCGCCATTACCTGGCGCAGCAGTCCCGGCACGTAGGCCCGCAGCACCGTGTCCACCAGCCCGACCAGCACCGCGCCGAACAGCGCGCCCCGCACCGACCCGATCCCGCCGATGACGACGACCACGAAGGTCTGGATCAGGATCTGCTCCCCCATGCCCACCTGCACGGAGAGGATCGGCCCCGTCATCACCCCCGCCAGCCCCGCCAGCAGCGCCCCCAACCCGAAGACCATCGTGTAGAGAAGCCGCACATCCACGCCGAGCGCGCGCACCATTTCCCGGTGCGTCGCGCCGGCGCGCACCAGCATCCCCACCCGCGTCCGCTGGATCAGCACGTAAAGGCCGAGCGCCACCAGAAGCCCCACCGCGATGATCGCCACGCGATAGACCGGGTAGTCCACGCCCGGCAGCACCCGCACCGTGCCCCGAAGCGCCTCCGGCACGTTCACGAAGAGCGGCTGCCGGCCGAGAAGCAGCACGATCCCCTCATTGAAGAACAGGATCAGCCCGAAGGTGGCGAGAACCTGGTCCAGGTGGTCCCGCGCATAGAGCCGGCGCAGCACCACATACTCCACCACCATTCCCACGGCCGCCGCCGCCGCCAGTCCCGCCAGCAGCGCGACGATCGCGGAGCCTGTGGCGGAGGCCGCCACCGCCGCCGCATAGGCGCCGACCATGTAGAGCGAACCATGGGCAAGGTTGATCACGCCCATGATCCCGAAGACCAGCGTCAGCCCCGCCGCCAGCAGGAACAGCGTGACGCCAAGCTGGACCCCGTTCAGCAACTGCTCCAGCAGAAGCGCCACGCCGCCTACTCCCCAGATCAGAATGTGCAGATCAGAATGTGCATTGCGCCGCGTAGACGTCCCCGTGATTCGTCAGCACCTTGTCCTTCGTCACCAGCGCGGGCTTGCCGGAGACGCTCTCCACCTTCAGCGCGTACCAGTCCTGGATCGGGTGGTTATTGGAGCCGAAGGAGAACTTGCCGCGCGTGCTCTCGAAACCCGCGGGCTTCATGGCGCGGTAGAAAGCCTCCGCATCGTCCACCTTGCCGCCCGTGCCCTTCAGCGCCGCGCCGATCGCCAGCGCGGCGTCGAAGCTCTGCTGCGCGTAGTAGGTCGGCATCCGGTTGTACTTCTGCTGGAAGGCCGCGACGAAGCGCTTGCTCGCCGCATTGTCGAAGTCGCTGTTCCAGTGGCTCGTCAGATTGATGCCGACCGCCGCGTCGCCCACCGCCGCCAGGGTCGTCGCGTCCATGGAAGGCGCGGCCAGCGTCATCGGCACGTTGGAGAGAAGCCCGGCCTGCACGTACTGCCGAAGGAAGGTGATCCCCAGCCCGCCGGGATGGAACTGGTACACGCCGTCCGGCGCCGCCGCGCGGATCTGCGCCATCTCGGCTGCGTAGTCCGTCTGGTCGAGGCGCGTGTAGACCTCGCCCGCGATCTGCCCCTTGTAGAGCCGTTTGAAGCCCGTCAGCGCGTCGCGCCCGGCCTGGTAGTTCGGCGCCAGGATGAACATCTTCTTCTGGCCGAGATTCGTGGCCAGCTGCCCCGCGCTCTCGTGCAGGCTGTCGTTCTGCCAGGCGATGGACCAGAAGTTCTTGTGGCACTCCTTCCCCGCGAGGTTGGAGGGCGAGGCATTCGGCGACACGTAGATCCCGCCGGCATCCAGCACGTCGCCCACCACGGCGCCGAGGATGTTGGAGAAGATGATCCCCGTCAGCAGCTTGATCCGCTCGTTCTTGATGAACTTCTCGGCCACCTGCTTGCCCTGGCCGGGGCGGAAGCCGTCATCCTCCACCAGCACCTGCACGTTGGCGCCGCCGAGCTTCCCGCCCTCCATCTCGATCGCCAGCATGAAGGCGTCGCGGATGTCCTGCCCGATATAGCCGCCCGCGCCGGAGAGCGTGGTGATCATCCCGATCTTCAGCGGCGCACCCTGCGCCAGCGCCGGACGCGCGAGGGAGGAGGCGCCGAGCCCGAGGGCTGCGCCAGAGGCCAGCAGGCCGCGTCGGTTCAGGATCATTGGGAAGCCTCCATGTCGTTTCGTTGAAGCCTAAAATACTTTCGCGCTGGCCGTCCACTTTCCCGTGAGCGCCGCCGCGCCCTTGCGAGACCCGTACCGTCATGCCGGCCGCGCCCATGCAGGTTCCAGGCCGGGCATGGCGGGCTGCCTCCGGGAGAGGAAGGAGGAGTTCTTCCTCTCCTCTGACCCCTCACCATCATCTTCTTCTGGAAATTCGGGACGGCTTCGCAGGCCGCACGTCTCGGGTCCACGACCCGGGGCGTTGAGCGGGAGAGGCGAGGCCTCTCCCCGTGTCACCCCTCCAGGGGCACGGAAATCCTGCAGGCCAGCCCGTCCGGCCGCCGTTCCAGCCGGGTCTCGCCGCCCAGGGCGAAGGCCAGGGCCTCTTCCAGCACCTGGCGGGCGTAGCCGCTGCGAAGGACGCTGTCGTCCGGGTCGGGCACGCCGCTCTCCTCCCAGGCGATGACGAGGCGGCTGTCCTCGACATGCCAGCGGACGGCCAGGCGGCCGGCGGGCGTGGCCAGGGCGCCGCGGCGGGCGGCATGCGCGGCCAGCTCGTGCAGGGCCAGGGCGAGGGGACCGGCAAGGCCGGGGCCGAGCGTGACCGGCGGGCCATCCAGCACCGCCCGGGCGGGCCAGGGCGCCAGTTCGGCGCGGAGGAGCGAGTCCAGCGCGGTCTCGCCCTGGGCACGGCCGAGGGCAGCGAGGCGGTCCTCCAGGGCCTGCCCTTCGGGCGGGGCGGGGCTGCGGGCGGCGATCTGGCGCAGGGTGGAGAGGATGGATTCGGTGCGCCGCCGAAGTTCCTCCGCGCCGGGGTGGTTCCGGCCCTCGGCGGTGACGTCGCGCTGGATGGAGAGCCAGTGGGTCACCTCGCCGTCCGGGCCCAGGATGGCGGTGACGACCCACTCGTTCAGGTAGAGCGTCCCGTCCTTGCGGTAGTTGAAGGTGGACCCGACGAAATGGCGCTCGGCCTGCAGGGCGCGGCGCAGGCGGTCCAGCTCCGTCCGGCTGGTCTTCGGGCCCTGGAGGATGCGGGGGGAACGGCCGATCAGCTCCGCCGCGGTGTAGCCTGTCACCGCTTCCATATGGGCGTTGGCGTAGCGGATCACCGGGCCGGGCCGGTCCAGCGCCGCATCGGTGATGATGACGGCCAGCCCCGCCATCTCCAGCGCGGCGCCAAGCACTGCGGCGCTGAGCGCGCCGACGCTGCCCGAAAGGTCCGGGTCAGCCATGGCTGTTTCCCGGACCATTCCCGGCGGCATTCTCATGGCGGCTCCGTTCCAGCGCCTCCGCCAGGAGGCGAAGCTGGCGGCGGGTGCGGTGCAGGCGATCCAGCAGGCCGAGGACGACGGGCATGGCGGAATCGCCCACCTCCATCTCCTCCTGCAACTCGAGGATGAGGCGGCAGCGGGCCAGGTCGATCTCCTCGAAGACGGGGCGGCCCTCCTGCCGGACGGGGCGGATCCAGCCCTCGGCGATCCAGGCTTCCAGCCGGGCGGGGTCCAGGCCGGTGACGCGCGCCACCACGGTCTCGAAGGCGATCATGCCTTCCTCCTCATCTCCTCGCGCGGGTCGACGGCGGCCTCCGGTGTCCAGTCGCGCAGGAACTCCTCCAACCGGGCATCCACGGGGCCGAGAACGAGGCGCAGCGTCACCAGCAGGTCGCCGGCGGGCTCGGCGCCGCTGCCCTGTCCACCGGCCGCCACGCCGCGGCCGCGCAGGCGAAGCTGCGCGCCGGAATCGGATCGCGGCGGCACCGTCAATGTCACCTCTCCGCGCGGCGTCGGCACCGGCACCTTCGCGCCAAGCACCGCCTCCCGCATTGTCACAGGCAATTCCAGCAGCAGGTCGCGGCCCTGGCGCTCGTAGAAGGGGTGGGGGCCGACCGCGACCTCGATCAGCGCGTCGCCGGCCGCCCCGCCCTCCGCGCCCGGGGCGCCCTTGCCGCGCAGGCGCAGCACCTGGCCGTCCTCCAGGCCCGGGGGGATGCGCACGTCGAGCGTGCCGCCATCGGGCAGGGTCAGGCGGGTGGTCGCGCCGTTCACGGCGTCCAGGAAGTCCACGGCCAGGCGGTAGTTCGCGTCGCGCCCCCGGCGCGGGCCGGCGCGAAAGCCGGCCCCGTCGCCGCTCCGGAACATGCCGAGGATGCTTTCCAGGTCGTCGGGGTCGAGGTTCCCGCCGCCCATTCCCATGCCGGCGAAGGGATCGCCCCGGCCGGACCCGCGGCCGGCGTAGCGGGCGCCCTGCGGCCCCTCCGCATGGTCGCGGTAGTAGCCGCGCGGGGGCACCTCCTGCCCGGCGGCGTCGATCTCACCCCGGTCGTAGCGGGCGCGGCGCGCGGGGTCGGAGAGGAGGTCGTGCGCGGCATTGGCCGCCTTGAACCGCTCCTCCGCGGCGCTGTCGCCGGGGTTGAGGTCGGGGTGGTTGGCCTTGGCGATCCGGCGGAACGCCTTGCGGATTTCGTCCGGGCCGGCCGTGCGGCCGACGCCCAGGACCTTGTAGGGATCGGTGGTGCGGGAATCGTCCGGGGGCATATCGGCAGAGTAACGCCGAAGCGGCGTGATCGGTCCATAACCGGCGCAAGGACGTGTGGAATCGGCGGCAATGACCCGGGAATCGGCCGGCCCCTTGCGCGGCACGGCCCGCCGCGACTACCTCCCCCCGCCGGTCCTCCCGCCCCACGATCCCGTGGCGAGGGGCGTCGGCCCGGATTGAGGCGGCGATGAACTGGATCTCCGACTGGGCGCTGCCCAAGATACAGACGCTCTTCGGCACCAAGCGCGACGTGCCGGAAAATCTCTGGATCAAGTGCCCGCATTGCGGGGAGATGGTCTTCCACCAGGACCTTGAGCGGGGCCTGCACGTCTGCCCGAAATGCGGGCACCACATGCGGATCTCCGCCCAGCGCCGCCTGGACTACACCTTCGATGCCGGCTGGCAGCGGATCGAGCTGCCCCGCGCCCCGGCCGATCCCCTGCGCTTCCGCGACAGCCGCCGCTACGGCGACCGCCTTCGGGAGGCGCAGCAGAAGGCCGGGATGGATGACGCCATCGCGGTGGCCCACGGCACGATCGAGGGCCGCCCGGCCGTGGCCGCGGCCTTCGAGTTCGGCTTCATGGGCGGCTCCATGGGCGCGGGCGTCGGCGAGGGAATCGTGACCGCGGCCCGGCTGGCCGTTCTGCAGGACGCGCCGCTGATCGTCTTCACCGCCTCCGGCGGGGCGCGGATGCAGGAGGGCGCGGTCTCGCTGATGCAGATGCCGCGCACCATCATCGCGACGCGGATGGTGAAGGAGGCGGGGCTGCCCTTCATCGTGGTGCTCTGCGATCCCACCACTGGCGGCGTGACGGCGAGCTTCGCCATGCTGGGCGACATCCAGATCGCCGAGCCCAACGCCCTGATCGGCTTCGCAGGCGCCCGCGTGATCGAGCAGACCGTGCGGGAGAAGCTGCCGGAGGGCTTCCAGCGGGCGGAGTACCTGCTGGAGCACGGCATCCTCGACATGGTCGTGCCCCGCGGGGCGATGAAGTCGACGCTCTCGCGCCTGATCGGCTTCCTGCGCCCGGCCGCGCCGGCCGAGGTGCTGCTGCCCGAGCCGGTCGCCCCCGCCCCGGCCGAGTAAGGTCCACCCGCCATGGCCGATCCCGCCCCGCCCGAATACCTCCCGGGCGCCCCCGCCGGGCTGCGCCTGGCCCCGGGGGCGGAGGCCGGGCGGTCCGAGCGGATCATCGACCGGCTGCACGCGCTGCACCCGAAGCTCATCGACCTCAGCCTCGACCGGCTGGAGGTCTGCCTCGCCGCCCTGGACCATCCGGAGCGGCGCCTGCCACCCGTGGTCCACGTGGCCGGCACCAACGGCAAGGGCAGCACCTGCGCCTTCCTGCGCGCGATCGCGGAGGCGGCCGGGCAGCGGGTGCACGTCTACACCTCCCCCCACCTCGTGCGCTTCCACGAGCGGATCCGCCTGGCCGGAACCCTGGTGACGGACGAGGCCTTCGCCGCCGCGCTGGAGGAGGTGGAGGCGGCGAATGCCGGCCGCCCCATCACCGTCTTCGAGATCACCACCGCCGCGGCCATCCTGCTGTTCAGCCGGGTGCCGGCGGAGCTGCTGGTGTTGGAGGTGGGGCTGGGTGGCCGTTTCGACGCCACCAACGTGGTGGAACGCCCGGTGGCCTGCTGCATCGCCTCCATCTCCATGGACCATACGGATTTCCTGGGCGACACGCTGGCGAAGATCGCCGGGGAGAAGGCCGGCATCATTAAACCCGGCATCCCCGCCGCCACGGGCCACCAGCCGCCCGAGGCCATGGCGGTGCTGGAGGCCGAGGCGGCCGCGCTGGGCGCCCCCCTGCTGGCGCGGGACCGCGACTGGTGGGTGGAACCGTCCGGGGGCGGGCTGCGCTGGCGCGACGCGGCCGGGGCGCTGGACCTGCCCCGCCCCGCGCTTCCCGGCCCGCACCAGGCGGAGAATGCCGGAATCGCCATCGCCGCCCTGCGGGCCTGGAACCCGCCCTGGCTGACGATGGCGGCGATCGCGCGGGGTCTGGAAGCGGCGCGCTGGCCAGCGCGGCTGCAGCGCCTGCAGGGGGCGCTCGCCGACATCCTGCCGCCGGACTGGGAGCTGTGGCTGGACGGCGGGCACAATCCCGGGGCGGGGGTGGCCCTGGCCGCGCAGCTGCGCGCCTGGCAGGACCGGCCGGTTCACCTCGTGGTGGGAATGAAGAAGTCCAAGGCCGTGGGGGACTTCCTCGCCCCGCTGCTACCGCTGGCCGCCACGACCTGGGCCGTGGCGGAACCCGGCCAGCACCTGGCCGTGCCGCCGGAGGAGATCGTTGCCGCCTCAGGCGGCCTCGCGCGCCCTGGCCCGCGGGTGGCGGACGCGCTGGCGGCCCTGGCGCGGGAGGGGGGGGAACCCGCCCGCGTGCTGGTCTGCGGCAGCCTCTACTTGGCGGGCGAGGTGCTGAAGGCCAACGGAAGCCTGCCGGACTGATCTCCCGTTGGGAGGCCCAACCGCCTCCGGGCTTGCCGGTGCCGGCGCAGGCGCTGGATGGAGACCCGCATGGCGGTCGGGGCGTCGGAGCCGATCCGCACGGAGACCGGGTAACTGTCCCGGAAGCGGATCACCACGCGCCATCGCGACGGGCGCAGCAGCAGGGCCATGATTTCCATCAGGACCGAGTCCGCGTCATCCAGTGCATGCGCGCGCGCGTATCGGGCGAGGTCTTCGACAGCTTCGACGGCGGCGTGAGACGGCATGTATCCCCCTCTGCGCTAAAGCGGTGCGGCCCACCCTTGGGCTCGCTGCCGCGGAAACAGGCCTCAATGGAACGCAACAAGTGATGATAGTTAACAGAAAACTTCCTTCACCCAAGCGTGCAGCTAATTTTGAGAAATCAACCACAAGTTGTTGAGTCTCCATCCATCCTAGCTCGATGTCTCGTGATGTGAAGCGGGTGTAACCGTTTTCATCACTAAATTTTTACATTCCTGGACAGCGAGGGCGTCCCATCGCCGCAACCCTGGCAAGGCGTCTTGCGGAAGCGGACATGCCATGGCTAAATTTCAAACAACAAAACTGATTTCAATTAATGAAATGCCGGCAAGGCGTCCGGCCGCGAGGAACCCATGGGCATTTCGGTCTTCGACATGCAGGCCCTCCAGCACAACTGGAGCACGGACGAGACGCGGGCGATCTTCGACGAGACGATGCGCGTCCAGAAATGGATGGAGGTGGAGGCGGCCCTTGCCACGGCCCAGGCCCGGCTCGGCATCATCCCGCAGGCGGCCGCCGACGACATCGTGGCCCATGCCAAGGGCAGCACGATCGACATCCCGAAGATGGCCGCCGAGATCCGCCGCGTGAAGCACGCGCTGGTCCCGGCCATCAAGCAGCTCCAGGCCGCCTGCACGCCGGAGGCCGGGCAGTGGGTCCATTACGGCGCGACCACGCAGGACGTGATCGACACGGGCATGGTGCTGCAGGTCCGCGACTGCCACGCCCTGTTCCTGCGCGACATCAAGGCGGTGGGGCGGGAGCTGGCGCGGCTGGCGCGGGAGCACCGGGACACGATCATGGCCGGGCGCACCCACGGCGTCCTCGCCCTGCCCATCACCTTCGGGCACAAATGCGCCATCTGGCTGGACGAGATCGGCCGCCACCACCAGCGGCTCAGGGAATGCGAGCCCCGCCTCTTCGTCGGCGAGCTGGTCGGCGCGGTGGGCACCCAGGCCTCCCTCGGCCCGATGGCGCGGCAGGTGGAGGAGGGGACCATGGCCGTGCTCGGCCTCGGCGTGCCCGACATCTCCTGGGCCCCGGCGCGGGACCGCTTCGCGGAATACCTGTCCATCCTGAACATGATCGGAGGCACGATCGGCAAGATCGGCAACGAGCTGTTCAACATGCAGCGCAACGAGTTCGCCGAGGTGGAGGAGGGGTTCACGGAGGGCAAGCTCGGCTCCTCCACCATGCCGCACAAGCGCAACCCGGTCTTCGCGGAGAACCTGCCCTGCGTCGCCCGCGGCCTGCGCGCCTCCGCCGGCCTCATGATGGAAGCGATGGTGGCGGAGGGGGAGCGCGACGGCATCGGCTGGAAGACCGAGTGGAAGGCGGTGCCGGAGTGCTGCCTCATGGCCGGCGCCCTGCTGTTCCAGTGCGCCTCCCTCCTCAAGGGCCTGCGCGTGGACAAGGCGCGCATGATGGAGAACCTGGACCGGATGCGCGGCTATCTCCTCTCCGAGCGGGTGATGCTCGAGCTCGGGGAGAAGGTGGGCAAGCAGAACGCCCATGAGTGGATCTACGAGGCCTCCATGCACGGCCTCGAGAACCGGCTGGACTTCGCGGACGCCATGCGACGCCACCCCGAGATCTCCAAGGTTTCCACAGATGCCGAGATCACCGGCATGACCGATCCGCGCGGCTATCTCGGCGAGGCCGGCGCTTCGGTGGACCGGGTGCTGGCCCGCAGCGCCGCCTGGCTGGAAGGGTAAACCGGCAATCAACTATGCAATAGGGTGAATTTTGTGATTCACGCGCCGAACTGGACATAAGCCGGACGAACCGGCAGGGATCGGCGCCCTTGGAGGAACACACCGTGCCCGACGCCGTTTTCCCGCTCCCCAGCCCCGAGCGGCGCCGCCTCCTGGCGATGATGGCCGGGGGCGCGGCCGCGCTCGCCGCCCCGCGCCTGGCCCGCGCCCAGGGGACGGCCGGCGGGCTCGCCAATCGCCCCGTCCTGCTTGCCGTGCCCTTCGCGCCCGGTGGCGCGGTGGACATCATCGCTAGGGCCGTGGCGGAGCCGATGTCGGCCGCCCTCGGCCGCGCGGTGGTCGTGGACAACCGTCCCGGCGCCTCGGGCGCCATCGCCGCGGCCTCTGTCGGGCGGGCGGATCCGGACGGGCACACGCTGTTCATCGCCACCCCCGGCACCTCCATCACCGCCGCCTTCCAGCCGCAGCTCCTGCCCGGCGATCCCCGGCAGTTCCTGGCGCCCGTCGGCCGGCTGGCGACGCAGCCCTACGTGCTGACGGTGACGAAGGGCTTCCCGGCGGACGACTTCGCGGGCTTCGCCGCCTGGACCAAGGCGCATCGCGGCGAGTTCCTGCTCGCCAACACCGGCCAGATGACGGCCACGCGCCTGGCCGGGGAGCTGCTGGGGCTGCAGATCGGCACGGAGATCACGCCCGTGCCCTATCGCGGCAGCGGCGTGGTCGCCACCGACCTGCTCTCCGGCCGGGTGCACGGGATCTTCGCCCAGCTCTCCGACGCGCTGGCGCTGCGGAGCCAGGGCGCGAAGCTTCTCGCGGTCAGCACGAAGGAGCGCGCGCCGATCCTGCCGGAGGTGCCGGCCATCGCGGAGACGATCCCGGGCTTCGACGTCTACAGCTGGAACGGCCTCTTCGCGCCCGCCGCCACCCCGGTGGCGGTGCTGGAGGAGCTGAACGCCGGGCTGAACAAGGCCATCTCCAACGAGGCGCTGCGGTCCCGCTTCCGCGAGGACGGCGTGACCTTCGTGCCCGGCCCGCGCCAGGCCCTGGCGGATATCCTGGACAAGGAGATCCGGGGCTGGTTGGAGCTGAAGAGCAAGGTCCGCATCGACGTCGGGTAAGGGGCGCCGCCCGGGGGCGGGCCGTCCTTCCAGCAGAGGATTCCGTCATGAGCAACGCCCCTGCCGTCCAGGCATTCTTTGACCCCGCCACCAACACCGTCTCCTACCTCGTCTGGGACGAGGCGACGCGGGCGGCGGCGGTGATCGACCCCGTGCTGGACTGGAACAACGCGGCGGGGGAGGCGGACACGCACTCCGCCGACGCCATGCTGGAGGCGGCGGCGAAGAAGGGCCTGCGCCTGGAATGGGTGCTGGAGACCCACGCCCATGCCGACCACCTGACCGCCGCGCCCTACATCAAGCAGAAGACCGGCGCGCCCGTGGGAATCGGGGCGCGGATCACGGAGGTGCAGGCCATCTTCCGCCCGGTCTTCGATGCGCGGGACCTGCGCCCGGGCGGCGGCGACTTCGACCGGCTTTTCGCGGATGGCGAGACCTTCCCCCTGGGCGGGATCGCGGTGGAGGTGCTGCACGTGCCCGGCCATACGCCGGCGGACGTGGCCTACCGGATCGGCGACGCCGTCTTCGTCGGCGACACGCTGTTCATGCCGGATGCAGGCACGGCGCGGGCGGACTTCCCGGGCGGCGACGCGCGGCAGCTCTACCGCTCCATCGGGCGCATCCTGGCCCTGCCGCCGGAGACCCGCGTCTTCATCTGCCACGACTACAAGGCCCCGGGCCGCGACAGCTTCGCCTGGGAGACCACGGTGGCGGAGCAGCGCGCGCGCAACATCCATGTCGGCGAAGGGCGGGACGAGGAGGCCTTCGTGGCGCTCCGCACGAAGCGGGACGCGACCCTCTCCGCCCCCGCGCTTCTGCTGCCCTCCATCCAGGTGAACATCCGCGCGGGCCGCTTCCCGGCCGGGGAGGGGAGAGGCGTGACCTTCCTGCGCATCCCCGTGGCCGGGCGCGGCGTGGTCGCGCAGGAGGAGACGAAGCGATGACCGCACCCGCGCTGCAGGACTTGGCCGAGTGGGTGGCGGCGGCGGACGGCGCGGCGGGGGACGGGGTGGTGGAATCCGCCCTGGCCTGCTCCGCGCTGGACTGGGCGGGCGCGCTGATCGCGGGCACCGCGCATGACCTCTACCCGCGCTACATCGCCGCCTTCGCGGCAATGGCCGCGCCGGGCGCCGTGGGCTGCGCCGTGGCCGGCGATGTACGCGGCTGGGCGCCGGTGGAGGCCGCCGCCGCCAATGCCGCGATCAGCCATCTCTGGGAGTTCGACGACAGCCACCGCGCCGCGATGATGCATCCCGGCATCACCGTCTGGCCCGCCGTGGTCGCGCTGGCCCAGGCACGGCCGGGCGTGACGGTGGCGGATATGCGCGCCGCCGTGCTGGCGGGCTACGAGGCCGGGCTGCGCATCGGCGCGCATCTCGGCAAGGCGCATGCGGCGACGAACCACGTGACGGCCACCGCCGGCACCTTCGGCGCGGCCGCCGCCGCCGCGCGCCTGCTGCGGCTGGATGCCGCCGCCACCCTCTCCGCCTTCGGCCATACCGGCACCCAGGCCGCGGGTCTCTGGCAGTTCCTGGAGGACGGCGCGACGGAGGCGAAGGCGGTCCACCCCGCCGCCGCCGTCCGCAACGGCGTCACGGCCGCGATGCTGGCCGAGGCCGGCATTCCCGGTGCCGCACATGTGCTGGAGGGCAGGCGAGGGATGCTGGCGGCCTGGAAGCTGACGCCGGAGCCCGGCGCATCCCTGGCGCCGGAAGGGCCGCCAATGATCCTGACCGCCACTATCAAGGGCTGGCCCGTCTGCGGCCAGATGCACAGCCTGCTGGACGCCACGCAAGACCTGGTGCGGAAAGCAGGGCTGCGGGCGGAGGAGATCGCCACCGTGAGGGCGGAAGCCCCCCAGGCCCTGCTGGACGTGGCCGGCCTCCGCCGCCCCGCGAACACGGGCGACGCGAAGTTCTCCACGAGCTTCTGCCTGGCCCTGATGCTCTCCGGCGGCGACCTCTCCTTCACCGGCTTCGATGGCCGTGCCGTGCGGGACGAGGCGGTGCAGGCCCTGGCGGACCGGATCGAGGTGCAGGCCATCCCGGAATTCTCCGCCCGCTACCCGAGGGAGCGCCCGGCCCGCATCACCGTGACGACGGGGAATGGCCGCGCGCTGTCGGAGGAGCGGAGCTTTCGCCGCGGCGACCCCGAGGCGCCCTGGGAGTGGGAGCCCCTGGTGGAGCGCTTCCAGGGCATTGCCGGCCTCGCCATGCGCAACCCGGCGGCGCGGGAGGCGGTGGTGGCGTGGTGCCGCGCCTTCGGGGCCGCGGACCCGGCGCTGGACCGGGGCGCCGCCCCCTTCTTCCGTGCCGGGACAGCGCCGGAGCGCGCGGCATGAACGAGATCCGTCCCCCAGCCCGTGCCCTTCCCGCGGACCTGGCCGACCGGCTGCGCGCCGCGCTGCCCGAAGGCACCGTGCTGACGGAAGCCACCGACCGCGAGGCCTATCTGCTGGAGGAGCGAAGCCTCTACCGCGGCCAGGCCCCGATCGTGCTGCGGCCGCGCTCCACCGGGGAGGTGGCGGCCGCCGTCCGCGTCTGCGCGGAGGCGGGCGCGCCGATCGTGCCCCAGGGCGGCAATACCGGCCTTGTCGGCGGCACCGTCACCGCCGCGCACGAGGTGCTTCTCTCCCTCGGCCGGATGAACGGGATCGAGGAGGTCGATCCGCTGAACTTCACCATGACCGTGGGGGCCGGCTGCATCCTCGCCGACATCCAGCAGGCGGCGGAGCGCGCCGGCCGCCTTTTTCCCCTTTCCCTCGGCGCCCAGGGCAGCGCGCAGATCGGCGGCAACCTCGCCAGCAATGCCGGCGGCATCAACGTGCTGCGCTACGGCAACGCCCGCGACCTCGTCCTCGGCCTGGAAGTGGTGCTGGCCGATGGCCGCGTCTGGAACGGCCTGCGCGCCCTGCACAAGGACAACACGGGCTACGCGCTGAAGCACCTCTTCGTGGGCAGCGAGGGCACGCTGGGGATCATCACCCGCGCCGTGCTGAAGCTCTTCCCGCGCCTGACCGACCGGGTGGTGGCCTTCTGCGCGCTGCGAGACCCCGCCGACGCGCTGACCCTCCTCTCCCTGGCCCGCGACCGCGCCGGGGAGGCGGTGACGGCCTTCGAGCTGATGTCGGAACTGACGGTGGAAATCGTGCAGCGCCACGCCGGCGGCCAGGACCCGATGCGGGAGCGCCATCCCTGGTACGCCCTCATCGAGCTCGCCGGCTCCGGCCATGACGGCACGCTGCGCCCCGTGCTGGAGGGCATCCTGGAGGAGGCCTTCGAGCGCGGCACCCTCGCCGACGCCGTGCTGGCCGAGAGCAGCGCCCAGTACGCCGCCCTCTGGCGCCTGCGCGAGGGCATCCCCGAGGCGCAGAAGAAGGAGGGCGGCAGCATCAAGCACGACGTCTCCGTGCCCGTCTCCCGCATCCCCGCTTTCCTGCGCCGCGCGGGCGAGGCGGCCGCGGAAGCCCTGCCCGGCGTGCGGGTCTGCGCCTTCGGCCATCTCGGCGACGGCAACATCCACTACAACCTCACCCAGCCCATGGGCATGGAGAAGGCGGCGTTCCTGGCGCAGTGGGAACGGATGAACGCGATCGTCCACGATATCGTGGTGGAACTCGGCGGCTCCATCTCCGCCGAGCACGGCATCGGACTGCTGAAGGCTGGCGAACTGCGCCGCTACAAGGACCCGGTGGAGATGGACCTGATGCACCGGTTGCGCGACGCGCTGGACCCGGGGCGGCTGCTGAATCCCGGGAAGATGCTGGGGTGAGAAGGCTGGTTGGACCTAGAGGTCCAACCCTGGACCTGCATCGGGCTACCGCGGCGCCGTTCCGACGCGGAGTTTCCGCTCAACGGGCCTGAGCCCGCCCTTTCAGTCGTCTCGGGTCATAGACCCGAGGCGCACCGTCAGCCGAGCAAGCTCAAAGCCTAGAAAAAGATGATGGTGAGGGGTCTGAGGGGAGGAAGAATTCCTTCTTCCTCCCCCCCGGGACAGACCGCCACCACAAGGCCAGCACGCCGCCCTTAGAAACCGCCCGCCTCGATCGTCGGCAGCCCCGGAACCGGCGCCGACATCGCGAGCAGCTTCCCGTCCGGCCGCCCCGCGCGTTCCCCGGGCGGCAGGTCCTTGTTGGCGGAGGTAACGAAGATCGTGCCGAGGTCGTCGCTCCCAAAGGCGGGCATGGTGGGCCAGCGCACGGGCAGGTCCACACGACGTTCCAGCTTGCCGGCGGGGTCGAAGCGCAGCAGGCAGCCGCCGCCGTAGATCGCGGACCAGTAGAAGCCGTCACGGTCCACCGAGGCGCCGTCCGGCCCCTCGCCTTCCTCCACCCGGGCGAAGAGGCGGGGGTTCGATATGTCCCCGGTGGCGGGGTCGTAGTCATAGGCGCGGATCACGCGGGCGGGGGTATCGGCGTGGTACATGGTCCGCCCGTCCGGGCTCCAGGCCAGGCCGTTGCTGGTGGCCACGGGATCGGTCAGGGCGGTCCAGCCGCCACCCGTGTAGCGCCAGAGGGGGGCGGCCTTCGGAGCATCGGACATCTCGCCGGGCCCTAGGGGCTCGTACATGGCGCCGACCAGGAAACGGCCGGCGGGGTCGCAGCGGCCGTCGTTCAGCACGAAGCGGCGGGCGTCGCAGGGGGCGGGGGCGAGGAAGTCCAGCGCGCCGGTCGAGAGGTCCAGGTGGTGCAGGCCCGTGCGGAGGGGCAGAAGGGCGCCGCGCGGGGTTGGGGCGCAGGCGCCGATCCAGGCGGGCATGGCCCAGCGCTCGTCCTGGCCCGTGGCGGGATCGAAGCGGTGCAGCGCGGGCTCGCGCGAATCGATCCAGAGCAGGCGGCGGGTGCGGGCGCACCAGGCCGGGCTTTCCCCGTTCAGGGCGCCGTCCACGGGCAGGATGGTGACATCGGGCATGGCGGGGGAACGCCATGGCCCGCCGGGGGATGCGCGGTCAGGTACCGCGGGGGCTGCCGAGGCAGGCCAGCGCGTCCCGCAGGGAACGGGCCTCGCAGGCGCCGTTGCTCTCCTCCCGCAGGGCCGCCAACACGGCGCTGTCGCGGTCCGCGCCCCAGACGCCGGCGACCAGCAGGGCCTCGGGGAAGCGCCGGCGCAGGCGGCGGACGGCGTAGCGCGTGCTGGCCGCGCCGCTGCCGCCATCGAGGGCGGAGAGCACCACGGCGCGCACGCCCTGCGGCGGCGGCTCGGCATGCCGCAGCGTCTCGGTGGAGAGGGCCTGCACGCCGTAGCCGGCCAGTGCCAGCACCTGGGCGAGCATGGCGGTGGCCTGCCCGTCCAGCCGGCCGCGCCCGGCCACGCAGAGCACGCTGCCCGGCGAATCCCAGCCGGGCGGGGCGGGGGGCAGCGGGGCCGCGGCGGCGTCGTCGCGGTCCACGGGGCCGTCCGTAACCAGGGCGGTGGGCTCGGGATCCTCGTGCTCCGAGAGATCGTCCAGCAGCCCGTCCACCCGGGCCCGCAGCACGTCAAGCCGCGCCTTGTCCAGCGCGCCACGGGTGGCGTCCCCCTGGGCGAGGGTGAGGCCGGGCAGCGCCACCGTGTCGTAGTAGCCGTGCAGCGGCAGGGTGCGGAGCTGCAGTTCCGCCTGCTCCGCCAGCCCGTCCCCGTCCCCGGCCAGCGCCCGCTGGTAGAAGGCCTCGGGCGGGGCAAGGGCGGCGCGGTCACCCAGCAGCACGTCCAGGAACTCCAGCCGGTCCACATGGCGGCCCATCACCACCAGCCCGACCGTCAGCGGCGTGGCCAGCAGCAGCCCCACCGGACCCCAGAGCCAGGCCCAGAAGGCGGTGGCGAGCAGCACCGCGACGGGGGAGAGGCCGGTGGAATGGCCATAGACCAGCGGCTCGAACACCTGCCCCATCACGGGCTCCAGCACGCCGAAGAGAACGACGACCCAGATCAGCATCGTCCAGCCGGGATCGACGGCAACGGCCAGCAGCACAGGGAAGGCGGCCGCGATGAAGCCGCCGATGAAGGGCACGAAGCGCATCATCCCCGCGATCACGCCCCAGAGCAGCGGGTTGGGGATGCCGATGGCCCAGAGGCCGACGGAGATCATCACGCCGAAGCCGGCGTTTAGCGCCGTCTGCGCCAGGAAGTAGCGGGAGAGGCGGGAGGCGGCCTCGTTCAGCGCCGCCGTGGTGCGCTGCAGGTCGCGCGAGCCCATCAGCTTGATGAGCCGGTCCCGCAGGTCCTCCCGGTAGAGCAGCAGGAAGACGACGAAGACGATCACGATGCCCGTGGTGGCCACGGGGCCCAGCAGGGGCCCGACCACGCGCTGCATCACCGTGAGGATGCCCGGCGTCGGCTCCCGCACCTCCACGGGCAGGGGCGGCAGGCCGGACTGCGGCGTGGCGGCGGGGGAGGAAGGGGCCTCCTCCGGCCGCGGCGCCAGGTTGCGGCCGAGGTCCTGCATCATGTCGGTGATGCGGCCGATCAGCCCGTGGTCGCCCATCAGCCCGTTCAGCTTCTGCACCACGGTGGCCTGGTAGAAGGGCAGCTCGTTCGCGAGGTCCGCCAACTGCCGGCCCATGAGGATGCCGATGCCGGAGATGACGCCCACCGCCAGCAGAACTCCCAGCAGCTCCGCCGCCACCCTGGGTACGCGGAACTTGCGGAAGGCCCTGACGACCGGGGCCAGCACGAAGGCCAGCAGCACGGCGAGCGCCAGCGGCACCAGCAGCTCCCGCGTGAAGTAGAGCACGGCGACCAGGGCGATCCCGGCATAGAGCATGCCCGGCCCTGCCTCGGGCGCCCCGGCAGCGGCCACCCCGTTGGAGAGGCTGGAGGCGGAGAGAGTGGCGGGCCGCGGCGGGGCCGGGCGGGTGGCGGGCTCGGACATCGTCTCCCTGCGGGAACTTACCCCAGGGGAACGCGGCCCGCCGCACTTCGTCACATAGGATACCGGCATACGGCGGGTGCTGGCCGGATCGCGCCCCCGGCCCTATCTATCGGGCCTGGTTCTCCCTGGACGTACAGGCCCGATGCGCGACCCTGAATACACCAACTACGCCCCCAACCGGGTCCCCGGCATGACGCCGGAGGAGGTGATCACCGTCACCGCCCGCAACGTTCCCTGCGACGGGGGCGGCGGCACGCTGGGCCATCCGCGGGTGTGGCTGCACATCGAGGGGGAGGAGATCACCTGCCCCTACTGCTCCCGCACCTATCACCTCGCGCCCGGCGCGGGGGATGACGGCCACCACTGAGGGCCGGCCGGGCCGAGGCCCGGCCTTTTCTCCACTGTAGCAGGGCGGCCGCTGGGCAACCGGCGCCGCCGATCCGGGGCATGGCATGGCAGAGCGCGAGAACGCGGACGAGGCGGCGGACAAGGCCCCCGTGCCCGACCCCGTGACGGACGAGGTGAACACGGAGCGCCACCTGATCCTGGTGGACGGCTCCGGCTACATCTTTCGCGCCTTCCACGCCCTGCCGCCGATGACCAACCCGGCGGGGGTGCCTGTGAACGCCGTATTCGGCTTCACGCAGATGCTGGCGAACTTCCTCTCCAAGCACGCGGGCAGCCACATCGCGGTGGTCTTCGACGCCTCCCGCGCCACCTTCCGCAACCAGATCTACGATCAGTACAAGGCCCAGCGCCCGGAAGCGCCGGAGGAGCTAAAGCCCCAGTTCGGCCTGATCCGGGAGGCGACGGACGCCTTCTGCGTCGCCCGCGTGGAGCTGGACGGCTACGAGGCCGACGACCTGATCGCGGCCTACGCGACGAAGTTCGCGGCCGAGGGCGGGCAGGTGACGATCGTCTCATCCGACAAGGACCTGATGCAGCTGGTCGGCGGCGGCATCCGCATGCTGGACCCCATCAAGAACAAGCCGATCCACGCGGCCGAGGTGATGGAGAAATTCGGCGTGATGCCGGACAAGGTGGTGGAGGTGCAGGCCCTGGCCGGCGATTCCACGGACAACGTGCCGGGCGTGCCGGGCATCGGCATCAAGACCGCCGCCGGGCTGATCGAGCAGTACGGCGACGTGGAGACGCTCCTCTCCCGCCTCTCCGAGATCAAGCAGCCCAAGCGCCGCCAGGCGCTGGAGGAGAACGCGGAGCTGGCCCGCATCTCCCGCCGTCTGGTGGAGCTGGACCGCAACGCCCCGCTGCCCTGCCCGATCGAGGAACTGGCCACCCGCGCGCCGGAGACGGGGCGGATGCTGGCCTTCCTGAAGCTGCACGGCTTCCGCAGCGTGCAGCACCGCCTGGGCCTGGATGCCAGCGGCGACCTGCCGAAATCCCGCCCCGCCGGCCCCGCCCCGGCCCCCGTCGCCCTCTCCCTGCCCGCGGAGGGCGCGGGTTTCGGCCCCTATGAGACCATCACCACGATCGACGCCCTGCGCGACTTCGCCGATGCCGCGCGCGCGGCCGGGGTGATGGCGCTGGACACGGAGACGACGAGCCTCGACGCGCTCAACGCTTCCCTCGTCGGCGTCTGCATGGCGCATGCCCCGGGGAAGGCCGCCTACCTGCCGCTGCGGCACGAGGGCGGGGATATGCTGACCCCCGCGCCGGAACAGGTGCCCTTCGACCTGGCGATGGCGGTGCTGCGCCCCCTGCTGGCCGATCCCGCCGTGCTGAAGGTGCTGCACAACGCGAAATACGACCTGGAGGTGCTGGGCCGCGACGTGAACGGGGGCCTGGAGGTGGCGCCCGTGGACGACACCATGCTCATCTCCTACAGCCTCGACGCCGGGCGCCATGGGCACGGCATGGACGAGCTGTCGCGCCGCCACCTCTCCCACCAGCCCATCACCTATGACGAGGTCACCGGCACAGGCCGCGGGCGCAAGCCCTTCGCGCTCGTACCGCTGGACGAGGCGACCCGCTACGCCGCCGAGGACGCGGACGTGACGCTGCGCCTGTGGCACGCGCTGCGTCCGAAGCTGCGCGAGGAGAAGGCGCTGGCCCTCTATGAGAACGTGGAGCGCCGCATGATCACGGTGCTGCGCGACATGGAGGTGGCGGGCGTGAAGGTGGACGGCCCCGCCCTGAAGCAGACCGGCGCCGAGTTCATCGAGCGCATGGCGGCGCTGGAGAAGGAGATCCACGAGATCGCCGGCGAGGCTTTCGCGGTGGGATCGCCGAAGCAGCTCGGCGACATCCTCTTCGGCAAGCTGGGGATGCAGGGCGGCAAGAAGGGCAAGTCCGGCGCCTATTCCACCGATGCCGCGACGCTGGAGGAGCTGGCCGCCAGCACCGGCCACCCCCTGCCGCGCAAGGTGCTGGACTGGCGCCAGCTCTCGAAGCTGAACTCCACCTATGTGGAGGGGCTGCAGGCCCAGCTCGCGGCGGATGGCCGCGTGCACACCGACTTCTCCATGGCGATCACCAGCACCGGCCGCCTGTCATCGACCGAGCCGAACCTGCAGAACATCCCCATCCGCACGGAGGAGGGCGCGCGCATCCGCCGCGCCTTCGTGGCGGAGCACGGGCACAGGCTGCTGGCCGCCGACTACTCCCAGATCGAGCTGCGGCTGCTGGCCCATGTCGCGCAGGTGCCCTCCCTGCTGGAGGCCTTCGCCACCGGCCAGGACATCCACGCCCGCACGGCGTCGGACATCTACAAGATCCCGCTGGACAAGGTGGACCGCGAGGCGCGGCGCCGCGCCAAGACCATCAACTTCGGCATCATCTACGGCATGTCCGCCTTCGGCCTCGCCGGCCGCCTCGGCATCGGCGCGGCGGAGGCGCGCGGGATCATCGACGCCTATTTCGCCCAGTATCCCGGCATCCGCGACGCCATGGAGCGTTTCAAGGAGGATGCCCGCACCAACGGCTACGTCCAGACGCCCTTCGGCCGGAAGCTCTGGATCCCGGAGATCGCCTCCAAGAACCAGGGCCTGCGCGGCAATGCCGAGCGCGCGGCGATCAACGCCCCCTTCCAGGGCGGCGCCGCCGAGATCATCAAGCGCGCCATGGTGCGTCTGCCCGCCGTGCTGAAGGCGGAGGGCCTCGCCGCCCGCATGCTGCTGCAGGTCCATGACGAGCTGCTCTTCGAGGTGCCGGAGGCGGAGGTGGAGGCGACGACGCCCGTGGTGAAGAGCGTGATGGAAGGCGTCGCCGCCCTTTCCGTGCCGCTGGCGGTGGAGGTCGGCACGGGGCATTCCTGGGCGGAGGCGCACTAGGCCGGGCCGCCCGGTGCGGCCTAGCCCTCCTCGGGCTTCGGCCGCGCCTCGACACGGATCTGCGGCATCAGGCCGCCGTCCACGACCTGGGCCACCCCGATCTGAACGTCGAGCCCGAGATGGACCGCGTCCTCGATGGCCTGGATCAAGGCCTCCGCGGTCGCGCGCACGATGAGGGCCAGGGCCTGAGCCGATACGTCATCGCCGGTCATGTCGCCTGGCTCAGACATGCGTATCTGAATAGCGGCCACAGCCAGCGGTTCGGGATGGCGTTACCGGTTCTGTCTGACTTCACCCGGCCTCCTGCAAGCCTGACGCTAGAAAGGTCGGCCGATATCGTCCCGCCTCGAACCTCTGACAGATCAGGCAGTGCTTGGCTCGGACAGACGGGTGTGCGGCGGCTCGGGCAGGTTCGCTTCCGCCTGACACATCAGCGTAACCCCGGCCGCCATCCCAGAATCAGGGTCGCCCAATCGCGATGGAGCAGCGCCGACAGGCCAGAGGCAGCGGCGAACAATCCGGCGGAAGCGTACATGTCCCGACCGAGCAGGGACTGGATCGGATGGAAGAGGCGCCGGAGCGGATCCAGGATCCTTCCAACGGCACTCATGACGGCGCCCCCATGATCATCGAATTTCTGCCGATTGTTGGCGAGGCACAACCCGCCACTCTTGCGCTTATTCCGGCCGCGTTGGCAGAGAATGTGGAGTGGGGGCCTAAAGAAACGACAGGCCTCGCCCGGGCGCCGAAGAGATCGACGCCATGCTCCTTGCCGGCCTGCCAACCGCCTGCGGCGGCCTGCATCGGTCGCGACAACCTGGGTTGGTCGTTGGCAGGCGCGGCTGCGATCGGTCAACCCGCGCTCGGCGGCACCTCGGCACCGCGGCAAACCGGAGCCTTCCATGTCCGACGCTCTTGCGCCGGCTGCCGTTCCCGTCATGCCTCCTGGCCTGCCGGGCATCGGGCAGCTCGTCGCCGTCGATCGTCATCCAGATCCCGCCGGGGAACTGGGATATGTTCCCGTGGTCCGGAGGTCAGTGCCTCGCCATCGGAACCGGCGCCGCCATCGCAGGCGGCAGTCCAGGGGCCGCCGGTGCCGCCGCAGCGCCCATTGCTCCGCCGGCTCCAGCAGCCAGTCCAGCCTGTCCCGCGAGAGGTCCCAGATGATGGCCTCGACGGCCTCGCGCGGCACCGCAGCCACGCCGCCGGCGTCCAGGAAGGCCTCCACCCCGGCGCTGAGACGCCCGTTCTCGTCGGCGCCGCGGCCGCCCGCCTCTCGATAGGCCCGCCCCACCGCCTCACGCAGGGCGGCGGACGAGCGGGAGGGCCAGCGGATCATGCCAGGACAGGCTCCTCCAGCGCGCGGCCGAACGCCGCGCTGATCTCGCGCAGGCAGACCACGGCGTTCTCGGCCTTGCGGCGCTCGGCCTTCGCTGTCGCCTCCACCTCGTCCACGGCCTCGGCGGCCTGCTCCGTCGCCTCCGCGAAGCCGTCGCGCAGATCCTCCAGCCAGGTCTGCACCTGCTCGGCGTCGCCATCGCGGCGCATGCCGGCGACGATGTTCTCCACCTCCAGCACGCAGCGGGCCGGTGTGGGCTCCTTCTGCATCAGGCGGGTGATGCGGGTCGCGACCTCCTGCTGAAGGGAGGAACGGGCGGGGGATTGGGCCATGGGTGAATCCTCGGTTGGGAGCCGGGGAGAGGTCGCCGGGGGAGAAGGAACTTAGCGTTTACCCCCTATTTGTTCTAGTGATCCGTTGCGTGGGTCTGGCGGGCGGCGGCCGTCAGGCCGGGCCTGACCTAAAGGGGGGGATTAGAACTTCTCTCGCACCGGATCAGGAACACCGACCGGCCGGCGATTTCCCCCACCTCCACCGCGCCCAACTCCGGTCCTTCCGCCGCCAGGCGAGGGGCCACGCCGGCCGCGCGCAGGAAGGCCAGGGCGCGGTCCGCGCGGACCGCGAAGTTGACGTTCTGCGGGGGCATGCGCCCTTGTTGCCGCAGGACGGCCGTGCTGACGCCCACCAGACGCCCGCGCATGTCCAGCAGCGGGCCGCCGGAATTGCCGGGCTGCAGGGGCGCGCTGATCTGGATCTGGTTGGGGTTGTCGCGGATGCCGGCCAGCCCGTTCACCTCGCCGCGCGTCAGCTTGGCATCGGAGGAGAGGAGGTCGTTGAGGGGAAAGCCGTAGGCCACCACCCCCTCGCCGCGCCGCGGCAACTCCTCCCGGAAGCCCAGGGGTGGGCCGGGGATGCCCGGCACGCGCAGCACGGCCAGGTCCAGGTCCCGGTTGGACTGAACGGGGGGCACGGCCTCGTAGCGGAAGCCGCTGGGGGCGCGCAGCATGATCCGGGCGCAGCCATCCACCACGTGCTGGTTCGTCATCACCCGTTCCGGCGCGACGAGAAAGCCGGTGCCAGTGAGGACCGCCTCCTTGCCCCCCGTCCTCTCGGCCCGTCCACGCCCGCGGCCAGGAGCCGGCAGCGCCGGGGCGGCGGCCTGCACGGAGGCCGCCTCGAAGCTCACCAGGGGCTGGGCGCAGACATCGTGGCCGCGCGCCACCGCCTCCCGCCCATCGGCCAGCGTCAGCCGCACGTCCAGGCGGCAGGAGGAATCGGCCCGGCGGCGGAACCCTTTCTCCGCCCCGTCCGCCACGGGCTCGCGCAGGCGATTCCGGCCGCGTGCCCCCGTGACGTCCGCCTCCGTCGCGACGAGCGCCACGGCCTGCTGCCCCGTGCGGTTCACGATGCGCCATGCACTGCCCCGCTCCGCCGCCTGGGCGGGAGCAAGGGTGGGCGTGGCGAGAAGGGGCAGGAGGAGGAGCAGGCGGCGCATCACGGCAGTGTGAGGCCGCCGCCAGCCCTGTGAAAAGGGGCCCTACCGCTCGCAGCGGATGAACATCGTCGCCCGCTCCGCGATCTCGCCCACATCGGCCGCGCTGCGATCCGCGCCGTTGCTGCGCGCCGCGGCGGGGGTGACGCCGGCGGCGCGCAGGAAGGCGGCCGCCCGTTCCCCCCGCACGGCGAAGTTGATGTTCTGCGCGATGTCGCCCGTGCGCCCCGCCACCGCCTGCGCGTTCAGCTTGGAGACGACGACGCCCACCACGTTGCCCTGCATGTCCAGCAACGGCCCGCCGGAATTGCCGGGCTGCACCGGGGCGCTGATCTGGATCTGGTCCTGATTGTCCCGCAGCCCCGCCAGCCCGTTGATCTCGCCGCGCGTCAGCTTGGCGTCGGAGGAGAGCAGGCCGGTCAGCGGGTAGCCGAAGGCCACCACCCCCTCGCCGCGCCGCAGCGGCGGGTCCTGTCGGAAGGAGAGCACGGGGCCGGTGAGGCCCGGCACGGCCAGCAGGGCGAGGTCGAGGTTGGCATCCGTGCGCGCGGGCGGCACGGCGGCGTGGTTGCGGCCATCCGGCCCGCGCACCAGCACGCGGTCGCAGCCATCCACCACGTGCCGGTTGGTCAGCACCCGCTCCCCGGCCACGAGGAAGCCCGTGCCCGTGGCCGCGCGCACGCCGGGGCGCGGGATGGCCTGGGGCGAGGGTGGCGTCTCCGGCGAAGGGGGGCGGGCGGCGCTGCCCGCAGCGACCACGGTGGAGGCATCCAGCGCGATCTCCCGCTGCGTGCAGATCTCCTGGTCGCGCTTCACCGCCTCCCGCCCATCCGCCAGCACCAGGCGGATGTCGAAGCGGCAACCGGCCTGGGGGTTAGGGCGCAGGCGGTAGGTGGCGCCATCCGCCAGCGGCCGGGGCAGCAGGTTGCCCGCCCAGTCCGGCCGCCCGGCGCGCACGGCGTTCAGCGTCCGCGCCTCCTGCCCCGTGCGGTTGACCACGCGGAATCCTTCCTCCGCCTGGGTGGCGGTGGGCGGGGCGCCCTGGGCTGCGCCTTGGGCCCGCACGGCGGGAGAGGAGGGTAGGAACAGTGCCAGGGCGAGGGCCGAGGCGAGGGGGAGGGTGCGCATGATCCCCGGGATGTGAGCGGCGCCCCATCCCGCGTCAATCCACCACCTCCTGCGTGTCCGGCCCGGCTTGCGGCCGGAACGAGGGCGCGGTAACAAACTAAACCACTGAAATTATTAAACAATTACTGCATAGATCATGACATGAACACCTCTTCATGTCTTGGCGTGACAGAACGGAGCCCTGCATGACCCGTCGCCCCGCCTGCCCGTCGCCGGGACGCCTGCTGCGCAGCGCCTTGCTCCTGCTGGGCCTCGCAGCCCCTGCCGCCGCCCAACAGGGCGGCTCCCCCGGCAGCGGGGAGGGCGAGATGGCGATCTTCCCGGGCATCGCGCGCGAACTGAGGGCGCTGCAGGAGGATGGCTGGCTGATCCACGGCCAGGCGACCTTCGTCCTGCAGGGCCATCCGCGCTTCCGCTCCCCCTACCAGGGCCCGGGCAGCCTGAAGCCGGAAGCCTCGGCCGCCAATACTTTCTCCTCCGACCTCATCATAGGCCGCCGCCTCTGGCACGGGGCGGAGGCGGTGGTGGACGTTTCCGTCACCCGCGGCTTCGGCCTTTCCAACTCCACCGGCATCGCGGCCTTCCCCAACAACGAGGCCTTCCGCCTCGGCTCCTCCGAGCCGACGATCTTCGTCCCCCGCGCCTTCTTCCGGCAGACGATCGGCCTCTCCGCCGACACGGTGGAGGGCGAGGACGACCCGCTGCGCTTCGATGGCGCCCTGCCGCGGGAGCGGCTGACCCTCACCATCGGCAAGATGTCGGTCTGGGACATCTTCGACCGTAACAGCTACTCCCACGATGCCCGCACCCAGTTCCTGAACTGGGCCCTCGTCGGCTCGGGCGCCGTGGACTACGCCGCCGACGCGCGCGGCTGGACCATCGGCGCCGCGGCGGAGTGGGAGGACGGCACCTGGGGCCTGCGCGCCGGCGCCTTCCAGGTCTCGCGCCGGGTGAACGGCCTCTTCCTCGATCCCTCCAT
The DNA here is from genome assembly GCF_017813365.1 of Roseomonas indoligenes. Taxonomy (GTDB): domain Bacteria; phylum Pseudomonadota; class Alphaproteobacteria; order Acetobacterales; family Acetobacteraceae; genus Roseomonas; species Roseomonas indoligenes. Next base: position 79,564 of record NZ_JAGIZA010000007.1, read on the forward strand.
CACCCGCGCCTGGCAGGTGCTGGGCGAGGTGGATCGCTTCACCCGCATCGGCGACCGCCCCGGCGCCGTGCGCGTCATCGCCGGCCTCTCCCGCACCCGCCAGTCCAGCTGGGGCGAGCTGCTCGACCCCGTCTCCCCCGTGGACTTCGAGCTGAACCCGCGCGCCTACCGCACCAAGGCCATGCTGGCCCTGAACCTGGAGCAGGAGATCGCCGACGACCTCGGCGCCTTCGCCCGCCTGTCCTGGAACGACGGCCGCACGCAGAACTGGATGTTCACGGAGATGGACCGCGCCGTCTCCGGCGGCCTCTCCCTCAAGGGCGGCCGCTGGGGCCGGAAGGAGGACACGGTGGGCCTCGGCACCAATATCGGCTGGGCCTCCGCCGGCCGGCGCCAGTATCTCTCCTCCGGCGGCATCGGCTTCATCACCGGCGACGGCGCCCTGCGCGGCGGGCCGGAATACGCGATCGAGGCCTTCTACGACGCGGCCGTCGCCCCGGGCGTGAATCTTGCCCTCGACGTGCAGCAGGTCTTCAACCCCGCCTATAACCGGGACCGGGGACCGGTGACGCTCTTCGCGCTGCGGGCGCGGGTGGCTTTCTAGGGATCCGGCAAGGCTTGGCGCCGGGGCCACTTGCTGAGACCCTGGCGCAAGCTTTCCCGAGGCCCTGATGAGCGTCGTCGCCGCCTACCTCTACCAGAACGGAAGCCGGGTGCGGCCCGTCGCCATCGACGAGCCGACGCCCTGCATCGGCGACCGCTCGGAATTCGTCTGGATTGGCCTGCTCGACCCGACCGAGCAGGAGCTGCTGGTGCTGCAGGACAAGTACGGCCTGCATCCCCTCGCGGTCGAGGACGCCTTCAAGGCCCACCAGCTTCCCAAGGTGGACGTCTATGGCGACCAGCTCTTCGTCGTTGTCCGCACGGCCCATCTCGAGCAGGACAGCATCCGCTACGGCGAGACCGCGGTCTTCGTCGGCAAGCACCACATCATCAGCGTCCGGCACGGCTCGGCCCGCGCCCACAAGGAACTGCGCCGCCAGCTGGAGGCCTCCCCGGCCCTGCTGTCCCAGGGCGTGGACTACGTGCTCCACGGGGTGCTGGACTTCGTCGTGGACGGCTACCTGCCGATCGTTGAGGCGATCGAGGAGGAAGTGCTCGCGATGGAGCAGCAGGCGCTGAACACCTCCCTCGCGCGCGACCAGGTGGCACGGATCTTCCGGCTCCGGCGCGAGATGCTTCGCTTCCAGCGCATCCTGGGCCCGATGAGCGAGGTCTGCAGCAAGCTCGCCCGGCTCGACATGCCCTGCGTCGACGTCGAGGCACGGCCCTACTTCAGCGACGTCCTGGACCATGTCCGGCGCGTCCAGGCCATGGTGGACGGGCTGCGGGAAGTCCTCACCTCGGTCTTCGAGGTCAGCGCGCTGCTGGAGCAGCAGCGCCAGGGCGAGATCACGCGGCAGCTGGCGGCCTGGGCCGCGATCCTGGCCGTTCCCACGGCCATCGCGGGCATCTACGGCATGAACTTCGAGAACATGCCGGAGCTGAAGACGACCTATGGCTACTTCGTCGTCCTCTCGGTCATCGCCGTTCTCTGCGTAACGCTCTACCTCCGCTTCCGGCGGGCGAAGTGGCTCTAGCTGCGCTCTCTCCGGGGTGGGGCGTCAGTCGTCGAAGGCCTTCAGGAAGACGTCGAGCGAGCCCGAGGCCCCCGGCTTGAGCGCCAGGTGAAGCCCGGGCGCCTCCGCGAAGCTCCAGTGCACGCCCGGGTCGATCTCCGCGCCGATGCGAAGGGTCCGGACATCCAGGCGGGCGAGCACGGCGGCGGCGGTCTCGCTGCCGGCCACCATCAGCCGCCCCAGCCCGGCGGCGGCCAGCCCCGCGGCCGTCTCGGCCAGCGCGGCCTCCACCAGCGGGCCGGCGGCCGGGCCGAGGCGGGCCCGGAGGGCGGCGACCCGGTCCGGCGGGGCGGAGGCGGCGATAAGGAGGGGCCATTCGGGCGGCTGCTCCGCCGCCCAGTCCAGGGCCTGGCGCGCCAGGGCGGCGGCGTCGGGCGTGGCGAGCGGGTCCAGTTCCAGCGTCGGCATGCGGTCCCGCGCGAAGCCGATCTGGGCGAAGGTGGCGCGGGTGAGGGCGCCGGCGAGCACGGCGGCGCGCCCCTGCGGGGGCGGCACCCATGGCGTCACCGAGGGACGAGGCGGCGCATCCCCGCGCAGGATGGCGGCGAGGCCGGGCGCGATGCCCGTGCTGCCGAGGACCAGCGCCTGGCCGGCGGTCGCGGCGGCGATCGCCAGGAGATGCGCTTCCGTGAAAGCGTCGAGCACGGCGTAGCGGCGGCCGGATTCCTTCAGCCCCGTCAGGGCGCGGCGGATCGCGGCGGCGCCGGCTTCCACGACGGTGACCGGGACAAGGGCCACGGCGCCGTCCGTCTGGGCGCCGAGCAGGCGGGGCAGGCTGGCGTCGCGCATCGGCGTCAGCGGATGGCGCTCCATCCCGCTCTCGCTCAGCAGCGACGCGCCGACGAAGAGATGGCCCTGGTAGACGGTGCGTCCCGCCGCGGGGAAGGCCGGGCAGACCGGCGCGAAGCCGGTGCCGAGGCGGCGGACCAGCGCGTCCGCCACCGGGCCGATATTGCCGGCCGGCGTGGAATCGAAGGTGGCGGCGTGGTGGAACAGGATCTGCCGGCTGGCCGCCCCCTGCAGGGCCTCGCAGGCGGCGAGAGCCCCGGCCACCGCCGCTGCGGCCGGGCCGGTGCGGATCTCCAGCGCGACGACGGCGGCCTCGGCCTCGGGCAGCGCTGCCTCCGGCGGGCCGATCACCTGCACGGTGTCCATCCCGGCCTTGGCAAGCGCGCCGGCCACTTCCGTGGCGCCGGCGATGCTGTCGGCGATGCAGCCGAGCAATGGCATGGGGGCTCCTTGGGATGGTGGCGCGGTCCGGGGCGGCTGCCCCTCCCATCTCCCTCTAGAGCAGATTGCCGCGGGGCGGCATGGCCCGGGAGCATGGGGCTGCTCCCGGGTTAAGGGGCCTTGCCTTGCCCGGTCAGTGCCGGATCAGCGAGAGCACGATCTCCACGGCGATGAGCAGCAGGATGGCGATCTCCAGCAGCTCGGCACGGCCCCCGGCCGCTTCGCCGTGCAGGGCCGTGTAGGTCTGGCGGATGATCTCCAGCTTGCGGTCCACCGCGGCGCTCACCTGGGGAACGCGGAACAGGCCCATGGCCGCAGCATAGACGCGCGCGAGGTACACATCCTCCGTCACCTGCAGGGCGTTGTCCACGCGCTCCGCCAGTTCCGTCACCTCCGCAACCAGCGTGTGCAGCTGCCGGGCCAGGCGCGCGTAGCGGCGGGAGGCGAGGAGGTTGGTGCGGCTGCGCGCCGCCTCCACCAGGGCCCGCATGCGCGGCAGCTCGTCGTCCAGCATCTCGTCGTAGCTGCGCAGCTCCAGCAGCTGGGCATTGGCCATCTCCAGCACGTCGGCCACGTCCGTCTCGCGCCTTGGCTCCAGGATGAAGGCGCGGTCCCAGGTGATCACCGCCAGGTCGTCCGGGTGGTAGGAGAAGCGCTGCGCCAGCAGGTCGCGCCGCGCGCCCTCCGACAGCGGCCTCTCCTCGCCGGACAGCAGCGGCACGAGGTCCACACGCTGCTGCAGCGTCTCCGCGGTGATCGGCTCGCCGAAGGCGTTCACCACGGCGATGAGGTAGTCCTCCTGCAGCGGCGTCGCGGTCGGGCGGTCCAGCGCCTCGCCGAGCACGTCGCGCAGCCGGGCCAGCAGCCCGTCCCATACCTCCGTGCCGGCGGCGGGGCCGACCGCTCCGTCCGTCCGGTTCACCAGCGCCGTGAAGGCCGACCAGGAGAGGTCCTGCGCCGGCAGGTGAAGCGCGATGGCGGCGATGCCGAAGTCATAGAGCCGCACGCTGGCCTCGGCCTGGACCGTGCTGGCGCCGAGAGCGACCGGCACGGGCCCGAGTGCGAGGGCGAGCGGCGGCACGCCGAAGGACACGGCCTTGGAGGGCGTGCCGGCCAGCCGGGCGCGCGCGGTGGCGCCGGCGGTCCGCTGCGCCCAGAGCTCCTCGGCGCGCCGCAGGTCGATCTCGTAGGCGAGGTCGAAGAGCCGGAGGGCCGAGACATGCCCCGACCGGACCACCAGTCCCTGCTCCTCCAAGCCGCCGCCTCCCGCACCGATCCCGGAAATCCTCTTGCACGTTTGCACGCTTGCACGCCAGCAGTGCGGGCCATAGCCTCCGCCTGACATCGAAACTTCACCGGCAGAGCCCCGGCATGCAAGGACATCAGGACATGCAGGGTCCGACCAGGCGCGGTACCGCGAAGCCCACCGCCCAGCCCGCGGCCCGGCGGCCCGCCGCCACCAAGGCGGGCGGCCCCAAGGCCAGGAAGCCCGCCGAGGAGACCGCGAAGCCGGTGCCCCGCAAGGCCGCGAAGCCCGCGATCCTGAAGCCGGCCACCGCCGCGGTCCCGCCGCCCGAGGAGGTGGCTGCCGTCACGGCGTCGGCGAGCCCATCCGCGGCCCCCGAGAAGGCGAAGGCGCCAAAGCCGCCCAAGGAGCGGACCGAGCCGCTGAACTTCCGCGTCACCCCGGAGTTCCGCCGCGCCTTCAAGCGGGCGGCCGCGGCGCAGGACTGCAAGAAGGTGGAGCTGCTGGAGCGCATCTTCGGGGAATGGAGCGCGCGCAACCCCGCCCCCCCGACGCCGGCCTGAACCCGGCCCGGGGGGGCGGCTATCCGCCCACCGGCTCGAAGCCCGGCCCGTCATGCCCTCTTCACGCAGCGCCGGCGGCGCATAGGCTAGAGCCGGTGAATGACGAAACGCCAGGAGAGGGGGCCCGCGCGGCCGTGGCGCCCCGGCCGCCGGTGAGGCCCGGCTGCAAGAAATCGCGGCGCGGCCGGGCGGCCGGCGCCGCGCTCGGCATCCTGCTCGCCCTGCTGCCGGCGGGTCGGGCCGCCGCCCAGCGCGCCAACAGCGTCTATGGCACGGGCGCGCCCATCTACCAGGACAACCTGGATGCCGCGGTCGGCGGCCTGACCTCCGCGCTGGACGCGCTGGAGCAGGCCGGCTGGCTCCTGCGCGGCAGCCTGACCTCCGTGGTCCAGGTCAGCCCGGGCTTCCACGCCCGCATCAACGGCCCGAACAGCTTCCGCCCCGGCCCCGCCACGGCCGATACGGAGGAGCTGGACCTCGTCCTCGGCCGCCGCCTCTGGAAGGGCGCGGAGCTGATCGTCATCCCCAGCCTGCTGCGGGGCCATGGCCTGTCCAACGCGCTGGGTGTCGCCCAGTACACGAACGGGCTCGCCGCGAGCCGCGACCGCGTGTGGGACGCCTATGTCAGCCACGCCTTCATCCGCCAGACGATCGACCTGTCCTACGACGCCTTCGGCGGAGACAGCGACCCGACCCGCTTCGCCGGACCTCTGGCGGCGGAGCGCATCACCCTCACCGCCGGCCGCGTCTCCGTCCTCGATTTCTTCGACACCAACCGCTACGCCGTCGACCCCGGCAGCCAGTTCCTGAACGGGGGCCTCTTCGCCTCCGCCGCGTTCCCCAGCGCTGCCGACCCGCGCGGCGGCACGAACGGCGTGGTGGCGGAGTACGAGAACCGGCGCTGGGCCCTGCGCCTCGGCGCCTTCCAGGTCTCCCGCGACATCGCGGCGGGCTCGCTCGACCCGCAGCCCCTGAAGCACCAGCAGGTGGTGGCGGAGGCGGACCGCTTCTGGTGGGCGGGCCAGCGCCCCGGCGCCGTCCGCCTCGTCGGCGGCCTCACGCGCTTCAGCACCCGGCGCTGGGACGAGCTGACCCGCGCCCTGCTGGACGAGGCGCCGGAACCCGCGGCGCGCGCGCGCAGCCAGCCCATGGCCGCGGCCAATGCGGAGCAGGCGGTGACGGATGCCGTCGGCATCTTCGCCCGCACCGCCTGGAACGGCGCGCAGGTCCGGAACTGGATGTTCACGGAAGCCGACTGGTCCGCCTCCGCCGGGCTGTCCATCGCCGGCAACGCCTGGGGGCGGTTCGACGACATGCTGGGGCTCGGCGCCGGCATCGCCGGCCTCTCGCCGGGCCACCGCCGCTACCTCGCCGCTGGCGGCACGGGCAGCGTCCTCGGCGACGGCGCGCTGCAATACCGGCCGGAGAAGGTGCTGGAAGCCTATTACGCCGTGCAGGTCGCCCCTGGCGCGGCCCTGACCGTCGATTACCAGCTCATCGCCGCGCCGGGCCACAACGCCGCGCGCGGGCCCGCCTCGGTCTTCAGCCTGAGGACGAACCTCTCCTTCTGAACGCCTCGGGACGCCCACGGCCTTGCCTCCGCGCGCGCCCGCTCGGCTGTTCGGGTCTCAGGGTGTGCGGGCGAAGCGGCGCTGGAGCGTCCGTGCGAGATGTCCGCCCGGGAAAAGGAACGCGCTCGGGCGCGCCGGCTCCTCGGGCGGAGGGCTGCCGGCCTTCCGCAAGGCCATTATGAACTCGGCCGCATCGGAGAAGCGCTGGTCGGGCGATTTCGCGAGGGCCCGCTGGATCACGGCGTCATAGGCGACCGGGACCGCGGCGAGGTGCCGCGAGGGCGGTTCGGGATCCCTGGTGAGGATGGCGTTCATCACGGCGGCGGCTTCGCCGCCGAAGGGCCGCGTCCCCGTCAGCATCTGGTAGAGCACGACGCCGACGGCCCAGAGATCGGCCCGGTGGTCCACCGCCTCGCCTCTCACCTGTTCCGGCGACATGGTGCTGAGCGTCCCGATCATCTCGCCGAAGACGGTCGCCTGGCTGTCCCCGAGGCGGGCGACGCCGAAATCGACCAGCCTTACGGCGCCGTGATCGTGATCGGTGGTTGCCGCCAGCAGGACATTCGCCGCCTTCACGTCGCGATGGACGATCCCGCGGCCATGGGCGAAGGCCAGGGCGTCCAGCAGCTCGATCGCGATGCGGGTTGCCTCCGGTGGCGAAACCGCCCCGTCGCGCCGCAGCACGGCCTGCAGGGTCTCTCCGATGACGAGCTCCATCACGATCCAGGCGGTGTCCGAGCCCTCGCCGAAGTCGTAGACGGGCACGATTCCCGGATGCGAGAGCCGGCCGACCGCGCGGGCCTCCCGGCGGAATCGCTCGTGCAGCTCCAGCGTTTCCGGCGCGTCGCCCTGCGGGATATCCATGACCTTCACCGCGACCAGGCGCCCCAGGGCCTGGTCGAAGGCTTCCAGGACGATGCCGAAGCTGCCCCGGCCGATCAGGTCGCGAAGCTCGTACCGGCCGGCCAGGACGAGCCGGTCCTCGCCGAACCTGAAATCGTTGGAGAGGATCCGCCGCAGCCCCGAAGGAATCGCGGTTCCCTCGTCCTGGCGAACTGCAGGGGTGGGGAGGGCAGCGGGGAGGATGGGCTCCGGCGAGCGGACGGGCGGACGCACCGTCGCGTCCTCCGCCTCCTCGGCTTCCACGGCGGCAATGGCCAGGGGCGGCGGCTCCGGCGGGGCGGGAACCCCTTCGGGCGGGGTGCCGGCGAGCATGGCCACGGCGCGCTGCCATTCCTGGAGCCCCGCGCTGGCGCAGGCCATGGCCTCGTCGCGAAAGGCGGCGACACGGTCGAGCGCCGACAGGTCTCCCGACATCATCAGCGTCACGCCGCGCGCCCTGCGGCGATTTGCATCGCCGGCATAGGACTCAGCGACGGCCAGGGCTGCCTCGGCCGCATCGGCCCCGTCCCGGGTCGCTGCCGCCGCGCCGGGATGCGGGGGCAATGCCGGAACCAGCGCGTCCCCGAGAAGGGAGACCAGGCACCCGCGAAGCTGGGCCATCCGCTCGACCAGCTCGTCCAGCCTGGCGATATCGGTCGCGTGGGGACCTTCGCGCGAGGCGTGGCGACCGGCTTCCAGTCGCTTCCCGATCGCGCGAAGCACCGCGGAAAGGGGCGGATCCCCGGATGTCATGACGGCCTGGCGCTCACCTGCGGCGAGGATATCGCCTCATCAGGGATTCGGTAACCGTCATTGTTGACGGTTCGTCTCTAACGGACATCAAACTCTTGCCGGCCTTGGCACCGCCCTGCGGCGGCCCGGCCGCGCCGTCCGGGGTGGCCCCTGCACCCCGGAACGGCACGGACGCCCCCCGCCTGCCCGGGGCAGGGCCGCCGGCGCCGGGGAACGCGCCCTCAGTAGGCCTCGGGCACGTAGAGCTCCGGCGGCAGGGTCCGCCGCTCGTAGTCCGGGTTGAACACGCGCTCCGGCAGCAGCACCGTCTCCCGCGGGATCTCCTCGTAGGGAATGAGGGAGAGGAGGTGCGCGATGCAGTTCAGCCGCGCCCGCTTCTTGTCGTTGCCCTCGACGATGTACCAGGGCGCCTCCTCGATGTTCGTGCGCTCGAACATCTCCTCCTTGGCGCGGGTGTACCTCTCCCAGCGGACGCGGGACTGCAGGTCCATGGGGGAGAGCTTCCACTGCTTGATGGGATCGTGGATCCGCATCATGAAGCGCAGCTGCTGCTCCTCGTCCGTGATGGAGAACCAGTATTTCACCACGAGGATGCCGGAGCGCACGAGCATGCGCTCGAAGTCCGGCACGTCGCGGAAGAAGTCCTCCACCTGCCCGTCATCGGCGAAGCCCATCACGCGCTCCACGCCCGCGCGGTTGTACCAGCTGCGGTCGAACAGCACGATCTCGCCGGCGGCCGGCAGGTGGGAGACGTAGCGCTGGAAGTACCACTGCGTCCGCTCGCGGTCCGATGGGGCGGGCAGGGCCACCACGCGGCAGGTGCGGGGGTTCACGCGCTGGGTGATGCGCTTGATCACGCCGCCCTTGCCGGCGCTGTCACGTCCCTCGAACAGGACGACGACCTTCAGCCCCTTGTGGACCACCCAGTCCTGCAGCTTCACCAGCTCGCCCTGCAGGCGCATCAGCTCGCGGAAATACAGGCCGCGATCGATCCCGCTCTTCTTCCGGTGCTGGTGCAGTTCCCGCAGCTCCGGCGGCAGGCGGGCATCGTCCACCTCCTGCTCCAGCTCCTCGTCGAAGTCGTCCTCAAGTTCCAGCTTGAGCCATGAGGAGTCGCTCTCTTCGGCCTGCATCCGCATCCCTCCGGGTCCGCGCCGTCTTCATCACGGGAACGGCCCGCCCTGCAATGTCGGTTCGATGACACCTGAGGATCGCGAGGCGGGCGGGGGAGAGGTGCCCCCGCCGCGCCCGGCTACATCACCTGGCGCAGCAGGGCGTAGAGGCAGCCGGCGAGCAGGATGGCGGCCGGCAGGGTCAGCACCCAGGCCATCAGCAGGCTGCGCACCGTGGACCACTGCAGCCCGGACCCGTTCGCCGCCATCGTCCCCGCCACGCCGGAGGAGAGGACATGGGTGGTGGAGACGGGCAGGTGGTACATGTCGGCCGCCGCGATGGTGATCGCCGCCACCATCTCGGCGGAGGCGCCCTGGGCGTAGGTCATGTGCGTCTTGCCGATCTTCTCGCCGACCGTGACGACGATGCGCTTCCACCCGACCATGGTGCCGAGGCCGAGCGCGAGGGCGACGGAAATCTTCACCCAGGTCGGGATGAACTTCGTCGCGTCGTCCAGCGCGCGCTGGTAGGCCGTCAGCCGCGCCGTCTCCGCCGCATCGAAGGCCACGCCCTGCTTCTTGAGGCCGCGGATGGTATCGGACACCAGGTACATGTCGTTGCGCACGTTCTGCGTGGCAGCGGCAGGAATGCGCTGGATGGAGCCGTAATCCCGAACCTGCCGGCTGACATCCTCCGTCAGGGCCGACAGGGCGGCGAAGCCCGCCGGGCTCGCGGGCGTCCGGTCGCGCAGCGCGGCAGCCGTCGCCTCGCGGGCCCCGGCGGCGGGCGGCAGCGGCCCGCCGGCGCGGGTGTCGAAGACTTGCCGCGCCTCGGAGGCGGTCTGCAGGAAGGCGGGGGTCGCACTCTCCGGCACCGCGCGGTTCAGGGCATAGGCGGTGGGCAGGGCGCCGATGAGGATGAGCATGATCAGCCCCATGCCCTTCTGCCCGTCATTGGAGCCGTGGGCGAAGGAGACGCCCGTGCAGGTCAGGATCAGCAGCCCGCGGATCCACACCGGCGGCTTGGAATCCGCCGTCGGCGCCTCGTACAGGTCCCGCCGCCGCACCAGCGCGCGCATGGTCAGCAGCAGGCCGGCGGCGGCGAGGAAGCCGACCAGGGGGCTGAGCAGCAGCGCCTCGAAGGTGCTGGTGGCCTGGGTCCAGTCCACGCCCGACGTCGCCGTGCCCGCCGGCGCCAGGAGCTGGTTCGCCAGCCCGACGCCGATGATGGAGCCGATCAGCGTATGGGAGGAGGAGGCGGGCAGCCCCAGCGCCCAGGTGCCGAGGTTCCAGATGATGGCCGCGATCAGGAGGGCGAAGATCATCGCGAAGCCCGCGCCGCTGCCCACCTGCAGGATCAGTTCCACCGGCAGCAGGTTGATGATGCCGAAGGCGACCCCGCCGGCCGAGAGCAGCACGCCCAGGAAGTTGAAGAAGCCGGACCAGATCACCGCGACGGTGGGCGGCAGGCTGTGCGTGTAGATCACGGTGGCCACCGCATTGGCCGTGTCGTGGAAGCCGTTCACGAACTCGAAGGCCAGCGCGACCAGCAGCGCCACGCCGAGCAGGACGAAGGCCCCGATTGCCAGCGGCTCGGCCCCCGTCTCCGCCATGTCCGACCGCAGGCTGTGGATGGTGAAGGCGAGCCCGCCGAGCAGGATGGCGAAGAAGATTACTCCGGTGGCGAAGTGGGGCTTGCTGTCCAGCTGGGGACGGTGCGGGCGGTCGCCCCCCACCCCGGCCGGTGCGGCCATGATTGCGTCCGACATCCGACTTCTCCTTCGGTCGGCGCGACGCTACGTCCGGGTCGGCGACGCCCGTCGTGACCGTCTGATGACGAGCCGATGTATGGAGAAGTCTTAAGGATACCGATCACCGGTCGAAACCCTCGGCGCAAGAAAAACAATCTTTGGTGGCGCGACGAAAAGATCTGGGAATGAGAGAAGATAAAAATCCTTCTCTGCCGCGCCGCTCAGATTCCCATCGCCCGCCGCGTCGCCTCGAACAGCGGGTTCCCCGGCTCTCCCAGGTCGAACACGATGTCGAAGTGGTTCGACCCCGGCCGCGCCGGCAGCAGCACCGTGTCGCAGCCCGCGTCGCGCAGGGCCGAAGCGAAGTCGATCGTCTGCCGCTTGAACTCCGCGGTCTCCGTGTCGCCATAGGCCAGCACCACCGGAAGGCCGGAGGGCAGGGGCAGAAGCGCCGGGCTGTTCCGCGCGACGGAGGCGGTGTCCAGGCTCATCCAGGCGTTGATGTGGGTATGGGGCAGGGGCGTCAGGTCGAACAGTCCGGAGAGGAGCGTGGCGCCGCTCACGGCGCGCTCCGGCAGGCCCAACCCCGCCTGCCAGCCGGAGACGAGCAGCATCCCCGCCAGATGCCCGCCCGCGCTGCTGCCGCAGACGTGGATGCGCGCGGGATCGCCGCCGAAGCGCGCGATGTTGGCGTGTACCCAGGCCAGGGCGCGCCGGCACTCGTCCACGATCCTGTCCAGGGAGGCGGCCGGTGCCAGCGTGTAGTTCACCGACACCACGCAGGCCCCTGCCGCCACGAAGGCCGGCGCCATGGAGCCGCCATCGGCGGAATCCAGCGCCCGCCAGTAGCCGCCATGGATGAAGACGAGCACGGGGGCATTCGCCCCGGCCGGGTACACGTCCAGCCGCTCCGGCTCCGTTGGCCCGTAGGCGTGGGTGGACCACGCCAGCGCTGCCCTGGCCGCGCCGGTGCGGGTGCGGTAGCCCTCCACGATCGCCGGCATCTCCGGCGTCGTGGCGCGGGCGTTGTACTCCACGTCCAGGGTGGCGGCGTCCATGCCGCGGTAGAGGCTCACGCGCGCACCGCGGGAACGGGCGGCTCGAAGGCCTGGATCGGCGGCAGGTTCCCCTCGAAGCGCTCCACCTCCACCACCGTCAGCTGCCCCGTGCAGCCCTGGGCAAGGCGGGAAGTGCCAACGTCCCGCGTCAGCACGTTCGGATTCCCGTGGACGCAGAGCGGCCGCTCCTCGGAAGCGTCGGCCGGGTCGTACCAGGCGCCGGTCGGCAACTGCACCACGCCGGGCATCACGTCCTCCGTCAGTGCCGCGCTCGCCAGGCAGGCGCCGCGGTCGTTGAACAGCCTGACGATGTCGCCATCCGCGATGCCGCGCGCGGCGGCCTCCGCCGGATGCAGCCGCGCCACCTCGCGCCCGCGCCGCTTCTCGCCCGCGCTGTAGGCGCCGAAATCGAGCTGGCTGTGCAGCTTCGTATAGGGCTGGTTCGCCACCAGCCGCAGCGAGTGGCGCGCATCCGGCACCTCCTCCGGCGGCAGCCAGGCAGGATGGCCGGGGCAGTCGTCATAGCCGAAGCCCGCGACGGTCTCGGAGCAGATCTCCACCTTCCCGCTCGGCGTCGGCAGGGGCGCACCGTCCGGGTCACGCCGGAAACGCCCGACGATGCCGCCATCGTCCTCTTCCTGCGGCAGGGTCAGCTCGCCCTCTCGGAAGAAGGTATCGAAGTCCGGAGCGTAGAGCCCCTTCGCCTCCAGCGCATTCTGCGTGCGCGCATACAGGTGTCGCAGCCAGCCCGCGGCGTCGCGCCCCTCGGTGAAGGCCTCCTCCGCCCCCAGGCGCCGCGCCAGCCCGGCGAAGATCGCGTAGTCGTCCCGCGCCTCTCCGAAAGGCTCGGCCAGCCGGTGCATCGCCACCATCAGCGGGTCGGTCGCGGCGGCGCCGATATCCTCGCGCTCCAGCGTCATCGTGCAGGGCAGCACGATGTCGGCGTGGCGGGCGGTGGCGGTCCAGGCGGTCTCGTGCACCACCAGCGTGTCTACCCTCGCGAAGGCCTCGCGCAGACGGTTCAGGTCCTGGTGGTGGTGGAAAGGATTTCCGCCGGCCCAGTAGACGAGCTTGATGTCGGCGTAGTGCATCCGCTTGCCGTTGTAGTCGAAGGGAGCGCCGGGGTTCAGCAGCATGTCGCTGATCCGCGCCACGGGGATGAAGTTCTTCACCCCGTTCACCCCCTGCGGCAGCGTCGGGATCGGCACCGCGTTCTGCTGCTTCCCGTAATGCGCCAGCGCCCCGAGCGCATAGGCATAGCCCCCGCCCGGCAGCCCGATCTGCCCGAGCATGGCCGCCAGCACCGCGCCCATCCACACGGGCTGCTCGCCGTGCTCCGCGCGCTGCAGCGCATGCGCCATCGCCACCAGCGTGCGCCCCTGCGCCGCGCGGCGGGCGAGCGCCACGATCGTGTCCGCGGGAACGCCGCAGATGGAGGCCGCCCAGGCCGCATCCTTGGGCTGCCCGTCCGAGGTGCCCATCAGGTAGTGCTCGAACTGCGGGAAGCCCACGCAGAAGCGGTCAAGGAAGCCCGTGTCGTGCAGCCCCTCCCTCACCAGCGTATGCGCCATGCCCAGCATCAGCGCCGTGTCCGTGCCCGGCACCACCGGCAGCCACTCCGCCCCCGCCTCCTCCGGCAGGTCGCTCCGCAACGGGGAAATGTTGATGAAGCGCGCGCCCCGCTCGCGCGCGCGGCGCATCGAATCCCGCTCGATGTGCTTGCTGACGCCGCCGCTGGCCACCGCCGAGTTCTTCAGCGCCATGCCCCCAAAGGCCAGCACCGTGTCCGTATGCGCCACCACCTGCGTCCAGGTCACGCCGCGCCGCGCCACCGCATCGAACGGCCCGATGAAGTGCGGCATGATCACCGCGGAGGCCCCGGCGCTGTAGGAATTCACGGATCGCACGTAGCCGCCGATCGAGGTGTTCAGGAACCGGTGCACCTGGCTCTGCGCGTGGTGGAAGCGCCCCGCGGAGGACCAGCCATAGGACCCGCCGAACACCGCCTCCGCCCCGTGCGCCTCCTTCACCCGGCGAAGCTCCCCGGCCAGCAGGTCCAGCACCTCGTCCCAGCCCATCTCCACGAACTCGTCCCGCCCGCGGCGCCGGTCCGGCCCCGGGCCCCTCTCCAGCCAGCCCCGCCGCACCATGGGCCGCGCGATGCGGGCGCGGTGGTGCAAGGCATCAGGAAAGTTCTTCAGGATGGGGGAGGGATCCGGATCGCCGGGATGGGGCTGCACCACCAGCCGCCCATCGGCCCAGCCCGCGCGGAACACCCCCCAATGGGCGCTGTGGTTGCGCAGCGCTGTCGTCTCCGGGGTTTCGCTCATCGGGCTGCCTCTTCCGGCGGGGGAGGGGCGGCCCCGCACCTTGCTTCATTGAATGAAATGAATTTTACTGAATGAACTCTCTGGGACGCGCCAGGTAGCGTCAAGACAAGACCCGCACAGAAAGCATCCGCCATCATGGCCAAGCCGGCCCCGGCCACCAAGCCACCTTCGGGTGTGCTGGACCGCGCCCTCCTCGTCCTCGCCTGCTTCTCGGAACGCCATCCACGGCTGCACCTGCGCGAGCTGGCCGCCCTCAGCGGGCTCGACAAGGCCACCCTCCTCCGCATCCTCGCGACCTATGTCGCGCACGGCTATCTGCGGCGGCAGGCGGATGGGCGCTATGCCCCTGGCCCGGCGCCGCTCCGCCTCGCCGCGCTCTACGGCGCCACGCACGACCTCATCGCCCGCCTCACCCCCATCCTCCAGGCCGTGATGGAGCGAACCGGCGAGAGCGCCGCCTTCTACGAGCGCGACGGCGACGACCGCCTCTGCCTCTGCCGCGCCAACGCCCCCCGCGCCCTGCGCCACCAGGTGGAAACCGGGGAACGCCTGCCCCTCTCCGCTGGAGGCGCGGCCGCCCATGTGCTGCTGGCCGGCACCGGCAGCCCCACGCCCCTGGCCGAGACCCTCCAGCACCAGGGCTGGCTCTCCACCGCCGGAGAGCGCGACCCCGGCCTCGCCTCCATCGCCCTCCCGGTCCGCGATGCCGACGGCGCCTTCCTCGGCGCCCTGGTGGTGAGCGGTCCCATCAGCCGCCAGAGCGAGCAAGGCTCCGCAGAGGCCCGCGCGATCGCTGCGGCCCTGCTGCGGGAACAGGGATTCCAGACGGCGGGCTGATCCTGGGACGTTGGTCTGTCCCGGGGAGAGGAAGAAGGAATTCTTCCTCTCCCCGGACCCCTCACCATCATCTTTTTCTGGGCTTTGGGCTTACTCGGCTGACGGTGCGCCTGAGGTCGATGACCTCAGGCGACTACAGGGGTAAGATCAATCCCTTATCGCCGAAACCCTGTGTCAGGACGGCGCGGCGGCAGCCAGATGTGGATCCAAGGGCCTCAGGTCCTTGGCGGGGGTTCCAGGGGGCGGCGCCCCCTGGTCCCGAACCCGTCAGAACAGCCGCAACAGCCGGTCGATATAGTCCAGCTCCGTCGTCGATCGCTCGCGCTCCGCCAGCCGGCGTCGCAGCTCCTCCTGCAGGCGGCGGGTGCGTAGGATTTCCGCCTCGTCGGGCACGCGGGTGTCGCCGCCCTCCTCGGCCGTGCCCGTGCCCTCGCGCAGGCGGCGGCCGAGCGGGTCGCGGCCCTCACCGTTCTGGGCCATCTGGTCTTGGCCCTCGCCGCCCTGCTCGCCACCCTCGGCCATGGCATCGCCCTGGCCTTCGCCCTCCTGGCCCTCGCCGGGCTCGCCCTGGTCGGGGCGGCCGAACTGGCGCTGCATGCGCTGGGCCATCTGGCGACCGCCCTCGGAGAGTTCGCGGATCGCACGCTCCTGGTGTGGGCGGGGGTCGCCGCCGCCGGAAAGGGCCTCGGCGCTCTCGCGCATGGCCTGGTCGGCGCGGCCGAGCGGGGCGGGCACGTCGCCGGTCAGGTCGCCCTGCTGCTGCATCAGCTCGCCCAGGGCGCGGCGCAGGGCGCGCTGGGTGCGGGCATCGGCAGTGGGGGGCGGCGCGGCGGCGGGGGGCTCGGGCGGCGGCTGGTTGCGGTTCCAGGGATAGGCGGGGCGGCGGGCCTGCTCCCGCCGGGCGGCGTCAGATTCGGATCGCTGGTGCGCGCCGTCCAGAAGGCGGGATTCGCGGCGGACCATGTCCTGGATCACGCCCATCTGCTGCTGGCCGCGCTCGCGCCGCTGGCGGCGCTCCTCGCGCTGGTTCTCGGCCATGCGGCCGTTCTCCAGGTCCTCCAGCATCTTCTCCAACTCGGCCAGCTCGCGCTCGGCCTCCTCGGGGCGGTCCTGGCGGTTCTGCTCGCGCATGCGGTCGGTGCGGCGCTCGGCCTCGCGCTGCTCCTGCTGGCGGGCGCGGGGGCGGGGTGCGGCGGGGTCCTCGCCGTTCTCCCGCTGCAGCCGCTCCGCCAGGGCGTCCAGGTGGCGCCGCACGGCCTCGCGCAGCTCCTGGATGCGGCGGTCCGTCTCCTGGCGCTGGGCGTCGCGCGCGGCCTCCCGCTGCTGGGCCTCGGCCTCGCGCTGCGCCTGCTGCTGCTCCTGCTGGCGGGCCGCCTGATCCCGGTTCTCGCCCGGAGGCTGGTTCTCGTTCCGGGAATTGGCCTCGGCCTGCCGCCGGGCTTCCTCCTGCCGCTCGGCCTCCCGCCGGGCCTCCTGCTCCTGCCGCTGGCTCTCCGCACGCTCGCGCTCCTGCCGCTCGCGCTCGCGCAGGGCCTCGCGCAGGCGCTCGCGGGTCTCGGCCAGGGCGCGGGAGGTGCGGTCTGCGCGGCCCTCCTCCAGGGCCAGTGCGGTGTCCCACATCGTCTGCTGGGCCTCGCCCACCGCCTCCGGCCGCGCGTCCTCCAGCCTGCCGCGGGCGGAGCGCAGGGCCAGGGCCGTAGCGGTGTCGTTCTCGAAGGCCTGGGGCTGCTCGGAGAGCCGGTCCAGTCCCTCCATGGCCCGCCCGCGCGCATTGGGGTCGAGCGAGAGGCCCTTGCGGAGCAGCACCAGCCCGCGCGCCACCGGGTGGTTGAAGCTCCGCTCTGGCAGGGTCAGCGCGGCCTCCTCGGACCGCCCCTCCTGCCCGGCGCCGTCGCGCGCCACGAGCCGCAGGCGCACGGCCAGCCCGGCCCAGGGATGGGCGGAAAGGTCGGGCTGCGCCACGCCGCGGGGCGCCTTCGGCGCGCCGGGCGGCAGGGGAAGGTCGATGGAAAGGGGCGGCGCCTCCGGCCGGGCGGCAAGGCGGATCTCGGCGACGGCGGAGGCCACGCCCCAGTCGTCCTCGGCGCGGAAGGGGATGCGCGTGGCCAGGCCCCGCGCGGCCGCCGCCGGGGGCTCGGCGAAGGCGATGCGCGGCGGAGCATCCGCCTGCACCGCCACGGTCCAGCCCGCCACCTCTCCCCCGCCCTGGCGGATGATCAGCCGGCCGCCCGCGTCCAGCACCGCCTCCGTGCTGTGGCTGCCGGGGCCGAGCGGCTGGAAGGCGGCGATCGGCGTGCCGTCCCGCAGCAGCTCCGGCGCCGTGCCGACCGCGGGGCCGCCGGAGAGCACGGCGCGCAGGCGGCTGCCCGCCGGCACCGTCACGCTGCCACCCGCGGGATCGAGGAAGACCGGCGGGGCACCGGTATAGGCGGGCGGCGTCACCCAGGCCTCCAGCTTCGCGGCCAGCGGCGGGGCGGCGACCGGGCCTGCGGGCCAGAGGGCACGCCGCAGCCGTTCCGGCGCCTCCGCCCCCGCCACCACGACCGAGGCGAGGAGGGCAATGGCTAGGCCCGTCCGCAGGGCGCGGGGATCGCGTGCAGCCAGCCCCGGGCGGGGAAGGCCGACGCGCAAGGAGCGGATCCGCGCCGCCTCCCGCGCCTGATGGGCGCGCCAGAGGGCCTGTGCGGCGGCATCGCCCCCGGCGGGCCGGTCCAGCAGCGCCGTGAGGGGGCGGTGGGCGAGGCCGGAACTGCGCTCCAGCCGCCGGTCGGCCGCCTCGTCGCCAGGGCGAGCGAAGCCGCGCGCACCGCGCATCAGCGCCAGCACCAGCGCCGCGATCAGCACCGCCAGCAGCACCAGATGCGCCAGCGGCGAGAGAAGAAGGAAGAAGCCCGAGAGGGCGAGGACGAGGAAGACCCCCGTCACCCCCAGCGCCGGCCAGGCGCGGGGCCAGAGGGATTCCCAGAGCAGGGCGAGCCTTGCCCTGGCGCGGAGGCGGCCGAGGCGGCGCGGCACGGGGCCGCCCGCCCCTGCCCTGCCGGGGGACTTGATGTCGGTCTGGCGGGGGCCAGGCCCGCTCAAGCCGTGGTCCCCAGCCAGTCCGGCACGACCTGATGCGCCAACAACGCCTCAAGCGGCTGGCGCGGCCGGGTCACGGCCCATCGGTGCCCGTCTACCAGCACCTCCGCCGCGAGGGGCCGGGCGTTGTAGGTGGAGGACATGGTCGCGCCGTAGGCCCCGGCGTCGAGGAAGGCCACCAGCGCCCCCGGCGGCAGGTCCGGCAGGGCCCGCCCGCGCGCGAAGGTGTCGCCCGTCTCGCAGACCGGCCCCACCACGTCGGCGGGGGAGGCGGGGGCGTGCAGCGCGTCCGGCGCCACGGGCAGGATGCCGTGCCAGGCCTCGTACATGGCCGGACGCACCAGGTCGTTCATGGCGGCATCCAGGATCACGAAGCGCCGGTTTGCCCCGCGCTTCTGCAGCACCACGGAGGCCAGCAGCACGCCGGCCGGCGCCGCGATCCAGCGCCCCGGCTCCAGCATCACGGGCAGGCCCAGCGGGCCGAGGGTCGCCTTGATCGCCCCCGCCAGCGCGGCCGGGGAGGGCGGCGCCTCGTCCCGGTAGGAGATGCCGAGGCCCCCGCCGCAATCCAGCCGCTCCACCGGCAGGCCGCGGCCCATCAGCGCCTGCGCCATCTCCGCCACGCGGGCATAGGCGGCGCGGAAGCCCGCCATGCCCTCGGTGATCTGGCTGCCGATATGCACGGCCAGCCCCACCGGCCGGATGCCGGGCAGGGAGGCCATGCGGGCATAAAGGGCCGGGGCGTCGGTGTAGGGAATGCCGAACTTGTTCTCGGCCAGCCCGGTGGAGATCTTCGCGTGGGTGCGCGCATCCACGTCCGGGTTGATGCGGAGCGAGACGGGGGCGGTCAGGCCCATGGCGTCCGCGACGGAGGAGATGCGCTCGATCTCCTCCGCGCTCTCGGCGTTGATCTGCAGGATGCCCTCGCGCAGGGCCAGCGCGATCTCCCGCTCCGTCTTGCCGACGCCGGAGAAGACGATCCGTCGGGCGGGAATGCCGGCGGCGCGGGCGGCGAGAAGCTCGCCCTCGCTCACCACATCGGCGCCGGCGCCCTCGGCGCCCAGCACGCGCAGCACGGCCAGGCTGTCATTCGCCTTCGCCGCGAAGTGGACGGAGGCGGTCAGCCCTGCCCCCTCCAGCGCATCCCGCAGGGTGCCGTAACGGCGGCGCAGCGTGGCCGCGGAATAGACCCAGGTGGGGGTGCCGACCTGCCGCGCGATCTGCGCCAGGGGCACGTCATCCATCACCAGCCCGTCCAGCGCGTGCGCTTTCAGGTGCGGGCGCCGGGCGAGAAGGTCGGCGAAGTCGGGGTCCGGCGTGTCGTGCGGGACGGGAAGCGGGGAGGCCATCCGCTTATTTTGGGGTCGGCGGGGCCGGGCGGGAAGCGTTACTTGCGCGGGCCTGTTCACGCCTCCGAAGGCGGCGCCGGAAACCGGTCCAGATAGGCCCTGGCCCGCATGCCGGCGTCGTGCAGGAAATCCCCGGGCTCCCGCAGCCAGAGCCCCTCATGGGTGCGGGACAGCGGTTCCGAGACAAGCACCTCGCGCAGCAGTTCCACCAGTGCAGCGTCCCAGCCCGGCCACCAGCGCCGCGCCTTGCGCCAGGTATGGGCCAGGAAGGCATCCCGCCGGGCATAGCCCCGCCAGTCGAAGATCCAGGCGCCGCCATCCACCACGATGTGGTTCATGGTGAAGCCCGGCGCCGGCCTGATCCACAGCGCCCGCATCCCCGGCCGGCCATGCCGATCGAGGAAGGCATGGGCCAGGATGTGGCAGGCCCCGGCGGCGAAGAAGGCACGGTCCGGCAGGGCCCAGCGCCGCACCGGGTCCCGCTTCACCGCCCCGTCGATCCGGATCAAGCGGCAGCCCTATCGGGCGTAGGCGTATTCCCCGCCCTTCTCCACCCCCCGCCGATAGGCCGGGCGCTCATGGATGCGCGCCAGGAAGGCCGGGGGATGCGGCCGGTCGCCGAAGGGGGAGCGGGAGGAGGCGGCCTCAAGCGGGAAGCTCATCATGATGTCGGCCGCCGTCATCTCCGGCCCCGCGAACCAGCCCGTTTCCGCCAGGGCCGCGTTCCAGTAATCCTTCAGCCGCTCCAGGTTCGGCTCCACCATGGCGCCCTTCATGCCCTGGGCCAGCTTCTCCGCCATCGGCTGCGCCTCCGGCGGCGCGCGCTTGCCCATGGCGTTGAACAGCAGCGCCATCACCAGCGGCGGCATGGCCGAGCCCTCCGCGTGATGCATCCAGTGGCGATAGGCCCAGAAATGCGGGGAATCCTCCGCCGGTACCAGGCGCCCTCCGCCATGGCGCTTCAGGATGTACTCCACGATCGCCCCTGTCTCGGCGAGCGTCAGCCCGTCCTCCGTCAGCACCGGCGACTTGCCCAGCGGATGCACCGCCCGCAGCTCCGGCGGTGCCAGCATGGTGGCGGGATCGCGCTGGTAGCGCCGGATCTCGTAGGGAACCTCCAGCTCCTCCAGCAGCCAGAGCACCCTCTGGGAGCGCGAGTTGTTCAGGTGGTGGATGGTGATCATGCGCGGACTCCGGCCGGGGCGGGCGATCCTGGGGCAGGCCGGGGGCGTCGGCCAAGGGGCTCAGCCCGCGGCGCCCAGGGCCGGCATGATCGTCTCCGTCAACAGCGCGTGCAGCCCCGCCATATGCTCGGGGTCCCGCGGCGCGGCGGGGTCCGACATCATCACGGCGCTCAGCGCCAGGCCCGGCACGAGGTAGAGCATCTGCCCGCCATAGCCCCAGGCAAAATACACGGGCATCCCGCGCGCCGCCGCGATCCACCAGCCATAGCCGTAGGACTGCCCGCTCCAGGCGGACCGGGTGCGGGGCACCCAGCTCTCCGCCAGCCAGGCCGCGGGCACCACCTGCGCCCCGTTCCAGGACCCGCCCAGGCGACAGCACTCGCCGAAGCGCAGCAGGGCGCGGGGCGTCAGGCGCATGTCGTTGCCGCCGTAGTAACGGCCCTGCGGGTCGCGCGGCCAGGGCGGAACGGCGATGCCCAGCGGCTCCCCTAGCCAGTCCCGCGCCAGATCCAGCAGCGGCCGCCCCGCCGCGCGGGCCAGCGCCGCGCCGAGGATGTGGGTGGAGCCGGTGGAGTACTGCATCTCCCCGCCCGGCTCGTCCACGAAGGGCCGGGTCAGCGCATAGGCCACCGGATCGCGCGCCGCCGCCCAGCCGCCATAGTTCGCGCCGGAGGTCCGCTCCAGCCCCGCCCGCATGGTCAGCAGGTGGCCGATGGTGATGCCTTCCACCCGCGGGTCGAGCCCGCGCGGGGGCGGGCCGAGCAGCGGCAGCACCGGCTGGTCCACCCCGCGCAGCACGCCGCGCGCGATGGCGATCCCCACCAGCGCCGCGAGCAGGGTCTTGGAAGCGGACTTGATCTTGTGCGGAACGTCCAGCGCCGGCCCGCGCAGATGCATCTCCGCGAGGATCCGGCCCTGCTGCGAGACCGTCACGCTGTGCAGCCGCGGCAGGCCGGCGGCAGCTGCCCGAAGCACATCCCCGAGCGCGCTCCCGGCCGGTTGGGAGAGGGCCGGCTGCGCCAGGGCACCGAGGGAAAGGCCGATCAGAACCCGGCGTGGCAAAAGCATCATCCGGCGGAGATGGGGAAGGGAAACCCTTCCCGAAGATCCCGCCATGATCCGTTACGCGCCGTCCCGCAAACGAAACGGCGCGCCGGCCACGGGGACCGACGCGCCGCCTTGGAAAGCCGAGGCCTCGCCGCGGTCAGATGATCCGCAGGCGGCCCAGCAGCCAGCCGAAGCCCACCGCGATCGCGGCGGCCGTCAGCGGCTGGTCGCGGATGTAGTCCTCGAGCTGGCCGACCTGGTTCTGAACCTCGCCCTTGGCCTGGTTCGCCTTGCCCTGGGCCTGGGTGCGGTTGTCGCCGATCAGGCTGCCCACACCTTCCTGCACCTCGCCCGCCGCCTGCTTGCCGGCGCCGATGATCCGATCGCTGTCCATAGTCTCTCTCCTCGAAATCCCTGGGGAAGACCCGCTGGGCCGCGGCGCCATGCGGCGGCTCGCGGGGTTGGAAACGTGGAGAGAGGGCGCGGGTTGTCCTGTGGTGTCGGTGATTGGCGGTTCGGTCTGCCCCGGGGAGAGGAAGAAAGAATTCTTCCTCTCCCCGGACCCCTCGCCATCATCTCTTTCTTCGGGGTGGAGTCGCCCGGCCGACGGTGCGCCTCGGCTCACCGAGCCAAGGCGCCGGCAAGGCCAGGATCGAACCCTGTCGTGGAGGGCTGGCGGCTCAAACCAGTCCCGCGGCCGCCAGACGAGGTATCAAGGGCCGCAGGCCCTTGGCTCGGGACAAGCGCTTTGCGTTGGCCCAGGGGGCCAGGGGGCGGATTCTCCTGGGGATTACCCCTCCGTCGCCGCCACCCGCCCGATGGCCCACTGCACCTGCCCGGACCCGGCCTCGGCGGCGACCGCCACCTGGGTCGTCGCTTGCGCCTCGCCGAAGACCTGCACGCTGTCCTCCACCGAGACGCGCCCGCCCCGCGCGCGCAGGCGCCAGGCGTTGCCGGAGGGAAGGCGCAGCAGCACCGAGCCGCCATCCTCCGCCAGGGTTGCCGTCACGGCGGGGTGCAGGTGGAAGCGCACGGTGAAGGCGGGCAGGTCCTCCGCCTCCACGATGTCCTCGCCGCGCAGGTCGTCGCCGGATTCCGCCAGATAGAGGCGGCGGCGGTGGATGGCGTTGAAGCCCTTCTTCCAGCCGTCATGGGTGGCTTCCAGCCACTGGGCGCCGCTGGCCTCGTGGCGCTCGGCCTCCACGTTCTCGGGGCGGCGGCCCAGGCCGTCCTCGGTCAGCTCGCTGCTGTTGGTGTCGGCTAGGGTCAGCGTGGAATGGGCGGCCGTGGCGCGCAGCGCGTCGCGCCAGGCGCCCTCGGCCGCCGGGGCCGCGCCGCAGTTGATAATCAGGCGGTCGCGCCCGATCGACATCTCGAAGGACAGGGTGCCGGCATGGTGCAGCCGGTCCGCGCCGCGCGGCAGGCCGCCCGGGGCCGCCGCGCCGTTGCGCGGGGGCGGGGTGCCACAATCCGCGATCACCAGCGTCCGCCCGGCCTGCAGGCGCTGGAACCCGGCATCGCCGAGGATCAGCGGCGCCCGGCCGCGCGCCTGCGCCTGGGTCAGCACGAGGTCCAGCAGGCTCGCCGCCTCCTCCCGCGTGCCGTTGAAGGCGGCCAGGCCGCCATCGCCGTGGCGGAACAGGCGCAGCGCCGGGGCGGCGCGGTCCAGGGCATGGGCGAGGTGCGGCGGCGCCTCGATCCCAGCGCCGTGGAGGAGGTTGCGGATCTCGATCAGGTCCTGCAGCGCCAGCAGCAGGATGCCGGGGCTGCGCTCCACCTGGGCGCCGTCCGGCAGGATCTGGCGGTCGATCTCGGCGGGCAGCAGCTTGAGGCAGCGGGTGAGCCAGGGCTCCTCCTCCAGCGCCACCGCCGCTGCCAGGGCGCCCTTGAGGGCCACCAGCGCCCCGCGGTGCCGCGCCTCGGCCGGCAGGCCGGCCACCAACCCGCGCGCATCGGCGGCCAGCCGCGCCATCAGGGCACGCCGCAGCCCGTCCTCCGCGGTCGCGGCCAGGAAGTCCCAGTGGCCCAGCCAGGCGGAGAGCCGCGCCCCCACCACCTCCGGCGCGGAGGCCACGGGGTCCGTGGTGCCGGATTCCAGCCAAAGGCGGCTGATGTCCCGCGCGTGCATCCGGGCGGCATCCGTGCCCAGGGCGCGCAGGTCGCGCAGCCAGGCGAAGCCGTGCAGCGCCGCGCGCCAGGCCGGGCTGCCCGCGCCGGGGCCGAAGGCGGAGGGATCGTCGGGCAGCGGCCGCACCGTGCCCGCCACGTCCAGCTCGCCCTCCATGAGCTTGCCCGCCCGGGTCACGTCGCCCGGCCAGAGGTCGCGGAAGGCGCGGGACGGGGCATCCGGCACGCGGATGGGCTTGAGGCCGGAGATGGTGCGGCGCGCGCCGCGCAGCCAGCCGCTCATGCCCAGGCATCCTCAGAGTTGCGGACGGCGCCGGCCGTGCCGCGAATGGCGGTGATGGCGGCCGCACGGTCGGCGGCGCCGAACACGGCGGTGCCGGCCACCAGCACGTCCGCCCCCGCCGCGATGCACATCGGGGCGGTCTTGGTCGTCACCCCGCCATCCACCTGTAGCCGGATGTCGCGGCCGGAGCGGTCGATCATGGTCCGCAGCGCCGCGATCTTCTCCACCTGGCTCTCGATGAAGGACTGCCCGCCGAAGCCGGGGTTCACGGACATCACGAGGATCAGGTCCAGCAGGTCCAGCACCGGCGCCACGGCCTCCACCGGTGTCCCGGGATTCAGCACCACCCCCGCCTTCTTCCCCAGCCCCCGGATGGTCTGGAGGGAGCGGTGCAGGTGCGGCCCCGCCTCCGGGTGCAGGGAGATCAGGTCGGCCCCGGCCTCCGCGAAGGCGGCCAGATACGGATCGGCGGGCGAGATCATCAGGTGAACGTCGAAGGGCATGCGTGTCAGGGGCCGCAGCGCCTTCACGATCGCCGGTCCGAAGGAGATGTTCGGCACGAAGTGGCCGTCCATGATGTCGAGGTGAAGCCAGTCGGCGCCGGCAGCCTCGATGGCGGCCACCTCCTCCGCCAGGCGCGTGAAGTCCGCGGCCAGGAGAGAGGGCGCGATCAGGACGGGTTGGGATGCTGCGCGTGTCACGGGGCCGTTATGCGGCAGGCAACCGGGGGCATCAACACGGCAAGGGCCGTTACAGAGGCAGGGCGGTGGTGGACTTCACCCGTTCCATCGCGAAGCGGCTGGTCACGTTGCGCAGTCCCGGCACCTCCGCGGTCAGGCGGCGGTAGAAGGCGTCGTAGGCCGCCATGTCCGCCACGGCCACGCGCAGCAGGTAGTCCACGTCCCCGCCCATCCGCCAGCACTCCAGCACCTCCGGCATGGCGGAGACGCTGCGCGCGAAGGCCTCGATCCAGCCGGCCGAATGGTCCCCAATCTCCAGAGACACGAAGACGGAGAGCGGCAATCCCACCCTGGCCGGGTCCAGCAGGGTGGCACGGCCGGTGATGACGCCCGCCGCCTCCATCCGCCGGATGCGCTTCCAGCACGGGGTCGGGGTGAGGCCCACCGACTCCGCGATGGCGGCCAGGGAGAGGGCCGCGTCCCGCTGAATCAGGCGGAGAATCGCACGGTCGGTGGAGTCCAACTCCGGGATGTCCGCCACATGCCAAATCCTTCCGCGGCAAGGACCAATCATAGCAAATAAATCTTTCAGTTGCGGAATTTTGAGCCTTGTCGGAGAAAAAACATCTCCCCCTGTCTTTGCTCCTGGTGCCACGACCGATGCGCGACCTCTCCCGCCGCCATTTCCTCGCCCTGGCGACGGCGCTTCCCACCCCCCTGGCCCTGGCGCGCCCAGCCGTCGCCCGCCCGGCCTTCGCGCAGGCCAGCGAGGCCCCCGCCGCCCCCTGGCCGGACCGCGCCCTGCGAGTCATCGTCCCCGTGGCCCCCGGCGGCAGCCTGGACATCCTCGGCCGCAGCGTCGCCCGTGCCCTGACCGGTCCGCTCGGCCAGCCCGTGGTGGTGGAGAACCACACCGGCGCTGGCAGCAACATCGCCTTCGAGCTGGTGGCCCGCGCCCGGCCGGACGGGCTGACGATCCTCGTCGGCTCCGACCCGCTGGCCATCAACCCCGCGCTCTACCCGAAGCTCGGCTTCGATCCCGTCAAGGATTTCGCCCCGATCGCCGAGCTGGTCCGCGCCCCGCAGGTGCTGGTGGTGAAGAACGGGCTGGAGGCGAGGAGCCTCGCCGACTACCGCCGGCTGGCGCAGGAGGCGGAGGGCAAGCTCACCCTCGCCAGCCAGGGCAATGGCAGCATCGGCCATCTCGGCGGCATCCTCCTCGGCCAGACCCTCGGCTTCAACTCCACCCACGTCCCCTATCGCGGCGGCGGCCCCGCCGTGGTGGACCTGGTGGCCGGGCACATCGACAGCCTCCTCGTCACCCTGCCCGCCGCCATCGAGCACATCCGCGGCGGCCGCATCCGGGCGCTCGCCGTCACCGGCTCCGCCCGCGCCGCCTCCCTCCCCGATGTGCCGACCGTGGCCGAAAGCGGCTATCCCGGCTTCGAGGTGGTGACCTGGCAGGGCCTCCTCGCCCCCGCCGGCACACCCGAGCCGGTGCTGGAGCGCCTGCACGCCGAGACCCGCAAGGCGATGGCCACTCCGGAGGTGGCGGACAACCTGCGCGCCCAGGGCTTCGACCTGGCCACGGGCAGCCGGGATGAGTTCGCGGCGCTGGTGAAGGCCGAGGCAGCCCGCTGGCCGGGGATCGTGAAGGCCTCCGGCGCGCGGATCGACTAGGCCCCCAGGGCGCAAGGCTGAGCCTGGAGCGGAATGCCCAGGCTCAGGTCCTTGAGGCCGGAAGGCAGATCGTGCCGGGGCGCGGCCCTCCCAGGATGCCCATCCCGGGACGGGCAAGCCTCCGCAGCACCGGGCCGCACCTAGCCGGTCACTGGACCATGATGCTCTTGAGGAAGAGACCGAGCGGACGCTGGTCCCCGCGCTGGCCGGGCTCGGCGGGCGCGGTCGGGTTCTCGATTTCCAGGGTCACGTCCAGCGCGCCTTCCCGCAGATCCGCGGCGGTGAAGGGGATGTCGATGGAGATGTCCTCCTGCACGGGCACCCGGACCGGGTTCTGCGGGCCGGAGAGGAGGACGGGCCGCACGCCCTGATCCGCTGCGCCGCGGGCGAAGCCCCGGCCGGTAAGGCGCAACCTGCCCTCCGTCACGCCGTCTTGCAGGGGAAGCAGAATGCGCGCGCGGGGACCGAGGGACCAAACGCCATTGCTCTCGATCACGGACCAGCCGTCGATCAGCGTCTCGGCAAGCTCGGTATTGGCGCCCGTGACCGTCAGGGAGACGCCGCGCTGCAGGCGCAGCGCCGGCGGCGGCGGGGGCGGGACATCCCGGAAGGGATCGCCGGTCGGGCTCCAGCGCAGCGTCTCGAAGTTCAGGCCGCAGGGGTTGAGATTGTGCCGCTCGGCCTCGGCCCGGGCGCGATCGGCGTAACGGCGGCCGCTCGTGTCGGCCAGATCCCAGCCCGGCGGGTTGAAGGTGGAGAAGCCGTTGATGGTGGGCAGGCGCAGCACGTTGGCCGCTATCATCGCATCCACGTTGTGGCTGTAGATCTTGAGGATGAAGCTGTCCGTCACGCCCTCCCGCGGGCGGGTGGCGATGAAGACGCGGCAATCGGCGGGCGGGCTGGGGATGGCGGCGAGGCGTGCCTCCTCCTCCCGCCGGTTGGCGCCGACATGCAAGGGGACGATCTGCTCGACGACGAGAAGAAGGCCGAGCAGAGCGGGCAGGAGGCGGCCGAAGCGGGCGCGCAGGGAGGCCACCCACCAGGCCGCGACCAGCATCACGGCCGGGGCAAGCAGCAGGGACCAGCGTGAGGTGACGCGGAAGGCCCCCATGCCCGGCACCACGCGCCAGACCAGGGACCAGAGCCAGACCTTGGGCCATGCGGTGATCAGCACCATCAGCCCGAGGGCAACGAGGCCGAGTGCGGCGATCAGGCGGGCCGAGGCCTGCCCGGGGCCGGGGCGAAAGGCACGGATGACCGCCGTGACCGTGCCGAGGAACGCGGCCAGCAGCACCAGGGGGCCGTAGCCGTGCGGGCCGTCGGGCGTGGTGGTGGGGCCAGGATTGGCCCAGGACCAGAGGATGCTGCGGATGCCCGGATCCAGGAGGCCGATCGGCGTCATGGCATGGGCACGGGCGGCGCCGATGTCGTGCAGGCCGCTGCGGATCTGCGGCAGGTAGAGGATCAGGGCGGGGATGAGGGAAACGACGCCCACGGCTCCGATGACGAGCAGGGGCACGATCCAGGCGCGGCCCTGCGGCAGGACGGGCTGCCGCGCCAGGGCGCGCAGCACCAGGTCCCAGCCGAGGGTGAGGGGGATGGCGAGCAGCAGCACATAGGCGACGTAGAAGGAGGTGAGCAGCAGCAGGCCCGCGATCACCGCGGCGGGAATGCCGGTGGCCAGGGCATGGCGGGCGCGGCCTTCGCGCAGGGCGCGGCAGGCTTCCAGCGTGAGGAGGGCGGCGACCAGCGCGGGCCCGGCCGCGAAGAACTGGGCATGGCCGGTCGCCATGGCGAGGTTGCCGGCCCCGAGCGTCAGCAGCCCAGCCAGCAGCGACGGCGCGACGGACATGGAGAGGTGGCGACGCGCCAGGAGATAGGCGGCGGGGGCGAGCATCGCCTTAAGGATGATGCCGGCGATATCGGCCGAGAGGAGCGGCGGCAGGCCGGTGGCGCGCAGGGCGGCGTGCAGCATGCCATGCAGCAGGTAGCCGTCGTTCAGGGCCAGGGTGTTCGGCCAGGGATGGAAATAGAAGGTCTTGTTCCAGGCGCCCGCCTGGCCGGAGAAGAAGGCGTACCAGTGCTCATGCACGGCCGCGGCGATGATGCCGTCCAGCCGATCGCCGGTGAAATAGGCGAAGCCGCTGGAGAACTGGGGCCAGAAGGCGATGAGAAGGCCCACCGCCGTCACGAGCGCAACGGCGGCGACCCGGAGGGTGGTGCCGGGCGCGGCGGCCTGATGGTCGGATCGGGTATCGGGAGTCATGAGCGGAGAGCGCTACCCCTGCGGCCAGCTATGGAACCGGGGCGCATCGTGAACGGCAGGGCGCTCACGTCAGGCCCCTCGATGGTCGGGCCCCCGCCGGGGCCGCGTCAGACGCTCTTCGCCCTTTCACCCGGCGCCGGGTGGGCGAGGTAGGCGATGCGCTTGGCCTCGATGCGGCCGCGGGTGACGGTGTCGAGGATGAGGCCGCAGACGAGGGAGAGGAAGGAGAGCATGATCGCCAGCGTGGATGCGACGAAGGTCGGAAGGCGCGGCACGAGGCCGGTCTCCACGTAGGTTTCCAGGACCGGGATGAAGAGGGCGGCGGAAACCAGGGCGAGAACAGTCGCGACGATGCCGAAGAAGAGCCGGGGACGCTCGCGCTGCACGAGGGCGAGGATCATGCGCAGGATCCGGAACCCGTCATGGTAGGTCCGCAGCTTGGAGGTCGAGCCTTCCGGGCGCTCGCTATAGGCGGTGCGGACCTCGGCGACCGGCATCCGCAGCTCGAGGGCGTGGACGGTGAATTCGGTCTCGGTCTCGAAGCCCTTGGCGAGCGCGGGGAAGGATTTGACGAAGCGGCGGGAGAAGCAGCGGTAACCCGAGAGCATATCGCTGACGCGGTTGCCGAAGACCTGCCGCACCACGCCGGTCAGCACCTGGTTGCCGAGCCGGTGGCCGGGGCGGTAGGCGGCCTGCGCGTCGGTCACGCGAACCCCCGTGACCATGTCCAGGCGTTCACTGAGGAGGGCCTGGACCATGGCGGGGGCCGCACCGGGCTCATAGGTGCCGTCGCCATCCACGAGCACGTACACCTCGGCCTCGATGTCGGCGAACATGCGCCGGACCACGTTGCCCTTGCCCTGCAGGGGCTCGCCCCGCACGACGGCGCCAGCCGCGGCTGCCGCCTCCCGCGTGCCGTCGGTCGAGTTGTTGTCGTAGACATAGACCACTGCCCCGGGGAGAGCCTCCCGGAAGCCGGCAACAACGCCCGCGATGGCCACCTCTTCGTTGTGGCAGGGGACCAGGACAGCGATCTCGGAATAGATCATCGGGGGCCGGTAACGAACATGCGCTCCCCTTAGCGGACGGATGGGGCGGCGTGAAGCATCCCCTGCCCGGGATATCCCTCTACGCAGGCCGGCCCGGCCGGGGCTTCGCGGGGCCGGAAATCTCCGGCGCCGCCTACTCCTCCCCGCCCATGAGCCCCTCGACGATCCCGCGCATCAGCGCCACGCCCTCGGAGAGGCGTTCCAGCGCCAGCGGGCGGCCACGGGCCTCGCCGCCGGTGGCGAGAACGGCGCGGTCCTGCACCAGTTCTCGGGCGGAGAGGCGGCCGTCGCCGTCATAGTCCAGGCTCTCCACCATCAGCCGCGCGCCCGCCACGGCGCCCAGCGCCCCCGCGGCGCCTGCCAGTCCCGACAGCTCCGGCGAGACCTCCGCTTGCAGGGAGAGGAGCCAGGAGGCGCCGCGGAACAGCCGCGCCAGCTCCGCCGGGCCGAGGAGCTTGTCGCCCGAGACGTCGCCGACGCGGATGAGGGCGGCGGCGCAATCCGCCACGCCCCCGGTGCCGGGGCCGCAGGCGGCCTCCAGCACCTCGATGGCGCCGAGGAAGGCCAGGCCCTCGCCCTGGGCCGCGAAGGGCAGGGGGGTGGCCGGGCAGCGGTGCCAGGCGGTGACGGGGGCATCGCCGGGCAGGCGGTCGTCGCGGGTCTTGTTGGCGGGCTCGGCAGTCTCCAGCCCGTCCCCGCCCTCGACCTTCGCCGCGCGAAGCATCAGGCGCGGGGCCTCCGGGCCGCGGGCGGTGGCCATGGTCCAGCCGGAGGGCAGCGCGCGGGCCTCGGTGAAGCGCAGCAACCGGCCGGTCTCCCCGGCCGGGATGCGGGCGGCGCCGCGGGCGGAGAGGGCGAGCATGGCTGTCGGCGCGGCGCAGCCGCCCTGGAACCAGGCGCCGCCCAGGGCGGCGGGGATGGCCGCCTCCTGTGCCCGGGCACTTGTGATGGCGGCCGGGGCGGCCAGCAGCATCAGGCCGGCGAGAAGGCCGGCGGGGAGAAGGCGGAAGGTCATGGCAGGGGCACCTCGATCCCGGCGCAGAGGTCCAGCGGGTCGCGCGTCGCCTCCTGCCCGTCACGGAACACGGCGGTCAGGCGGGCGGGGCAGGCCGCGCCCTCGGGCGGGGCGACGTCCAGCGTCTCGTTGGCGCCGAGCACGGTGGCGCCCAGCCGGTCCTCCCCGCGCGGGGCGCCGGGGGCGTCGATGTAGAGCTCCACGATCGGCAGGCGGGAGGTGTTCCGCAGCCGCACGCTGCCGGGGCGGGGGGCGGCATCCGCCTCCTCGCCGTCCTCAAGCCCGGCGGTGGCGGCCCAGCCCGGGCGGAGGGTGATGGAGGGGTTCTCGCAGATGTTGACCTCGCGCCGCTCCTCCGCCCCGCCGGAGGGGAAGACGATGCGGAGGTCGGCCACGCAATCCACGGGCACGGAGAGGGTCTGGCGGTCCCCGCGGTTCAGCCCGTCGGGCAGGCGCTCAGGCCCCCAGTCGCCCTCGGCGGAGGAGGAGACGTAGATCTCGTCGATCTTGGCGAGGTGGCGGTTCACGAGGGTGAGCTGGCGCTCCGGGGGGCGGGGGATGCCGCTGCCGTCGAAGGTCACGGGGCCCGTGCAGACATTCACGCCGCGCTTCGCCTCCGCCGCCCCGTCCTCATAGGTGGCGCGCAGGTCGGCCTCGCAGCCCGGCAGGCGGAGGCGCAGGCGGAAGGTGCTGCCGTCGGGCGCCGTTTCCGTGCCCATGCGGTCCACGCCCCAGCCCTCGTCGGCCCCCAGCTCGCCGCCCCGCCCGGCCGGGACCACGTGCAACGCCTGCAGCGCGCGGCCGGCGCGATTGGTCACCGTCACGTCGCGCCAGACCAGCCCGGGGTCGGAGAGGCTGACGCGCGCGTTGCGGCAGGCATCCACCCGGGGACGGGCGACGGTGGAGCCGTCCGCCATGACGGCCGTGATGTCGAACACGCAGTCCCGCCGCCGGCCCAGGCGCAGGCGGTAGGTGCGCCCGGCCGGGATGAGCTCCGCCCCGAGCCGGTCCGGCCCGCGCCCCGCCGCGCCGGGAAGGGCGGCGTAGAGCTCCCGCAGGTCGAGGTCGGTGTCGTTGTTGACCGTCACTTCCCGCGCCGACGCGGAGGCGTCGCCGAGGAGCACGCGGCTGGAGCGACAGAGATCGAGGTTGCGCCGCTCCTCCACGCTCTCATCCGCCAGCACGGCGCGGAGCTGCCAGGCGCAGGGCTGATTCCGGCCGAGGCGAAGGCGCAGGCTGCCGCCGGAGGGCAGCGTATCCGCCCCCAGCCGGTCCTGGCCCGGATCCGTCTCCGTCATCGGCGCAAGGTAGAGCTCGCGCACCGCTAGGCCCGTCTCGTTCGCGACCACCGCCTCCCGCTCGGCGGCGGGGCGGGGCTGGGCGCCGGCGGGCGAGGCGGCGAGGAGCGCCGTCAGGGCCAGCCCCGCCAGCACGACTGCCCGTGGCCCAATCCAGGGCCCCGCCAAGTTCCCCCGCATCCGCAACCCCGATCCCACTCCGCCGCATCGCCAGGATCGTCGCCCGAAAGCCACGGCGCAATTGCAGGAAAGACACAGGTGGCATGCCCGTTCGCCGTTCTGGCCGCCGGTGGCTTCACGCCGACGCGAGCAGGGCGGACAGGGCAGAAAACCCGGCCGGGCGGATTCTGCGCGGCGCGCAGTCCGGTCTAGGATCGGGGCCACGAGTCCATGGGAGGACCGACCCGATGATCCACACGACCACCCGCCGCGGCCTTCTGGCCGGGGCCGCCACCCTGCCTGCCCTGGCCGCCTTTCCCGGCGCCACGGCCCGTGCCCAGGGCGCGCCCCGCTACGGCAACCCCAGCATGTTCATCCCCGCCGCACCCGGCGGCGGCTGGGACGGGCTGGGCCGCGCTATCGAGCAGGTGGCGCGCGCCGCCGGCCTCGTCGGCTCCATGCAGTTCGAGAACGTGGGCGGTGCCGGCGGCGCCGTGGGCCTGCCGCGCTTCGTCGGCCAGCGCCGCGGGCGGCCGGACGCGCTGATGGTGGCAGGGGCCGTCATGGTCGGCTCCACCATCACCAACAAGAGCCCCGTCGGCATCAAGGACGTGACGCCGATCGCGAAGCTGACGGACGAGGCGAGCGTCATCGTCGTGCCCGCCAATTCCGACATCCGCGACATCAAGGGCCTGATGGACGCGCTGAAGGCCGGCCCGCGGGCGGTCTCCGTCGGCGGCGGCTCGGCCGGCGGCATCGACCACATCCTGCTGGGGCTGCTGATCAAGTCGGTCGGAGGCAACGCGCGCGAGGCCTCCTATGTCGGCTTCGCCGGCGGCGGGCCGGCCCAGGCGGCGATCCTCGGCGGGCAGGTCAAGGCGGGCATCTCCGGCCTCTCCGAGTTCGCCGAGCAGATCAAGGCGGGGCGGATGCGGGCCCTGGCCACCACCAGCGAGCAGCGGATCGACCCGAACATCCCGACCCTGAAGGAGAGCGGGATCGACATCGTGCTGGGCAACTGGCGCGGGCTCTTCGCGCCGCCGGGCATCAGCCAGCAGGTGCGGGAGACGCACCAGCGCTTCGCGGCCGACCTGCATGCCCTGCCGGCCTGGAAGGAGCTGCTGAAGACGCGGGAATGGGACGACGCCTACGTGGACGGCCCGGCCTTCGAGGAATTCCTGAAGAAGGACGTGGAGTCCACGACGGCGGTGCTGAAGGATATCGGCCTGGCCTGACGATCTGTCCCTGGGAGAGGAAGCAGGAATTCTTCCTCTCCCCGACCTCCTCACCATCATCTTCTTCCAGGAATTGGTCCTGCTCCGCTGACGGCGCGTTTCGGCTCGTCGTAGAGGGCAACAGCTCAGGTCAGTTCCGCGGCAGCCAGACGGGGTTCCAAGGGCCTCAGGCCCTTGGCGGGGGTTCCAGGGGGCGGAGCTCCCTGGTCCCGGACAGGTCCAGGACGGGCCCTAACTTCCTGCGGGCCACTTGTGTCGCCGGGCCTCAAGCGCCGTCCCGCGCTGCGCCGTTCGCACGCCCCGGGGCCGGTTCCTCCGCGCCTCGGCGGGGATCTTCGCCGGTCCCGTCCTGGAGCATCACGATGCGCGTGGGGAAGGCCAGTTCTACCCCGGCATCCCGCAGCGCCCTGCGGATCGCCGCGATGGCGCGCCCCTGCCCGGTCACGACCTTGTTCCGTACGCTGTCCGTCCACCAGCGTACGCGCAGCGTCACGCCCGCCTCGCTGAACTCCCAGGCGCAGGCATCGGGCGGCGGGTCCTTCGCGATGCCGTCGACGGCCGAGAGGGCGCGCACGGCGGCCTCCGCCACGGCGTCGGGATCCTCGTTGTAGCCGATGGTCACGTCGGCCTCGCTGCGGCGGGTGGGGAAATGCGTCCGCACGATGATGCTGCGCGTGTAGAGGTTGCTGTTGGGGATCAGCACGCGCTGCCCGTCATAGGTCTTGATGATGGTGGCGCGGGCCTCGACCTGCTCCACCGTTCCCTCATGCGCGCCGGAGACGATCTGGTCCCCCGCGCGGAAGGGCTGGCTGTACAGGATCATCACCCCGGAAAACCAGTTCTGCAGGATGTCGCGGAAGGCCAGCCCGACCGCGAGCGACCCCACGCCGAGTGTGGCGAGCAGGTCCGAGGGCTTGATCGAGGGGAAGACGATCGTCGCGAAGACGAGGAAGCCCGTGAAGATCAGGGACCAGCGGGCGAAGCCACCCAGCAGCTGGCCCAGATCCGTGCGGCGCCGGCGCGCGAAGGCGAAGAGCACGGCCCGCCGCGCGGCCAGCCCGCCGATCCAGAACCCCGCCATCACGGCCAGGCCGATCCCGATATTGGGCAGGACCCAGAAGAAGCCCTCGACCATGCTCTGCAGCTTGCTGGTGGTGAGCTGCTCCGGTTGTTGCATGACCTGTCCCGATGCTGCCGCAGGCCGTCAACGCGTCGTGGCCGGGGCGGTTCAGGGGATCCCGTGCCGGCCGGGCGAACGCCGTCCGCGCCTGACCGGCCGGCATGCCCGCCCTCAGCCGGTTTCCCGGCCACGGAAGGCGTCGATCCCTTTCACGGGCGGGATCGCCACCGGCACGCCCTCGCGCGCGGACCGGTAGATCGCCTCCATCAGCAGCTGGTCCTGCACGCCCTCCTCGCCCGGCGTGCGGGGCTCGCGGCCCTCCAGGATGCACTCGGCGAAGTGGTCGATCTCCAGCGCGAACTGGTCCTTCGCGCCCAGCCGCATCTCCTCCACCGCCTCGTTGTCGCCCTTGCGGCGCGCGACCCGCATCCGCTGACCGCGATAGGCGAAGGCGTTCTCCAGGTCGATCCAGCCGCGCTCCAGCCGGACTCGAAGATCCTTGCTCTCGTGCGCGCCGTAGCTCGTGGCGCAGTTGGCGATGGCACCCGATGGAAAGCGCAGCATGAACACCGTCGTCTCGTCGATGTCGCCGTAGCGCCCGTCGCCCTCGGGGTTCACGATCCGCGCGAAGACCTCCACAGGCTCCTCGCCCAGCACGGCGCGCACGCCGTTGAGGCAGTAGAGGCCGATATCCGGCAGCGCCCCGCCGCCCGCCAGCGGCGCCTTCAGCCGCCACTGGTCGGCCGGCCCCTGCACCTGGGTGTTCGTCGCCTCCAGGATCCGCGGGCGGCCGAGCTCGCCGGAGCGGACGAGGCGAACCAGCTCGCGGTTGAAGGGCTCGTACTGGCAGCGATAGGCGATCATCAGCCGCACGCCCGCCGCGCGGCACGCCTCCACCATCTCCCGCGCCTCGGCGGAGGTATTGGCCATCGGCTTCTCGCAGAGCACGTGCTTGCCCGCCTTCGCCACGGCCAGCACGTGGTCGCGGTGCAGCCCGTTGGGCGTCACGACATAGACCGCCTGCACCTCAGGGTTCTCCGAGAGGCGCTCCACCTCGTGGTAGCCGTACACGCTCTCCGCCGCGATGCCGTACTGCGCGGCCACCACCCGCGCCTTCTCCGGGCTGCCGGAGACGAGGGCGACGGGGCGCGCCGCCTTGCACGCCGCGAAGGCCGGCAGGACCTCCTCCAGCGTCAGGCGGCCCAGCCCCATGATCGCGAAGCCCACGCGCTTCCCGGGCGGCATCGGCGCGGGCGGCGGCGGCGCCGGCTTGTCCGCCTCGCCCCTCCAGTTCTCGAAGACCACGGCCCCGTCCTCCACCCCGCCGCGGTCGATGGAGGAGGGCGGGGGAAGCGCGGCGGGCGCGGCCGCGGGCAGGGCCGGGCCCTCCGGCGTGCCGGGGCCGGTGGGGCGGATCGGGTGCTCGGTGTCGCTCAAGCCGGTTGCTCCTCGGTGGTCGGGTTCGGGCGCAGCGCCAGTACGGCGCCCGCCAGCAGGGTCGCGGCGGCCGGCAGGGCCAGCGAATAAGGGCCGGCAAGGCCATGGGTCAGCGCGGAAACCGCCGCCCCCAGGAGCAGCGACGCCCAGCGCAGGATATCCCGGCCGGCCCGCGCCATCTCGCCGGCCGCCAGGGCGCGGGCCGTGCGGACCAGCGCGCCGGTGATGAAGGTCACCCCAGGATCGCCGGAGAAGACCTGATTCACCGCCCCCATCCCCGCGGCGACCGCGAGAAGCACCGCCAGCGGCCAACGCCCCTCCGGCGTGCCGAGCCCGAGCAGCAGCCCCAGCAGCAGCATCCCACCGGTCAGCAGCAGGGCAGGGGCCGGGCGCGGCGCCTTCCCGGCCCGGGCAAGCCGCGCCGCCAGGGTGGAACTCGCCAGGAAAGCCAGGATCACGGCACCCAGCGGCCAGGCCTTGGCCCAGGCCCCGTCCGCCAGGGACTCCGCCACCCGCGCCGAGTTCCCGGTCATGTAGACCGGCAGGATCTCGCCCCCGCGCAGCACGACCAGCGCATCCACCCATCCCGCCAGCGCCGTCAGGGCACAGGCCGCCAGCAGTGGCGCGGCACCCCCGCCCGCCCCGGTTCCCGCCCCCTTCACCGAACCATCCGCCACCACGCCCAAACCCTCTCCCGCGGAACCGACCCGCCCCATCGGCCGAGCGCTCCCGCTCCAAACGGCGCTCCGCCCCCGGGGATCACTGGCTGAATTGCAACGCTGTATTTCCGGTCGCCGAGCGGGGCGTTTGTGCGCGGCGCCGGCTGCCCGGGATCAGGGGGCGCCGCCTCCTGGATCCCCCCGGGCAAACGCGAAGCGTTTGTCCCGAGGCAGGAGGCTGGTTGGACCTATAGGTCCAACCCTGGACCTGCATCGGGCTGCCGCGAGACTGACTTGAGCTACCGTCCTCCTGCGATCGGAACTGATCCTGCCTTTGCCGTCGCCTCGGCTCCACGAGCCGAGGCGCACTGTCAGTCCAGCAAGACCAACTCGAAGAAAAAGATGATGGAGAGGGGGCCGGGGAGAGGAAGAATTCTTTCTTCCTCTCCCCGGGACAGGCCGTCACCGAAGGACGAGGGCAGGACCCCGAACCCGCAAGGACCCTCAGGCCACCGGCAGCCGCACGACGAAGCGCGCGCCGGCGACCGACCCATCCGGGTTCCGCCGGTTCTCGGCCGAGATGCGGCCGCCCAGCCCTTCGACGATCTGGCGGGAGATGGAGAGGCCGAGGCCCGAGTGCTGGCCGAAGCGCTCGCCGCTCGGGCGCTCCGTGTAGAAGCGGTCGAAGATGCCTTCGAGCTTGGCTTCCGGGATGCCGGGGCCCTCGTCCTCGATCGCGATCTCCGCCATGGCCCCCGTGGTCCTGGCACGGACCCGGACGGCGCCGTTCCGGGGGGAGAAGGAGAGGGCGTTGCCCAGCAGGTTGCGGAACACCTGCACCAGCCGCCCCTCCACCCCGCGCACGACGAGGTGGGCGGGCGCGTCGATCTCCATCGCGGGATCGCCCTCGCCGCGGGTGGCGCCGTGCAGTTCCACCAGCGTGGCGAGGATGGGGCCGACATCCACGGGCTCGGCGACGGAGCGAGACAGTTCCGCATCGACGCGGGAGCTGTCGGCGATGTCGCCGATCAGGCGGTCCATCCGCACCGCGTCCTCCGCGATGATGGCGAGGAGGCGCTTCTGCTGCTCCGGGTTCTCCACGCGGCGCAGCGTCTCGATGGCGGAGCGGACGGAGGTGAGGGGGTTGCGCAGCTCGTGCGCCACATCGGCCGCGAAGCCCTCATTCGCGTCCACCCGCGCCCAGAGGGCATTAGCGCCGGATTGCAGCGCGCGGGCCAGCGTGCCGATCTCGTCCTGCCGCCCCATCAGCGGCGCGGGCACCGACCCGCCGCGCCCCTTGCCCTGCCGCATGGAGGCGGCGGAGGCCGCGAGTTCCAGCATCGGCGAGGCGAGCGTGCGGGCGAGATAGACCGAGAGGGCGACGGTCAGAGCCAGCGCCATGGCGAAAAGGGCGAGGACGGAGCCGCGGATCTCCATCACCCGCTCATCCACCTCCCGTGCCTCGCGGGTCAGCAGCACGATGCCCACGGGCTGGTTGGCGCGGCGCGCGGGCTCGGCGACCGAGACCAGAAGGCGGCCGTCCGCGGTGCGGCGGACATAGGGGTTCACCCCGCCCTCCAGCGCCAGGCGCAGCTCCTCCCGCCGGTCCGGGCCGAGGTCGGGCTGCCAGTCGAAGGAGGGGGCGTCCGCGCTCTCGTCCACCACCACGGCGGGGCCCCGCACGCGGGGGCGGGGGAACCAGCCCAGCACCCTCTCGTAGACGCGGCCGATCAGCCCGGCCACCGGGCCCGGCTGCTCCGGCGGGGGCAGGGGCTCGGTAACGATGGCGCCGCCCGGTCCTTCCCGCACGCGGCTGTCGGCCACCAGCAGCCCGTTGTTGTCGAAAAGCTTCGCCTGGGTGCCCGGGCTCGGCTCCGTCAGGCGACGCAGCAGGGGGCGGGCGGTGTCCGGCACCAGGGTCGCGCGGTCATCCTGGATCCGCACCCCGGCCTCGGCGATGCCGTTGGCGTAGATGCGGGCCTGGGTCCGGAGGCCCTGGACCTCCGCGGCCAGGAGCCCGTCCTGGTACTGGTCCAGGTAGAGAAGGGTGGCAGCCAGCAGGAAGGGCGGCAGCATGTTCACCAGCAGGATGCGCCGCAGCAGCGGCGACACGCGCCGGTTCCGCCCGCGCCGCTCCAGCGGAACGGCGGGGTGGATATCGGTCAGGATCGGGCCGCTCGCGTCCGGCATGGGGCGTAGCCTACGACAGTTCCATGGCCGAGGGTGAGGCCGGGGCGTGGCATTCCCGGGGCGCCCACGGAAAATTCCGCACGAAAAAAGGGCCGCCGGATCTCTCCGGCGGCCCTTTCCTCACGCTCCGCGGTGCGGAGCGACGGCTCAGCTGTGCTGGCCGGCGCCGCCCGTGGCGCCGCTCGCCTCGAGCGCGTTCTGCTGGGCAGTGGCGAGGTTGCTGGCCAGCGGCGTGCGGCTGTCGGCCCCCACCCAGCGGCCGGAGGCGGTGGCGCCCTCGGGCACGCGGTCCTGATCGGCGAAGGCGGGGGCGGAGGCCAGGGCGCCGCCGATGAGGGCGGCGGCAAGGGCGATGTTGCGGATGGTCGTCATGGCGTCATGTCCTGGGTCGATGGAGCGGCAATGTGCCGCCCCGCGTTGACCCCTAGATGCGCCCGGCCGGACGGGAACTCCAACGCAGGGGATGGATTTCGGCTATCCACGGCCTGGATGGATTCTCACGCTTCCTTGTAGCGATACCCGATGCCGTAGAGCGTTTCGATCTGTCCGAAGCCCTCATCCACCGCGCGGAACTTCTTGCGCACGCGCTTCACGTGGCTGTCGATGGTCCGGTCGTCCACGTAGATGTTCTCGCCATAGGCGGCGTCGATCAGCTGGTCGCGGTTCTTCACCATGCCCGGGCGCACGGCCAGCGCCTTCACCAGCAGGAACTCGGTCACGGTCAGCTGCACCGGCTTTCCCTTCCAGGTGCAGGTGTGCTTCGTCTCGTCCAGCACCAGGTCGCCACGGGCGATCACGCCGCCCTGGGGGGTGCCCGACCCCTCCGCCCGGCTCGCCTCGTTCCGGCGCAGCAGGGTGCGGATGCGCTCCAGCAGCAGGCGCTGGGAGAAGGGCTTGGTGATGTAGTCGTCCGCGCCAAGGCGCAGGCCCATCAGCTCGTCCAGCTCGTCATCCTTCGAGGTGAGGAAGATCACGGGCATGCCGCTGCGCTGGCGCAGGCGCTGCAGCAGCTCCATCCCGTCCATCCGGGGCATCTTGATGTCCAGCACGGCGAGATCGACGGGGCGCGCCATCAGGCCCTGCAGCGCGCTCTCCCCGTCGGTGTAGGTGCGGACGGTGAAGCCCTCCTGCTCCAGCGTCATGGAGACGGAGGTGAGGATGTTGCGGTCGTCGTCGACGAGGGCGATGGTATGGGGCATCGGGCGTCCCTGAAGGCCTGGTCGCGGCGGCGACGCGGGAAGATGGCAGCCGATTGTGGCGGCCGGATGGAGTGAAGATGCCATGGCGGGGGAAGAACCGGGAGAGGCGGATGCCGATCCGGCCCTGGAGGCGCGCCGCCTGATGCGCGCCGCCGCCGCCGCCACCCTGGCGACCGTGGGGGAGGGCGGACAGCCCTTCGCCTCCCTCGTCACCCCCGCCGTGGCGCCGGACGGGTCGGTGCTGCTTTTCCTCTCCGCCCTGTCCGAGCACACGCGCCAGCTGCGCCGCGACGGCCGCTGCGCCCTGCTGTTCCAGGGCGCGCCGGACGGCCCGAACCCGCAGACGACGCCGCGGGTGAGCGTGACGGGGCTGGCAGAGCCGGTGGAGGATCGGGAGCTGAAGGACGTCTGGCTGGCCCGCCACCCCTATGCCGAGCCCTATGCCGGCTTCGCGGATTTCGGGCTGTGGCGGATGAGCCCTGGGGGCGCGCTGCTCGTCCTCGGTTTCGGCCGGGCGCACCGGCTCAAAGCCGAGGCCCTGCGGCCGGAGCCAGGGGAGGCGTAAGCGGTCTCACACTTCCGTGATGCTGCGCTTGCTAAGTAACTGGACGGTTATTTTTGCCGGGGTCTGCATCCGGCCTTAATTTTGCGCCGGAGCTGCGCGATTATACGCCCAGTTCCACGCGGTTCTCCGGCGAGAGGAGAACCGGGCCATCCAGAGGCACGTACTTAGCAATGAACGAGATCAGCCATTCCCGGGCCCTGTCCGGCACCGGCGTCACGGCCACGGCCGCGATCCACGCCAACCTGACCGCCCCGGGTCTGGTGCAGCACGCCATGCGGCGCGGCGAGGGCCGCCTCTCCGCCGACGGCGCCTTCATGGGCGTGACGGGCGTGCACACCGGCCGGTCCGTGGCCGACAAGTTCGTGGCCGATGACCCGGAGGCGACGAAGGAGATCTGGTGGGGCAAGGTCAACCAGAAGCTCGACCCCGCGAAGTTCGAGGCCTTCACCGCCGAGGTCCGCTCCTATCTCGGCAAGCAGCCCGAACTCTTCACCGAGGATCTCTACGCCGGCGCCGACCCTGCCTACCGCATCAAGGTGCGGCTGGTGACGACGAATGCCTGGCACGCCCTGTTTGCCCGCAACATGTTCATCCGCCCTCCGGTGGAGGAGCTGGCCGGCTTCGAGCCGGACTACGTGATCCTGCACGCGCCCGAGATGGACGCGAAGCCCGAGCACGGCGGCCGCCCGAACTCCACCACCCTCATCGCCCTCTCCTTCGCCAAGAAGATCATCGCGATCGCCGGCACCAGCTACGCCGGCGAGATCAAGAAGAGCATCTTCACCGTGATGAACTGGCTGCTGCCCGCGCAGGGCGTGCTGCCGATGCACTGCTCCGCCAACGTGGGCAAGGCGGGCGACACGGCGCTGTTCTTCGGCCTGTCCGGCACCGGCAAGACCACCCTCTCCTCCGACCCCGAGCGCGCGCTGATCGGCGATGACGAGCACGGCTGGACGAAGACGGGCGTCTTCAACTTCGAGGGCGGCTGCTACGCCAAGGTCATCAAGCTCTCCAAGGAGGCCGAGCCGCAGATCTGGGACGCCTCCCACCGCTTCGGCGCGGTGCTGGAGAACGTGATCGGCGACGAGCGCGGCAACCTCGACCTCGAGAACGGCTCCCTCACCGAGAACACCCGCTCCTGCTACCCGATCGAGTTCATCCCGAACACGGTCCCGGGCGGCCAGGCTGGCCTGCCGAAGAACGTGGTGATGCTGACGGCCGACGCCTTCGGCGTGCTGCCCCCGATCAGCAAGCTGACCCCGGCGCAGGCCATGTACCACTTCATGTCCGGCTACACCGCGAAGGTGGCGGGCACGGAGAAGGGCCTGGGCAAGGAGCCGCAGGCGACCTTCTCCACCTGCTTCGGCGCCCCCTTCCTGCCGCGCCACCCCGAGGTCTACGGCAAGATGCTCGCCGAGCTGATCGAGCGCGACGGCGCCCAGGTGTGGCTGGTGAACACTGGCTGGACCGGCGGCGCCTACGGCACCGGCCACCGCATGTCGATCAAGCACACCCGCGCCCTGCTGCGCGCCGCGCTGGACGGCAGCCTGGCGAAGGTCGAGTTCGAGACGGAGCCCTTCTTCGGCCTCTCCATCCCGAAGGCGCTCGAGGGCGTGCCCGCCGAGGTGCTGAACCCCCGCGGCAGCTGGGCCGACAAGGCGGCCTACGACGCGACGGCGAAGAAGCTGCAGGGCCTGTTCGAGAAGAACTTCGAGACCTTCGCCGGCGCCGTCAGCGAGGACGTGAAGAAGGCCGCCATCAAGGCCGCGGCCTGACCGGAACGGGGGAGGGCTTCGCGGCCCTCCCCCACCGCTTCCCCTGGGTTGCGCGGCCCGGCGGAGCTATATCCACCGTATGTCCCGCGCCCTCATCCTCGATACCGAGACCACTGGCCTCGACCCCGCAACCGGCGACCGCGTGCTGGAGGTGGCGGCGATCGAGGTGGTGAATCTCATGCCGACCGGGCGGCACTTCCACCGCCTGATCAACCCCGAGCGCGACGTGCCGCCCGAGGCCTCGAAGGTGCACGGCTTCACCGCCTCCATGCTGGCGGACAAGCCCCTCTTCGCCGCCATCCTGCCGGAGCTGCTGGAGTTTTTGGGCGACGATCCCGTTATCGCCCACAACGCCCCCTTCGACTTCAAGTTCCTGGACTACGAGTTCGACCGCTGCGGAACCCCGCGCATCCCGCGCAGCCGCATGGTGGACACGCTGGAGATGGCGAAGAAGCGCTTTCCCGGCCTGCCCAACAGCCTGGACGCCCTCTGCCGCCGCTTCGGCATCGACCTCTCCGCCCGCACCACCCACAACGCCCTGTTGGACGTGCAGCTCCTCGGCCAGGTCTACCTGGAGCTGATGGGCGGCAAGCAGCCCGGGCTGGCGCTGGCCACCACCCTCGGCGGCTCCCGCAGCGGCTTGGCCGCCACCGCCGGGCCGGTCGCCCGCACGCCGCGCCCCATCGTCAACACGGCGGAGGAGATGGAGCGTCACGCCGCCTTCGTCGGTAAGCTGAAGGACCCGGTCTGGGCAGGCCTCGACGCCGCGCCTTAACGCCGGATCGGATCCAGCCCCGTCGCCGCGATCGCCTCCGCCGCCTCCGGCGCGCCAAGGAAGGCGATCAGCTCCCGCGCGGCCTCGGGCTGCCGGGCGCGTACCGTCAGGGCCGCGGCGGCAAGGGAGACCTTCTGAACCTCCTCGGGAATGCGGATGATCTCGATCCCGGGGATGGGCATGAGCTCGGAGATCTGCTGCAGCCCCAGCGCCGCGTCGCCCCGCGCCACAACCGCGCCGATGCGGTCGGGGAACCAGCGGCGGGACTTCGGCAGTACCCGGTCCGCGATGCCCAGGCGCTGCACCAGCTCGCGCTCGAAGAACAGGCCGGAACCGCTGGGGGAATAGGCGATGCTCGGCGCCGCGAGCAGGGCGGCGCGCAGGGCCTCCACGCTGGACATGTCGGGCCTCGGCGTTCCGGCCCGCACGGCGAAGGCCACGCGCGTCTCGGCGAGGTCCCTGCGGGTGGAAAGGTCCACATGGCCCGCGGCCGCCAGCGCCTCCAGCGCGTCCCCCAGCGCCAGCACGACATCCGCCGCATCCCCGCGCGCAAGCCGCTGCGGCAGCGCGTCCGGCGCCGGGCCGAAGGAGGCGCCATAGGCACTGACCAGCCGGTGCCCCCTCCGCCGCTCGAACTCCGGGCCCAGGCGCTGATAGGCCGCGGTGAAGCTGCCGGAGGAGAGGACGTGGATCTCTACGCCCTCCGCCCGCGCGGCGCGGAGGAGGGCCGGGGCGGACAGCGCGCCGAGCAGCAGGCGGCGGGTGAGGGTGGTCATGCAAGGCGCTCCTCGTGCCGCCTCTTGCGGGCGGGCCGGGACGGGAGGCTAGCGCCGCGCCGGGCCGCGCGTCCTATGCCTAATCCTCCGCCTGCCATAACCGCCGGGCCCTCTCTGGACATCCCCGCCCGCGCGTCGCATGGCATGCCGTTCCGCAAGGGGATACGGCTGAT
The DNA here is from genome assembly GCF_017813365.1 of Roseomonas indoligenes. Classification (GTDB taxonomy): domain Bacteria; phylum Pseudomonadota; class Alphaproteobacteria; order Acetobacterales; family Acetobacteraceae; genus Roseomonas; species Roseomonas indoligenes. Next base: position 123,695 of record NZ_JAGIZA010000007.1, read on the forward strand.
GGTCGAGAGCGTGATGAAGAGCCCCGCCTACCAGGAGGCGCTGCGCCACCTGGCGGCGAACCACGCGCGCTTCGTCGAGGAGACCATCCGCCTCACTGAAATCCCCGCCCCCTTCTTCGGGGAGGAGGAGCGCGGCCGCGCCTACCTGGAGATGCTGCGGGAAGCCGGGCTGGAGGAGTGCGAGACGGACGCGGAGGGCAACGTGATGGGCCTGCGCCGCGGCCTCGGCAACGGACAGCTCATCGTTGTCGCCGCGCATCTCGACACGGTCTTCCCCCCCGGCACGGACCTGAAGGTGCGGCGTGAAGGCACCCGCCTCTACGCTCCCGGCATCGGCGACGACACGCGCAGCCTGGCGATGAACCTCGCCTTCCTCCGCGCCATGGACGCCGCCGGTATCCAGACCCGGCACGACATCCTCTTCGTCGGCAATGTCGGCGAGGAAGGGCTGGGCGACCTGCGCGGCATCCGCTTCCTGTTCCAGCACGGCCGCTACGCCGGGCGCATCGCCGCCTTCATCTCCGTGGAAGGGCCGATGGGCATGGGCACCGTCGTCTCCGGCGCCACGGGCTCGCTCCGCTACCGCGTCACCTTCCGCGGGCCGGGCGGGCACAGCTTCATGGATTTCGGGATCGTCAGCCCCTCCTTCGCCCTCGCCGAGGCGATGGCCGGCCTCTCCCGCCTTCCGGTCCCCGCCTCGCCGCGCACCACCTTCAGCGCCAGCGTGATCGGCGGCGGCACCTCCGTGAACTCCATCCCGAACGAGGTCTGGCTGGAAGTGGACCTGCGCTCGGATTCCGCGCAGGAGCTCGCCCGCATCGACGCCGCCTTCAAGTCGGTCGTCGGCAAGGCCGTGGACGCGGAGAACGCAGCCCGCAGCACCGCCAAGGGCGCGGTCACCGTGGAGTGGAAGAAGATCGGGGACCGCCCCGCCGGCGCCATCGACCGCGACAGCGCCCTCGTCGCGAACGCCACCGCCGCCGCGAAGGCCCTGGGCTTCGCGCCCAAGACCGTGGCCAGCTCCACCGATGCCAGCATCCCCATCTCCATGGGCATCCCCGGCATCGCGCTCAGCGCCGGCGCCGGCGCGGGCGCGCACACGCTGGATGAGTGGGTGGACGTGGAGCCGGGGCAGACCTTGCACGACATGCAGCTCGCCTTCGCCACCCTGCTGAAGACGGCGGACATGGAGGTCTGAGGCCCGTGCCGGCCCGTCCCCTCATCGCCTCCCACCGCGGCGGCAGCTACATCTGGCCGGAGAACAGCCCGACCGCCTTCCGCGAGACGGCGAAGCTCGCGGTCGATCAGGTGGAGTTCGACGTCCACCTCTCCGCCGACGACGCCTGCGTGGTGGTCCACGACGCCCTGCTGGACCGCACGACGGAAGCCCGCGGCCCCGTCCGCGCCCGCACCCTGGCGGAGCTGCGCGCCATCCGCATTCGCGGCGCGCACGGGGAGACGATCCCGACCCTCGCCGAGGTGGCCGCGATCTTCCGCGGCACGCCGGTCCGCCTGCGCCTGGATATCAAGGCGGACGCGGAGCGCCGCCTCTACCCCGGCATCGCGCCGCGCGTCCTCGCCGTGCTGGCCGAGGCCGGGATGCTGGACGGCACCGTGATCACCGCCTTCCAGGCCGAGACGATCACCGCGCTGCGCGAGGCCGGCTTCACCGGCGAGGCCATCTGGCTCTGCGCCCTGCCCACCTGGCACGACATCGGCCTGAAGGGCGCGCTCGGCGTCGCACGCGGCCGGGGCGCGCAAGGCCTGGGCCTGCACCACTCCATCCTCGACACCGGCGTGCTGGAGGCGGTGCGCGGCGCGGGCCTCTCCCCCGGCGCCTGGGGGCTGAAGGAGCGCGAGGATATCCGCCGCGTCCTCGAGCTCGGCGTGGACGTCTTCACCAGCGACGATCCCGTCACCGCCCTGGCCATGCGCGGATAGGGCGGTCTGTGGCCAGGGAGAGGAAGAAGGAACTCTTCCTCTCCCCGGACCCCTCTCCTTCATCTTCTTTTTCAAGTTGGTCTGAACGCTACCGGCGGTGCGCCTGAGGTCGATGACCTCAGGCGACTGCAAGGGCAGGATCAGACCCCCAAGCAGAAACACCGTGTCAGGACGGCGACGGCGGCAGCCGGACGGGGGTCCAGGGGCCTCAGGCCCCTGGCGGAGGGTCCAGGGAGGCGGCGCCTCCCTGGGGCCACCCGCACCCCATCACTGCGGATGCACCGGCGGCGCCCGCCGCCATCCGCGCGGCCGACGAACACGCTCCCGCATGAAGGTGAAGACGCCGGAGAGAATGATGATGGCGACGCCGAGGCCCATCATCGCGTCCAGCCCGTCGCCGAAGATCGTGTAGCCGAACAGAATCGCCCAGATCATCTGGCTGTACTGCGCGGGCGCCACCAGGCTCGCCTGGATGCGGTTGGACGCCATCATCACCATGACGTTGGCCAGCGCCATCAGCAGGCCGTAGCCCAGGAGCCAGAGCCACTGCATCGGCGTGGGCAGGGTGAATTCCGGCAGCATCAGCAGCCCTGCGCCGACGATGGGGCCGATGAGGCCGGCGCCGTAGAGGGAGAGCCGCGTCTCCGACCTCCCCAGGGCACGCAGCATGACGACGGTCACGGCGCCGGAGAGCCCGCCGACCACGGCGCCGAGATGGCCGACGTTCAGCTCGCGGAAGCCGGGCCGCAGCACCACCAGCACGCCCACGAAGCCCAGCAGCACCGCTCCCCAGCGGCGCCACCTCACCTCCTCCCCCAGGAAGAGCACGGAGAGGATTGTCACGAAGGTCGGCATCAGGAACAGAAGGGAGAAGGCCTCGGCCATCGAGAGGTGCGTGAAGGCCGTCACGCTGCCGAGGCTGCCGGTGAAGGCCGTCGCGGCGCGCAGGAACCACATGGCGCGGTTCCGCGCGCGAAACACGCCAACCAGCCCCTCGCCGGGATCGCGGATGAAGGGAAGGGCGGCGGCGCCCAGGAGGGCGCCGAAGAACACCGCCTCATAGGCGCTGATCGAGCCGTGCAGCAGCTTCACGGAGGCGTCGCTGACCGCGTAGGCGGCATAGGCGAGGAAGGCGAGCAGCACGCCCTGCGCGGATCGGTCCATCCGCCAGCCCTTAGAGGGAATTGCTGCGCTGCGGTATGGCGCGAAGACGTGAGGTGCCTTGCCGGGGTCGACGATTGGACAAGCCCGCCCACTCGGTCTGGAATGCCGGGCATGACCGATTCCTGGCGCCTCTCCGCGAGCGAGCTGGCATCCCGCATCCGCGCCCGCGACCTCTCGGCGGAGGAGGCGGCGCGTGACGCCCTGGCCCGGCTGGACGCCGCCAACCCCGCCATCAACGCCGTGGTGCAGTTCATGCCGGAGGAGGCCCTGGCCGCTGCCCGCGCCGTGGACGCCGCCATCGCGCGCGGCGAGGACCCCGGCCCCCTGGCCGGCGTGCCCGTGACCACGAAGGTGAACGTGGACCAGAAAGGCCACGCCACCACCAACGGCCTGCGGATCCAGAAGGACCTGATCGCAGGGGCGGACAACCCCGTGGTCTCCAACCTGCGCAAGGCGGGCGCCGTCATCATCGGCCGCACCAACACCCCCGCCTTCTCGCTGCACTGGTTCACCCGCAACTCGCTGCACGGGCACACGCGGAACTCCCGGAATCCCGCCCTCACCCCCGGCGGCTCCTCCGGCGGCGCGGCCTCCGCCACCGCGGCGGGGATCGGCGCTATCGGGCACGGGACAGACATCGGCGGTTCCGTCCGCTACCCCGCCTATGCCTGCGGCATCCACGGGCTGCGCCCGACCATCGGCCGCATCCCCGCCTGGAACCCGGCCGGCCCGGAGCGCGCGATCGGCGCCCAGCTCATGGCCGTCTCCGGTCCGCTCGCCCGCTCCATCGCCGATATCCGCCTGGCGCTCCAGGCCATGGCCGCCCCGGATGCCCGAGACCCCTGGTGGGTGCCCGCCCCCCTGCAGGGCGCACCCTTTCCAAAGCGCGCCGCCCTCTGCGTGCGCCCGGAAGGCATGGCCACCACGCCGGCGGTGGAGGAGGCCCTGCGCGCCGCCGGCCGCAAGCTCCAGGACGCCGGCTGGACGGTCGCTGAGACCCCGGTCCCGCCCATGCGGGAGCCCGCCCGCCTCCAGGCCCTGCTCTGGCTGGCCGAGAGCCGCCGCGGCCTCAAGAAGGCCTTGGCCGAGGAGAACGACCCCGACGCCAATTTCGTCTTCGCCCAGATGGAGCGCCTCTGCCCCGAGCCCGACATGAACGCCTTCCAGGATGCCCTCCAGGCCCGCGCCGGCTTCCTGCGGGAATGGAGCCTCTTCCTGGAGCGCTACCCCGTGGCCCTCATGCCCGTCTCCGCCGAGCCGCCCTTCCCCGACCTGCTGGACCTGGAATCGCCCGAGGCCTTCGACCGGGTGATCGAGGGTCTCCTCCCCCAGGTGGGCCTGCCCCTGATGAGCCTGCCCGGCCTGACCGTCACAACCGACCTCTCCGGCCCCGCCCCCCTCGGCGTCCAGCTCGTCGCCGGCCGGTACCGCGAGGACATCCTGCTGGAAGCCGGGGCGCTGCTGGAGACGGAGATCACCATCGCGGGGTAGCCGCGCCGCCGCGGCGCAGGGCTGGGATGCGAAGCCACCGGTTGCGGCAGGCCGGTCCAGCGCCGATATGCGGCGTGTCGTGAGGCCGCAGCCTCACCCCCTTCGCGCCGCTTCCCCGCGCCACGCCCCTCCACGGAGGAGGGCTGCCGCGTCCAGGCGCCCCAAACCATCGGACGCCCTTCTCCTATGCCCTTCGACGCCCTTCCCGCGCCCCTGCGCGATGCCCTGGCCACCCGCGGCTACGCCACCGCCACCCCCGTCCAGGCCGCCGTCCTGGCGGAGGAGACGGCCGGGCGCGACCTTCTCGTCTCCGCCCGCACCGGCTCCGGCAAGACCGTCGCCTATGGCCTCGCCATGGCGACCGACCTGCTGGGGGAGGGGACCCGCCTTCCCGCGCCCGGCGCGCCCCTCGCCCTCATCGTCGCCCCCACCCGTGAACTCGCCCTGCAGGTGAAGACGGAGCTGACCTGGCTCTACGGCCCCTCCGGCGGCCGCGTCGTCTCCTGCGTCGGCGGAATGGACCCGGTGGCGGAGCGCCGCGCGCTCCAGAACGGCGCCCATATCGCGGTGGGCACCCCCGGCCGCGTGCGTGACCACATCGAGCGCAACAACCTCCGCACCGACGCCGTCCGCGTCGTGGTGCTGGACGAGGCGGACGAGATGCTGGACCTCGGCTTCCGCGAGGAGCTGGAGGCCATCCTCGGCGCCCTGCCGGCCGAGCGCCGCACCCTCCTCTTCTCCGCCACCGTCCCCGCGCCCATCGCCCGCATGGCGAAGGAGTTCCAGCGCGACGCGGTGCGCCTCGAGGTGTCCTCGAAGGACGAGCCGCACGGCGACATCACTTACCGCGCCGCCCTCGTCTCCCCCGGCGACGTGGAGCGGGCCGTGGTGAACGCCCTCCGCCTGGAGGATTCGCCGATCTCCATGGTGTTCTGCTCCACCCGCGCGGCGGTGAACCGGTTCCACGGGAACCTGACGGAGCGCGGCTTCGAGACGGTGGCCCTCTCTGGCGAGCTGTCCCAGGCCGAGCGCACGCGGGCCCTGCAATCCCTGCGCGACGGCAAGGCCCGCATCTGCGTGGCCACGGACGTGGCCGCCCGCGGTATCGACCTGCCCGAGCTGGGCCTGGTGATCCATGCCGAGCTCCCGCGCGATCCGGAAACCCTCCTCCACCGTTCCGGCCGCACCGGCCGGGCCGGGCGCAAGGGCACCAGCCTCCTCATCGTCCCCCCCTCCCGCCGCCGCATCGCGGAGCGCCTGATCCAGGCCGCCCGCGTCCAGGCCGAGTGGGGTCCCGCCCCCTCCGCCGAGCAGGTGCGCGCCCGGGACGCCGAGCGCATCGCCGCCCGAGCCACCGAAATCCTGGGTGAGGAGATCGCCGAGGAGGATCTGGCCATCGCCCGCACCCTCACCGGCCTCCAGGGCACCCCGAAGGACGACACGGCGGCCTGGAGCCAGTCCGACGCCGCCCCGACGGGCGTCGATCCCCTGGCCCTCGCCGCCGCCCTCGTGAAGCTCCTCCGCGCCCCTCTCCCGGCGCCGGAAGAACTCACCTCGGTCACCGACCGCCCCCGCCGCGCCCCGGGCGAGTACGACGCCCCCCGTGGCGCCGGCGGCCCGCCCTCGTCCTCCTCCGAGGGCGTGTGGTTCCGCGTTTCCGTCGGCCGCGACGGCCAGGCGGATCCGCGCTGGATGCTCCCCTTCCTCTGCAAGCGCGGCGACGTCTCCCGCGCGGAGATCGGCCGTATCCGCATCCAGGGCAGCGAGAGCCAGGTGGAGATCGCCCCCTACGCCGCCGCCCACTTCGCGGCCAATGTCCGCCGCCCCGGCGGCGAGGACGCCCACATCCGCGTCGAGCCGATGCAGGCGATCCCCGTCGCCCGCGGGCCGCGGCGGCCTCCGCGGCGCTGAGAGTGCTTTCGGGGGAAGGCCCTGCCTTCCCCCGTGCCCCATCCGGCAGGAACCTGAGGTCCCTGCACCTCCCGTCTGTAAAAGAATGCCCTCGGCGTGAGGGGCCCCGAGAAGGGCCCCTCACGCCGAGGGCGCTTGAACGGATGGAGGGTCCAGGGAACCCGGTTCCCTGGCGGTCTGGGGCACGGGGAAGGGCGGTGTCTTCCCCGGACACCCTTCAGTGCCGGAAGTGCCGCATCCCCGTGAGGACCATCGCCAGCCCCGCCTCGTCGGCGGCCGCGATCACCTCGTTGTCGCGCATGGAGCCGCCGGGCTGGATCACGGCCGTCGCGCCCGCTGCCGCCGCGGCCTGCAACCCGTCCGCGAAGGGGAAGAAGGCGTCGGAGGCCACGACGGAGCCCTGCGCCAGCGGCGTGTCCAGCCCGGCGGCCTTCGCGGCCTCGGCGGACTTCCAGGCGGCGATGCGGGCGCTGTCCACCCGGCTCATCTGCCCCGCGCCGATGCCCACGGTCGCGCCGCCCTTGGCATAGACGATGGCGTTCGACTTCACGTGCTTGCAGACCCGGAAGGCGAAGATCAGGTCCTGCATCTCCTGCGCGGTCGGCTGGCGCTTCGTCACCACCTTCAGCCCGGCCGCGGCCACCCGGCCATTGTCCCGGCCCTGCGCCAGGAAGCCGCCGCCGACGCTGCGGAAGACCATCCCCGGTGCGGAGACATCGGGTAGGCCGCCCGTCAGCAGCAGGCGCAGGTTCTTTTTCCGGGCGAAGATGGCGCGCGCCGCGTCATCCGCGTCCGGCGCGATCACCACCTCGGTGAACAGGGCGGTAATGCGCTCCGCGGCCTCGGCGGTCAGGGGGCGGTTGGCCGCGATGATTCCGCCGAAGGCGGAGACGGGGTCGCAGCGCAGCGCCGCGTCCCAGGCCGCGTTCAGGTCGCCCGCCACCGCCACGCCGCAGGGATTGGCGTGCTTGACGATGACGATGGCCGGCTCCTCGAACTCCGCCACCGCCTCGAAGGCCGCGTCCGTGTCGTTGAGGTTGTTGTAGGATAGCTCCTTGCCCTGCACCTGCTCGGCGGTCGCGATGCCCGGGCGGTGCGTGCCGTCCACGTAGAAGGCGGCCTTCTGGTGGGGATTCTCGCCGTAGCGAAGCGTCTGCTTCAGCATCCCGGGGATGGAGAGGCGCGGCGGGAAGTCCTGCTCCAGCTGCCCGGCGAACCAACGGGAAATGGCGGCGTCATAGGCCGCCGTGCGGGCATAGGCCGCGGCGGCCAAGGTCCTGCGGGTTTCCAGGCTCGTCCCGCCCGTCTCCGCGATCTCCTGCCCCACCGTCACCAGCTGCTCCGGCTCGGTCAGCACGGCCACATGGGCGTGGTTCTTGGCGGCGCTGCGGATCATCGCCGGCCCGCCGATGTCGATGTTCTCGACGCAGTCTTCGTAGCTGGCGCCGCGCGCGACCGTGGCCTCGAAGGGGTAGAGGTTCACGAGGACCAGGTCGATCGGCGCGATCCCGTGCCTCTCCACCTGCGCCACGTGCTCCGGCACGTCCCGCCGGAACAGCAGCCCGCCATGCACGCCCGGCACGAGAGTTTTCACCCGCCCGTCCAGGATCTCCGGGAAGCCGGTGTGGTCGGAGAGCTCCTTCACGGCGATCCCGGCCTCCCGCAGCGCCTTGGCCGTGCCGCCGGTGGAGAGGATCTCCGCCCCCTGGGCGGCGAGGGTGCGGGCGAACTCCACCAACCCCGTCTTGTCGGAGACGGAGAGGAGGGCGCGTCGGATGGGGAGGGAGGCCATGGCCGGGGCGGATAGCGCGGGCGGGCGCCGGACGGAAGGCGAAACGGGCGCGGGGCTGCCGTGATGCCCGATCAGGTCCCGGCGATGGGGGAACAAACCATGAATCGGTTTGTAGGGACCGGGCGGGGGACCCTACAATATGTTGTGGCGCGGGGCCCGTGAACGCGCGTCAGCGATTCGTTCGCGCGACTCGGATCACTCCCCTGATTTGGCGCGCTTTCCCGCCGGCGGAGTTCGGCATGTGTTCGGCTGCCGCCAGCGCGGCGGGGGAACACCCGGTTGCACTGCACCCGGTCAACCCCGGGCTTCCGGGGGCGTTCCCCTCGCCGGGCCAGCCTGCCCGACCAGCCGAGGTGCCGATGTCCGAACCCGCGATCCGCCCCCTTCTTGCCGGCCGGCGTGCCCTCGTCACGGGGGCTTCCTCCGGCATCGGATTCGCCGTGGCGCGCACTCTCGCGGAGGCCGGGGCAGCCGTGGCCGTGAACTACCATTCCAGCCGGGAACCGGCGGAAAAGCTGGTTGAGGAGATCCGCGCCGCCGGCGGCAAGGCGGTCGCCATCGGCGCCGACGTGTCGGAGGAGGCGGAAGCGGTCCGGCTGGTGAACGAAACCGTGGCCGAGTTCGGCGGCCTCGACCTGCTGGTGTCCAATTCCGGCATCCAGAAGGATGCCAAGCTCGGCGAGATGACGCTGAAGGACTGGCAGGCCGTGATCGCCGTGAACCTCACCGGCCAGTTCCTCTGCTGCCGGGAAGCGGTGCGCGCCTTCCGCGCCGGCCCGGACCGCCCCGGCCATGCCCGCGCCAGCATCGTCTGCATGTCCTCCGTCCACGAGATCATCCCCTGGGCCGGCCATGTGAACTACGCGGCCTCCAAGGGCGGCATCCACATGATGATGCAGACCCTGGCGCAGGAACTGGCGCCGGAGCGCATCCGGGTGAACGCCGTCGCCCCCGGCGCCATCCGCACCCCCATCAACAAGGAGGCCTGGGGCACGGACGAGGCGCTGGAGAAGCTGCTGCGCCTGATCCCCTATGGCCGCATCGGCGAGCCGGCGGACGTGGCCCGCGCCGTCACCTGGCTCCTCTCCGACGAGGCCGAGTACGTCACCGGCACCACCCTCTTCGTTGATGGCGGGATGAGCCTCTACCCCGGCTTCGTCGACAACGGCTGAGGGTCGCACCCGGAAGCGTGAAGCGGTCCCGGGGCAAACGGGGCCGGCCCTCCACTGTTCACAGCCGACGCGATTAACGCATGTGAGCGGAGAGGGTCCTGGATGGGTCAGCCGATCGAGAACCACGGCATCGTCGGCGACCTCCGAACCGCCGCCCTGATCGGACTGGACGGCACCGTCGATTTCCTTTGCTGGCCCCGCTTCGACAGCCCGAGCGTCTTCGCCTCCCTCCTCGATGACGAGAAGGGCGGGAGTTTCGCCCTGGCCCCCGTGCTGAACGGCGCCCGCCACCGCCAGCTCTATCTGCCCGACACCAACGTGCTCCTCACCCGCTTCCTCTCGGGGGAGGGGGTGGCCGAGATCTCGGACTATATGGCTCTCGGCCCCACCCAGCGCCTGGTGCGGCGCGCCAAGGCCATCCGCACCCCCCGCGACTTCCGCATGCGCTGCGCCCCGCGCCTGGATTATGCCCGTGCCGAGCAGACCGTGCAGGAGGAGGACGGCACGATCGTCTTCCGCGGCCCGGCCCAGGTGCTGCGACTGCGCGCCACCGTGCCGCTGCGGATCGAGGGCGGCGACGCCATCGCCGAGTTCACCCTCGCCCCGAACGAATCCGCCGCCTTCGTGCTGGAGGACGCCGCCCACGGCAACGCCTGCCCCGCCGACCCGTCGGAGGTGGCGGAGTGCTTCAAGCACACCGCGGATTCCTGGCGGGAATGGACCGCCCGCTCCACCTATCGCGGCCGCTGGCGCGACACGGTGAACCGCTCCGCCCTCGCGCTGAAGCTGATGACCTCGGCCGAGCACGGCTCCATCGTCGCCGCCCCCACCTTCGGCCTGCCCGAGACGATCGGCGGGGTTCGCAACTGGGACTACCGCTTCACCTGGATCCGCGACGCCGCCTTCACCGTCTACGCCTTCCTGCGCCTGGGCCACACGGCGGAGGCCAATGCCTTCATGCGCTGGCTCGCCGCGCGGGAGAAGGAGTGCACGGACGGAAAGCTGGAGCTGATGTACGGCCTGGACGGCCACCGCGAGCTGACCGAGACGGTCCTCCCGCACCTGTCCGGCTACGCGAATTCCAGCCCCGTCCGCATCGGCAACGGGGCGGAAGGCCAGCTGCAGCTCGACATCTACGGCGAACTGATGGACGCCGCCTACCTCTCCGACGAGCACGGGGAGCAGATCTCCCACGAGGCCTGGCAGGGCATCACCCGCTCCATGAACTGGGTGGCCGCGAACTGGGAGCAGCCGGACGAGGGCATCTGGGAGGTGCGCGGCGGCCGCCGCCACTTCCTCCACTCCCGCCTCATGTGCTGGGTCGCCCTGGACCGCGCCATCCGCCTCTCCCTCAAACGCTCGCTGCCCGCGCCCGTGGCCGAATGGCTCGCCGTGCGCGACGCCATCTACGAGGACATCCACGCCAACTTCTGGAACGAGCGCATCGGCGCTTTCGTGCAGAGCAAGCACGGCGAGTGCCTGGACGCCGCCTGCCTTCTCATGCCGCTGATGCGCTTCATCAGCCCCACCGACCCGCGCTGGCTCTCCACCCTCAAAGCCGTCGGCGAGCGCTTGGTCGATGACAGCCTCGTCCGCCGCTACGAGGATGCGGGCATCGACGGCCTCGACGGCGTCGAGGGCAGCTTCAACATGTGCTCCTTCTGGTACGTGGAGTGCCTGGCCCGCGCCGGCGACGTGAAGATGGCCCGCTTCCTCTTCGAGAAGATGCTCGGCTACGCCAACCACCTCGGCCTCTACGCCGAGGAACTCGGCCCCGCCGGAGAGCACCTCGGCAACTTCCCCCAGGCCTTCACCCACCTCGCCCTCATCAGCGCCGCCCACTACCTGGACCGCGCCCTGACCGCCCAGGAAGGCCCGCCCCGGCAGCCCGTGGGCGGGATGCCGGTCGCGACGACGGAGCTCTGATCCGGCGCGGACCGTTTGTCCCCAGCCAGGGGGAAGAAGGAAGTCTTCCCCCTGGGGCCGCTCAGGCCGCCACCACGGGAAAGCAGACCTCCGCGAACGCCGCGCTCGCCAAATTCTTCTCCTTCGCCTCCACCTCGATATCCCCCCAGGCCAGGTGCCGCGCCGCCCAGGCCGCGTGGGGCCGGTTCCACAGCCGGGCGGAGTGGGCGCGCAGGTCGCGGGCGGAGATCCCCGCGGCGATGAGGGCCGCTCGGTCCGGCAGCACCTCCGGGTCCTGGCCGGGAATCAGGTCGGGCTTGGGGGCGCTGATGTGCATGATCGGCCGCACGCCGCGCCAGGATTCGATCACTCGGGCGATGCGCGGGTCCTCCGGCTCCAGGTACTCGCCGGTAACGACCCAGTGGTGGTGCAGGTCCAGCACGATCGGCAGGCTGTCGGCCAGCGGCAACAGGTCGTCCAGCCCGTAGGCGGTTTCCTCGTTCTCCACCGTCAGCAGGTTGCGCGCGTCCTCGGAGAGGAGGGAAAGGCCGGAGCGGAAGGCCTCGATCCCTGCCGCGCGGCCGCCGGCATGGACGTTGATGTGGGCGCCGTTCGGGTGCCAGCCACCGGCTTGGCCAAGATGGCGCATGACATCCGTGTGGTACTCGATATCCGCCACGGCGGCGGTGCGGGTGTGGTCCTTCTCCGTCGCCAAGACCGTGTATTGCCCGGGGTGCATGGAGAGGCGCACGCCCCCGTCCCGTGCGGCGCGGGCGGCGGGGGCCAGGCTGGTCTCCACCACCCGCTTCAGGGCGGGATCGTCGTAGAGGGGCCGCACGGCCGGGTGGCTGTAGACCGGCAGCACGTTGCTGCCCATCCGCATGGCGCGCTGGCCGGGCGGCAGGCGGGCGGTGCGGGAGATCTGGGCCAGCAGCGTCTCGCCATTCGTCTGCACAAGGCCGATCAGCTTCGCGATCGCATCCTTCTGCGGCAGCTTGGACAGGTAGGTCACGGTGGTGTCGCGCAGGTTCAGCGCGGCCTGCTCCTTGACGGGCAGGGAGGGGTCGAGCCACTGGCAGACCCAGGCGATACGGCGTTCCATCCCGGGGGAACGGCCGATGCGGGCCATGGTTCGCCCGGGATCAGAGCGGGTTGATGCGCCGCTGCCAGAATCCCATCAGCCCGCCCAGCGCGCAGGCGACGAGGACCATGACGATCAGGTCTTCGGCGTCCCGCCCCGCCGCCCAGGGACCGAGGGAGACGAGAAGGACGGCCGGCACCCAGAGGACCGCGGCCCAGCGGCGCCGGGCGGCCCCGCCGCGAATGATGAAGTACCAGGCCAGGAAGCTCGGAAGCCAGAAGGGGGCGTCCCTGACCAGGACATAGAGGAACAGCCCCACGCCGGGTCCCTCAGCTTCCCTCGGCCGGCACGGGGCGCGGGCGCCCGGTCTCGTCCAGCGCCACGAAGGTGAAGGCGGCCTCCGTCACCCGCTCCCGCAGGTCGGAATGCCGCTCCCGCCGCCAGGCCTCCACCTGGATACGGATCGAGGTGCGCCCGACGGAGAGGATGCGGGCATAGAGGCTCACCTCATCCCCCACATGAACCGCCTTGTGGAAGGTCATCGCCTCCACCGCCACCGTCGCGCAGCGCCCGCGCGCCCGGCGGGCGGCGGCATTCCCCGCCGCCAGGTCCATCTGCCCCATCAGCCAGCCACCGAAGATGTCGCCCGCCGGGTTGGTATCCCCGGGCATGGCGATGGTGCGGATCATCGGCGCCATCTCGGGCGGCAGGTGCGGCTCGTTCACGTCTCGTCGTCGTCCTGGTCGGCTTCGGGGCGCGCCGCCGCGGGCGGAGCAAGGTCCCTCGCCACCTCCGGCCGGCGCATCACCGCATCGATCTGCATGGCGTAGTCGAGCGCGGTGTCCGCCTGGAAGTGCAGCTGCGGGGCGAACTTCAGACGCACGGACCGTGCCACCTGCTTGCGCAGTTCCGGCTGGTTGTCCCTCAGCAGCTTCAACAGCGCCGGATCGGCCGCGGTGCCGAGGCGGGAGACGAAGACCGTCATGTGCTTGAGGTCGGGGGATGCCCGAACCTCCGTCACCGTCACCCGCGAATCCGCGAGATCGGGGTCGCTGACGTCCCCGCGCGCGAAGACGGCCGCGAGCGCGTGCCGCACCTCCTCCGCCACGCGGAGCATCCGCTGAGAGGGGGCGCCGGCGCCCCCCTGGTTCTTGGCATCCCTGGCCATGTTTCCCGTACCCTAAAAGCATCCGCCGCGCCCCGCTTTCACGGGGCGCGGCGGGATCGTCAAACCCGGAGGAAGGGGAGGCGGATCAGTCCGCCGCCACCGTCTCCGTCTCGTAGCACTCGATCTGATCGCCGACGCGGATGTCGTTGTAGTTGTAGAAGGACATGCCGCACTCGTAGCCGTTGGCGACCTCGCGCGCGTCGTCCTTGAAGCGACGCAGCGTGGAGAGGGTGCCCTGGTGGATGACGACGCCGTCGCGCAGCAGGCGGACGCCCGCACCGCGCTTCACCACGCCCTCCGTCACGCGGCAGCCGGCGATGTTGCCGAGGCGCTTGACCTCGAACACCTGCAGGATCTGCGCGTAGCCCAGGAATTTCTCGCGCTGGATGGGGGCGAGCTTGCCCTTGACCAGCTTCTCGATGTCGTCGGCCACCTCGTAGATGATCGAGTAGTAGCGGATCTCCACGCCGTCCCGGTTCGCCATCTCGCGCGCCTGGGTGGTGGCCCGGACGTTGAAGGCGACGACCACGGCGTTGGACGCCTTGGCGAGCTGGATGTCGCTCTCGGTGATCTGGCCGACCGCGGAGTGGAGCACGCGGACGCGCACCTCCTCGCGGGACAGCTTGCCGAGGGTGACGCCGAGCGCCTCGGAGGAACCCTGCACGTCGGCCTTGACGACGACCGCCACCTCCTTCTGCTCACCCGCCTGGATGCGGGCCAGCATGTCGTTCAGCGTGCCGCGGGCGGCGCCGGCGGCCGCGGCCACCTTCTCGCGCGCCTTGCGCTGACGGAACTCGGTGATCTCGCGCGCCCGGGTCTCGTCCTCCACCGCGACGAAGGTCTCGCCGGCCGACGGAACGCCCGTCAGGCCGAGGATCTCCACCGGCTCGGAGGGCTCGGCGCCGGTCAGCGGGATGCCCATGTCGTCGATGATCGCGCGCACCCGGCCCCATTCGGCGCCGGCCACCACGATATCGCCCTGGTTCAGCGTGCCCTTCTGGACCAGCACCGTCGCCACGGGGCCACGGCCCTTGTCCAGCTTGCTCTCGATGACCGTCCCCTCGGCCGCCCGGTTCGGGTTGGCCTTCAGGTCCAGCACCTCGGCCTGGAGGATGATGGCCTCCAGCAGCTTGTCGAGGTTCGTGCCCTTCAGCGCGGAAACCTGGATTTCCTGCGTGTCGCCACCCAGGGACTCCACCACGACCTCGTGCTGCAGCAACTCGTTGCGCACGCGGTCGAGGTTCACCCCCGGCTTGTCGATCTTGTTGACGGCCACGATCATCGGAACATTGGCCGCCTGGGCGTGCTTGATGGCCTCGATCGTCTGCGGCATCACGCCGTCGTCCGCCGCCACCACCAGCACCACCATGTCCGTCACCGAGGCACCGCGGGCGCGCATGGCCGTGAAGGCCTCGTGGCCCGGGGTGTCGATGAAGGTCACGCGGTCGCCCGACGGGATCTGGATCATGTAGGCGCCGATGTGCTGGGTGATGCCACCCGCCTCGCGGCCCGCAACGTCCGTCTTCCGCAGCGCGTCGAGAAGGCTCGTCTTGCCGTGGTCCACGTGGCCCATGATGGTGACCACGGGGGGACGCGGCTCGAGGTTCTCCTCGGTGTCCACCTCGCCCTCGAGGCCCTGCTCCACGTCGCTCTCGGAGACACGGCGCACGCGGTGACCGAACTCGGTCGCCACCAGCTCCGCCGTGTCGGCGTCGATGGACTGGGTGATGGTCGCCATCACGCCCATGCGGAACAGCGCCTTCACCACCTCGCCGGCGCGGGCCGCCATACGGTTGGCCAGCTCCTGCACGGTGATGAGGTCGGGGATGACCACGTCGCGCACCACGCGCTCCTGGCCGGAGCGCAGGCGGGCGAGCTCGGCCTGCCGCCGCTCGCGCTCGCGGGCGCGGCGGACGGAGGCGAGGGAACGCCCACGATCGTCGTCACCCTCGATCGCCGCGGCCACGTCGATGCGGCCCTCGCGCCGGCGGTCGACCGGGCCCATGCCCTTCTTCGCGGGGGCGGGAACCGGCTTGCGCGCACCGGCCGGGGCAGCACCGCCCAGGCGGCGCGGCGGCGGACGACGGTTCTCATCCTCCAGCGAGCCGGGGGCCGGACCCTCGCCGGGGCGAGGACGCAGGGAGAGCTTGCCGCCACCAGGCGCGCCGACGCCGCTCGGCACGGGGCCGGGACGACGGGCCGCGAGCGGGGCACCGGGCCCGCCGGAGCGGTCGCCATAGCCACCACCACCACCCGGGCCGCCCGCGCGCGGGCCATAGCCGCCAGGGCCACCGGCCGGGCGCGGCGCGTAGCCGCCGCGATCCCCACCGGGACCGCTGGGGCGCGGCGCGTAGCCGCCACGGTCGCCGCCGCGATCCCCACCGGGGCCGCTCGGCGTGCGCATGACATAGCCGCGCTCACCACCACGATCGCCGCCGGGACCACCGGCCGGACGCGGGGCGTAGCCGCCACGGTCGCCGCCGCGATCCCCACCGGGGCCGCTCGGCGTGCGCATGACATAGCCGCGCTCACCACCACGATCGCCGCCGGGACCACCGGCCGGACGCGGGGCGTAGCCGGCGCGGTCGCCACCGCGATCCCCACCGGGGCCGCTCGGCGTGCGCATGACGTAGCCGCGCTCACCGCCGCGATCGCCGCCAGGCGCAGCGGCCGGGCGCGGGGCATAGCCGGCGCGGTCGGCACTCCGGTCATAGGAGGGGCGAACGGACGGGGCCGGGCGAGGAGCCTCCTCGCGCGGCGCGGGCGCCGGGCGGGCGGCCACGGGGGCCGGCTCGGGGCGCGGCGCCGGGGGAGCGGTCTCCGTCCGGGGTGCGGGCTGGGCCGGGCGGGGCGCCTCGACCGTGCGCTCAGGCTCGGGACGCGGAGCTTCGGGGCGCTGGGCCTCGGCCGCACGGGCAGCCTCGGCCTCACGGCGCGCGGCGGCCTCCGCCTCGCGGCGGGACGCGGCCTCGGCGCGCTCGGCATCCTCCGCCGCGGCGCGGTTGTCGGCCTCGCGGCGCGCGGCCTCCTCGGCGGCGGAGCGCACCATCAGCGCCTGCTGCTCGCGCTCCTGGCGCTGGCGATCCGCCTCCTGGCGGCGCATCTCCTCCAGCACGCGCAGGCGGTTGGCCTGCTCGCCCTGGGTCAGGGGACGGCCGGGCGTGGGCGCGGGGCCGGAGGCACGGGGGCCACCGGCGCGCGGCGGGCCGCCCGCACGCGGGCCACCGGCCTGCGGGCCGGAAGGCTTGGCGGGGCCCGCGGCCGGGGCAGGGGCCCCACCCGGGCCACCGGCGCGCTTCTTCACCACTTCGACCTGCACGGTCTTGCTGCGGCCATGGCTGAAGGACTGGCGCACGCTGCCAGCCTGCTCGGTCTTGCCGAGTTCCATCCGTCCGCCGGGACGCAGCGAGAGGCGCCCCTTGTTCTGGTCCTGTCCGTTGTCGTCGCTCATGTTTCCGCCTGCGCCCGGGTCTTTGCCCTGGCCGTCCGTATCGAGCTTGCTATCCGCCACACTGATCTCCAGCGCACCCGCCGTGGGTATGATCCCCTCCGGCCTCCGGTGCCGGCCGCTTCTCGCGACCCGTCATGTCCTTATCGCGCCTGAAGGGGCGCGAGATCCCGGGCCGCGCCATCCGCGCGTCCCCCGGGGCGGCGGGGATCACTCCCTCTCGCCCCTTCGCCATCCGGCCGACTAGCGGCTCATCGCTCTTGCGTCACTGGCACGGCCGGCTCCCCTCCGCGCCGAGGGCGCGTTCCCTGCCTGCCGCCCTTCCGGGGCGCCGGGCCTCCAGCGCCCCCCTGGGGCGCCTTCCTGTCAGCACCCCGCCGGGGTGCCCCATCCTGGCCGGCCCCGCGGGGCCCTGCCTTCTCCGCCGAATCTGGCGAGGCCTCATTTGGCAATGAAGGGGCGCCGGCACCAGCCTTGCGCCCCGCATCCCTGCCCTGCTTCCGGCCGCCGCGCCCACCGGGCGCATCCGGCGCGGGCGCCGTGGACAGCATGCCGGAGAGCCGCCCGGCCTCGGCCAGGATGCCCTCGGCCAGCCGGCCAGGCGCCACCGCCACATGCACCGCGTGATCGCGACCGAACACCGAACCCAGCTCCGCCGCCCCAAGCACCGAGACGACCGGGACACCGTGATGCCCGACCAGCCTCGCCCGCTCCGGGGCGCTTCCATCCGACGCTTCAACCAGCAGGGCGGCGCGGCCGTTTTGCAGCCATTCGCGCGCCTGCTGGAAGCCCACCACGGCCTGGCCCGCGCGCCGCGCGAGCCCGACCGCGTCCCGGATGCGCCGCCGAAGTCCGTCGACGATCGTGTCACGAAGGTCGGGGATGGGGTGAACCGGGCCGCGAGCCGCCTTCATGAAGGCCCCGCGGGTCAGGGCGCGTTCTAGCACATCGCCGCGCGCGCTCAACCACATTCCCCGCCCGGGCATGCGCCCGGAGAGGTCCGGCACCAGGACGCGGTCCGGGCCGAGCACGAAACGGATCATCGCCTCCTTCGGCAGGGACTCCCGGGTCGCCACGCAGCGACGTCGGGGTCCCTTCTCCTCAGGGTCGGGTTGACCGGCGGAACCGGTCATACCCTCGGACAGGCCGGGCTCGCCGGCCTTTGCCTCGGGCGGACCGGCAGGGCCGGTCACGGCCTCGGGCTGGCCGGGGGCGCACTGCGGCCCCTCGGCAGAACCGCCATCGGCGGTTCGCCGGGATTCAGGATCAGGCGCGGGCGTCGCCGTTCTCCCCCTCGTCCTTGGCATCCGTCCCGGCGCCATCCTCGGCCGCCGGCTGCTCGCCGGCCTCGTCCGTGGACTCCTCGGCCAGCTCCTCGCCGGCCTCCTCCGTCAGCTCGTCGCCGGTCTCCTCATAGGCGGCCGCGGCTGCCGCGGCGGCTTCGGCGGCGGCGGCCTCGGCCGCGGCCTGCTCCTCTTCGCCAAACCAGCCGGCGCGCTGGCGGGCGGCCATGATGATGGCGTTCGCCGTTTCCTCGTCCACGCTATCCGTGCCGAGGATCTCGATCAGCTCGTCCGCGGCCAGGTCGCCGAGGTCGTCGAGCGTCTTCACGCCCTTTTCGCCGAGCGAAACCATCATGGCGGGGGTGAAGCCGCCGGTCTCGCCGACCTTGTCGTCCACGCCCATCTCGCGGCGCTTCGTGTCCAGCTCCTCGTCGCGGCGGTCCAGACTGGCCTGGGCGCGGCGCTTCAGCTCAGCGGCCACGTTCTCGTCGAAGCCCTCGATCTCCGCGAGCTCCTCGTCGTCCGTCTCCAGGATCTCCTCGAGCGTGGAGAAGCCTTCGGTGACCAGCAGGCTGGCGATCATGTCGTCCACGTCCAGCCCCTCGACGAAGAGGGAGGTGCGCTTGCCAAAATCGGCCTGGCGCCGCTCGCTCTCCTCGGCCTCCGTCAGGATGTCCACGTCGTAGCGGGTGAGCTGGGAGGCCAGGCGCACGTTCTGGCCGCGGCGGCCGATGGCGAGGCTGAGCTGGTCGTCCGGCACCACGACCTCGACGCGGCGGCCCTCGTCGTCCAGCACCACCTTCGTCACCTCGGCGGGGGCGAGGGAGTTCACGATGAAGGTCGGCTGGTCGTTGGACCAGGGAATGATGTCGATCTTCTCGCCCTGCAGCTCCGCCACCACGGCCTGCACGCGGGACCCGCGCATGCCGACGCAGGCGCCGACGGGGTCGATGGAGCTGTCGCGGGAGATCACGGCCATCTTGGCGCGGCTGCCGGGGTCGCGGGCCACCGCCTTGATCTCGATGATGCCGTCATAGATCTCCGGCACCTCCTGGGCGAAGAGCTTCGCCAGAAAGCCGGGATGGGTGCGGGAGAGGAAGATCTGCGGCCCGCGCTGCTCCTCGCGCACGTCGTAGATGTAGGCGCGCACGCGGTCGCCGTTGCGGAAGGCCTCGCGCGGGATGGTCTCGTCGCGGCGCAGCAGGGCCTCGGCGCGGCCGAGATCGACCATGAGGTTGCCGTACTCGGTGCGCTTCACCACGCCGTTGATGATCTCGCCGACGCGGTCCTTGTACTCGTCGAACTGCTTCTTGCGCTCCACCTCGCGCACGCGCTGCACGATCACCTGCTTGGCGGTCTGCGCTGCGATGCGGCCGAAGTCGATCGGGGGCAGGGGATCGACGATGAACTCGCCGACGGAGATGCCGGGCTTGATCTTCTCCGCGATCCGGTGGGGGATCTGCGTGTCCTCGTTCTCGACCGGCTCCTGCTCCACCACCTCGGTCCAGCGGGAGAGGCGGACCTCGCCGTTGCGGCGGTCGATGGTGGCGCGGATGTCCTTTTCCTGGCCGTACTTGGCGCGGCCGGCCTTGGACATGGCCTGTTCCATCGCCTCGAGCACTTCCTCGCGCTCGATCATCTTCTCCCGGGCGACCGCATCGGCCACCTGGAGAAGCTCGGGGCGGGCGATCGCGACATCGACGGCCATGGTCTTCAGTTCCTCTCGGAAGGGGGACGCCAGCGGCGGGGGGCCTTCTTCGGGGCCGGCTCGCCTTCTGCGTCGTCAGGTTCGGGCTGGGCGGTGGCGGCGATCAGCTCGTCCGTCAGCACCAGCTTCGCGCGGCGGATGTTGCCGCGCGGCAGGGTGATCTCTCCGCCCTCGTCGAGCTTGAGGCGGACCTCGTTCTCGTCGGCCGCCAGGATGCGGCCGCGGAAGCGGCGGCGGCCCTCCTGCGGCATGTTCAGCTCCACCGTCGCGACCTGGCTGGCGAAGCGGACCCAGTCCTTCGTGCGGGTCAGCGGGCGGTCGATGCCGGCGGAGGAGACTTCAAGGTTCCACTCGCCGGGGAAGGGGTCGTCCACGTCCAGCACGGCGCTGACGGTGTGGGAGATGGCCTCGCAGTCCTCGACGTTGATGAGGCTGCCATCGGCGCGGTCGGCCATGATCTGGACCGTCGGGCGTTCCTTGCCCTGGACCTGCACGCGCACGATCTCGTAGCCCATCTGGCCGAGGGCGGGGGTGATCGCGGCGGCGATCCGGGCTTCGAGCCCTTCGTGCTGTGGTGTGTCGTCGCTCAAAAACAAAAAAGGCGGCCCGTTAAGGCCACCCCCCAAAAGGCGGATTGTCTTGTTGCGAGGGGATATAGGGCCGCGAAAGGGACGGGGCAAGCATCTTCGTGGGCTGCGGCTCAGCGGCGCTGCCAGATCCAGTAGCGGGGGTGGCGGCCTTCGCGCAGGGCCTTGGCCTCGTAGCGGGTGCGGGGCCAGTCGGCCGGCGGGGCATCGTGGTGGGCGGCGAGGGTGAAGTGGGGCTGATCCGCCATCACCTCGTCCACCCAGGCCTGGTAGGTGGGGTCGTCGCTGGCGATTCGCCATTCGGCGCCGGGCTTCAGCTTCTGCGCGAGCAGGAGGAGCAGAGCGGGGTGGACGAAGCGGCGCTTGGCGTGGCGGGACTTCGGCCAGGGGTCGGGGAACATGAGGTAGAGGCGATCCAGCGCGCCGTCCGGCAGGGCCTGGAGGAGGTGGCGGGCGTCCTTTGGCCAGAGGCGGAGGTTCGGCGGCAGGGGGGCGGTGGCTTCCTCACCCTCGGGCACGAGGTGGGTAAGGAGGGAGCAGAGGCCGTTCTCGAAGACTTCCGAGGCGATGAGGGCAGTGCCGGGGTTGGTGCGGGCGAGCTCGAGGGCGTGCTCACCGCCGCCGAAGCCGACTTCAAGCCAGAGGGGGCCGGTCAGGCCGGGGAAGGCTTCGCGCGGGGCTTCCGGCGCGGGGAGGGTGATGCGGGGGAGGGTTTCCTCCAGCAGGCGTTGCTGGCGGGGGCGCAGCGGGTGGCCGCGGCGGCGGCCGTAGAGGCGGTCCGGGATGCCCTCAGCGGGGGGCGAGGGGCGGGTGGTGTCGTAGGCCATTGCGGCGGGAGTTAGGGCAGAACCCGGCCGCTGGGAATTCGGGTTTCGGACAAAAGGCCGGGGCGGTCCCGCGAGGGGGGGGGCGAGGGACGGATGCGCGGTTGAAAGAGAAAGGGCCCGCCTCGAAGGGGGTTCGAGGCGGGCCCTTTGTGCCGGCTGGGGGGCCGGACGGGCTGGGGGATCCCGTGGGAGGGAAGCTAGGCTAGGGGGAACAAAATGGCAACCGATTCGTTAACCCCCAGGCCGTCTCAGCGGTTGAAGGCGCGCTTCAGCTCCGCCGCGAGGTCGGTACGCTCCCAGGTGAAGGTGCCCTTCTCCGCGTCCGGGGTGCGGCCGAAATGGCCGTAGGAGGAGGTGGGGACGTAGATCGGGCGGTTGAGGTGCAGATGCTCGCGGATGCCGCGGGGGGAGAGGTTCACCAGGTCGGAGACGACCTGGACCAGCTTGGCCTCATCCACGTCATGCCCGGTGCCGTGGAGGTCGAAGTAGACGGAGAGGGGCTTGGCGACGCCGATGGCGTAGCTGACCTGCATGGTGCAGCGATCGGCCAGGCCGGCGGCGACGACGTTCTTGGCGACGTAGCGGGCGGCATAGGCGGCGGAGCGGTCCACCTTCGTGGGGTCCTTGCCGGAGAAGGCGCCGCCGCCGTGGGGGGCCGCGCCGCCGTAGGTGTCCACGATGATCTTGCGGCCGGTGAGGCCGCAATCGCCGTCAGGCCCGCCGATGACGAAGGTGCCGGTGGGGTTGACGTAGATCTCGTCGGCCGAGGGCATCCAGCCCGGGGGGAGCGAGGTCTCGATGAAGGGGAGGACGAGGCGCTTCACGTCGTCCTGCGTCATCCCATCCTCATGCTGGGTGGAGACGACGACGGAGGTGGCGCCGACGGGCTTGCCATCGACGTACTTCAGCGTGACCTGGGACTTGGCGTCGGGCAGGAGGCCCTTCGCGGCGATGTCCTGGTTGCGGCGGCCTTCGCTGATGCGGCGGAGGATCAGGTGGGCGTAGTAGAGGGGGGCCGGCATGAGATCCGGCGTCTCACGGCAGGCGTAGCCGAACATGATGCCCTGGTCGCCGGCGCCTTCATCCTTGTTCCCGGCGGCATCGACGCCCTGGGCGATGTGGGCGGACTGGGCGTGGAGGTAGACGGAGACGTCCGCGTTCTTCCAGGAGAAGCCTTCCTGGTCGTAGCCGATGTCGTGCACGGCGAGGCGGGCCTTGTGGGCCAGGAGTTCGGCCGTGATGTCGCCGGGGCCGCGGGTTTCGCCGGCGATGACGATGCGGTTGGTGGTGACCAGCGTCTCACAGGCCACGCGGGCGTAGGGATCGGCTTCCAGGAAGGTGTCGAGCACCGTGTCCGAGATGCGGTCCGCCACCTTGTCTGGGTGGCCTTCGGAGACCGATTCGGATGTGAAAAGGTATTCGCCCGTGTCGCGCATGGCTTGGTTCGGCCTCTTGTCGCGTGAGTGGAAGCCGATTCCGGGGGATTCCGGCGGCGGGCGGGTTTCGCAGGCGCGAGAGGGGGGGTCAAGAAGACCGACTATGACGGTTGGAGACAGGCAGGGATGCGGCGGCGGCCTGCCGCGGTGCGGAGGAGGGCGCGGAGGTTGCGGAGGTATGGGACGGCGGCGCGGGTGAGGGGTGTGGTGAGGAAGTGACGCACCGCGCGGTGGACGAGGGCGGCGAGGGAGGGATCCGGCAGGAGCCAGGAGGGGCCGGGGAGGGCGCGGGGGAGGTTCAGGCGGCGGGCGAGGGTGAGGACGGGGATGCCGAGCAGGCGGTAGGTGCGACGGTGGGCGGCGCAGAGCCAATCCAGCAGGGCGCGGAGGGGTTTGGGCGCGCGCTTGCGGGCGGCGAGGCGGAGGAGGCGGGACCAGACGCCCGCGCGGGCCCAGCGGCGGAACTGGCGGTGGAGGGTATCGGCCGGGGCGGCCGTGGAGCCGGAGTGGCACCAGGGGAGGGTTGTGGTGACGAGCTGGAAGATGGCGTCCAGCCGGGCGCGGGGGTTGGGGATGGGGCGGCCCGCGCCCGTGAGGGGGAGGTGGGGGGAGAGGGCGGACCACTCGGCGTCGGTGAGGGGGGACCAGGGGCGGGAGTGGGGCATGCGGGGGCTCCTAGTCGACGACCCTTTCTAAGGAAAATATGCCCCAACAGTCAAGCCTTTTATTCCTACTGTTCGCAGAGGGTTTTCAGCAACTCGATGATACCCTTCACATCGTCAGGGATTTCGTCGGGCATCATTGCTTTCGCGATGCTCAAGGGACTACATCCAAATTTTGTTTTGATGCAGTTAGGGCCTACTTGAGTTAACTCTTTTCCACGTGCGTCAAGCATAGCCTCTGCAACATCTCGTGCTGCAAAGTTTGCAGGCACAATTAGCGCATTGTCCGCCATGAAGGAAATAATGTCAGCCATATCTCTGCTTGATGCGCGTGCGATCGCAGCTGGGCAAAGAACATAGTTCTCGATGTGTCTGCGCCTCCAAACCTTCAAATGAAGGTTAATCTCCGAATCCGCGACGGATTTGTCTCGAAGACTGACTGGATCTACCTGACCGAGCTCGTGATCATCTCTATCTCGGATACTAACTGCAATAAGGTCCGGAATCTCATGCTTCAACTGAAGAAATAGTTGCTTCCGTTCGCTACTGCCGCCTGTCCATGGCCAGACAACTAGCTTCTTGGGCCACTCGACACCTAGCTGGGTAGCCCACGCCTTTAGCATGTTGGCATCACTATGATTCTCAACGATCAGCATCCTCTTAGATTGCCTGAGAGGATCAATCTTGGGCGCGTAGTCGCTTCCAAGACCGAGGAACAAAGGAATTTTATTGCGCTCGTCCTCTAGATATTTAGCGGAGGCGCCTTTGAATGCAAAAACCTTGGAATGCTCAGCCCACCTCAGTATCTCGGTACTGTGTGTCGCCATAAGTATCTGTTTGCCAGAAGATTGCACAATACCTTCTAACGCTTCCACCAATTGGGCCTGCAAAGATGGATGAAGGTGCGCGTCAGGTTCGTCTAGAAGTAATGTGTTGACGGTAGGACTAAGGGCGAGTGCATACACACTCAACCATTGCAATAAGCCGCTCCCTTCCGCCATCAAATCCCGGGCGTTGTAATTAGGAAACCTCTTGAACGCCTTTCCGTCCATTTTGCCTTTTGCACACATCACTTTAATATAGCTGTGATAAAGAGAGTTAAAGGGTTCTACGACAAACTGCACGCCGAAGACGCGAGCCATCGTTGATTGAAGAATCTCCCACGGATCTTCGTTTCGAAGCCTCTCCAGGTCGGAATTCTTAATCTTGGTTCGTCCCGATTTCAGTCGAGCACGCTCTTTCTCATTGTCCTGAAACATGTCATGCAATAAGTTCCTAATAATTCCCCCGGCCAAGCCGCGGCCGATCATGGCCCGCCGCTCGGCTCCCGACATCTGGTTCTCTCTACTTCCAATTCCAGCAAATGGCGGCAAATATGCGACCATAGGTAAAGCATCAGATGCTGCTAAGTTGGATGATGTCTGCTTGATGAAGAGGCGGTCGTTTGTGAGTGCTAGGGCTAATTTCAGATGCTTGTCATTGCCTGTACCATCAAGCCAGTGGCTTTCGATTGAGAGAGAGTAGCCATCACTGCCTGGAAGTTGAGCTTTGAGATTAGTCCAGAGGTGCTTCAGGCTAGCAACTGCAATTGGAGAAAACTCATCATCTGAAAGTCCCAATCCTTGTCCTCTATAACCGGATAGTAAGCTATCTCTTCCTCGTTCGATTTCCAAGACAGAGCGACAGAACTCCCACACTGCGATGGCTTGCAGAAGGGTTGATTTTCCCGAATTGTTCGCTCCGGCAAGAAAGGAGATGCCTTGAGGAGATAAATTGAATGTAGACGAGCTAAAGCGTTTGAAGTTAGTGAGTGTAACGCTTCTGATCATGAATATCTCGGCTGCTGAAAATTGTGAATTTGCAAATCTTGCGCCGTATTTCTCCGGCGGCCTTCCGGATTAAGGGTCTTTTATGCTCCAAGGTTCTTAAGATGATCAAAGCAAAAACGCTGCCCCACTCTCCTCGCACACCACCCGCACCTCCTCCACCAGCGTCTGCACCATCGGAATCCCGTCCCGCCGCCGCTCGACTGTGGTGTCGTGCTCGGGGTCGCCGGGGATGAGGACGGGGGCGGCGGGGTCGGCGGGCGGGTTGTCGCGCAGGCGGGTGAGGAGGTCGTCCAGGTCGGCTTGGAAGCCTTCCCGGTCCCGGAAGGCGGTGGGGTTCAGGACGAGGAAGAAGTGGCCGGTGTGGAGTTGGGCGGAGCCGGCGCCGGTGAGGGTGGCGCAGAGGATCTCGACCATCAGGGCCAGGCCGTAGCCCTTGTGGGCGCCCTGTTCGCGGGTGCCGCCGAGGGGGGCGAGGCGACGGGCGTCCGAGGCGCGGGCGCTGTCCAGTTCCGGCTCGCCGTTCTCATCCAGGGCCCAGCCGGGGGGGAGGGGTTTTCCGGCGCGGCGGGCGATGGAGATTTTTCCGTAGGCGACGGTGGTGGTGGCCATGTCCAGCAGGACGGGGCGGGCGGGGTCGCGCGTGGGGGCGGAGAAGGCGATGGGGTTGGTGCCGAGCGCGGGTTGGGTGCCGCGGAGGGGGACCATGAGGTGGGAGGAGTTGGTGAGGGAGAGGGCGATCATTCCCTGTTCGGCGGCGAGGCGGGCGTACCAGCCGGCGGCGCCGTAGTGGTTGGAGTTGGTGACGGCGGCGACGCCGATGCCGAATTCCCGGGCCTTCTCGATCGCGGTGGTGGTGGCGAGGTGGGCGGGGACGTGGCCGATGGCGGCGTGGCCGTCGATGAGGACGCCGGGGCCGTGGTCCCGCGCGATCGTGGGGGTGGCCTTCGGGTCCAGGCGGCCTTCGCGGAAGAGGCGCTGGTAGTGGGGGAGCATGCCGACGCCGTGGGAGTCGATGCCCGTCAGATCGGTGTCCACCATGATCATGGCGGCGGTGTTGGCGTGCTCCCCGCTCATTCCCCAGGCCGCGAAGACCGCGGTGAGCTGGCGGTGGAGGGTTTCGGCGGGGACGAGGATGGTGTCGGGCATCCCGCTATTAGATCGCGGGGTCCGGGGGGTGCGTCCACCCCCCGGCGGGGGATCTAGGGGGCGGCGCTCCCTAGGCCGGCCCCGTCAGGACTTAGGACGGGTTGATGCGGGAGATCTTGGTGCCGTTGAGGGAGATGGAGGCCATGAGGCCCTGTTGGTTGAAGGTGATGGCGTAGACGGGTTCGCGGAGGGTGGTGGCGGTGAAGTTCACCTGGTCTCCGCGGTCCAGCACCACGACGGAGGGGCCGGTGCCGATTTCCCAGCCGTCGGCGCGCATGAGGGCGCCGAGGGCTTCGTCGGTCATGAAGAACATGGCGAGGCCGGCGGCCTGGGCGCCGATGAGGAGGCCGAAGGAGGCGCCGGCGATGTTGTAGTAGCCCTGGATGGTGTTGCCGCGGAGGGCGGCGCCTTCGCCGTACTGGCCGCCGACGACGAAGCCGCCCTGGATGATGCGGGGGAAGATGAGGGTGGCGCGGGCCTGGGCGAAGAGGTTGCGGGTTTCGGCGCGCTCCCGGAGGGAGACGAGGGCGGCGTTGACCTCGGCGGTGATCTCGGCGGCGGTGGCGGCCTGCGCGGGGGTGGGGCGGAGGATTGTGGGGGCGGCGAGGGCCGCGGCCGCGGCGGGGAGGAGGCGTGTGGTCAGGGCGCGGCGGGTGGGCGCGGGCATCGTGGGGCTCCTTTGGGCCGGAGGTTGGGCCGGGGGGGATGGGCCGGCGGGGCGGTTGGGAAACGCGCCTTGCGGGGCTTTGGATGCCGGGTGGTGGGCGATGTGCGAAGTGCAAGGGGGTGGCGGTACGAAAGGTGAGTTCCTGCGTTGAGGAACTGCGGCGCGTCCTGCGCCAGGAAAAATGGAGATGGGCCGATGACGCTGATCCTGATCATCATCGTGCTGTTCTTGCTGTTCGGCGGGGGCGGGTATTACGGGTATCGGAGCGGGTATTACGGGGGTGGCGGGTTTGGCGGCATCCTCGGGCTGCTGGTGATCGTGCTGATCGTTTACCTGCTGTTCGGGCGCGGCGGGATGTGAGTTGAGTTCGGGGCCGGGGGGGCGGTGCTCTTCCGGCCCTTTCAGGATTGAATGAGATAGGCCATGGCGTCCGGGATGCCGTCCCGGATGGCGAGTTCCTTCGGGGCGCGGCGGTCCGGCCGTGGGTAGGACGCGATGGGCTGGAAGGTGTGCTCGTCACGCGGAGAGCCGGGGCGGCCGTAGAGGCCCTGGGCGATGCCGGTGTTGATGGGCGTGGTGAAGGCGTGGTCGGCGTGGGCTGCCAGGAGGCGGGCCGTGTCGAAGGCGAGGAGTGTCTGCGCGCGGGCGCGGTTCACGCGGGCGAGGCGTTCGGCCTGCGGTTTGTTGAGCCAGAAGAAGACATGGGCGTTGATGTGGCGGCGCCAGGCCGTGGGGTCGTTCGCGTAGGTGCCGTGGAGGGTTTGGGCGAGGGGGGCGTCGGGCATCCACTGGTCGCGGAGGGTGGCGCCGGGGAGGCCTTCGCGGTGCAGACGGGTGAAGTTGCCGCGGCCGCGGTTGTGCTCGAGCAAGGCGGGGCGGTCGGGTTCCCGGACTTCGTAGAGGGCGACGAGGGCCGCCGCTGAGAGCAGGCCGTTCGTGGCGATGCCGGGCAGGGCCTCCGGGTCCGTGACGTGGAAGAGCGTGGGGAAGCGGGCGGCGAAGCGGGCCGCCGCTTCCATCGCTTCTGCCATGCCCTGCGTCAGGCCATGCCGAGGACGTGGCCCATGCCGTAGAGGCCGGGGGACTTACCGAGGGCCCAGAGGGCGGCGCGGACGGCGCCGGTGGCGTAGACGCGGCGGTCGAAGGAGCGGTGGGTGAGGGCGATGTGCTCCGTGCCCGCGGCGAAGAGGAGGGTGTGTTCGCCCACCACCTGGCCGGCGCGGAGGGAGGCGAAGCCGATGGCGCCGGTCTTGCGGGGGCCGGTGTGGCCGTCGCGGCCGGATTCGATGCCGGCGGCCTCCAGGGTGGTGCTGCGGCCCTTGGCCACGGCGTGGCCGAGGGCGAGGGCGGTGCCGGAGGGGGCGTCCACCTTCTGGCGGTGGTGGGTTTCGGTGATCTCCGCGTCGTAGGCCTCGGCGGGGAGGGCGGAGGCAAGGCGCTCGGCGGCGGCGAGCAGCAGGTTCACGCCGGGGGAGAAGTTAGCGGCGTAGACGATCGGGATGTGGCGCGCGGCCTCGGCCAGACGGGCTTCCTGCGCGGCGTTGAGGCCGGAGGTGCCGAGGATCAGGGGCTTCCGGGCGGCCTCGGCGGCGGCGATGTGGGGGATGGCGGCGTCCGCGGTGGTGAAGTCGATGAGGACATCGGCGGTGCGGGCGAGGGCGGCGGGATCCGTGGGCCACTGGTCGCCGCGGCGGGCGGTGCCGCCGGCGAGGGCGGCGCCGGCCGCGGCCACCTCCTCGACGAGGAGGCGGCCCATGCGGCCGGTGATTCCGAGGATGCCGATAGAGGCCATGCGCCCTTTCCCTTCCGCCCGTGGTCCCCGCGTTTTGCTTGGGATTGCGGGGCGGGGGAAGGGGCGCGGGGGCGTTACGACACCTCGAGCCAGAAGGGCTGGGCCTTATAATAGTCGTAGACGCGGCGGCTGTTGGTGTCGGAGATGTCCATGTTCTCCGTCGCGGCGTAGGCGGGCGCGCCCTCCAGTTGCTCGCGGGTCAGGTCCACCACGTAGCCGCCCTTGGTCGTGTCGTAGGTGAGGACGGACCAGGGGAGGGGGTGGTGGTTCTCGCCGAGGCCGAGGAAGCCGCCGAAGGACATCACCGCGAAGGCGACGCGGCCGGAGACCTTGTCGATCATCAGGTCCTCGACCGTGCCGAGACGCTCTCCGGCGCGGTCGTAGACGGCGGTGCCCTCCACCTTGTCGGCGGAGATGAGGCGGTGGGGGCTTTCCGGGCGGATGGTGTTGTCGGTGCCGGTGGGAAAGACGTCGGACATGGTCGGGTTCTCCCGTTTGGGATGGGGAAACGCCGAGGGGTGGGGGTGGGTTTGGCCTTAGAGGCTTGCGGCGAGGGTGACGCGGAAGGCGCGGGGTTCCACGGGGTGGAAGTGGCGGTCGGCGATGCCCCCCGCCGGCTCTCCGGGCAGACGGGAGGGGTAGAAGTAGTCGATCCCGCTCGCCTTGGTGTCGAGGAGGTTGAGGGCGTCCAGCGAGGCGGTGAGGCCGCGGGCGAAGCGGTAGCCGAGGCGGGCGTTGACGAGGGCGGTGGGGCTGGAGCGGGCGCTGTTGTCCTCCACCAGCGGGCGGGGGCCGAAAAGGCGGAGGCGGGCGGTGCCGAACCATCCCAACTCCTCGCCGAGGGTGAGGCCGGCGGAGAGGACGAGGTCCGGGGCGCCGGGGATGCGGCGGCCCTCCGGTGCCCCTTCTGGCGCACGGTCCGTGAAGCGGGCGCGGGTGGCGGCGAGGTCGAGGTCCAGGTTCAGCCAGGGGCGGGGGCGCCAGTCGTTCGTCCACTCCACGCCGGTGCGGCGGCTGGGGCGGCTGGGTTCCGTGGTGCCGGCGTCGCCCACGAAGAGAATCTCGGAGGCGAGGTCGAGGACGAAGAGGGCGAGGCGGCTCTCCAGGCCGGGGATGGCGCGGGTGGCCAGGCCGATCTCGGCGCCCCTGGCGCGGACGAGGAGGGGGACGCGCGGGAGGGGCGTGGCGCGGTCCGCGGGATCCACGGTGATGGTGGTGCCGCGCAGGTCGTTGCTGTGGAAGCCGCTGCCGGCGTTGAGGAAGAGTTCCGTTTGCCACCAGGGGCCGAGGACGAGGCCTGCCTTGGGGCTGGCGATCCAGGCGCCCGTGCCGCCGGAATTCTCCGGCGTGTCGGCCCGGACGGTGCCGCCGGCCCAGTCGGCGCGCAGGCCGCCCGTCAGGCGGAGCCAGGGGAGGGGGCGGATCGTGGTGTCGGTGAAGAGGCCGGCCGTTCCCTGTGTCACGCGGTCCGCGCGGGTGGTGGAGAGGATCTCGCGCGCGGTGGTGTGGAGGAGGCCGAGGCGGATGCTGTCCCCCCGCGCCTGCAGCCCGATGCGGGTCTCGGCGGGGCGGCCGAAGGCCTGCCAGGGAAGGCTGTGCGAGACCTCCCCGCCATAGGTCCAGCGGCGGTCGCGCTGAAGGAACCCGTCCCCGTTCTCCGGGTCGTCGAGGAGGAAGGTGAAGTTGTTGTAGAGGTCGAGGGTGGAGCGGATGCCGTAGGCGCTGGCGCGGGTGGTGCCGTAGGGGCCGGTGGTGGCCCAGCGGGCGGAGAGGCTGTGGCGCTCGGCCCTGCCGCCATCGGTGGGGTCCAGCGTGCCGAAGCGGGAGATCAGCCCCTCGGACACGGCGCGGGCGGGGATCTGGTCCGTGGCGTGCCAGCGGCCGGAATAGGTCATGGCGGTGAGGGAGAAGCCCTCCCGCTCCGTGCCCTCGCTGTAGCGGAGCAGGGCGTTGCGGCGGCGCAGGGCGTCCGGGCGGTCCCAGGGACCGTCGTAGGCGGTGGCCTCGACCGCGGCGAGGAGGTTGCCGGCGCCGAGGTTGACGGAACCGGCCGCGAGGCCGCGCCAGTAGCCGAAGCTGCCGCCCGTGACCTGCGCGAAGGGGCGGAGGGTGTTCACCAGGCCGAGGCGGAGGGCGCCGGCGGTGGCGAAGTCGCCGTCATCGGCGAAGTAGGGGCCCTTGCGGACCTGCATTCCGTCCAGCAGCTCGGGGATGAGGAAGTTGGTGTCGGCGTAGCCCTGGCCGTGGGCGTGGGTCGGCATGTTCACGGGCATGCCGTCGAGGCTGATGGCGAGGTCGGTGCCGTGGTCCAGGTTGAAGCCGCGGAGGAAGTACTGGTTCGCCTTTCCCTCCCCGCTGTGCTGCGTGACGATCAGGCCGGGCGCTGCCTCCAGCACCTCGCCCGTGCGGGCGACGGGGCGGGCGAGGAGGTGGGCGCGGGGGATCTCCAGCGCGCTGGCGGCGGGGGCGGGGGCGGTTTCCGTGACCTCCACGGGCGGCAGGATGACGGGCTGGGCGGTCGCGCCTCGGGATGCGAAAGGCCCCGCGAGAAGGGCAGCGAGAGGGATGGCAAGAGGGCGGAGGGCGCGGTGCCGCGGGGTGATGGGGCGGGGTGCCTGCCCCGGCGGTTCCTGCATCGGGTCGTTCCGGCCTTTTTCCTGCGATGCGGCAATCTGCCGGGAAGGCGGGGCCGTGGCCATGGCCAGGAGCCGGTGGGAGGGCGGTTGCTGCGGGCATCCGGCAGGGACCAGACCCGGCCGGAACGACCTTGGCGCGGCCCGGGGCTGCCCGGTTCGTGACGCCGTTGCGGGCGCACCGGTGCCGGATGGGTGAATGGGGGCGTGACGGGTTTCCGCCGCGCCCCGCTTTCCCGGCACCCGGATGACGCTTTCGCAGGACGGTCACGCCGCCGTCACGGGAACGCCCCGGCGCGGCGGGTAAGGCCGGGGCGTGCGGAACGATGAGGGCCCGATGCACCAGAGCGAGACGGCGCGGCGGTATCGCAGCGTGTTCCTCTCGGACGTGCACCTGGGCACGCGGGGATGCCGGGCGGATTTCCTGGCGGACTTCCTCCGCGGGCTGGAATGCGAGCGGCTCTACCTCGTCGGCGACATCGTGGACGGGTGGCGGCTGCGGAAGTCCTGGTTCTGGGACCCGCACCACGACGAGGTGATCCGGCTGGTTCTGCGCATGGCGCGGCACGGCACGGAGGTGGTCTACATCCCCGGCAACCACGACGAGGCCTTCCGCGACTGGCTGGGGCTGGAGATCGCCGGCGTGCGGCTGGCGGCCGAGGCGGAGCACGTGACGCCGGACGGGCGGCGGCTGCTGGTGATCCACGGCGATGCCTTCGACAGCGTGGTCCGCTACGCCAAGTTCATCGCGCTGATGGGCGACTGGGCCTATGACGCGGCGCTGGAGATGAACCGGCTGTTCAACCTGGCGCGGCGGCGCTTCGGCTATCCCTACTGGTCGCTCTCCATGTGGCTGAAGCGGCAGGTGAAGGGGGCGGTGAAGGCGATCGACCGCTTCGAGGAGGCCCTGGCGCACGAGGCGCGGCGCCGCGGCTTCGACGGCGTGGTCTGCGGCCACATCCACCACGCCGAGATGCGCGACATCGGCGGCGTGACCTACATGAATGACGGCGACTGGGTGGAGAGCTGCACCGCGCTGGTGGAGCACGCCGACGGGCGCTTCGAGCTGGTGGACTGGGCGGCGGAGCGGCGCCTCTCCTTCTTCCGGGAGCGGCGCGGGCCGGCGCAGGAGAAGGTGGCGGGGTAGGACGGCCCGCCGCCGCCCGCCCTCAGGGAACGGTGTAGTCGGAGCAGTCGGGCAGCGGCGCCTCGGGGCGGTAGGCGCCCGCCGCGGCATCGAAGCGGAACCGCCGGGTGAAGCTGCAGCGCGCGTCGCGCTGCCGCACGAGGTCGCCCCGCCCCAGCGGCCTCATCGTCGTGGAGTCGCCGGAGCGGGAGACGCCGCGCGGGAAGGCCCAGGCCTCCGTCCTGTAGGTCAGGGCCGGGCGTTCGGCCGCGGCACCGGGCGCCAGCGCGATTCGGCCGGAGAAGCCGTACTCGTCGTGGCACGCGCCCCGGCGCCTGCGCATGTCGCTCTCGCTGAAGCAGGCCCGGATCATCAGGGATGCCCCCAGCGGCGCGGTGAGCACGGGCTCGGTCCCGGCCGTCCCGTTCGCGGAGAGGTGGAACAGGCGCAGCTCCGTCGCGCTTCCCCCGCCGCCGGAATAGGAGGTGCCCGTCCGCACCTCGACCCCGGCCAGGAAGCCGCCATCCTTCAGCGGGAGGAGCGCGGGCCAGACGCCGAAGGTCTCCTCGGAGGACGAGTCCTCGGCCGGTGGGGGCGGTGCCGTCCGGGCCGCGTTGCCGGCGCGAACCAAGGGCCGGACCGCGCCGCCCTCGTCGGGTTCGGTCAGGAGGACGCACCAGCGCCTGTCGGCGGTGCAGGCCTGGGTGGGGGCGGCGCCGTTCGGGGCGGGGGGCGAGACGAGGGGGATGAGGCGGTCGCCGGCCCCGTTCCCGGCTTCCGGCGTGGCCGCCCCCCCGGCGACGGCATGGGTCGTCAGCAGGGCGAGGAGGAGAAGGCGGCGCATGGGCGGCTCCTGGTCATGCCGCCGCCTTACCGGCCACGCGGCACGCCGATCAACCGCGCCACCCCTCAGGAGGGGCGGAGCGGCGGGGCCATGCCCTTCGGCTCGTGCTGCGTGAGCGCCTGAATGAGCTGGGCGCGAAGCCACATCTCGCCGGGATCGTGGTCCACGGCGCCGCGCCAGGCCATGTAGGTGACGGATTCCGGGCAGGGGAAGGGCGGCGGGTCGGCCGCCAGCCGGCGCTTGTCGTCCAGGATCGAGAGGGCGTCGAAGACCGCCTCGCTGACGAGGCAGAGCAGGTTCGTGCCGAGCAGGGCGCGGGGAATGAGGGCGTAGTCCGGCAGGCCCAGCACCACCTCGCGCTGGCGGCCCATGCCCGCCAGGATCTCGTCCGCGATGCCGGTGAGGTCGCCGCGCGGCGTGACCAGCAGGTGCGGGCGGGCGCAGTAGGTGTCGAGGTCCACCGGGCCGGGAGAGGCGGAGTCGCGCAGCACCACCCAGCCGGTGCGGCGGATGACGCGCTGCTTCGAGCTGGCGGGCAGTTCCTCCACATGGCCGATGAAGAGGCTGATCTCGCGGGTGGCGAACATCTCGGGAATGGTGCGGTAGCTGGCGGCGCGGCTGATGAGGCGGCAGTGCGGGGCGGCCTCCCGGATGGCGGGCAGGGCGGGCATCACGGCCATGGCCACGTCCTCGGCCATGCCGATGCGGAAGGTGCGGGCGTCCGTCGCGGGATTGAAGGGGATGGATTCGCCGAGTGCGCCGGCCACGCCCTGCATCAGGGGGCCGAGCTGCTCCATCAGCGCCTCCGCCTTCGGAGTGGGTTCCAGGGTGCGGCCCTGGCGGACGAAGAGGTCGTCCTTGAAGGAGGCGCGGAGGCGGGCGAGGGCGGCGGAGGTGGCGGGCTGGGAGAGGAACAGGGCCTCCCCCGTGCGGGTGACGCTGCGGGTCTTCATCAGCGTCCAGAAGACCGGCAGGAGGTTCAGGTCGAACTTGCGGAGACCGGTTTCGATGCTGCGCTGCGACATGGGGCGACTCTGGCTGGGCGGGTGTCAAGGCGTATAGCATCCATGGGGTGAATGGTAGCTATTCGTCAAACCGGGCTGGAGAGGCCGGGGCGCCGGAACATAAGGCTGCCATCGGACGGCAATAAACGCCGCCGGCATTCACACGGAATATGTATCATGTTCGCTTTCAAGACGTTCCGGGCCCTCGGCCTCGCTGCCGTGCTGG
The DNA here is from genome assembly GCF_017813365.1 of Roseomonas indoligenes. Classification (GTDB taxonomy): domain Bacteria; phylum Pseudomonadota; class Alphaproteobacteria; order Acetobacterales; family Acetobacteraceae; genus Roseomonas; species Roseomonas indoligenes. The sequence continues at coordinate 158,538 of NZ_JAGIZA010000007.1, forward strand.
CCGGGGCCGGGCTGGCCCATGGGGCGATGGCCGCCGAGGGCTCCTCCCCCAAGGAGGGTGCCTCCGCCTATGGCGCCTATGATTCCGCCGAGCGGGGCCTGCTGGGGCCGCGCCACCCGGTGACGACGCGTGATGCGGGGAGGGCCGCGCTGAACCTGCTGGAGGCGAGCGGCGCGACGGGCGGCGCCGGCCAGCACCAGTAAGGCTTCCGCCCCGGGGCGGGATGAATCGAAGGGGGCTGCCGGGATGCCGGCGGCCCTCTGTTCCGTCAGGCGGCGGGGACGGAGCGGAGGCGGCTGACGCGGAGCAGGCCCTCGCGCTCCAGCAGCGGGTGGGCGATGGCGGCGAGGTGGCCGGCGATGCCCTTGAGGTCGCGGGTGACGTCCAGGGCAAGGCGGGCGGTGGCCGCGGAGGCATCGTCCGCGCAATGGCCGAGGCGGCTGGCGGCCTCCCGCTCGGCCTCGCGCCAGGCCTCCTTGTCCAGCACGAGCTGCCGGGCGGCGGCAGGATCCCCGCCCATGAAGACCGCGATGGCCAGGCGGAGCTGGGCGATGGCGCGGCCGTGCAGCGCCGCGAGCTCCCCGGCCAGGGCGGGCGGCAGGGCGGTGCCGCGGCGGGCGGCCCGGGTGGCGTGGCGGGCCAGGCCGCGCTCCACCATGTCGCCCACATGCTCCAGGATGATGGCGGCGCTGTGGATCTCCTCCAGCCGGGTGGCCTCGGCGGCGGTGAGGGATTCGCGCGGGAGGTTGGCGAGGTAGGCGTGGACGGCACGGTGGAGGCCGTCCACCACGTCGTCGCGGCGGGCGGTGGCGCGGGCGCGGTCCACGTCGCCGCGGCGGAGGGCGGCGGCGGCATCGCGCAGCATCGCCTCCACCTCGTCCGCGATGCGGAGCACCTCGCGCGAGGCGTTGGCGAGGGCGACGGCAGGGGTGGAGACGGCGTCCGGGTCCAGGTAGCGGGGGGCGGCGGCGTCCGCGGCGGCGGGTGGCGCCGGCAGCAGGCGGGTGAGCAGGCGGGCGAAGGGCCCGAGAAGCGGCAGGGTGACGATCGCGAGGACCAGGTTGAAGCCGAGATGGGCATTGGCGACCAGCCGGGCAGGGGCCGGGTCCAGCGCGCCCAGGGCTTCGGTGAGGGGCGCGAGCAGGGCGAGGGCGAGGAGGGCGCCGGCCAGGCGGTTCACGAGGTTGCCGAGCGGCATCCGGAGGCGCGAGAGGTCCTGCGCGCCGTTCCGGGCGGCGAGGACGGGGGTGACGGCGCTGCCGAGATTGGCGCCCACCACCATGGCGACCGCGGCCTGGGGACCGAGCACCCCGGCGCCGGCGAGCGAGCCGACGAGCAGGACCGCCGCGACGGAGGAGTGCATGGCCCAGGCAAGCATCGCGGCGGCGACGAGGTTCAGCACGGGATAGCCGGCGAGGAGGTGCAGCGCCTCCCGGAAGACGGGGGAGGTCTGGAGGGGGGCCATGCTGTCCAGCATCAGGTGCAGCGCGGCGAGCATGAGGCCGAGGCCGAAGACGGCGCGCCCGGCCTCACGCTGGCGGGTGCCGGGGCGGCGATAGGCGGCCCAGCCCAGGAGGAGGAGGGCGGGGAAGACCGCCCGCACGTCGAAGGAGAGAAGCTGGACGATGAGGGCGGTGCCGACATTGGCGCCGAGCATCGCGGCCAGCGCCGGTTCCAGCCCGAGCGTGCCCGTGGCCGCCAGCCCGCCCACCATGAGGGCGGCGGCGGTGCTGCTCTGCAGGGCCGCGGTGACGCCGAGCCCGGCGAGGAAAGCGCGGAGGCGGGAGCCGAGGGCGACGCGGACCGCGCGGCGGAGATTCGGCCCGAAGGCGCGCTGCACGCCCCGCTGGACGAGGTGCAGGCCGAAGAGGAGGAGCGCGGCCTCCCCGGCCAGTTCGATCAGCAGGCGCAGTGCGTCCAATGCGGGTACCCCGGCGAGCAGGCCCTCATATAGGTACCATCCTAGGAAGGATGCACGTTTTTATGTGGAACCTTCCTCATGCCTCCGCGGCCGGTGAGGGGGCCTTCCCGCTTCCCGGGACGGAACGCGCGCGGAAACCACGGAGCGGAGAGGCGGTTTCCGACCCTGGCAGGCAGGGCGGCGCGGATGATCAGTGACCTCTGGTACAAGAACGCGGTGGTCTACTGCCTCTCTGTCGAGAGTTACATGGACGCCAATGGCGACGGCGTCGGCGACTTCGAGGGGCTCACGCGGCGGCTGGACTACATCCAGGGCCTGGGCGCCACCTGCATCTGGCTCATGCCGTTCCAGCCTTCCCCGCAGAAAGACAATGGCTACGACATCTCGGACTACTACGGCGTCGATCCGCGCTACGGCACGCTCGGCGACTTCGTGGAGTTCACCCATGGCTGCCATCAGCGCGGGATGCGGGTGATCATCGACCTCGTCGTCAACCACACCTCGGACCAGCACCCGTGGTTCCAGGAGGCGCGGCGCGATCCGCACTCCAAGTACCGGGACTGGTACGTGTGGTCGGACAAGCGGCCGGCGAATGCGGAGGAGGGGATCGTCTTTCCCGGCGTGCAGAAGACGACCTGGACGCGCGACGCGGAGGCGAAGCTCTACTACTTCCATCGCTTCTACGAGTTCCAGCCGGACCTCAACACCGAGAACCCCCATGTGCAGGCCGAGATCCTGAAGATCATGGGCTTCTGGCTGCAGCTCGGCGTCTCCGGCTTCCGCATGGATGCGGTGCCCTTCGTGATCGCGAAGAAGGGCGCGGATGTCGTGAAGCCCGTGGAGCGCTACGACATGCTGCGCGACCTGCGGGAGTTCCTGCAGTGGCGCAAGGGCGACGCCATCATCCTCGCCGAAGCCAACGTGCTGCCGAAGACCGACATGGAGTACTTCGGGGATGACGGCGACCGCATGCAGATGATGTTCAACTTCCAAGTCAACCAGAACCTGTTCTACGCCCTGGCCGCGGGGGATTCCCGCCCGCTGGCCAAGGCGCTGGAGGCCACGCGCGGGCGCCCGGCCAGCGCGCAATGGGGCCTGTTCCTGCGTAACCATGATGAGCTGGACCTCGGGCGGCTGACGGAGCGGCAGCGCCAGGCCGTGTTCGCCGCCTTCGGGCCGGACAAGTCCATGCAGCTCTACGACCGCGGCATCCGCCGCCGCCTCGCGCCGATGCTGCACGGGGACCGGCGCCGCTACGAGCTGGCGACGAGCCTGATGCTCACCCTGCCCGGCACGCCGGTGATCCGCTACGGCGACGAGATCGGCATGGGGGACGACCTTTCGTTGCCGGAGCGGGAATGCGCGCGCACGCCGATGCAGTGGTCCACCGAGCCGCATGGCGGCTTCACCAAGCACGACGAGCCGCCCAACCCCGTCATCTCCGGCGGGCCCTACGGCTACGAGCACGTGAACGTCGCGGCCCAGCGCCGCGATCCCTCCTCCCTCCTCAACTGGACGGAGCGCGTGATCCGGATGCGCAAGGAGATCCCGGAGATCGGGTGGGGCGACTTCGAGGTGGTGCCCACGGGCCGGGACGACATCCTGGCCATCCGCTACGACTGGCGCGGCAACTCCGTGCTGGCGGTGCACAACCTGAGCGCGGAGCCGCAGGAGATCGAGGTCGATCCCGGCGCCTCAGGGTCGCATGACAGCCTGCTGATCAACCTCCTCTCGGAGGATCACAGCCAGCCGGCGGACGGGAAGCACCACCGCATCCTGATGGAGCCCTACGGCTACCGCTGGTTCCGCGTGGGCGGGCTGGACTACCTGCTCCGCCGCACGGAGATCTAGGGCGGCGGCTAGTCCCGCGCGCCGCGCACGCCTTCCGCCAGGGCCCGTACCCCGTCCAGCACGGCGCGCACCGTGCCGGGGGTGGCGCGGCCCTCCTCGTCCAGCGTTCCGACGAGGATCTCGATGAGGGAGGAGGCGACGACGGCGCCGTCCGCCACCTGCACCGCTTCCGCGGCCTGCTGCGGGGTGCGCACGCCGAAGCCGATCGCGACGGGCAGGTCGGTCGCCGCCCGGATGCGGGGGATGGCGGCGGCGAGGTCCGCCGCGTCGGCGGAGCGCGTGCCGGTGATGCCGGTGATGGCAACGTAGTAAATGAAGCCGCTGGCGCCATCGAGCACGGTGGGAAGGCGTGATTCCAGCGTGGTGGGCGCCACCAGGCGGATCATGTCCAGCCCTTGCGCGAAGGGCTGCACCTCGTCCGCCTCCTCCGGTGGCATGTCCACGATGATGAGGCCGTCCACGCCGGAGCAGCGGCAATCCTCGCAGAAGCGCTCCGGGCCATAGGCGAGGATGGGGTTCAGGTAGCCCATCAGCACCAGCGGCGTGCTCTCGTCGTCGCGCCGGAAGTCCCTGACCATGGCGAGCGCGCCGGCGAGCGTGCCGCCGGCCTTCAGCGCGCGCTGCCCGGCCTTCTGCACGGTCGGGCCATCGGCGGCGGGATCGGTGAAGGGCACGCCGATCTCGATCAGGTCCGCCCCCGCGCCGGGCATGCCGCGCAGGATGGCCATGCTCGTCGCGGGATCGGGGTCGTAGGCTTCCAGGAAGGGCATGAGCGCGCCGCGGCCCTCGGCGCGCAGCTTGGCGAAGCGCCGGGCGATGCGGCCGCCCGGCACCGGCTCGATGCAGCCCTCCGCGGTGGGGAGTGTCTCGCCCATCAGATCTCCACCCCCATGTGGTGGGCCACCGTGAAGATGTCCTTGTCGCCGCGGCCGGAGAGGTTGAGGACGATGATGCTCTCCTTCGGCATGGTCGGGGCGCGCTTGATCACCTCGGCCAGGCCATGGGCGGATTCCAGGGCGGGGATGATCCCCTCCAGCTTGGAGCAGAGCTGGAAGGCCTCCAGCGCCTCGCTGTCGGTGGCCGCCGTGTACTCCACGCGCCCGATCTCGTGCAGCCAGGAATGCTCGGGGCCGATGCCCGGGTAGTCCAGGCCGGCGGAGATGGAGTGGGCCTCCGTGATCTGCCCGTGCCGGTCCTGCAGCAGGTAGGTCTTGTTCCCGTGCAGCACGCCCGGCGATCCGCCGTTGATGGCCGCGGCATGGGCGCCGGACTCGATCCCGTGCCCGGCGGCTTCCACGCCCACCAGCTTTACCTCGGAATCGTCGAGGAAGGGGTGGAAGATGCCCATGGCCGACGACCCGCCGCCGACGGCGCAGACCACCACGTCCGGCAGGCGCCCCTCGATCGCCAGGCACTGCTCCCGCGTCTCGTCCCCGATCACGGACTGGAAGTCCCGCACCATTTGCGGGTAGGGCGCAGGGCCGGCGACGGTGCCGATGCAGTAGTAGGTGTCCTGCACGTTCGCGACCCAGTAGCGCAGGGCCTCGTTCATCGCGTCCTTCAGCGTGGCGGAGCCGGAGGTCACGGCGTTCACCTCCGCGCCCAGCAGCTTCATGCGGAACACGTTGGGCTTTTGCCGTTCCACGTCCGTCGCGCCCATGAAGACGGTGCAGGGCAGGTCGAACAGGGCGCAGGCCGTGGCGGTGGCCACGCCGTGCTGGCCCGCACCGGTCTCCGCGATGATGCGGGTCTTGCCCATGCGGCGGGCGAGCATGATCTGCGCCAGCACCGCGTTGATCTTGTGCGCGCCGGTGTGGTTCAGCTCCTCGCGCTTCAGGTAGACCTTCGCGCCGCCCAGGTGGTTCGTCAGCCGCTCCGCGAACCAGAGCGGGGAGGGGCGGCCCACATAGTCCTTCAGCAGCCGCCGCCACTCCCGGTCGAATTCCGGGTCCTTCCGCGCCGCGTCGTAGGCTTCCTGCACCTCCGTGATGTTCGGCATCAGCGTCTCGGCCACGAAGCGGCCGCCGAAATCGCCGAAGCGGCCGCGGGCGTCCGGGCCACTCCGCAGGGAGTTGGGGCGGGAGGCGTTGGGGAGGGGCTTGTTCACGGCGGCAGTCTCCCGTGCGTGGTTGGCCCGAAAGGCGCGGGCGAGGAGGGTCTTAGCCTGAGGCGGGGGCGGGGTCACGCCGCCATCGCAGCACCCCAATTCCCAATCCCGCCAGCACCAGCGCCATCCCCGCCAGCCGCGCCGTCCCGAAGCTCTCCCCCACCACCAGCGCCGCCGAAGCGGCGCCGGTGATCGGCACCAGCAGCGCGAAGGGCGCGACCGTGGTGGCGGGATAGCGGGCCATCAGGAACCCCCAGATGCCGTAGCCGATGGAGGTGGCGGCGACCGCCACGTAGAGCACCCCCGCCACCCCGCCCCATCGCAGGTGGGTCAGCGCATGGGCCACCGTGCCCGGCCCCTCCAGCGCCAGGGACATGGCCAGCAGGGGCAGGATCGGCACCAGGGCCATCCAGGACATCAGCGCCAGCGCATCCCCGGTCCGCCCGGCGCCGCGGAGCAGCACGTTCCCCATCGCCCAGCACGCCGCGCTGCCGAGACAGAGCCCCAGCCCGAGCGCCGTCACCCCGTTGCCGCCCACCGTCGTCCCGATCAGCACCAGCCCGGCGAAGGCCACCGCCATCCCGGCGATGGCGCGCGGCGTCGGCCTCTCCCGTAGCAACGCCGCCGCGATCAGCCCGGTCATGAAGGCCTGGGACTGCTGGGTGACGGAGGCCAGCCCCGGCGGCATTCCCGCCGCCATCCCCGTGAAGAGCAGCGCGAATTGCCCGACGAAGAGGAAGGCCCCGATCGCCAGCAGCCGCCCCGTGGAGATCGCCGGCCGGGGTAGCCACAGCACGGGAATGGCGGCGATCACGAAGCGCAGCGCCGCCATCAGCAGCGGCGGCATGCCGGAATCCAGCGCGATCCGGATCATGACGAAGTTGAAGCCCCAGAGCGCGGTGGTCAGAAGCGCGAGGGCGATGTGGGCGGGCTTCACGCGGGCTGCCCCAGGGGAGGGGAGAAGGAATTCTCCCCTCCCCTGGAACCCCACCCCTCATCTTCTTTTGGGAGACTGCCGGGGAATGCGGATCTGTCGGTTCGCCGAGCCTCCATGAGCCTCGGCGCGGGCCATGCCCCACGGAGACCGAGTGATAGAAAAAGATGATGGGGGCCTGGGGGAAGAATTCCTTCTTCTCCCAGCGGAGGGTTCGGTAGGCGGAGCCTCCCGAGGGCAAGGGCGATCATCACGCCCCACGCGCTGCGCGCAGGAAGTCGGCGATGCGGGCCGGGTCCTTCACGCCGCGCGCCCGCTCCACGCCGGAGGAGACGTCGACGCCCGGCGCGCCCGTGGCGCGCACGGCCTCCGCCACGTTCTCCGGCGTCAGGCCGCCGGCGAGGAGCCAGGGGCGGGGAATGGGGCGGCCGGCGAGCAGGGACCAGTCGAAACGGACCGCGTTGCCGCCGGGCAGGGTAGCGCCGGGCGGGGGCTTGGCGTCCAGCAGGAAGGCGTCGGCGACGGGGGCGAAGGCGTCCAGCGCGTCGAGGTCGGCGGGGGTGGCGATGCCCAGGACCTTCATGACGGGCAGGGCAAAGCGCTGGCGCAGGGCGGCGGCGCGTTCCGGGGTTTCGGCGCCGTGGAGCTGGAGCATGTCCAGCTCCGTGGCGGCCAGGACGGCGGCGATGGCGTCGTCGGTGGCGTCCACGAAGAGGCCGACGCGGAGGGGCGCGCCGTCCTCCTGCGCGGGCATCTGGGCGGAGAGGGCGGCGGCGGCCTCGGGCGAGAGGAAGCGCGGGGAAGGGGGGAAGAAGTTGAGGCCGATCATGTCGGCGCCGCCGGCGATGGCGGCGTCGAGGCCAGCGGCGTCGTTCAGGCCGCAGATCTTGGCGAGGGTCATCGGCGCAGGGATCCCGCGATGGCGGCGGCGGCGGCTGCGGGGTCCGGGGCGGCGGTGATGGGGCGGCCGATCACCAGCCAGTCGGCGCCGGCATCCGCCGTTTCCTCGGGGGTGGCGATGCGGGACTGGTCGTCCGCGGCGCTGCCGGCGGGGCGGATGCCCGGGACGACGAGCAGGGGGCCTGCGCCGTGGGCGGCGCGGATCATCGGGACCTCGCGGGGGGAGCAGACGAGGCCGTCGGCGCCGGCATCGAGGGCCAGGCGGGCGAGGCGGAGGACCTGCTGGGCGGGGCCGCCGGAGATGCCGGTGCTGGCGAGGGTGGCGGCATCGGTGCTGGTGAGGACAGTGACGGCGAGGATCGCGGGACGGTCCGGGCCGGCTTCCTCCGCGGCGCGGCGGGCGGCTTCCACCATGGCGGGGCCTCCGGCGGCATGGATCGTGAGCATGGCCGGGCGGAGGGCGCAGGCGGATCGGACGGCACCGGCGACGGTGTTGGGGATGTCGTGGAACTTCAGGTCCAGGAAGATCGGCGCCCTGGCCGCGATGCGGGCAATGGCGGCGGGACCGTTGGCGACGAAGTATTCCAGGCCGAGCTTGAGGCAGCCGACATGGGGCGCCAGCGCCTCCGCCAGGGCTTCCGCCCGCTGCGGGCTGCCCGTGTCCAGGGCGGCGATGATGCCGGCATGGGGCGGTCGCGGGATCATGGCTGGATCTCCTCGGGGCGGTCGCCGCAGCCGATCCGGAAGCGCGTCGCCAGGCGTTCCACCGCGGAGGCGGGGGCGTAGAGGCGCAGGCGGTAGGCCGCGGCGCCCGCCACGTCCAGCCCCGTGGGGCTGGTGACGGTGATGGCTGCAATGCTGCCGAGGCAACGCAGGGGCAGCACCTGCCGCGCGACGAGGTGGGACTGGCGGATCACCGTTCCATCCGCGCGGGTGACCTGCAGGTCCAGGCGGTTGTCAGTCTCGTAGGACCACATCTCCCGGCCGTCGCCGAATTGCAGGGCGACCAGGGGGCGGGGGGTGGGCAGGGTAACGCGGGCGGCGCCGTTTCCGGTTTCCAGGGTGAAGGCCTCCCGCGGGAGGTTCGTGACGCGGGCGAGGTCCACGCCGCCGAGGATGACGAGAGTCATGGGCAGGGCGAAGCGCCAGCCCGGCCGCAGCATCGCGCCGATGCCGAGGAGGAACAGGGCGCCGAAGCCGAGGAGCAGGCGGGCGAGGGCGGCGCGCTGGGTGGGGTCGTCCAGCTCCACCGGGAGGAGGAGGCCGAAGTGAAGGGGGAGGACGCGGTCGAAGACCACGCCGTAGCTCATCGTGGTCTGCCGGTTTTCCAGGAAGTTGTTGGGGCCGGCGAAGAACAGGACGGTGTTGATGGCAGTGAGGAGCAGGAGGAGGGCGCCGGGGAGGCGCATGGCGATCCCCCTCTCCTTCCCGATCCAGTGGGCGAGGCCTACCGCGAGCATCGGCATGGAGAGGACCCAGAAGCGGGCGGGCCAGCCCTCCCCGGGGTTCACGCCGACGCCGGTGACGGCGGCGACCAGCAGGAGGGCGAGGCCCTGGCGGGCGAGGGGGGCGTCCTTCCAGGCGCCGGCGGCCAGGCCCGCCATGCCGAGGATCCAGATTGGGGCATAGGCGAGCAGGCCGTGGCGGACATTGAAGAGCTGCATCGGCAGCACTTCCGCCCAGGCCCAGGGAAGGGGCGGGCGGGCGCTGTTCACCGGGCCGGTGATGCTGCCGTGGATGGCGAGGTTCAGGGCGACCAGCAGCGCCAGACCGGCGATGCCGGGCAGGAGGAGAAGGGCCGCGCGCCGCCATTCCCCCGCGCGCACCGCCGGCCAGAGGAGGAAGGCGTAGAGGGCGGCGGCGACGACCGAGCCGCGCATATGGGCAAAGGGGATGGCGGTGATGACGATCGCGGTCAGCAGGTCCGCTCGGAGGCCCGCGCCCGCGGGCTGCACCCGCCACCAGGCGAAGGCGGCGAGGGCGAAGATCCAGGCCTCCATGTAGAAGAGGTGGAGGTAGGGCATGAGCGGCACCGTGAGGGCCGCGACGAGGGTGGTGAGGATGGCGGCCCGGGGCCCGGCCGCGAGGCGGCAGAGGCGGTGGACCGCGACGAGGCCGGCAAGGCCGACCATGAGGGTGACGAAGCGCGGCGCTTGTGCGGAGAGCAGGGTAAAGGGGGCGAGCAGGGCCGCAACGTAGACGGGGTGCGAGGGGCCGCTGCTGCCGACGAGGCTGGGCGGCAGATCGGCCGCCGGCAGGCCGGTGGCGGCGCGGTGGATCGCGGACCATTCCCCGAGCGGCATGGTGAAGCTGCCGTGGCGGATGAGGGAGGCGGCGTAGAGAAGGTAGCGGGGCTCGTCGCCCGTCATGCCCTGGCGGCGCGTGGTCAGGAGCAGGGCCGCCACCCCGACGAGAAGGGCGGCGAGGGCGATGTCGTCCCAGCGGCGGGTCGGGGCAGGGTGTGTCATCGGGGATCCGGGCCGGACCAGCGGAGGGATTCCATGTCCAGCGTGCAGAGGCCGGGGAGGAGGCCGTGGCGCGCGGCCTCGGCTTGCAGGCGTTCCCGGTAATCGGGGCGGCCCGGCTCGGCGAGGTCCCAGCCGGGGGGGAGGAAGGTGGAGTAGCCGTTGATCGTGGGCAGGTTGGTCCGCGCGGCGACGAGCATGGCGTCCACGTTGTGGCTGTAGGTGGCGGGGATGGTGCCCTGCGGCACGCCTTCCCGCGCACGGGAGGCGGCGAAGACGGTGCAGCCGGCGGTGGGTGGGGCGAGGGCCTCCATGCGGGCCAGCTCCTCCCACGTGTCGAGCATCCAGAGGGGGGCGCGCCAGGAATCGAGCAGCAGCAGCGCGCCGAGGGCGAGGGCCAGCGCGCGGGAGCGGGCGCTGGCCTGCCAGAGCATCCAGGCGAGGAGGAGGACGAGGGCCGGGCCGCCGAGGAACATGATGCGCGGCACCACGCGGAAGGCGTGGGCGCCCGGCACGGCATCCCAGATCAGGGCCCAGGGCCAGACCCCGCCGTAGCGGACCGTCATCAGGGAGAGGATGAGCGCGGCGCCGCCGGCGGCGAGGAGGAGGCGTGCCCGCCGGTCCCCGGCGCGGGCGCGGCGCCAGGCGAGAGGGAGGGCGGCGAGGGAGAGGAGCCAGAAGAAAGGGGCGAAGCCGTTCTGGAGCGGGGCGCGGCCGCGGCGGGTGATCCAGCCCTGCATCCAGCCCCAGAGGGGGCTGCTTTCCCCGACCGCGATGAGGCTGTGGGGCTGGCCGCCGTGGAGGAGGGCGAGGTCGCGGGCGTGGAGGCCGGTCTGCCGGACCAGGGGAAGGTAGAGGAGGAGGGCGGGGAGGAGGGCGAGGGCGAGGATCGTGGCGAGGGCGGCGAGGGTGGCGAGGCCGCGGGGGGTTGGGCGAAGGCGGGACAGGGCGTCGCGCGGGGCGGCGAGGATCAGGAGGAGGGCCGCGAGCAGGGTGACGAGGCCGGTGCCCCAGGCGACGTAGAAGGCGGTGAGGAGGACGAGGCCGTAGAGGAGGGCTGCGGGGGCGCCCCAGGCGAGGGCGGCGGCGTGGCGGCCGGCGAGGAGGGTGCGCGCGGATTCCAGGGCCATCCAGAGGGCCAGCAGGGCGGGGCCGGTGGCGGCGAACTGGGCGTGGTGGATTTCCTGTACCAGCGCGGGGAGGGCGGTGGCGAGGGTGGCGGCGAAGATGGAGGGCGCCCAGGGCAGGGCGAGGATGCGGCGGGCGATGAGGAGGAGGGCGAGGAAGCCGGTTGCCTTCTGGGCGATCTGCGCGAGGTCGGCGGCGAGGAAGGGGTGGGCGCCGAGGGCGCGGAGGGGGGCGTAGAGGAGGCCGTGGAGGAGGTAGCCGTCGTTGTAGGCGAGGGTGCCGGGCCAGGGATGGAACCAGGCGACCTTCGTGACGGGGGCGAGGCCGCGGAGGGCGTGCCACCAGTGCTCGTGCACGGCGAGGGCGATGAAGCCGTCGAACCGGTCGCCGGTGAAGAGGCGGAAGCCGGTGGAGAGCGGGGGCCAGAAGAGATAGGCGAGGGTGGCGAGGAGGGCGGTGGAGGCGAGGAGGAGGGCCACCGGGCGGGGGAGGTCCCCGCCCGGCGGAGGGGGGTTCACAGGGCGCCGCCCTTGCGACCGGCCATGGCGCCGAGGCGGAGGCGCAGCGCGTTCAGCTTGATGAAGCCCTGGGCATCGAACTGGTCGTAGGCGCCCTGGTCTTCCTCAAACGTGACGTGCTTCATCGAGTAGAGGCTGTTGGGGCTGCGGCGGCCGGTGACGATGACGTTGCCCTTGTAGAGCTTCAGGCGGACTTCGCCGGAGACGCTGGCCTGGGAGGCATCGGCCATGGCCTGGATCATGCGGCGTTCCGGGGAGAACCAGAAGCCGTTGTAGATCAGCTCCGCGTAGCGGGGCATGAGGCTGTCCTTCAGGTGGGCAGCCTCTCGGTCCAGGGTGATGGATTCGATGGCGCGGTGGGCGGTGTAGAGGATGGTGCCGCCCGGGGTTTCGTAGGCGCCGCGGGACTTCATGCCGACGAAGCGGTTCTCCACCAGGTCCAGGCGGCCGATGCCGTTTTCCTTGCCCAGCGCGTTCAGGCGGGTGAGCAGGGTGGCGGGGGACATGGCTTCGTCGTTGATGGCGACGGCGTCGCCGCGCTCAAACCGGACGACGATTTCGGTGGCTTTGTCGGGGGCGTCCATGGGGGAGATGGTGCGCTGCCAGACGACCTCGGGCGGCTCGTCCCAGGGTTCTTCGAGGACTTTGCCTTCGGAGCTGCTGTGGAGGAGGTTGGCGTCCACGCTGAAGGGGGCTTCGCCGCGCTTGTCCTTGGCGATGGGGATCTGGTGTTCCTCGGCGAAGGTGAGGAGGCGGGTGCGGGAGGTGAGGTCCCATTCGCGCCAGGGGGCGATGACCTTCACGTCTGGCTTGAGGGCGTAGTAGGCGATCTCGAACCGGACCTGGTCGTTGCCCTTGCCGGTGGCGCCGTGGGAGACGGCGTCCGCCCCGACCTGTTCCGCGATCTCGATCTGGCGCTTCGCGATGAGGGGGCGGGCGATGGAGGTGCCGAGGAGGTAGCAGCCTTCATAGAGCGCGTTCATGCGGAACATGGGGAAGACGAAGTCGCGGGTGAATTCTTCCCGCAGGTCGTCCATGAAGATGTTTTCCGGCTTGATGCCGAGGAGGAGGGCCTTGTCCTTCGCCGGGCCGAGTTCCTCACCCTGGCCGAGATCGGCGGTGAAGGTGACGACTTCAGCGTTGTAGGTGGTTTGGAGCCATTTGAGGATGACGGAGGTGTCCAGCCCGCCGGAGTAGGCGAGGACGACCTTCTTCACGTCTTTCACGGGCATGGGAATGCGCCTTCCGCGGGAGAAATCGGGCGGGATGTGCCGCAGCGCAGCGGTTGGGGCAAGCCAGAGGCTTGCCGCAGCGGCAGCGCTGCGAGCGCGGCGCGAAGCGCTGCCGCCCGGTTGGAGGCCGGGTGAGACCCCAGGGCAACGCGAAGCGTTGTCCCGCCCCACCCGCGACGCAGGACGCGGGGCAACGCAAGTTCGGCGGGACGATGCTTCGCATCGCCCTGGTGGGGGAGGCAGCAATGCCGTTGGGCGACGCCGCTGTGCTGCGCGCTTAGGGCGATGCCCTGCATCGCCTTAGGGCCAGCCATAGCGGACCCCCGGGGATGGATTTGCGGCCGAGGGCCGCCCTGGCGAGCCAGGCGAAGGATTTGAGGTGATGCTTTGCTGCCGCGACCGCCGCTTTTGTGGCGGCGATGCGCGGTGGCGGGGTGCGAGCGAGCATTTCGGACAAAAGGCGATCGGGCAGGAGCCAGGGCGGGCCGTTGAGGGCGGTTCTTAGGCCCAATTTCCTGATGAGCAGGAGGAGGGGCATGCCGCAGAGGGCGCGAGCGATTCTGGCTTACGCAGGCCCTGGTTCCTCACGATCTCTTATTTCCCCCACCCTCGCCGACCTAACTAACCCCGGTACCCCCACCCACTGCAGCCCCTCCGAGGCCACGACAATCAGCGCCACCACGGCCACGACCGTATCCCGCGCCGGGTAAGGCTCCCCGCCCGGCAGGGTCGCCGGCAGCGCCAGCGCGATTGCCAGCGCCACCACGGTCCGCCCCGACCCCCCGGCAAGCAGACACGCCCCCTTCCACGCGGGAACGCACCCTCCATCCGCGTGAGGGATGGGCGGCGAGCGCGGGTCGGCCAGGGAAGGGCTTAGGTGTCGGGCCGAGCCTTGGGCAGAGCGCGCCCCCTGACCAAAAAATGGGAGTCGCTACCCCACCCAACCCACCCAGCACCCACCCGAAGAAACGCTAAATGTAAATTTCACTAAATACTAACCAATTCACCTGACACTCCACGAGAAACAGCCGTCATGGCCTTTGTTTCACTTTGGATTCGTCCCAGATTTCTGTTCTTCTCTGGAAACAGAAGACGAATTCACGGGAGGAAGGCGGGTCGCATCATGGAGACGTTCATGTGCTGGTTGCGCGACCTGTCGTTATGGCTGAGGGCGTCCCATGGGCATCGGCCCCTGTGGCGGGATCGGCTTTAAGGGCAGGTCGCGTTGGTGGTGTTGCCGGGCGGGGCTGAGCGGCCCCGGGCCGGTCAGGCGGCGGGGGTGGTCTTCCGCTGGCGCTCGCTCTCGGTCTTGAGCTGACCACAGGCGGCCATGATGTCCTTCCCGCGCGGGCGGCGGACGGGGGAGGCGTATCCCGCGTCGTTCAGGATGTTGGCGAAGCGCTCGATTTGCGCGCGCTTGGACGTGGCGTAGGGGGAGCCGGGCCAGGGATTGAAGGGGATAAGGTTCACCTTCGCCGGGAGGCCGTGGAGGAGGCGGACGAGCTCGCGGGCCTCAGCCTCCGAGTCGTTGATGCCGTCGAGCATGACGTACTCGAAGGTGATGCGGCGGGCGTTAGAGGCGCCGGGGTAGCGGTGGCAGGCCGCCATCAGCTCCTCGATGGGGTATTTGCGGTTGAGGGGGACGATCTCGTCCCGGAGTTCGTTCGTCACCGCGTGGAGGGAGACGGCGAGATTGACGCCGAGCTCGGCGCCGGCGCGGTCCATCATGGGGACGACGCCGGAGGTGGAGAGGGTGATGCGGCGGCGGGAGAGGGCGATGCCTTCGCCGTCCATGACGATCTTCAGGGCCTGGGCGAGGTTCTCGTAATTGTAAAGGGGTTCGCCCATGCCCATGACGACGATGTTGGAGACGAGGCGGCGCTCATCGTTCGGGGTGGGCCATTCGCCGTAGGAGTCGCGGGCGGCCATGAACTGGCCGACGATCTCGCCCGGGGAGAGGTTGCGGACGAGCTTCTGGGTGCCGGTGTGGCAGAAGCGGCAGGAGAGTGTGCAGCCGACCTGGGTGGAGATGCAGACGGCGCCGCGGTCGTCATCGGGGATGTAGACGGTTTCGACCTGCTGGTTGTCGCGCATGGCGAGGAGCCATTTGCGGGTGCCGTCGGTGCTGGTCTGTTCGGTGGTGACGGTGGGGCGGCCGATGGTGAAGTGTTCTGCCAGCTTGGCCTGGAGGGGCTTGGCGATGCTGGACATGGCCGCGAAGTCGCGGGTGCCCTGGTGGTAGATCCAGTGCCAGATCTGCTTGGCGCGGAAGGGCTTCTCGCCGATGCCGAGCACCGCTTCGACCAGTTCCTCGCGGGAGAGGCCGACGAGTTCGCGGCGGCCACTGGCGTCCACCTGGGCCGGGGGGGCGAAGAGGGCGGACTTGGCGAGGATGCGGGTGCGCTCGGCCTCCGTGAGGGTGGCCGTGAGGGGGGCGGGCGGCGTGAGAACCTTCGGTTCCACGGGCGAGAGGGCGTTCATCGGCGGGGGGGGGATCCGGGCGGGCATTCCTTCGAGATGGCCTCGTAGGCGGCGGTGAAGCCGCTGAGGGGGAAGGTCTCGGTGGTGCTGCGGTTGTTGGGGGCGGGGGACTTGGCGGTGGCGTCGCGGCCGTTGCGGAAGGCGGCGACGGTGGCGCGGCCATCCCGGGCGAAGGCGTTGTCGCCGGAGGTGTAGAAGTTGAGGTCGGTGTCGCCGACATCAACCTTGACCTCGGCGTTGCGGGGGAAGGCGCGGCCGATCCGGAGGGAGACCTGGTCGCGGCCCTGGGGGCGGTGGGTGACGGTGAGGAGGGTGTTGTTGCGGCCTTCCATGCGGGTGAAGGCGTAGCAGACCTTGCCGCTGGCTTCGGTGTGGGTGGCGGCGGTCCAGTCGCCGAAGGTGCCGAGGCGCTGGGGGCCGTTGGAGGCGGCGGGCTGTTCGGCGGCCGGGGCCTGGGTCGGGGCGGCGGGGGCCGGGCGGGCGCCGCGCTGCTGGGCCTGTGCCGCAGGGGGGGCGAGGGTGAGCGCCAGGCCCAGGGTCACGGGGGCAAGGGCCGCGAGGGCGGAGGTATGGCGGATCATGGGGGCGGAGATAGTCCTCCTGCGGGGGCGGCTTCAACCGCCCTTGCCGCATAGGGGCGGTCATCTTCCCGCGTGGCGGGGGTTGGGGGCGCGGATTGCGGGACAACGCCGGGCGGGGTGGGGCGTTCTTGTCGTTCTCTTGGCTGCAGCAAGGAGGAGCGTGACATGGCGGCACCGGCGGATGTGGCGAACGAGGGAAAGATCATCGTTTCCGGCCATCAGGTTGAGGTGGGCGAGGCTTTGCGGGCGCATGCGACGGAGCAGGCTTCCCGGCTTTCCGCCAAGTATTTCGACGGGGCGGAGGACATCACCGTGACCTTTTCCCCGGGCGGGAAGGGGGCGGGGTTCGGGTGCAACATCCGGGTGCATGCGGCGCGCGGATTGTTCTTCGACGGGCATGGGGAGCATGCCGGCAATGCCTATACCGCCTTCTCGACGGCGCTGGAGCGGGTGGCGAAGCAGCTGCGGCGGCAGAAGCGGGCCATGCGGGAGGACAAGCCGGTGAACGCGACGAAGGAGGGGCTGCTTTAGGCGGCTTTGTCTGGGGCCGGTGGGGGCGACCTTTCGCCGGCGGGATGTTGGGGGGGCGGGAAGAAGGGGTTCTTCCTGGCCCCCTTTTTTTTGAGCTGGTCCGGTTTCCCTGGCGGGTCAGGGGTGGCGGCCGCGTTCCATGATTTCGAGGGTGTATTCCCGGTAGGTCATGCCGAGGGCCTCGGCGCGGGCGAGGCGGCGGAGGGCGATCTCGCGGGGCGGGGTTTTCCAGGCGCGGCGGACGGCCTGGCGCCAGAGGAGGAGGCGCGGGGTGGCGCCGGGGTCTTCCAGGGGTGGGCCGCCGTTGTGGCCGATGCGAGGGGGCATGGGGCGTTTTCCTTTCCCGGCGGTCCGATGGGATGCAAGGGCGGGGCCGGACCTTTCGCGGGCGGGGCGGGGGCCGTATCTCCGGCGGCATGAGCGATGCGACCGATGCCCAGCTTGCCGCGCAGTATGAGGCGCTGCCCTATCCGGCGCGGGATCCGCGGGACGAGGCGCGCCGGCTGATCGTGGGGAGTCCTTCGCACCTGGCGGAGGTGGACCACTGGGTGTTCGGGGCCCGGCGCGCGGCATCCCTGCCTTTGCGGGCGCTGGTGGCGGGGGGCGGGACCGGGGATGGGGCCATCATGCTGGCGCAGCAGATGGCCTGGGCCGGGCGGCCGGGGGAGGTGGTCTGGCTCGATCGGTCGGGGGCGGCGCGGAAGGTGGCGGAGGCGCGGGCGGCGGCGCGGGGGCTCTCCAACATCCGGTTTGTGGAGGGGTCGATCCTGGATCTGCCGGCCGATCTGGGGCGTTTCGACTACGTGGACTGCTGCGGGGTGCTGCACCACCTGCCGGACCCGGATGCGGGGCTGCGGGCGCTGGCGGGGGTGCTGAACCCCGGGGGCGGCATGGGGATCATGGTCTATGCGCCGCACGGGCGCACGGGCGTCTACATGCTGCAGGAGGCCCTGCGGCGGATCGCGCCGGCCGACGAGGCGCCGGCGGTGCGGGTGGATGTGGCGAAGCGGGTGATGCGGCATCTGCCGGAGACGGCGTGGATGCGGAAGAATCCCTGGATCACGGACCATCTGCCGCTGCCGCAGGGCGGGGGGGATCCCGGGCTCTATGACTTGCTGCTGAACCCTCGGGACCAGGCCTACACGGTGCCGCAGCTGGTGGAGCTGGTGGCGGGGGCGGGGATGCGGATCGCGTGCTTGGTGGAGCCCTTGCGGTATGATCCGGACCCGCTGCTGCCCGATCCGAAGCTGCGGGCGCGGACGGCGGGGATGTCCATGATCGAGCGGGCGGCGCTGGCGGAGGCGCTGGCGGGGAATATGGGGATCCACATCGCCTATCTGGCCAGGGCGGCGGATCCGGAGGTTCGGGCGGACTGGGACGCGCCGGGGGCGGTGCCGGTGCTGCGGAGCGGGACCGGGGCGGAATGGGCCAAGGGCATCCGCAACGGAGGACTGCCCGTGACCTTCGACGGGCTGCGGGTGGTGCTGCCGGTGCCGGCGCTGGCGGGGGCGATCCTCAACCGCATCGACGGGAAGCGGACGGTGGCGGAGGTGATGGCGGATGTGCCGGCGACCCCTGCCCAGGTGAACAGGGACTTCGCGGCGCTGCGGGCCGCTTTGGAGCCGATGAACCGGTTGCTGCTCGCGGCGCCCGCGGCTTGAGCGGGCAGGCGATCGTCATCTTCGGGGCGGCGGTGCGGCCGGATTCACGGCCTAGCGAGACCATGCGGCGGCGGGTGACCGCGGCGGTGGAGTTGGGCGAGCGGCTGGGCGGGGTGGCGCGGTTCATTCCCACGGGCGGGCAGGGGCGGCATGGGCCGGCGGAGTCCAGCGTGATGGCGAAGCTGCTGCGGGACTGGGGGATCGACCCCGCGCGCATCGAGGAGGAGCCGACGGGGACGGACACGCTCTCCTCCGCCCGGGCGGTGGCGCGGATGCTGCGGGGGTGGGAGGGGACGGTGCATCCCGTGTCCTCGGGCTATCACCTGCCGCGCTGCGCGGCGGTGCTGAGGTTGCTGGGGCTGCGGGTGGGGCGCGGGGCGGCGGCGAAGGCGGGGCCGGGTTTCGCCGAGTGGCGCTGGCGGCTGCGGGAGGTGCCGGCGCTGCCCTATGACGCGGCGCTCGCGGCCTGGTGGCGGGCGCGGGGCGGGTAGGGGCGAGGACGGCCCGGGGCTGGGGCGGGGTTTCCCCCGAGCCCTTCCGTCGTCTGTTTCCAAAGGGGTGCGACGCGGTATCCGGCCGGGATCTGGCGCGGGCGGGCGGCGGCTTCGTGGGCACAACGGTAAGCGGGACTTATGGCAAGGCGCGGCGAAGCGTTCTGGCCGGGGCGGGGAAGGAGGCGGGATAAGGAGGCGCGACGCGGGAGGAACCGGGCCATGCGCTACATCGACGCCTTCAACCATTTCTTCCCCAAGGCGGTCTGGGAGCGGATGCTCGCCTCCGAGGGTGCGGCGCGGGACATCGGGAGCCGGATGCGCGGCATTCCCGCCATCTACGACCTGGACGAGCGCTTTCGGGTGATGGACCAGTTCAGCCGGCATGAGTACTCGCAGGTGATCTCGCTCGGGATGCCTCCGCTGGAAGCGCTGGGGACGCCGGAAGAGTCGCTGGAGCTGGCGCGGCTGGGTAATGACGGCATGGCCGAGCTGGTGCGGGACCATCCCGACCGCTTCGCGGGCTTCGTCGCCTCTCTGCCCATGAACGGACCGGAGCTTGCCGTGCGGGAGGCGGAGCGGGCCTTCACGGAACTCGGCGCGAACGGGCTGCAGATCCACAGCAACATCAACGGCGCGCCGCTGGACGAGGAGCGCTTCTTCCCGATCTTCGAGGCCGCGGCGCGGCACGGGAAGCCGGTGCTGCTGCATCCCTCGCGCGGCTCGAACATGCCGGACTACGCCACCGAGGATAAATCCCGCTACGAGATCTGGTGGACCTTCGGCTGGCCCTACGAGACGAGCGCGGCGATGGCGCGGCTGGTCTTCTCCGGCTTCATGGACCGGCTGCCGGAACTGAAGGTGCTGGCGCACCACCTCGGCGCCATGGTGCCCTATTTCGAGGGGCGCGTGGGGCCGGGCTGGGACCAGTTGGGCAAGCGCACCACGGACGAGGACCTGAGCGGGGTGCTGAAAGGGCTGAAGCGCCGCCCGGCAGAGTACTTCAAGGAGTTCTACGCGGACACCGCCGTGTTCGGATCGCGGCCCGCGACGGTCTGCGGGCTGGAGTATTACGGGGAGGACAAGGTTCTCTTCGCCTCCGACTCGCCCTTCGATCCCGAGCGCGGGCCGGGCTACATCCGCGACACCATCGCCATCCTGGAATCCCTCGATCTCTCGCCGGAGGCCCGGGACAAGATCAGCTTCGGCAACGCGCAGGCGCTGTTCGGCCTGACGCGCTGACCGGCGCCACCCGCGCGGGCACTTGAAAAGCAAGAACGGAGGAAGCGGAGATGGTCACCCGCAGGCGGCTTCTCGCCACGGCCTCTCTCCTGCCGGTGGCGGCATCCCCGGCGGGGGCCCAGCAGCGCCTGCCGGACGGGCCGGTGAGCCTCATCGTGCCCTATACGCCGGGCACGGGGCACGACATCCTGGCGCGGCTGCTCTCGCCCTATCTGTCCGGGAAGCTCGGGCAGGCGGTGGTGGTGGACAACCGCGCGGGGGCGAGCGGGAACATCGGCAGCCAGGCGGTGGCGCGGGCGGCGCCGGACGGGCGCATGCTGATGATGCAGGGCGATGCCTTCGTCATCAATCCGAGCCTGTTCCAGCAGGTGCCCTACGACCCCGTGGGCAGCTTCGCGCCGATCATCAGGCTGACCACCGCGGAGCTGGCGCTGGCCGTGCAGCCCGACTTCCCGGCGCGGGACGTGCGGGGCGTGGTGGAGTATGCGCGGGCCCATCCCGGGCGGGTGGACTACGCCTCACCGGGGAACGGGACGCCGCAGCATCTTTCCATGGCGCTGTTCGCGCTGACGGCGGGGCTGGAACTGAACCACGTGCCCTATCGCGGCTCCGCGCCCGCCGTGCAGGACCTGATCGGGCGCCGCGTGGGGATGATGTTCCTGCCCGTGCACACCGCGCTGCCGCTGGCCCAGGCCGGACAGATCCGCATGCTGGCCGTGGGCGGCGAGAGGCGGGCCGCGGCGGCGCCCGATCTGCCGACCATCGCCGAGGCCGGGCTGGCCATGCCGCCGGTGGGGCTGTGGTACGGGTTGCTGGGGCCTGCGGGGCTGCCAGGGGAACTGGTTTCCCGGCTGAATGCCGATTGCAACGCCTGGCTGGCGGAGCCGGCGACGCGCACGGCGCTGCAGGCGCAGGGTATGACGGCCGGGGGGGGCACGCCCGAGGCCTTCGCGGAACTGATCGGCACCGACCTGCGGCGCTGGGAGCGGGTGATCCGGGAGGCGAAGATCAACGCGGGGTGAGGCGAGGCAGTTTGTTTTGAATGGTTCGGAACCAGGGGGCGCTGCCCCCTGGACCCCCGCCAAGGGCCTGAGGCCCCTGGACCCCCGTCTGGCTGCCGCCCCACCGTCCTGACACGGGATTTCTGTCCTGCGGTTTGATCCTGCCCTTGCAGTCGCCTGAGGTCATCGACCTCAGGCGCACCGTCAGCAGGGTAAGACCAACTCGAAGAAGATGATGGTGAGGGGGCCGGGGAGAGGAAGAATTCCTTCTTCCTCTCCCCGGCCACGGACCGCCATGGCCGGGTCAGTGATGAACGCCGGGCGCGCGCCAGCCGTAGGTGCCGTCCGCGATCTTGCGTTGGGCGATGGGGCGGACGAGGGCGAGGAGTTGCAGGGCCACGGTGCTGGGCAGGGTGCGCCGGATGGCCAGGGAGAGGGTGCGGTGGATGGCGGGTGCCGTGATGCGGCGTGCGCCCATGAGGTCCCCGGCGATTTCTTCCATAAAGAGGCCGTAGGGGACGACCGTGCAGTGGGAGCGGCGCATCACGAGGGCGCGCTTCACCTCGGCGGGTTCGACGTCCAGGCCGATGCGGAGGCGGATGCCGGCGGTCGCGGCGGCGGCCTCGATGATGCGGCGGGCGCCGTGGAAGCGGTGGTCCAGGACGAGGGGGAGGTCCGCCATGTCGGCGAGGGGGATGGGGCCGGCGGCGCGGTCCACGAGGTCCGGGGCGCCGACGAGGAAGAGGTCCTCCTCGTAGAGGGGGTGGATGTTCAGGGTGTCGTGCGGTTCGGGGTCGTAGCAGAAGGCGGCGCCGAGCTCGTGGCCGGCGAGGAGGTTCCGGCGGTGGTCGTCGGATAGGCCGGGGCGGAGGTGGAGGCGCAGCCTGGGCAGGCGGGCGGCGGCTTCCGTGAGCAGGTCCGGGACGAGCGTGCGGCCGGAGGTGGGGGTGAAGCCGAGGGCGACCTGCATCTCGGTGCGGCCGGTGAAGGGCTGTACGGCGGCGCGGGCGCGGTCCACGGCGGAGAGGACCGCGCGGGCTTCGGCGAGGAAGGCGTGGCCGGCGGGGGTGAGGGCGGCGCCGCGCGAATGGCGGTCCAGCAGGCGGGTGCCGAGCTGGGCTTCGAGGTTGCGGACATGGCCGCCGAGGGCGGGCTGGGAGAGGTTCAGGACAGTTGCGGCGGCGGTGAAGCTGCCGGCTTCCGCGACGGCGACGAGGCACCGGATCTGCTGCAGCAGCATGGCCCGCGATACGTCCTGTCGCTTTCTCCCGTGGGCGGACGCTAGTCCCGCGGTTCGGGAGGGGCAAGCGGAGGAGGGTGGTTCCGGTTCCCGTGGCATGGGCCTTGCGTTCATTTTGCCGAACGGGCGATGGCCCGGAGGAAGCGGGGGCGGATGCGCGGGGCCAGCGTTGAACTGATCCAGGTCAGCAAGCGCTATGGGGCGGCCCTGGCGGTGGATGCCATCGACCTGAAGGTGCCGGAAGGGTCGTATTGCTGTCTTCTCGGGCCTTCGGGCTGCGGCAAGACGACGACGCTGCGGATGATCGCCGGGCATGAAACAGCGAGCGACGGGAATATCCTGATCGGGCCGCGCGAGGTGGGGCACCTGCCGCCGGCGGCGCGCGGGACGGCGATGATGTTCCAGTCCTACGCGCTGTTCCCGCATCTGGACTGCCTGGACAATGTCGCCTTCGGACCGCGCATGCGGGGCGTGGACAGGGCGACGCGGCGCAGGCGGGCGATGGAGATGCTCTCGCTGGTGCGGATGGAGGGGTTTGCGGGGCGGCTGCCGGCGCAGCTTTCCGGCGGGCAGCAGCAGCGCGTGGCGCTGGCGCGGGCGCTGGTGACGGAGCCTTCGGTGCTGCTGCTGGACGAGCCGCTCTCGGCGCTGGATCCGTTCCTGCGGGTGCAGGTTCGGGCGGAGCTGAAGCGGCTGCAGACGGAGCTGGGGATCACCTTCATCCACGTCACGCACAGCCAGGAGGAGGCGATGGCGCTGTCCGACCTGGTGGTGGTGATGAATGGCGGGCGGATCGAGCAGGCGGCGCCCCCGCGGGAGGTGTTCTCGCGGCCGGAGACGGGTTTCGTGGCGCGCTTCATCGGCGGGCACAACGTGATCGCGATGCCCGGCGGCAGCCTGGCGGTGCGGGTGGACCGGATGCGGCTCTCGCCACGGCTGGTGGATGCGGCCGGGGAGGGCGGGCTGCCGGCGCGGGTGGAGACGGTGGAGTACCAGGGCAGCTTCGTGCAGCTGCGGCTGGCGCCGCTGGATACGGCGCGGGCGACGGAGGTGTTCGCTGCCGTGCCGGATGACGTGTTCGCCGCCCAGCCTTTCGCGGTGGGCGATGTCGTGACCGCGCGCTGGGCGGAGGGCGAGGCCCATCCGCTGCGCGATGGGCAACTGCCGGCGGATGTGCCGGCCCTGGAGGAGATTGCGCCATGACGGAGATGAATCGCCGTGGGCTGCTGCGCGCGGGCGCCGGGCTTGCGGGTGTTGCCGCGGGCACCGGGCTGGCCGCGCCTGCGGTGCACGCGCAGGAGCCGGTGACGCTGCGTTACCTGGGCACGGCGGTGAACCAGAGCGCCGAGATCGCGGCGAAGGTGAAGCAGGATCTGGGGATCACCATCGAGTACATCCCGGTGGTGACGGATGACGTGATCCGGCGGGCGGTGACGCAGCCCAATACCTTCGACCTGCTGGACATGGAGTATTTCTCGGTTAAGCGCGTGCTGCCCTCGGGCAACCTGCAGGGGATCGAGGCGCGGCGGATCAAGCTGTTCGACAAGATCACGCCGGTCTTCACGCGCGGCGTGACGGCGGGAGGCAGGACGCTCGGCGAGCAGGGGACGGCGCCGAAGAAGGTGCAGTTCATGAACGGGAGGGGCGGCAAGGATCTGGCGACCTCGCCGACTGAGTGGATGACGCTGATCCCGACGACCTACAACGCGGATACGCTGGGCATCCGCCCCGACCTGATCGGGCGGCCGGTCGCGAGCTGGGCGGAGCTGCTGAACCCGCAGTTCAAGGGGAAGGCTTCCATCCTCAACATCCCGTCCATCGGCATCATGGACGCGGCGATGGTGATGGAGGCGACCGGGCAATATAAGTACCCGGACAAGGGGAACATGAGCCGTGCGGAGATCGACCGCACCATGGCCATGCTGACGGAGGCGAAGAAGGCCGGGCAGTTCCGGGCCTTCTGGTCCGACTTCAACGAGAGCGTGAACCTGATGGCCTCCGGCGAGACGGTGATCCAGTCCATGTGGTCGCCGGCGGTGACGAAGGTGCGTTCGCAGGGGGTGGCCTGCACCTATCAGCCGCTGAAGGAGGGGTATCGGGCCTGGGCGTCGGGCTTCGGGATGCCGCGGACGCTGGAGGGGCGGAAGCTGGATGCGGCCTATGAGTTCATCAACTGGTTCCTCTCGGGCTGGGCGGGGGCCTTTCTGAACCGGCAGGGGTATTATTCGGCGGTGCTGGAGACGGCGCAGGCGAACATGCAGCCCTATGAGTGGGCCTACTGGATGGAAGGGAAGCCGGCCGAGCAGGACATCAAGGCGCCGGACGGGTCGCTGCTGGAGAAGGCAGGGACGGTGCGCGATGGCGGTTCGTATGAGCAGCGCATGGGCGGGGTGGCCTGCTGGAACGCGGTGATGGATGAGAACACCTACCTCATCCGGAAGTGGAACGAGTTTATCGCTTCGTGATGGACGGGGGCGGCGCGCCGGTGATGGTTGATGCTGTGCGCGCCGCGCCTCGGCGTTCGTGGGGGGCGTATTGGCAGGCGGCGCCCTTCGCGATCGTGTTCCTGCTGTTCTTCATCGTGCCGCTGTGCCTGACGGTGGCGGTGTCGTTCTGGCATTATGACGAGTACAGTTTGCAGCCGGCCTTTACCCTCGAGAACTACGAGGAGGTGTTCGACGGCTGCATCGCGAAGCTGCCGAGCCTCTGCGTGACCTTTGCGACCTATCTGTCGACGCTGCGCTTCGCGCTGATGGCCTGGGTCTGCACGCTCGTGCTGGGGTTCGGGATTGCCTACTTCCTGGCCTTCCATGTGCGGACGGTGCCGATGCAGATGGCGCTGTTCCTGATCTGCACGGTGCCGTTCTGGACTTCGAACATCATCCGGATGGTGGCCTGGGTGCCCTTGTTGGGGCGGAATGGGTTGGTGAACCAGGGGTTGCAGGCGGTGGGGGCGACGAGCGCGCCGCTGGACTGGTTGTTGTACTCGGAGTTCTCGGTCGTGCTGGCGTTTGTGCACCTCTACACGCTGTTCATGATGGTGCCGATCTTCAACTCGATGGCGCGGATCGACCGTTCGCTGATCGAGGCGGCGCGGGATGCGGGGGCATCCGGGTGGCAGACGCTGTGGAGCGTGGTGATCCCGCTCTGCAAGCCGGGGATCGTGATCGGGTCGATTTTCGTGCTGACCATTGTGATGGGGGATTTCGTCACGGTGGGGATCATGGGCGGGCAGCAGATCGCTTCCATTGGGAAGGTGATCCAGGTGCAGATGAGCTACCTGCAGTTTCCGATCGCGGCGGCGAATGCGGTGGTGCTGCTGGGGATCGTGCTGCTGATGATCTGGGCGTTGACGCGGCTGGTCGATATCCGGCGGGAGCTGTGAGGTGAACCGGGTGGGGGAGAGGCGGCCGGCGGCGTTCTGGTGGCTGGCGGCGCTTTTCGCGGCGTTCGTGCTGTTTCTCTACGGGCCGATCCTGGCGATCGTGGTGCTGTCGTTCCAGGGGCCTTCGGGGGGGCTGACCTTTCCGATGAACGGGGTGTCCACCTTCTGGTTCTCCAAGCTTTGGCAGGGCGTGGGGGTGGTGGATATCTGGGCGGCCTTCGGGCGGTCCTTGCGTCTGGGCGCGGTGGTGATGGTGCTGACGGTGCTGCTGGCGCTGCCGGCGGGGTTGGCGTTCCGGAAGCGGTTCCGCGGGCAGTCGGCGCTGTTCCTTGTGGCGGTGGCGAGTTTGATCGTGCCGTCCATCGTGGTGTCGCTGGGGATCGGGCTGGGGTTCCGGATCGTCGATGACGCGGTGAAGGGGCTGGCGGAGGCGACGGGGTGGGGGTTCCTGCGGGGGTATGAGACGGCGGCGGGGCTGTATTCCTCGGCGCTGGGGGCGCACCTGACATGGACGCTGCCGTTCGGGCTGCTGATCCTGTTCGCGGTCTTCAACCGGTTCAATCCGGCCTATGAGGAGGCGGCGCGGGATCTGGGGGCTTCGCCTTGGCGGACGCTGCGGCATGTGGTGCTGCCGATTATCGCGCCCTCTCTCGTCGGGGTGGCGCTGTTCGGGTTCACGCTGTCCTGGGACGAGGTGGCGCGGACGAGCCAGGCGATCGGGGGGCGGAACACGCTGCCGCTGGAGCTGCAGGGGCTGACGACGACGGTGACGACGCCGGAGATCTATGCGCTGGGGACGGTGACGACTGGGATGTCGCTGGTGGTGATCGCGATCGCCATTGGGGGCGTGGTGGTGCTGCGGCGGAGGCGGGCGGCGGCGGGAGGATAGGGCGGGCCGTTTTCTACGCCCGTGGCCGGTTCGGGGCGGGGCGCGTCTCCGGCATGGTGAGGAAGACCGGCAGCACGCAGAGGGCGACCACCGCAATCATCGCGCCCGGGACCAGCGGCCAGCCGCTGCGGCCCATCAGTTCCTGCGCGAGGTAGGGGGCGAGGCCGCCGAAGACTGCGGTTGCGGTGGTGGCGCCGAGGGCCAGGCCGCTGAGGCGGCCTTCGCCGGGGAATTGCTCGGCCGTGGCGACGGCGCCGACGGCGCTCATCGCGCCGCCGACGGCGGCCAGGACGAGGGCGCCGACGGTGGCCCATCCGCGGGAGGCGCCGGCCATCAGGGAGAAGAGGGTGATCGGGAGGACCGCCGCTGCGATGCAGACGGCGAGGAGGACGGGCTTGCGGCCGTAGCGGTCCGAGAGGCTTCCCGTGACCTGGGTGACGAGGATGACGACGAGGGCGGCGGCGGTGGAGAGCCAGAGGGCCTCGCCCTCAGTCATGGGGGAGGCGCTGGCGAGGAAGGCGGGCACGTAGGTGATGCCGACGTAGTAGGTGATCGAGCCCAGGGCCGAGATGGCGAAGCCGCGGGCGATGGCGGCGCGGTGGTGGGTGAGGGCGTGGCGGAGGGGGTTCGTGGGGACGGTGCCGCCTGCCGCCTGGCGCTCGAAGTCCGGGGATTCCTGCATGATGGAGCGGGCGATCCAGACGGTGGCGGCGAGGGCGGCGCCGAGCAGGAAGGGGATGCGCCAGCCCCAGGAATCGAGGGCGGGGGTGTCCATCGCGTTGACGGTGAGGGCGGCGATGGCGGCGGCGAGGAGGGCGCCGACCTCGCTGGCAGCTGCGGCGGAGGAGGTGACGAGGCCGCGGCATTCGGGGCGCGCGCCTTCGAGGAGGTAGGCGACGACGCCGGTGTATTCGCCGCCCACCGAGAAGCCCATGACGCAGCGGAGGAGCAGCAGGAGCCAGGCGGCGGCGGGGCCGATGCTTCCGTATGTCGGGAGGAGGGCGGTGGCGAGCATGGCGGCGGTCATCAGCGCCATGGAGAGGAGCATCATGCGGCGGCGGCCGTAGCGGTCCCCGACATGACCGAAGAAGGCGGCGCCGAGGGGGCGCATGAGGTAGGCCACGGCGAAGCCGCCGAGGGTGAGGGCTAGGGAGGTTCCGCCGCCGCCGAAGAAGACGCGGGAGAGGACGGTGGCGAAGTAGAGGTAGAGGGTGAAGTCGTACCACTCGACGACGGTGGAGAGGGCCGCGACCGCCATGGAGGCGCGGGAGATGCCTGGCCTGTCGCTCACGGGGGCGCCCTGTCGGTGGTGCCGAAGGGTGCGCGATTGCCGGGGGTGTTGGAAGGGGGCCCGGGCGCGGGGGCGCCCGGGAGTGGTTCAGCCGTTGCGGCGGGCGTGGGCGCGGACGGCGGATTCGATCGCGTGCAGGTCGTTGGGGAGGACGGTGAAGCGTTCCTCGCGCTCGTAGAGGTCGGCCATGTGGGGGGGCAGGGCCGGGCGGGTGCCGGTGGCCCTTTCGACCGCGTCCGGGAATTTCGCGGGGTGGGCGGTGGCGGCGATGATGATGGGCGTCGCGGGGTTGTCCGGCGGGGCGGCGTGGCTGGCGGCGGTGCCGGCGGCGGTGTGGGGGTCGGCCGGGTAGCCTTGGGCGTGGAGGCGGCGCATCTCGGCGATCGTTTCCTCGTCCGAGACGGCGTGGCCGCGGAAGAGGGCGGTGGCGGCGCGCCAGGTGGATTCGTCGATGGGCATGCGGCCGGTGTCGCGGAAGGCGCGCATGGCAGTGGCGGTCCGCGCGCCGTCGCGGCCGAGGAGCTCGAAGAGCAGGCGCTCGAAGTTCGAGGAGACCTGGATATCCATGCTGGGGGAGAGGCTGGGGATGACGGGCTGCGCCGTCATGTCGTTGCCGGTGATCCAGCGTGCCAGGATGTCGTTGCGGTTGGCGCCGACGATGAGGGTGGAGACGGGCAGGCCCATGCGGCGGGCGGCCCAGGCGGCGAAGACGTTGCCGAAATTGCCGGTGGGGACGGCGAAGGCGATCTCGCATTGCGGGGCGCCGAGCGCGAGGGCGGAGGCGACGTAGTAGGGGATCTGGGCGGCGATGCGGGCCCAGTTGATGGAGTTGACGGCGGAGAGGTTCATTTCCCGCCGGAAGGGGGCGTCGTTGAACATCGCCTTCACCAGGTCCTGGCAGGCGTCGAAGTCGCCTTGGACGGCGATGTTGCGGACGTTGGGGGAGAGGACGGTGGTCATCTGCCGGCGCTGGACGGCGCTGGTGCGGCCTTCCGGGTGGAGGATGACGATGTCGAGGTTCTCGCGGCCCTTGCAGGCCTCGATGGCCGCCGAGCCGGTGTCGCCGGAGGTGGCGCCGACGATGGTGATGCGCTCGCCCCGGCGGGCGAGGACGTGGTCGAACATCCGGCCGAGGAGCTGGAGGGCGAAGTCCTTGAAGGCGAGGGTGGGGCCGTGGAACAGCTCCAGCGCGAAGCGGCGGTGGTCCAGCTGGACCAGGGGGGCGACGGCGGGGGTGGTGAAGCCGGCATAGGCGTCCGCGCACATGGCTTCCAGGACGCCTTCCTCGAAGGTGTCGCCGGTGAAGAGGCGGATGATGCGGGCGGCGAGCGCCGGGTAGGGGAGGCCGCGGAGCTCCTCCCAGTCGTCCGTGGTGAGGACGGGCCAGGTCTCCGGCAGGAAGAGGCCGCCATCCTCGGCCAGGCCGGCCAGGAGGACGGATTCGAAGTCGCGGGGGGCGGCCTCGCCGCGTGTGGAGACGTAGCGCATGGCGGGGGGCTTAGCGGAAAGGGCGCGGGGCCGGAATGGCGCGTGTTGCATGGGGGAGGATCGTGTCTGGAAAGGGCGGGGGTGGGGGCGGCAGGATGGCGGGCATGATCCGGCGCGCGCTTCTCCTCCTGATCCTTCTCTCCCTGCCGGCGGCGGCGCAGGAGCTGGTGCCGGTGCGGCCGGGGACAGCGGCGGGGGATGCGCTGGTGGCGCGGCTGCGGGAGGGCGGGCTGGTGCTGTTCCTGCGGCACGCGAATACGCGGGGGGAGGCCTGCGACCGGTCCTTCCGGGTGGGGGACCGGGCGGGGCAGCGGAATATTTCGGCCATGGGGCGGGAGCAGTCGGCGGGCATCGGGCGGCGGGTGGCGGAGATGGGGATTCCCGTGGAGTGGCCGGTGCATGCGGGGCCGGTGTTCCGGGCGCGGGACACGGCGGAGATTGCCTTCGGGGCGGAGCGGGTGCGGGTGACGGATGAGCTGCTGGCCGATGACTATGCCGGGGAGCGGCTGGAGGCGGTGATAGCAGGGCACCGGCGGCTGCTTTCCGCGCCGGTGGCGGCGGGGGTGAACCGGGTGCTGGTGGGGCATCGGACGCCGCTGATCATGATCGCCGGGCCGGCGGTGGGCGGGCGGGCGCTGCCGGAGGGGGCCTTCGCGGTGGTGGAGCCGGGGGGTGGGTTCCGGGTGCTGGGGGTGCTGGAGCTGGTGCCCCTGCCCGGGGGCGGGTTCCACGGGTGCTGATGGCCTTCAGGCGGTGATGGCGCGCTGCACCGCGGCTTCGGCGTGGATGGCGGTGGTGTCGTAGAGGGGGACGGCGCTGTCCTCCGGGCGGACGAGCAGCATGATCTCGGTGCAGCCGAGGATGACGGCCTCCGCGCCGCGCTCGACCAGGCGGGCGATGACGCCGCGATAGGCCTCGCGGGAGGCGGGTTCGGCGCGGCCCTGGACCAGTTCCTCGTAGATGATGCGGTGGACGGTGGCGCGGTCGGCCTCCCCGGGGATCAGGACGTCCAGGCCGTGGCGGGTGGCCAGGCGGCCCTTGTAGAAATCCTGTTCCATGGTGAAGGCGGTGCCGAGCAGGCCGATGCGGCGGTGGCCGGCGGCGCGGATGCGCTCCGCCGTGGGGTCGGCGATGTGGAGGAGCGGGACGGCGATGGCGGCCTGCACCGCTTCGGCCATGCGGTGCATGGTGTTGGTGCAGATGAGGATGAAGTCGGCGCCGCCGCGCTCCAGCCGGCGGGCGGCCTCGATCATCAGGGCGGTGGCGTCCTCCCAGCGGCCGGCGTGCTGGAGGGCCTCGATCTCGGCGAAGTCGAAGGACCAGAGGAGGCAGCGGGCGGAGCGCAGGCCGCCCAGGCGGTCCCGGACGCTTTCGTTGATGATGCGGTAGTACTCGGCGGAGCTCTCCCAGCTCATGCCGCCGATGAGGCCGATGACCTTTTGCTGCACCCTGCGTCCCCCCCTCTGGACGGGGATGAGAGGGCGGGAGGGGGCGGGCCGCAAGGGGGGCAGCGAGCCGGTGGCAACGGACCGCTTCGGGTGCCGCCTCGGGCCCGTTCCGGCCTTGGAAGGGCGGGTCGGTTCATCGGAAGCAGCCAGGTTCTGGCTGGCTGCTTCGGCCATATGCTCAGGTGCCCTGCCGGTCCGGCTGCTCGTCGATGCTCGAGGCCGGTGCGAGCGAGATCTTCCAGAGCCTGATCTCGCCGTCCAGCCGTTCCAGGCGGTGGGGACATCCGCGGGGCACGAACAGCACGTCGCCCGTGGTGAATTCCAAGGGCGCCTCCTCGCAGCGGAGCACACCGAAACCGGCCACGATCACATAGGCCGTGTCGGACAGCCCGTCATTCGCATGACCCTGCTCGGTATAGCCGAGACCACGGATCTCGAGGACGGCATTTCCCGAGCGAGCGGAGACGCGAAGGGCCTTGTCCACCTCGGACCAGGGCACCCGGTCCGACGCTTCTGTCAGATTGATGGGCCCCATGCCCGGAGCAGCCTGCACGTCGACCTCCCGATCAGGCACGTCGTCCCTGTCCACGGAATCCGTCAGATCAGGCCTCGAAGCCGCTTGCCGGCCTCGCTCTCCGGCTCATCCCTGGCACGGTCGAGATGCAGGTAGTTCGGGTCGAAGCGGGCGACCTTTCGCAGGCCGGCGGGATTGAGCACCGTCCAGGTCTTGCCCTGGACGGCGATCAGCCCCTCCTCGCGCAGGCGCTGCAGCATGCGGTTCACATGCACGGGCGTCAGGCCGGTCGCATCCGCCAGATCCGCCTGGGTGATCGGGAACTCGAAGCTTTCGTCGTCGATGACGCCGACCATACGCATCCGCAGCAGCACTTCGTAGATGAGAAAGGCGATCCGCGAATAGGCATCCCGCCGGCCTTCGTCGATGATGCGCTCGCGCAGGATGCCTTCGTCCTGCAGGGTGCTCCACCAGAACGCCAGGGCAATGCCGGGCCGGTTGAGCAGGAGGTCCTTCATCGTGCTGCCGGGGATGGAACAGATCACGCTCGGCGCCAGGGTGCCGATGCTGTGGTCCATCTCCTTGAGGATGAAGATCTCGGAGTCGCAGGGATCGCCCGGCACGAGGAAAGCCATGATCTGACGGTTGCCGTTCTCCAGGAGCTTGTAGCGGCATGCCAGGCCGGTGAGGACGATGTGGATGTCGGGCGAGTGCTCGCCCTCGCGCACGATGTCCTCCCGCGCCCCGTACTGCCGCTGCCGCTTGGATGTGAGGTCGTTCAGCACGCGCCGGTCCTCGTCGGAGAAGAGCCTGTACTGTTCCATGCGTTTGATCATGGGGTTGTCCAATGCTCGCCTCCCTCGTGCTCCTGCGTGGGCAGCCGGTGCCCGGACCCTGTAACGCGGGTCGCCGCCCTTGGTGTCCGGTCCGCATCCCGGCGGCATGGGCCGGCCCGCCCGCCCGCCATGCCCGGCCTTCAGCTTGCCGGGCCGTCCCGTGATGAGCGAGGGATTTGATCCATTATAGTTCCGCCTGCCGCGCGTTGCGGCATTGCCGGGGGATGGAACCCGATCCCCTCGGCGCGTCGCCTCCGCTGACGAAGCGAGCACCCGGTGCCGAGATGTCGGCGACACGCGGGGCAACGGCGTGGGCTCCGCCTGGAAAGGGAGGGACGTGCCTGGTTGCCGCTTCGGTCGATCGGCTCGTCGCGGTTCTCGAGCGAAGCCTGGAGCTCCTGGAGCGGACGCGCGATACCCTTTCCCAGGACACCGAGCTGCGCGCCCGGTCGGAGGACGCCCTGGCCCGTTCCCTGGTTCTCATGCGGGGCTTGCCCGAGGTTCCCGGCAGCACGACCCTGGCCATCGGAACGGCGCCGGCCCCTGCACCGCGGAGCCGGAGCTGACCTTGCGGTGCGGCGCAAGGCCGTCTGGCCCGCTCATTCACAACTGCGGATCGGGCCCCTAGCATCCCCGGGGCGTTGAGCGGGCCTGCCGCTCCCAGGGGTTGAGGAGCCGTCCATGGTTCATGTCGTCGCCGTGATCACCGCGAAGCCGGGACAGCGGGAGGCGTTGCTGGCGCTGTTCCGGGCCAATATGCCGGCGGTGCTGGCCGAGGAGGGGTGCATCGAGTACGGCCCGGTGGTGGACCTGCCGGATTTCGGGCCGGCGCAGGCGCCGCTGGGGCCGGACACCTTCATGGTCATCGAGAAGTGGTCGAGCCCGGAGACGCTGCGGGCGCATGGGGCCTCCGCGCATATGGTGGCCTATGGGAAGGCTTCGCGGGAGATGGTGGCGGCGCGGGCCGTGCATGTGCTGACCGGCGCATGAGCGCGGCCGGGGCGGCGGCGCGGGTCGGGGCGCTGCTGGCCGCGCGCGGGGAGCGCGTGGCGGTGGCGGAATCCTCGGCGGGCGGGCTGGTCTCGGCGCGCCTGCTGGGGGTTGCGGGGGCCTCGGCCTATTTCCTGGGCGGGGGCGTGGTCTACACGGCGGCGGCGCGGCAGGGGTTGCTGGGGATTTCCCCGGAGGATCTGGCGGGGATGCGGCCTTCGACCGAGGCCTATGCGGCGCTGATGGCGGAGCGGGTGCGGCAGCGGCTGGGGGCGGATTGGGGGCTGGCGGAGACGGGGGCGACGGGGCCTTCCGGGAACCGCTACGGCGACGCGGCGGGGCATGCCTGCCTGGCGGTGGCAGGGCCGATATCGCTGGTGCGGACGCTGGAGACGGGATCGCCCGACCGGGAGGCGAATATGGAGGCCTTCGCGGAGGCGGCGCTTCTGCTGCTGGAGAGCGCGCTTTCCCGCTGAGGCCGCGGCAGCCCGATCGAAAAAGATGGGGGGTCCGGGGAGAATTCCTTCTCCCCGGTCTTTTTCCTTCGCGGGGTTTCGCTAAGCATCGCGGCACCGCAGCAAGGGGTGCCCGCATGAACCGCAAGTCCTGGGATTTCTGGGTGGACCGCGGTGGCACCTTCACCGACGTGATCGGGCGCGATCCTTCGGGCCGGCTGCACGCGCGCAAGGTGCTGTCCGAGAATCCCGGGGCCTATCGGGACGCGGCGGTGCAGGGGGTGCGGCTGCATCTGGGCCTGAAGGCCGGCGAGCCGATTCCGGCGGGGCTGGTGGGCGAGGTGCGGATGGGCACCACGGTGGCGACCAATGCGCTGCTGGAGAGGAAGGGCGAGCGGACGGCGCTGGTGACGACGCGGGGGTTCCGCGATGCGCTGGCGATCGGGCACCAGGCGCGGCGGGACATCTTCGCGCGGCGGGTGGTGAAGCCGGAGCTGCTCTACGCGCGGGTGGAGGAGATCGGGGAGCGGGTCCTGGCGGACGGCACCGTGGAGGCGGGGCTGGACGAGGCGGCGCTGCGGGCGACCCTGGAGGGGCTGCTGGCGGATGGATTCCGCTCGCTGGCCATCGTGTTCATGCATGCCTGGAAGTTCCCGCAGCACGAGGCGCGGGCGGCGGCGATCGCGCGGGAGATGGGGTTCGCGCAGGTTTCGGCGAGCCATGAGGTCGGGCCGCTGATCAAGCTGGTGGGGCGCGGGGATACCACGGTGGTGGACGCGTATCTGTCGCCGGTGCTGCGGCGGTATGTGGCGCAGGTGGAGGAGGAGCTGGACGTGGCCCGCACGGGGGCGCGGGTGATGTTCATGACATCCGCGGGCGGGCTGACGGCGGCTTCGCTGTTCCAGGGAAGGGATGCGATTCTTTCCGGGCCTGCGGGGGGTGTCGTGGCGCTGGCGCGGACGGGGGCGGAGGCCGGGTTCGAGCGGGTGATTGGGTTCGACATGGGCGGGACCTCGACCGACGTGGCGCATTACGCCGGGCAGTTCGAGCGGGCGCTGGAGACGGAGGTGGCGGGCGTGCGGATGCGCGCGCCGATGATGCTGATCCATACCGTGGCGGCGGGTGGTGGTTCCATCGTGCGGTTCCGGGATGGGCGGCTGCGCGTGGGGCCGGAGAGCGCGGGGGCCGATCCCGGGCCGGCGGCGTATCGGCGCGGTGGGCCGCTGACGGTGACCGACTGCAACGTGATGACGGGGAAGCTGGTGCCGGAGCTGTTCCCGGCGATCTTCGGGCCGGGGCAGGACCAGCCGCTGGATGCGGATGTGGTGCGGGAGAAGTTTTCCGCCTTGGCCGCGGAGCTTGGCGGCGGGCATTCGCCTGAATCGGTGGCGGATGGTGCGCTGCGGATCGCGGTGGCGGGGATGGCGGAGGCGATCAAGACGATCTCCGTTCAGCGCGGCTACGACGTGACGAAGTATGTGCTGAATGCCTTCGGCGGGGCTTCGGGGCAGCACGCTTGTCTGGTTGCGGATGCGCTGGCGATGACGCGGGTGCTGATCCATCCCTTCTCCGGGCTGCTTTCCGCCTATGGCATGGGGTTGGCGGATATTCGGGCGGTGCGGCAGCGGACGCTGGACCGGCCGTTGAGCGATGAGGGGCTGGCGGGGTGTGTGCCGGCGCTGCAGGGGCTGGCGGACGAGGCGCGGGCGGAGGTGCTGGGGCAGGGGGTGGATGCGGCGGTGCTGAGCACGCGGATCGCGCTGCTGCTGCGCTATGCCGGGACGGATACGCCGCTGGAGGTGCCGGGGGCGGAGCTGGCAGGGGAGGAGGCGGTGG
Source organism: Roseomonas indoligenes (assembly GCF_017813365.1). Classification (GTDB taxonomy): domain Bacteria; phylum Pseudomonadota; class Alphaproteobacteria; order Acetobacterales; family Acetobacteraceae; genus Roseomonas; species Roseomonas indoligenes. Next base: position 193,954 of record NZ_JAGIZA010000007.1, read on the forward strand.
GCGCGCTGCGCGCGGCGCCGCTGCGCGAGGCCTTCGAGGCGGCGCATCTGGCGCGGTTCGGGTTCATTGATCCCTCGCGGGAGGTGGTGATCGAGGCGGGGCTGGCGGAGGCCGCGGGCGGCGGGGCTGCGGCGGCGCCGGGCGGGCGCGTGGCGGGCGAGGCGGCGGCGGCGGCGATGCGGACGACGCGGCTGTTCTCCGGCGGGGCCTGGCACGAGGCGAAGGTCTATTCGCGGGAGGCGCTGCGGGTGGGGCAGGCGCTGCGCGGGCCGGCGCTGGTGATCGAGGCCAATCAGACCGTGGTGGTGGAGCCGGGGTGGTCCGTGGTGCTGACGGAGGCGGACCATCTGGTGCTGGACCGGGTGGAGGCGCTGCCGCGCGGCGTGGCGCTGGGCACCGAGGCGGATCCGGTGATGCTGGAGATCTTCAATAACCTGTTCCGCTCCATCGCCGAGCAGATGGGCGTGGCGCTGCAGAACACCGCGAGTTCGGTGAACATCAAGGAGCGGCTGGACTTCTCCTGCGCGGTGTTCGACGCGGAGGGCGGGCTGGTTTCCAACGCGCCGCATATCCCCGTGCATCTCGGTTCGATGGACGGGAGCGTGGAGAGCGTGATCCGGGCGAATCCGGCGCCGAAGCCGGGGGATTCCTGGGCGATCAACGCGCCCTACAACGGCGGGACGCATCTGCCTGATATCACGGTCTGCACGCCGGTCTTCGACCGGGCGGGGAAGGTGATCTTCTGGGTGGCGTCGCGCGGGCACCACGCGGATGTCGGCGGGACAGCGCCGGGTTCGATGTCGCCGGACGCGACGACGATCGAGCAGGAGGGGGTCTATATCGACAACCTTCACCTGGTGCAGGGCGGGCGCTTCCAGGAGGAGGCGGCGCTGGCCTTGCTAACGGGCGCGGCTTATCCGGCGCGGAACCCCGCGCAGAACATCGCGGACCTGAAGGCGCAGGTGGCGGCGAATGCGCGCGGGGCGGCGGAGCTGCTGCGGGCGGTGGAGGGCTTCGGCGAGGATGTCGTGCACGCCTACATGGCGCATGTGCAGGACAATGCGGCGGAAAGCGTGCGGCGGGCGCTGGACAGGCTGCCGGCGGAGGCGAGCTTCACCTACGCGATGGATTCCGGGCGGCGGGTGCAGGTGCGGATCAGCGTGGACCACAAGGCGCGTGAGGCGACCGTGGATTTCACCGGGACCTCGCCGCAGCAGCCCGACAACTTCAACGCGCCGCGGCCGGTGACGCGGGCGGCGGTGCTCTACGCGTTCCGGCTGCTGGTGGATTCCGACATCCCGATGAATGCGGGGTGCCTGCGGCCGATCCGGATCGTGGTGCCCGAGCACTCCATGCTCTCGCCGCAATGGCCGGCGGCGGTGGTGGCGGGGAATGTGGAGGTCTCGCAGGCCGTGACGTCCTGCCTGCTGGCGGCGGTGGGGTCGCTGGCACCGGCGCAGAGCACGATGAACAACCTGACCTTCGGGAATGCCGAGTACCAGTACTACGAGACGATCTGCTCCGGCGCGCCGGCGGGGGAGGGGTTCGACGGGGCGCCGGCGGTGCAGACGCATATGACGAATTCCCGGCTGACGGATCCGGAGATCCTGGAGACGCGTTTCCCCGTGGTGCTGGAGGAATTCTCCGTGCGCCTGGGGTCCGGCGGGCGCGGCAGGTGGTGCGCGGGGGATGGGACGCGGCGGGTGATCCGCTTCCTGGAGGACATGGAGGTGGCGATCCTGGCGGGGCATCGCGAGGTGCCGCCGCCCGGGCTGTTCGGCGGGGAGGCGGGGGAGTGCGGGCGCAACCTCGTGCGCCGGCTGGACGGGACGGAGGAGGTGCTGGCGGGGTGCGCCCGTTCCGCGCTGGCGGCGGGGGAGACGGTGACGATCCTGACGCCAACCGGGGGCGGCTTCGGGCCGTTAGGCGAGCGGACCGCGTAAGGCACAACCATGACGGATCGACGCAGCCTTCTCCTCGCCCTCCCCGCCCTGGCGGCGGCCTCAGCCCCGTCCCTGGCCCTGGCGCAGGAGGGCCGGCCGGCGCGGCTGCTGGTGGGCTTCCCGCCCGGGGGCAGCCTGGACGTGATCGGGCGGCTTCTGGCCGCGCGGCTGAATGCCACGGGGCAGCCGGTGATGGTGGAGAACCGGGCGGGGGCAGGCGGGCTGGTGGCGGCGGAGGCGCTGACGACCTCGCCGCCCGACGGGTCCGTGCTGATGGCGGCGCCGATCGTCGTCTCGGCCTTCTTTCCCTTCGTGCACAAGCGGCTGACCTTCGACCCGTTGAAGGATCTGGCGCCGGTGACGATGCTCGGGCTGTTCAACTTCGCCCTGGTCGTGCGGGCGGACCATCCGGCGAAGACGCTGGATGAGTTCGTGGCCTGGGCGCGCGTGACCGGGGAGCCGGTGAATTTCGGGTCGATCTCGCCCGGCACGCCATCCCACTTCCTCGGCGTGATGTTCAACCGGATTGCGGGCACGCGGATGACGCATGTGCCGTATCGCGGGTCCTCCCCCCTGCAGGCGGCGCTGCTGGCGGGGGAGGTGCACTGCGCTTTCGACACGACGGTGAGCACGATCGGGCAGATCCGGGACGGGGCCATGCGGGCGCTGGCGGTGACGGGGCGCACGCGGTCCCCGACCCTGCCGGATGTGCCGAGCTTCGCGGAGGCGGGGCCGCCCCTGGCGGAGATGGCGGGGGCGGAGTTCTGGTACGGGCTCTACGCGCCGGGGCGGACGCCAGGGGAGGTCACCAGGCGATGGTCGGAGGTGGTTGGCACGGTGCTGCGGGAGCCGGCGACGGCCGCGCGGCTGCGGGACATGGACCTGGAGCCGCGGCCGATGTCGCCGGAGGCGTTCGGCGCGGTGATCGCGGCGGATGCGGCGCGGTGGGAGCCGGTGATCCGGGCTTCCGGCTTCACGGCGAATGACTAAGCGGCCGGTCGGGGCCGCGGCTGCCGCGCCGAGCGTCGTCCTGCTCGGCACGGGCGGGCCGCGGATCGATCCTTCGCGGCGCTGCGCGGCGCTGCTGCTCCGCACCGGGCAGGAGGAGGTGCTGATCGATGCCGGGCGCGGGTGCGTGGCCGGGCTGGCGGAGGCGGGGGCGGATCTGGGCCGGCTTTCCCGCCTGCTGGTGACGCATCACCACTTCGACCACATCGGCGACCTGTACGACGTGGCGCTGACGACCTGGTTCGAGGGGCGGAAGGAGGCGCTGCGGATCGAGGGGCCGCCGGACACGCGGCGGATCACCGAGGCGCTGCTGACGCAGGTCTATGACAAGGACCATACCTGGCGCGGGCTGGGCGAGCCGGCCTTCGGCGGCTGGGCGCCAGTGGAGGCGCGGGACGTGGCGCCCGGGGAGTGGATCGAGGGCGCCGGGTGGCGCGCGGTGGCGCGGGAGGTGTCGCACGGGAACGGGCTGGGAACCCTGCCGGAGGCCTTCCTGTGGCGGTGGATCTGCTACGGCTACCGGTTCGAGATCGGGGGCAGGGTCTTCGCCTTTTCCGGCGACACGGTGGACTGCCCGGGGCTGCGGGCGCTGGCGCAGGGGGCGGATGTGCTGGTGCAGTGCTGCTGGGCGGCCTCCGCCGAGCTGACGAGCGAGCACCTGCGGCGGCTGGCGCGGCACACGCTGGCCTGCGGGGACACGGTGGGAAAGATCGCGGCGGAGTGCGGGGTGAAGACCCTGGTGCTGACGCATCACCGGCCGCGGCGGGATCCGGCGATGCTGGACGTGCTGGCGGAGGAGGTGGCGCGGGACTTTTCCGGGCGGCTGCTGATCGGGGTGGATGGGATGGAGGTGGCGATCTGATCGTCCCGGGGGAGGGGAGAGGGAATTCTCCCCTCCCCTGGATCCCAACCCCGCACCGCTTTCTGGGGTGCCGGGTTCGACCTTGAGCGGACCTTGACCGCTGTCTTTCCGGCATGGGTTGATCGGCACCATGGAACCGCTCGCCGACCCTGCTGCACGCGCCCGCTCCCCCGGTTCCGGCCAGCCTCCTGAGGGCGGGTTCTCAGCCCTGACCCCGGAGCTGGCGGTCCGAGACCTCGATGCGAGCCTGCGGTTCTGGTGCGACCTTCTCGGTTTCGCGGTGGCCTATGATCGACCAGCCGCACGCTTCGCCTACCTCGCACGAGGCGGCGCACAGATCATGCTGTGCCAACGTAATGGCCGCTGGGACACGGGTGTGATGGAACGCCCCTACGGACGTGGGGTGAACTTCCAGATCATGGTCGATCGATTGGCGCCGATTTTAACTGCGCTCGATGCTGCCCGGTGGCCTCTTTTCGAGGAGCCGAGCGAGGCTTGGTATCGAACTGGACCGGTGGAAGGCGGCCAGCGGGAATGCCTTGTCCAAGACCCGGATGGGTATCTCGTGCGCCTTGCCGAGAACCTTGGGCAGCGGCAACCGGAGTAACGTCTCCTTCCCACCGGGAGTGGCGGTTGACCCTGCCCGCGACAATGATTGCTGGTCAGGTCCGGAACACCCTCTGGGTCGGATCAGGAAGCCTGCGGGCCCGCCTCACGGCCCCGGGCCGCTTCCTTCCGCGGGACCTGGCCAGACCAGGGCGGGGAGCCGGGCGACGGGGATGCGGGCGACGGCGAGGCCCTGGCGTTCGAGGGTGAGCGGGACCTCGATCTGGGGGGGCTCGCCCTCCGCGGGGGGGCGGGCGAGGGCGGTGACGACGCGGCGGGCCAGGGCGGCGTTGCGGGGGGTGACGAGGCCGGCGGTGGCGAGGGCGTCCAGCACCGCTTCCGCGCCGGTGAGCTTCAGGGTGCCGGCGCCCATGGGCTGGAGGGCGTCGTCGAGCGCGAGGGTGGCGGTGGCCTCGGCGGTGGCGGGGCCGAGGCGAAGCTGGAACTGGCGGAGTTCGAGGGTGCCGCCGGCATCGCGCCAGGTGGCGGCGCGGTTGGAGGGGTTGCGGCCGCCGGGGAGGGGGCCGGTGAGGGCGGCGTTGATCCGCACGTCCTGGAGCTGGCGGCCGAGGGGGGTGGCGGTGGGGAGGGTGACGTTCTCCGCCTCGCCTTCCAGGCTGATGGCCGGTTCGCCCTCGATGGCGGTCATGCGGCTGTCGAGGTTGAGGCGGGCGGCGCCGACCTCGACCCCGCCGGCGGCCGTGCCGATGCGGAGGCGGCTGGCCTCGAACTCGCCGCCGCGAGGGAGGACGTTGGCCTGGAGGGGAACCCTGGCGATGAGGCGGTCCGCGGCGAAGGGGATTTCGGCGGTGCCGAGGCGCAGGCGCTGGGGGCCGCCGGCGGCGATGCGGAGCTCCCCGGGGCGGTGCATGGCGACGCGGAGGGTGACGACGGGGGCGGACCAGTCCAGGCCGCCGGGGAGGGTGGCGTTGCCGCCGGTGAGGCGGAATTCGCGCAGGCGGAGCGTGGCGGAGAAGGGCCAGCCGCTGCGGGCGGCGGGGGCGTGTTCCACCCGCCAGCCACCGGCGCGGCGGGCGGCTTCCCAGGCGTCGTAGCCGGCCTGCAGGCGGTTCGCCATGGCGTGCCAGAGGAGGGTGTGGGCCACCGCCAGCAGCACGAGGAGCAGGGCGGCGAGGAGGAGCAGGCGGCGCGGGCGCAGCCAGGGGCGGGGCGTGGGGCTGGCCGGAGTGGAGGTGGGGGGCGTGCGGGGGTCGCTCACGGGGTGGGATATGGCCCGGGGCAGGGGGGCTTGCCCAGCCCATGCCGGGGCGAGGTGAATCGGGGGCGGGGTGATTCGGGGGCGGGCTGCCCCTATCTTGCAGGGCCAGGACCATGACCGACGCTTCGCTCGACCCCACCGCCCTTGATCCCGCTGCCCTCGATCCCGCGCCGATGCTGGACCCGGACGGTTCCCTGTACGTGTTCGGCTACGGGTCGCTGATCTGGAAGCCGGGTTTCACGTTCGATTCGGCGCATCCGGCGCTGCTGCGGGGGTTTCATAGGCGGTTCTGCATCTGGTCCCGCAGCTATCGCGGCACGCCGGAGAGGCCAGGGCTGGTGCTGGGGCTGGACCGGGGCGGATCCTGCAGGGGGCTGGTGTTCCGGGTGGCGGGGGCGCGCGCGGCGGAGGTGCTGGCCTATCTGAACGAGCGGGAGATGTCGGGCGATGTGTATCACCGGCGGCTGCTGCCGGTGCGGCTGCTGGACGGGGCCGGGGTGCGGCGGGCGGTGACCTTCGTGGCGGATCGGCGGGCGGGATCCTATTGCGGGGCGCTGGAGCCGGATGCGGCGGCGGCCGCGATCGCGCGCGGGCACGGGGTGATGGGGCCGAACCGGGACTACCTGCTCAACACTGTGGCGCATCTGCGGGAGCTGGGCGTGCGGGATGCGGGGCTGGACCGTATCGCGGCGTTGCTGGAGCCGGTGGGGTGATGTCTGCGGCGCTGCCCGCGAGCCCTGTTGTCGGCCGGCATCGTGGATCGGCGTGCAGGATGTCTAGAGCATGATCCGAGCATTCGGATTCGAATATTCTTGCCCGACGCGGCGACGGTCTGATTCACGCAGGGGAATGGTAAGGAGGCCAGCATGGATGGGCCGGGCCTTATCGGAGGATCTTCGCAGCCGCGTCGTTGGGGCAGTGGAGGGCGGACTTTCGCGCCGCGCGGCCGCTGAGCGGTTCGGGGTCGGAGCGCCTGGTCCTCATCGACGGTTCAAAGCACTGCTTTGAACGGCGCGTCGACCAAGATGGCCCGTCTGCGCGGACGGGCCAGACGTGGCCAGCGCTGTCGCGCCCGATCCCGTACGGCCACTGAAAGACGACCACCTTCACCGGCGCCCTGCGGCTGTCGGGCATGACCACCGCACCCATGGTGCTCGACGGGCCGATGAACCGGAGCGCCTTCGCCGCCTGCATCGACCAGGTGCTGGTGCCGACACTCCGGCCAGGTGACATCGTCATCATGGACAACTACCCGCCCATAAGGGCCAGCACACCCGCGCCGCCATCGAGGCCACGTGCGCCACCTGCCGCCCTACTCGCCCGACTTCAACCCCATCGAGAACGCCTTCGCCAAGCTCAAGGCCATCATCCGCAAAGCCGCCGCCCGCAGCCTTGACGACCTCTGGACCGTCATCGGGACCGCGCTCCCCCGGTTTACCCCAGCCGAGCGTGCCAACCTCTTCACACCAGCAGGCTATGAGCCGGAATGAAGAGAAGCTGCTCTAGCACGTTACTCCTTGGCAAGATCTTGTACGCGGCTTCCCAGTGCGCGCAGCATTGCGTCCAGATCGCCACGTGTGGCCTGCTCGCCGATCAGGTCCCGCATAGCTTCCTGGTCCCCAAGTGCGGCGCGGGCGATTGCCAAGTTGGTCGCGACCCTAGGGGGTGCTCCTGGGCGCCGGGCCAGCGGCTCGAGAACAGAACGCGCGTCCTGGAATCGGCCAGCGAGGAGGAGCGATAAGCCCAAGTTGTTGGCGGGACCCAATGCCATGGGCGAGGTGGCGAGGGCCGCCCGGTAACTCGCCTGAGCCTCCTCATGCCGGCCGAGCATGTCGAGGGCCATGCCGCGGCCATCGAGAGCGGCTGCGTCGCTTGGCTTGCTTGCCAGCAGTCGGCCAAAGCTTTCCAGCGCCGCCTCTGGCGCTCCGTTCCGAATCTGCAAACGCCCGAGTTGATTGATGAGGTCTAAATTATCGGGATCTTGGGTCAGGGCACGGCTTAGTACTGCCTGAGCCTCCGAATAGCTGCCAATGCGCGAAAGGGCTCCCGCTAGACGCGCCTGCACCACTGGATTGCGTGGCTCGGCCTCGGCCGCAGCCATATAGAGCGAAAGTGCGAGGTCATCCTGGCCGGAAGCCTCGGCTGCTGCGGCGGCCCGAAGCCGAGATGCACCGTCCGGATCCCGCAGCCCACGAGACACATCGCCCGGCCCCGCGCAGGCAGCAAGGATGAGCGACACGAACAGCCCCCCGCAAACGGGGTACGGAAGCCTCACTGACCTGTGCCGAAGGAACGTCCCATCTCGATGATGCTAGGGCCGATCAGCGCGATGAACAAGGCAGGCAGAATGAAGAGGATCAGGGGCCCGACGAGCAGGGCCGGCAGGCGGATGGCCTTCTCCTCGATCCGCAGCATGCGTTCCTGCCGCATCTCGGCGGCGAGGATTCGCAGCGCCTGGGCCAGCGGCGTCCCGTAGCGCAGCGTCTGCGCGAGCGTGGTGGCCAAGCGCTTGAATCCCTCCACGTCGGTCCGCTCGCCCAAGCGTTCCAAGGCGGCTTGGCGGTCAGGCATCATCCGCATCTCTTGGACGAGCACGTTCATTTCGATCGCAATGGCGCGGTTCGTGCCCGCCATCTCCCGCGCCACGCGCTCGATTGCCGTCTCCAGCCCTAACCCGGCCTCGGCCGCCACGACCATCAGGTCCATGGCGTCGGGAAGGCCGCGGCGCAGGCTTTCCTGAAACGGCTTACGAAGCCGGGACATGATGATGTTGGGCACGTAGATCGCAACCGCGATTCCTGCGAAGACCGAGAGGCCGATCCGCATGCCATCGAGCGCGAGGAAGAGAGCCAGGGCCAAGCCGCCAAGGGGGGCCACGACGATCAAGACGGCCTTCATGCCCAGGAAGATCGGCACGGCCTGGTTCGCATCCAGCCCCGCGGCTGCGACGGCGCGCTGGAACTCCTTCATCTCCTTTTCCGAGACGAGCGCGCTCTCGTGCATCCGGTTCCCGAGGCGACGGAAAAGCTGCCAGGGCGAGGCGCGCGGCGTGGTCCGCACCTGCCGGGCACGTCCCTCGCCCGACGACAGCACGGACCGGAGCCGCCGGGAAAGGTCCCGCTCCTCCGCGGAGCGGGCGAGCAGGACCGCCGCCGTGAGCGCGAGTCCCATGGCGCCCGCTACGGCGAAGAGGCTCATCAGCCAGCCGAGAGGAACGGTCGGCATCAGTCCCGCCCGGCCTGCCGGATCAGGTGCCGGATGGTGAAGAGCCCGAGCAGCATGAGCCCAAAGCCGATCAGCGCGAGACGCTGGCCCGTCGGGTTCTCGATGAAGGTGCGGAGGTAGAAGGGTTGGATGAAAGACATGCCAGCCGCGGCGAGGAAGGGCAGGACGAACAGCATCCCCGCCTGCATCCGCCCCTCGGCGGCCAGGGCCTTGGCACGCTTGGCCATGGCCACGCGCTTGCGCACCATGTCCGCCAGTGTCTCCAGCGTTTCCGCCAGGCTGCCTCCGGTCTGGGCCTGCAGGCCGAGGGTGACGGCCAGGAAGGAAAACTCGGTGAGACCGGTCCGTGCATAGACCCGCATCAGCGCGGCATCGACGGGGCGACCGATCGCAACCTCGCCCACCACGCGCGTGAACTCCTCGCGGATGGGAGAGGCGCCCCCCTGGGCAATGCCGCGCATGGCCTCCGCCAGGGGCAGGCCCGCGCGGATGGCGCGCAGCATGAGGCCCAGCGCGTCCGGTAGCTGCTGGATGACGGCATCCTGATACCGGCCCTTCTGCCATTTGAAGAGGGCGCGCGCGAGCAGGACCGTGCAGAGCATGCCGGCGACGAAGGCCAGCGGCGTTCCGAGCATTCCGGAGAGGCGCCAGGTTGCAAATAGGCCCCCGGTCGCCGAAATGGCTGCGACCAGCGGCCAGGGGATGACCTCGGCCTCGGTCAGATCGGGATCGAAGCTGACGAGGCGGAGCAGGCGGAGCTGGAGCGGGCTGCGCTCGGTCTCGTGCATGCGGATGCTGGGCGCCGGCACGGCCAGGGCAACCGGCGCAGCGCCCGCCACTTCAAGGACGCGCTCGCGCAGCCGGCGCGCCCGGCGCGCCTCGACCAGGGCCAGGATGCCAAGCAGAAGGGCGGCCAGGAGAATTCCGGTCACGAGAAGGAGCGGGGCGTGGCGCACCCTCAGCCCTCCCGCACGGCGCGCATCCAGGCCTCGCCCAGCCCGAAATACTCCAGGCGATCATAGAATCCCGGCCGCATGCCCGGGCTGGTCCAGCGCCCGCGAATGCGGCCGTCGGTGCCCTCGCCCTCGTACTCGAAGGTGAAGACCTCGTTCATCGTGATGATGTCGCCCTCGAGGCCCGCCACTTCCGAGACCTGGGAGACACGGCGGCCGCCGTCCCGCATGCGCTCCACCTGCACGATCAGGTCCACGGCGCTCGCGATCTGTGTGCGGATCGCGCGGCTGGGCAGGCTCGTCTGGCCCATCTGCACCATGTTCTCGATGCGGGTTACCGCGTCCCGCGTCGTGTTCGCGTGGACGGTGCAGTAGGATCCGTCATGGCCCGTGTTCATGGCCTGCAGCATGTCGAAGGCCTCGGCGCCGCGCACCTCGCCCACGATGATCCGGTCCGGTCGCATCCGCAGGGCGTTCTTGACCAGGTCGCGCTGATTGATTTCGCCTTTGCCCTCCAGGTTCGCCGGGCGTGTCTCCAGCCGCACGACATGGGGCTGCTGCAGCTGAAGCTCGGCCGCATCCTCGATCGTCACGATGCGCTCGCCGTGGTCCACGAGGCGGCTCATCGCGTTCATCATCGTGGTCTTGCCCGAGCCGGTGCCGCCGGAGATCACCACGTTCAGCCGGGACCGTGCGGCAATCTCCAATACCAGCGCGACACCCGGCGACATGGAGCCGCCGGCCGCCAGTTCCCGCAGGTCGGCCTTGCGCTTGGCGAACTTGCGGATGGAAATGCAGGCGCCGTCGATGGCGAGCGGGGGGAAGACCACGTTGACGCGGCTGCCATCGGTCAAGCGGCAATCGACCAGCGGGCTGGACTCGTCCACGCGCCGCCCGACGGTCGCGGCCATTTTCTGAGCGATGGCGTTCAGCTGCGCCATGCTCTGAAACTTCACGTCCGTCATGTGGACCTTGCCGCGGACCTCCACGAAGACGCGGTTCGGCCCGTTCACCATGATGTCGCTGATGCTATCATCCTGCAGCAGCGGCTCCAGCGGGCCGTAGCCCACCATGTCGTGAGTCAGCTCCTCGGCGATCTGCAGCTCGTCCCGGCCGGAAATCTCCACCCGCTCCCGGTCCGCGACGTCGTGCACGAGGGCTCGCAGCTGGGCCTGCAAGGCGGGGCCGGCCAGCCGCCCGGCGACGACGGGATCGATCTGCTCCATAACCTGGGCGCGCAACCGGCTGAGCGCGGCCTCCGTGACCCTGGAGGCGGCCGGCGTCGGGGAAGGACCGGCCGGCGCCGGCGCCGTCGCTGGCTGGAGGATCTCAGATCGTCGTCCGAAAGTTCCCATGGTCGCCTCTCATGGAAGCCGGCCCGTCAGGCCGCGCGGCCGAATAGCCGGGCGAGGAGGGACGGGGGGCCAGCTTCGGTCTTCACCCCCGCGATCCGTCGCGTCACGGGCAGCAGGGCGCGGCGGAAGCCGGCACTCTCGGCGATGGCAGGACGGCCGAGATGGGCTGCACGGGGCACCTCGCGGGGCAGGTCGGGGATGACGAAGTCGGGCGGGGCGCCGAGGCCCTCCTCCACCAGCTTCGTCCGCAGCCCCCCGGGCAGGCCTTCCCGGTTCAGCACGGTCAGAACGGGGCTAGACCTGAGTCCTTCCACGTATTTGCGCAGCATCAGCGTGTCGCGGATGCCGCTCATGTCGGGCGCTGTCACCACGATCCGGGTCTGCGCCATGGCGAGGGCGATGCTCTCGGCGATGCCTGGCGGCGAATGCGTGTCCACGACGACGATGTTGAACCGGGCGGTCAGCATCGCCAGGAGGTGCTTGACGCCCTCCTCCGTGGGGTGCGGCGCTGAGTTCATCGGCTCCTCGGCGGCGACGAGGCGAACGCGGTCTCCGACAGGAATGGAGGAACGGTCGAGAAAGAGACTGTCCACCCGCTCCGGCTCCTCGAGCGCCACGCGCAGGCCAGTGCCGGAGCGCACGCCGAGCATGAGCCCGGTGTTGCCGGTGCGCAGGTGGAGGTCGAGCAGGGCGACGTGTCCGCGGCTCACCTCTGCCAGCTGGAGGGCGAGGTTCACGGCGATCGTCGTCGCGCCGCATCCCCCGCGCGCACCGGAGACGGTCACGACGGAGCCACCGCGCTCGCCGCCCCCCTGGCCGACCACGCCCGTAACGTGTGGCCCGAAGAAGTCGCCGACCGTCTCGCGCGTCAACGGCTTGTAGAGGTACTCGGCGATTCCGAGGTCGCGCGTGAGCCGACGGTAGAGGGTAAGGTTCGAACTTTCACCGATGACCAGGACCCGTACGTCGGGCGTGCAGACCTCCGCCAGTTCGCCCAGCGCGGCGAAGGGGTCTTCGATGCCGGTGACGTCCACGAGCAGGACATGAGGGGTTTCCTCATGCTCCAGCACCCGGGTTGCGGTCCGCACGTCGCCGCGCCGCACCTGCACGCCAGTCCCGAGGTTCACCAGCCCACCGCGCAGCGCCGCCTCGCTGTCCTCGTCCGTGACAAAGGCAAGGAAAGGAACGCGCGGGTCTCCGGTGGGCGCCGCGTAGCGGCCTTCCTCTGCGGGCGGCGCCGGGCGGCTCGCCTGCGGGGCTTCTCGCCTGGAGCTCCGTTCAACGAGCATTGGCCCCCTCCTGCGGGGCGGGAGCGCCCGCGGGGCTGCCGGCACCGGCGCCGAAACCCGAGATCGTGGCGGGCAGCGGCTTGCGGCGGTCACGGATCAACCGGTCGATCGGGGCCGTGGCCGCGGTGCCGCGTTCCTCCGCCGCGGCAACGCCGCGGGCCGCATCCGCGGGATCGGCCAGCATGGCCTGCAGGTTGCGCTCGTTCATGCCGGTCGGCTGCCAAGTGCCGGCGCGGCTGAAGTCGTCGCGCGCGCAGGCCGCCAGCAGAGGGGCGGCCAGCAGGAGGAGGGCCGCGAGGGGAAGCGCGCGCATCGTCGCTATTCCACCACGAAGCCGGCGTCGAAGCGGGCGCGGATCGGCTCCGGCCGGCCGCCCCGCCGGACCTGTTGCCGCTCCAGGATGCGGTCGAGATCGGAGGCAGGTCGGAGCCGCTCCGTCGGGGTGCCCAGCGCCTTCGGATCCGAGACGGGGCGGACGAGATAGGGCGTGACGATGATGACCAGCTCCGACTCGTTCCGCTGGAACCTATCGGAGCGGAAGAGGGTGCCGAGCACGGGTATGTCGCCCAACCCGCTCAGCCCGCTGTTGGTCGCGTTGCTGTTGCGCTGGAGCAGGCCCGCGATGGCGAAGCTCTGGCCGCTGCCCAGTTCCACGCTCGTCTCGGCCCGGCGCACGCGGAGCGCGGGGATGGTGACCACGCCGCTCGAGAGGGGCAGGCTGATCGCGCCCTCGGTGGAGAGCTCGCTCACCTCCGGGCGCACGCGCAGGTTCAGCCGGTCCGGGCCCATCACCGTGGGGACGAAGGCAAGGGAAACGCCGAACTGCTTGAACTCGATGCTGATCGTGCTGCCATTGGCGTTGTTGCTGGCGGCCACGGGGATCGGGAACTCGCCACCGGCCAGGAAGCTCGCCACCTCGCCGGACTGGGCCGTCAGGTTCGGCTCCGCCAGGATGGTGATCAGCTGGTCGCTCGCCAGCGCGTCGACGACGGCATTGATGTCGAAGCGCGAGGAACTCACGCCAGCGCCGACGCGCGCGACGGAGTTGGTCCCGCTGAGGCTTCCGGTGATCGCATTCGCCACGCCGCCGGCGATACCCGTTCGCAGGCCGATCAGGAAGTTGTTGCCGTCATTCGCCAGGGCCTGCCAGTTGAAGCCCAGATCGCGCGAGACCTGGCGCGAGATCTCGGCGACGCGCACCCGCAGGTTCACCTGGAGCGAGGAGAGCAGCGAGAGCTGGTTCACCAGCCCCGGGCCGTCGCCGACCGCGGCGCGGGCGATTGCCTCCGCGCGCTGGGCGTCCGCCGCGCTCGGCACCGTGCCCGAGAGCACGAAGCCGTTGCGGCCCGCGGCCTCCACCCGCACGCGCTCGGCGCCGCGCACCATCCGGCGGATCATGCTCTCCACCGCGCTGGCGGAGGGCGGAGGCGGCGCGGCGGGCGGCGTTCCCGCGCCAGGCATGGCGACGGGCGCCGGCGGGGCGCCGGCCGCGGCAGCACGGCTCGGCGCGACGGTGACGTCGTACTCTGCCACCGGCGTGCCATCCTCCGAGGTCGCGATGACGGTCGTGCGCCCGGCGGCGACCGCCATGAGGAAGAGCGTGGTCGGCGAGGCGGGCTGAACCCGTGCCACCCGCGGGTCGGCGGCAAGCACAGTCAGGGCGGGGCGGGGCAGGGTCATCAGGCGACCTGTCCCGGCCTCCAGGGCGATGGCGAGTGGCACGGTCGACACCGCGGGCGTCGCCGGGGCAGGCCGAACCATGTCCGCGAAGGGCGAGGGCGCCGAGGCGGGCGGGCGCGGCAGCGTTGCCTGCGCGAGCAGCGGCGCCGGCAGGAGAAGAAAGGCGGCGAAGGCCCTGGCGAAGGCGGGGGTCACCGGAACACCACTTCCCTCTTCTCGTCGCCCTGAATCACCTGCATGCGCGCCCCCTGCGATACCGCGCCCGCCCCAAGGGCGGGCGACACGTCGGCCCCGAAGATCGGTCCCCCCATTGCGACCGTCTCCTGCATTGCCTCCATGGCCCGCACGGTAAGCGAGATTCGCCCGAGTCGGGTGGCGACGGCAACTCGTTCCGCCTGCTCACCGGTCACTTCCAGGGTGACGGTGCGGGCCACCCGCTCGGCACCCGGCTCCGCGCCGATCGTGCCCTGGGTGAACTGCTGGTCCACCGCGATGACGCGCAGGTCGGAAAGCACCGTCTCGCCGATCACGCGGCGGCCGAGCGGCGCGTCGGTGGCCGCTAGTTCCTGCGTCAGGATCAGGTCCACCTGATCGCCCGGCCAGATCAGGCCCGCCGTGCCGGTCACCACATCCACGCCGACCGAGATGGCGCGGTAGCCCGGGCGCAGCACGCCCGCCAGGAAGCCGCGGTCACGCGGGCGCAGCACGGCGTCGCGCGGGATGATCTGTCCCGATTCCAGGTAGCGGCGCAGCAGGCCGCCCTGCAACTCCTGCCGGGCTTCCTCGGGGGCAGCGCCGGGTGGGGTGGCATCGGGTGCGACCTCGCGCACCGTCAGGTCCGCATCCTTGATCAGAGTGCCGGCAGCCAGAGGGCGGGCGGCGGCGAGAATGCGGATTCGGGCGGGCGGGGCTGGGGCGGGCGCCTCGGCCACTGGGGGTGGCGCCGAAGGTGCGAACATTTGCAGGGCCAGGGCCCCTAGGCCGATCGCGGAGAGCAGAAGGGAGATGATGACGAGAAGGCGGAGGTACATGGCCTACATGCCCTGCTGTCCGAGCAGCACGAGCGCGCCGCCCGCCGCGATGGCCACTGCATAGGGCAGTGGGGCGCGGCGCCGGATGCGCCAAGCCTCGACGGCGAGGACGCGCCTCAGCAGGCTACTGCCGGCTTCGGGGTGAGGCGCAACCCTGGCCGCTGCGATGTAGCCGATGCCCAGTAAGCCGCCAGCAAGGATTGTCGACACGAGGAAGTCCCAAACCATCGACGGCGGGAGGGCAGCAGCGAAGGCACCGGCGAGTTTGACATCACCGCCGCCGAGGAGACCGCCCATGGCAAGGCAGAAAAGCGCACAGAAGAGAAGAAGGGCCGCGCCCAGGGACCCCAGCGTGGCCATCCAGCCGGATGGCAGGCGTAGAGCAAGGGCGACAAGCAGTAGCGCCAGGCAGAGGCTGTCAGGGATCAGCCGAGTGGCAACGTCCCGCCATACCGCGGCCATGAGGAGGCCCAACGCGAGGGAAGTTAGGACGGCTGTCATGGACGGAATGGTTCAGCCTCTCCCGATGCAGCGTCCTTGGGGCCCGGCGGCGTGCCGATTGGCGTACCGCCGGGTCCTTGAGCCCGCACTAGCCGAAAATGCTGGCGAACTTCGAAGAGATCGTAGTGCCCAGCGTCACTGCTGCGGCGCTGACCGCAATCACGATGCCGACCGCAAGGACGGCGTACTCGGCTGCCGTCACGCCTTTGCGGTTGCGAAGGGTGGCCAGAACGAGCGGCCTGATATGATCCAGCATGGGGCCTCCTTGGATTGAGTGCGACGTCTAGATATCGCGGGGAAATTGTAGACCACCCGCGCATGTAAAAAAGAGTTGGACAGATTAAGTTTCGCTCAACTGCAGGTTGTTGTAAAGCGAGTGCCGGTTGGAGGGACTGTGACCAAGACAGGCTTCAGGCAGCTTCCGGCATGAATCCGGCGAAAACTCATGCTGGGCAGTAGGTTAGCTCGGCTTTCCCACCTCGGCGATGCGGGCCGGGCTGCCTGCCGCCCCTCGCTTTCGGGCCAGGCCTGGGCCGCATGGCGCAGCCGTCGCGGCGCGACGGCTCTGGAATTTGCCTTCACCGGCGTCCTGCTCCTGGCCCTGCTCGTCGGTATCCTGCAGGTCGGCCGCTACCTGACCACCCTGGCCGCCGTCCGGACCGTGGCGGCCGATGCGGTGCGCCTCACCATTCTCCGGGGATCGGCCAACCTGAATGCGGGGGCCGCCGCCTGCAGCAACCTGTCTGGCAACCTCACCGGCGCGAATGCCAGGGCGTCGGTGCTGCAGGGTTCCGCCCTCTCCGTCGTGCTCAGCGGCTGCGCCACCAGTTCCGGCGTGACGACCGTGACCGTGACCGTGACCTATCCCTTCACCTACAGCATCCCGCTTGTCCCCGGCGGCACGCTCCAACTCCGTGAGACGGCGACGGCCATCATCACCTAGGGGCGACGTCTTCCGACAGGGCCCGGCGCAGGACGACGACGAAGAGCGCAACCGTGACGAGGGGCGCCACCGGGATCCCGGCGGCGCTGGCCAGGCTGCGCGAGACGAGGGGCAGGAGGAAAGCGGCGCCGAGGATCGTCTTCTCCCAGGGGAGGAATCCCCCTGCCCGCAGGGCCGCCGAGGCAACATAGGCCAGGGGCACGGCCAGGATCAGCAGGTCGTAGTCGAGCAGGAAGGGACTGGTGAGCGCCCCGCCGGCGGCGATTGCCGCGACGAGCGCCGTACCCTCCACGCGGCGGCGCGCCAGCATCGCGGCCGACACCGCCACGCCGACTGCCGCGACTCCCTGCACCGCGTAGGCGCCAGGGACCGGGGCGCCCAGCAGGCGGGCTGCCGCGAAGGGCGAAACCATCTTCGCGGGCCCGATCAGGTCCATCTCCAACGCCGCGCGCGCGAGCGGCACCCCGGCCAAGAAGGCCCGCCACGTCTCCGCCCCGAACAGGAGGAGGGAGGCCAGGAGCAGGGCGGACAGCGAGGCGGCCGCGGCGACGAAGGCCTGCCAGCGCCCCGCGGCGGCGAGGACGACGGGCGCCAGCAAGGCTAGGTGCGGCTTGAAGCCGAGCAGCCCGATGCAGATCCCCGCCACCGCTGGCCGCCGGTCCAGCATGCAGGCCGCGACAGCGAAAAGGGCAGTGGTGAGAAAGGCGTTCTGCCCGTGGCCAAGGGTCAGGAATACGGCGGGAAAGGCGAGGCTTGCCAGCCTTCCCCACCCGTGCGGGAGGAGCGGGCGCAGCGCGCACCAGTAACCGGTACCCGTTGCCGCGAGCCAGACAGCCAGGGCAGGAAGGTAGGGCAGGGTGGCGAGGGGCAGGACGAGGAGAAGGAAAACCGGCGGGTAGAAGAAGGCGGCATAATCCACCGCGGCGCCCGCGATGCGGCGCTGCGCCGCCGCATGCGCCGCGACGCTGTAGGCTTCCGCTGGTCCGGCATGGAGCGCGAGGTCGGAGGCGGCGTAGAAGCTCAGGAAGTCGGTCCCGATCGCCTTTCCCTGGGGGTCGAGCATGCTGCCCGTCGCCGCGATCCAGCCTACCGCCAGTCCAAGGAAGAGCAGGAAGGCGGCGAGAAGGACGCGGCACCAGGCCCGCGCACGGTCAGGCGTGAGCCAGGCGGCGTCACGCAGGGCCAGGATGGCCCGACGGGGCTGGCCCGCGGCCTCAGTGTAGCCGCAGTTCGACACGGCCGCTGAGGGTTGGGCGCGAGAGGAGAAGATAGCTGCTGAAGGGCGAGATCGACTGGAAGGGCTGGGTGACGACAATCGAGATGTAGCCGATGGGTGCCTGCAGGGTGGAACCCATCAGGCAGCTCCCGGCCGTGCAGTCGATGGCGGCACCGTTGTCACACTTGCAGGTCATCTGGGGAGAGGAGACGGTGACGTTCTGCCAGCCGCTGAGCTGCCCCAGCACGGTGTTCGTGATCCCGGCCGTGTCCTGCGGCTTGGCATAGGCGTATTGCGCGCCGGCCCGCGCCGCCATCTCCAGCCGCGTGCTGCGCCACATGGCATTGGCCACGTCGTACATGCTGAACAGCAGGAGGAGCAGCACCGGCGCGATAAGGGCGAATTCCACGGCGCCGATGCCGCGGCGGTCCAGGCGGCTGAGCAGGCGGCGCACCGGCGCTACTCCACCAGCCGCACCACGCGCGTGGCGGGCACGCCGGTGCGGAAAAGGGGGCAGCTGGAAACGTCGAAGCGGAAGTTGGACAGGCTGCCGATCTCGATGGCGCCGCCGACCAGGGCGAGGCAATTGGCGTTGCTGCTGGAACTGAGGCTCCCGATTTTCACGTAGGAGTTCGGGAAGTACACGCCGCCGGCGAGATTGAAGGACGACACGCTCTGCAGGCTGAGGTTCGGGAAGAGCGTGTTGCCCATGGGGCCGCCGGGCGAGCGATAGAACAGGATTCCGTCGAGAGCCGAGTCGTCATTGTTCGTGGCCGGCGCGGTCATGGTGACGCTTGAGACACTGCCGATGCTCAGATTCCCGGGATTGTTGCCCCGGAACACGAAGGTGCAGCCGTTGCAGGTGATGTTCGAGAGGCTGGCGACCGTGAGGGATGCGTTCTGGAACACATAGGTGCCCGGCGACAGGTTGGCCGCGAACACGTTGCCGAGGAGGATGTCGTTGCAATAGGCCCTCGTCAGGCCTGTCGGCTGGATCGTTCCCACGACGCCCAGCAGGTTCGGCATGCAGGACGCGCCGCTCACCGTCGGGAAGGCCTTGCTGTCCAGCCCGGCATAGGGGTTGGCCACGGGCGGCGCGTGCTCCTGGTAGCCGTCGCTGAAGCGCCAGCGCGTGTTGTTGCAGCCGTTGCATGTGCCGAAGCTGACCACGGCGCGGGCGACGACCGAGCTGTTCGATTGCGGGATGACCACCGAGGCCCCCGGTGCATTGGACCCGATGGCGCAGGCCGAGGCCTGGAAGGCGCTGGAGTTCTGGATCGTCAGCGTTGCCGTCAGGGCGAGGATGCAGACGGGCGTGGTGCCGTGGAGGTAGGAGACCGCGCGCGCCCTGGCCTCCACCGCGTTCCGCCGCATGAAGGCGCGGCTCAGGATGATCGGAACCTGTTTCCGGACGCTCACCTCAAAGGCATAGGGGTTGCCGGCCATCGAGCCGGAGAGCGGCGGACTGCTCACCGTCACTTCGCCTGTGGCAAAGCCGTTCCGCCCTGCCACTTCCACCCCGGCCGCCAGCGCAGCGGTCCGCCCACGGAACAGATAGGCTGAGGCGGCCGCCATGGCGGACACGTCCGCGGCACCCTGCGAATCCTGAAGAGCGAGGTAATAGCGCGCCCCCTCGGTCGCGAGGCCGGCCATGCCGATGAGAACGGATCCGCAGACGGCAACGATGGCCGCGGCATTGCCGCGACGGCATCGCAGGAAGTCCCGTGCAGTCGATAGGGGGCGCTGGAACAGACCGGCATCAGACGGCGCGGAGCCGAAGAAGCGAGGCATCCTCGACGGAGCTGTCTAGACGAGGGAAGTCTGAGTATGCACGAGCCTGATCTCCCCAGCGCTTCATAAGGGGCCGTTGTGCCCGGCTCAAACACGGGGCCAGCACATATACGGCCAAAATCGTTTTGTGCAATCTATGGTTGCAAATGGTCCTGCGGTTAGCAAGTCCGGGCCGGAAATCTGACTTGGGGCGGAGCACGTCCGAAGCTGGCCTTTCTTTGTTGCACATGGCCGATCCGTGACGGCACGTCTGCCGGGCCTGCCGCTTTGAGGCACACTCCAACCGGGCATCACTTGAAGTGACGGAACTCGGGCTGCAGTGATCGTGAACTCTTGTCGTTCTTGCGATACAGATGTAATTCGGAGCAAACGGGAGTGAGGCACCATGTCCCAGGCCCTCTATATCCATGCCGCCCACGATGCGCGCGTCGCCCCCTTCAACCTGCGTGAGGGACGGCC
Organism: Roseomonas indoligenes; assembly: GCF_017813365.1. GTDB lineage: Bacteria > Pseudomonadota > Alphaproteobacteria > Acetobacterales > Acetobacteraceae > Roseomonas > Roseomonas indoligenes. Next base: position 214,035 of record NZ_JAGIZA010000007.1, read on the forward strand.
CGGAGAGACGCTCTTGGACGTGGCTGCCGTTGGTCTCTGCGGCAGCGACCTTCACTATTACAAGGATGGCGGGATCGGCTCCGCTCAGATCCGCGCACCCTTCGTGCCCGGCCATGAGTTCGGTGGCTGGCTGACAGAGGATATCGCTGAGCTCAGCCTCGGCCGCGGCTCACTCGTTGCGGTGGACCCAAATAAGGCCTGCGGCCACTGCGCTTGGTGCCACGAGGGCCACGCCAACCTCTGCCCGAATGTCGAATTCATTGGAGCCCCACCCTTTGACGGCGCGATGACGTCGCGCATCTGGGTACCGCGGACGCAGATCGTGCCGCTGCCCCAAGGCTTCACCCCGCTGGATGCAGTGATGCTGGAGCCGCTCGGTGTTGCCATTCACGCGGTCGACCTGGCGAAGCTGCGCCTGCTGGAGCGCGTGGCGGTCCTCGGCTGCGGCCCGATCGGGCTGCTGATCCTGCAGGTCCTGAAGGTAGCCGGAGCTGGCGAGGTGTTGGCGGTGGACCCGCTGGAGCATCGCCGCGCCATGGCGCAGCGCCTCGGCGCCGAGCGTACAGGCAGCTCCGCGGCCGACATCCAGGCCTGGACGGAGGGGGAGGGAGCGCCGCTGGTGATCGAAGCGACAAACTCTCCGGTCGGGTTCCGGGACGCCATCCTTTCCGCCCGAATTGGCGGCCGTGTCGTCCTGGTGGGCATCCCTGATGGCGATACCTACACCCTGCCGGCGGCGGATGCGCGCCGGCGCGGGCTGAAGGTGAAGTTCTCCCGGCGAATGGGCGAGGTCTATCCGCGTGCCATTGCCCTTGTCGCTGCGGGCAAGGTGGACGTTGCCTCACTCGTCACCCACCGCGTGGGGCTGGAAGGCGCGGGGGAAGCATTCCGCAGCCACGCCGAGGACCGGCCCGGCGTCATCAAGACCCTCATTTACCCGAACGGCGTGGACCGCAGCGCCAACTGACGATGGACGGGCTGCTGCTCGCGGTCGATGTTGGTACGCTCTCGGCGCGCGCCGGGATTTTCGACGCGCACGGAGTGCTTCTCGGCACCACCTCGGCGGGCTTCTCGCTGCTTCGCCCTGCCCCGGGGCAGGCCGTATACCGGATGGACGCAATCTGGGCAGCGGTGGCGGAGGCCGTTCGCGGGGTGCTGGCCACGATACCTGGGTCGGCGGCGCGGGTGGCCGCCCTCGCCTTCGACGCCACCTCGTCCCTTGCCCTTTCCCACACCGGTGCGCCACCGCTGACGGGCGAGGCGGACGTGTTCTGCTGGGCCGACCATCGGGGTGAGGCGGAGGCCGAGGCCATCACCGCGACGGGCGACCGGCTGCTCGAGCACACCGGCGGTACGCTTTCCCCCGAGATGCACCTGCCGAAGCTGCTCTGGCTCGCACGCCACGATCCCGCGGCCTGGGCCCGCGTCACCGGCGCGCGCGACCTCTGCGATGCCCTGGCCTGGCGCGCAACGGGGGCCGACCGCCATTCCCTATGCGGTCTTGCCTGCAAGTGGCCCTTCCTGCCTGCCGACGGCCCGGAGGCCTGGCGGCGCGAGCTGCTCGCCGACCTTGGCCTCGCCGACCTTCCGTCGCGGGGCGCCCTGTCCGAGCCACCGCAGCCCGTCGGCGCGGTCCATGGCCGGCTGATGAAAGGAGCCGCGACGGAACTCGGGCTGCCATCCGGCCTGCCCGTTGCCACGGGTCTGATCGACGCCGAGGCAGGCACCCTCGGCGCGCTCGGCCCGGACTTCGCGGCGACGATGAATGGCACCCTAGTCCTCATCGGCGGCACGTCCACCTGCCTGATGGCCTTCGCGCCCGACAGTCGCCATATCCCCGGTGTCTGGGGCCCCTTCCGCGACGCCGTCTTCCCCGGCCTCTGGCTGCATGAGGCCGGCCAGTCGCTTACCGGGGCCGCGCTCGACGCGGTTCTGGAAACCCACCCCGCCGGTCCCCGCCGCGCGGACCCGGCGGCACACGCGGCCGCCGTCGCGCAGATCGCGGCGCGCCTGGCGGCTGAGGGGCCGGCCTTCGCGGCCGGGCGCCATCTCGTGCCGGACTGGCTCGGTAACCGGTCGCCGCTGGGGGATGGCCGGGCGCGCGCCCTTGTCGCCGGGGTTGGCGAGGAGCGCAGCGAGCGCGACTTCCTCGAGGCCTACTACGCCACGGCTCGCGGCATTGTCCTCCAGGCACGCCAGATCATCGACCACCTGGACGCGCACGGCTACGCCATACGGCGCGTCGCCCTCTCGGGCGGCCACGCGCGCAACTCGCTCCTCGTCGCGCTCTACCGTGATGCACTCGGGCGGGACCTCGTCCTGCCGCGCACGCCGGAGCCCGTGCTGCTCGGCACCGCCATGGCGGCCTCGGTTGCGGCGGGGTGGCAGCCCGACCTGCTCACCGCCGTTGGCAACATGGGGACCGGCGGCGAGGTCCTCGCGGCGGACCCGGCCTGGGGACGGGCGCATGAGCTGGCCTACGGCATCTACGGGCGGCTGTTCGAAGCGCGGAACGCCGCCCAGCGCGACTCCGACACCCTGGCCGCCTTACCGCGCGAGTGAGAGGGCGGCCTTTGCCGTGTCCTCGTCGGTCACCAGCACTTTCGGGATGCCGCCACGCAGCGCGGCGGCGATCACAGCGGTCTTGTTCCGCCCTCCCGCCGCCAGAACCACGTTCCGCACCGCCGCCAAGCCGGCCGAAGGAAGACCGATGACGCGCTCGTTGATCGGGTGGTCAATGGGCCTTCCCGAGGCATCGAGGAACTGGCCGAGCACATCTCCTACTGCCCCAGCGGCGCGGAGTTGCTTCACCGTCACATCCCCCGGCAGGCCGTGCCGCACGAGCAGCGAGCGCGGGCTGAGGTCGCCGAGGCTGAGCAGGGCCAGGTCGACCGCCCGGATGCGCTCGAAGGCTTCCGCGAAGACGTCCAGCGCGACGAGGGTGTCTCGCGAGGCGCGGCTGCCCGCGTAGATTGGTGCGGCGAGATAGGCACATTGCGCGTTCAACCGCCGTGCCAACTCGCCCGCCGTCTCGAAGGTGTTCAGCTCCAGCCCCTGGGTCAGCCCGCCCATCATGGCGGTGACCCAGAGCGTGGGCAGGTCCGCCGGGGGCAGGCGGCGGATCGTCTCGTGCAGCGTCGCGCCCCAGCCGACCCCGAAGACCGACACCTCCGTCCGCGCGAGGTAGCGCGAGAGGTAGTCGGCCGCCGCCATGCCGAGCAGGCCGGGAACCTTCTCCCCATCCGCGGGGGTCGGCACGATCACCGCCTCCGCAAGTCCGAATTCCCGGACCAGGAGGTTCTCCAGCGCGACGCAGCTTTCCAACCGGGATGCGATATGGACGCGCACCAGCCCGGACTGCCTGCATTCCGAAAGCAGGCGGTTCACGCGCAGACGGGTCAGGCCCAGCCGCGCCGCGATCTCGCCCTGCGTCAGGTCCTCCATGTGGTAGAGCCAGGCAACGCGCACCTGCAGCTGCTCGTCCGAACCGCTCAACCCTGATCCCCCCCGATCGCCCCAGGCTGGGCGATCGGGGCCGTCCTGTCACGAGGAAGGTGGAATTACAATTGTGTGTGACGATCTACAGCTGCTCTAGCGCCGTATAGCCTTCATCGAAAGGCCGGGCGGACGAAGCACCAGGCCAAGGATCTGAGGAGAGGAAACGAGGATGTCCGCAACATTCCCCCGCCGCATGATCCTGGCTGCCGGCGCGGCCGCCCTGCCACTGCTGCGATCTCGCGGCGCCCGCGCTGCCCCGCGCGAGATCCGCTTCTGGCACGCCATGAGCGGCGTGAACGGCGAGCGGCTGGAGGAGATGACGCGGCAGTTCAACGCATCCCAGCCCGACTTCGCCGTCACGCCGGTCTTCAAGGGCAGCTATGACGACCTGATCAACGCTACCGTCGCCGCCTATCGCACGCGCACACAGCCACAGCTCGTGCAGATCTACGAGCGCGGATTCATGACGATGCTGCTCTCCGGGGCAGTCGTGCCAGTGCAAGAACTGATGGCCGCGCAGAAGTACGAGATCGACTGGGGAGACTTCATCAAGCCCATCGCCGGCTACTACACCCACAAGGGCGGGCTGGCGGCCATGCCCTTCAATTCATCCACCCCCATCTTGTTCTTCAACAAGGCGCATTTCGCCAAGGCAGGGCTGGAGAAGCCGGCAGAGACCTGGCAGGCGCTGGAAGCGCAGCTGCGCCAGATGAAGGCCTCCGGCGGCCCTGGCAGTATCATGGCCGATGACTATCACTGGAGCTGGTTCGAGAACTACAGCGCCATCAACGACTACCAGTACGCCACGCGGAACAATGGCTTCGGCGGACTGGACACAGAATTCACCTATAACCGCACGCCCGTCGTGCAGCAGGTCGGGCGGATCAAGCGCTGGCTGGATGACGGGCTGCTGCAGGTAGCCGGCCAGGGCGTGGCCGCATCCGCCGTCTTCACCGCCGGCCGCTCCGCCACCTTCATCGCCTCCACCGCCGCCCATTCCGCCATGGTGGCCGCGAACGGGCTGGAATGGGACGCGGTGCCTCTTCCCTATGAGGAGGGCCGCGCGGCGCGGAACAGTGTGATCGGTGGCGCCGTGCTCTGGGCCTTGCGCGGCCATCCGGAGCCGGACAACGCGGGCACTGCCGCCTTCCTCGCCTTCGTCGCGAAGCCGGAGACCCAGGTCTGGTGGCACAAGGCGACGGGCTATGTGCCTGCGACTAACGCCGCCTACGCGCTTGCCAAGAGCCAGGGCTGGTACAAGGAACGGCCGACCCAGGAGATCGCGGTGCAGCAGCTCTCCCGCGGGGAGCCTACGGCAAATTCCCTCGGCTACCGCTTCGGCAACTTCACCCAGACCATGCTGGCCCAGCGGGAGGAGGCGGAGCGCGCCTTTGCCGGCCAGAAGTCGCCCCAGCAGGCGATGGACGATGCCGTGGCGCGCGGCAACGAGATCCTGCGTCGCTTCGAGCGGCTGAACGCCGGGCGTTACTGACCGGCGCGGCATGAGCCAGACCGCCGCTCCATCGCTGCCGGCCACCCGGCGCGCCCTGCTGCCCGGCCTGTTCCGCCGGGGCCGGGCGCGCCCGCGCGAAGCGCAGGGTATCAAGGCCTCGGGCTTCAAGGGGCAGGCGTTGCCGCTGCTGCTTCTCGCGCCGCAGCTGCTGATCCTGCTGCTGTTCTTCTTCATTCCAGCCATTCGCGGCCTGGCCCAGGCCTTCCTGCTGCAGGATCCCTTCGGCCAGGAGGTCCACTTCGTCGGGCTGGAGAACATCACTGCCCTCCTTCGCAGCGCGGAGTACCGGGAATCGCTGCGTCTTTCCGCAGTTTTCGCCGTCGCGACGACGGCCTTGACCTTCTCGGTCGGCCTTGTCCTCGCCTTCGCGACGGACCGGGTGACGCGCGGGCGCACCGCCTATCGCGCCGTGCTGCTGCTGCCCTATGCCATCGCCCCGGCAGTGGCAGGCTTCGTCTGGGCCTTTCTCTTCAACCCGCTCGTGGGGCCTGCGGCCGGGCTGCTGCACGCGCTCGGCATCGCATGGGATCCGAACCGAGACAGCGGCGACGCCATGCTGCTGGTAATTCTCACCGCCTCCTGGAAGCATCTCTGCTATGATTACATCTTCCTCGTCGCAGCGCTGGCGGCCATCCCGCGCTCGGTGATCGAGGCGGCGGCGGTGGACGGTGCGGGGCCGCTGCGGCGCTTCGCGAACATCACCTTCCCGATGATCGCACCCACCGTCTTCTTCCTGCTGGTCATGAACACCGTCTACGGCCTCTTTGAGACCTTCGCGATTATCGATGCCACCACCCGGGGCGGCCCGGCGGCGGCAACCAGCATTCTTGTTTACAAGGTCTATGTGGACGGCTTCGTCAATCTCGACCTCGGCTCGTCGGCCGCGCAGTCCGTGCTGCTGATGATCCTCGCCGTCAGCCTCACCGTCGTCCAGTTCCGCCTCATCGAGCGGCGCATCAGCTACGACGTGTCCCAATGATCGAGCGTACGCCTCTCCTGAACGCGGCCTGCCACGCGATCCTTGTGCTCGCCGCCCTGCTGACCTGCCTGCCGCTCTACTACGCGATCGTCGCGGGATCCCTCACCACCGAGGCGGTGCAGCGCGTACCCCTTCCCTTGATCCCTGGGGACGCCTTTGCCGACAACGCGCGCGCAGTCTGGGCGCGGATCGGCATGGGCCGGCTGCTGCTGAACTCCGCTATCGTCGCGATTGGTATTGCCGTGGGCAAGCTCGCCATCTCGCTTCTCTCCGCCTTCGCCATCACCTATTTCCGCTTCCGGTTCCGTCGTGCCGTCTTCTGGCTCATCTTTCTCTCCCTCATGCTGCCGGTAGAGGTGCGGATCGTCCCGACCTTCGAGGCGATGACGGACGTGCTTATGCCGCTGCGCCTGCTGGTGCAGCTGACCGGCATCGACGCACTGGCGCAGGCGATGACGGGATGGAAGGTGGAGATCTCGGCGGAGTGGAGCCTGCTCAACTCCTATTCCGGCCTCATCTTTCCCCTCATGGCCTCCGCGACGGCGACCTTTCTCTTCCGCCAGTTCTTCCTGACCATCCCGGACGAGCTCTGCGACGCGGCGCGGATCGACGGGGCCTCGCCGATGCGCTTCTTCTGGACCATCCTCCTGCCCATGTCCCGGCCAAACCTGGCCGCGCTCGGGATCATCTTTTTCCTTTTCGGCTGGAACCAGTACCTCTGGCCCCTGCTCTTCACCACCGAGCCGTCCATGACGACCGTGGTGGTCGGCATAAAGCAGCTCGTCCCGCACGGGGACTCCATCCCCGCCTGGAACCTGACGATGAACGCCGCGGTGCTGGCAATGCTGCCGCCCATCGCCGTGGTTCTTCTGCTGCAGCGCTGGTTCGTAAAAGGCCTGATCGAGTCCGGAAAATGAACGATACCGCCAAGCGCATCATTGGCCATCGCGGTGCCCGCGACCTCTGGCCCGAGAACAGCCTCACCGGTTTCCGCAACGTGCTTGGCCTCGGCGTTGCCGGGGTGGAGTTCGACGTTCACCCCACTGTGGACGGCGACCTTGCCGTTATCCACGACCCCACCCTGGACCGCACGACGGACGGCACCGGCCCGGTCGCCGCCCTTAGCATGGCCGAGCTGAGGGCACGGCGCCTTGAGGGTGGAGAGGAAGGCGTGCCCTCCCTCGATGAGGTCCTGGACGTGCTCGCGCCGTCCGGGGTGGAACTCCACATCGAGCTGAAGGTCGATGCGGGTGGCGCGCCCTACCCGGGGCTGGAGAGCCGCGTGGCGGAGCATGTCCGGCGCCGCGGTCTGGCGGAGCGGACGGTCCTCACCTCCTTTTGGCCGGAGGTGCTGCACCGCCTCCGCGCCGCCTTTCCGGAGGGCCGTCTGCTCGCATCGGTCAACGGCTCCTCATCCGAGCGGCTCGGCGGATTGGATGCGGTGCTGGACGAGATCGACACCGCGCGCGTCGATTACGTTGCCGTCCACCACGCGCTGCTGACGCGGGAGATGGACCGGCTCCAGCGTCGTGTCGGCGCCCCGCGCCTCGGCGCCTGGGTCATCAACGAGCCCGCCGCCGTGGCGCACTGGCTGGCTGCACCGGTCGCCCTCATCACCACCGACAGGCCGGACCTTTTCGCTCACGCCGCGCGAGGCTGATCCCGTGCCCCTCCACGTCCTGCGCCGCGGCGTACTGGCGCTTCCCGGTCTTGCCCTGCTCGGCCATGTCCGCGTGCGGGCCGGGGAGGCGGAGCCTTTCCTCCTGGGCATCGCCTCCGGCGAGCCAGGCGCCAGGTCGGTCGTTCTCTGGACGCGGCTGGCCACGGAATGGCGCGGCGGCGGCATGCCGCCCGAGGCTGTGCCGGTGGACTGGATCCTGGCGCGGGACGAGGCGATGCGCGACGTGGTGCGCCGGGGCCGCGTGATGGCAATGCCCGAGGACGCCCACTCCGTTCATGTCGAGGTCGGCGGCCTGGAGCCGGACCGGCCGTACTGGTACCGCTTCGCCGCCCTCGGGGCCGCCAGCGAGACCGGCCGCACCCGCACCGCCCCGGCGCCAGGGGCCGCCCCCGCGCGGCTGCGCTTCGCCGTTGCCTCCTGTCAGCAGTTCGAGCAGGGCTACTTCGGCGCCTACCGCCACATGCTGGCGGAGGACCCGGATCTCGTCGTTTTCCTCGGCGACTACATCTACGAAGCTTCCTGGGGCCGGAATCTCGTCCGCAGCCATGAGGGACCGGCCGCGCGGGATCTGGCGGGGTACCGGGACCGCTACGCCCTCTACAAGACGGATCCCGACCTGCGGGCGATGCACCGCGCCTGCCCCTGGCTGGTCACCTGGGACGACCACGAGGTGAGCAACGATTATGCCGATGACAGAGGTGAGCGGGAGAGCGGCGAGCCTTTCCTGGCCCGCCGCGCCGCGGCGTATAAAGCGTTTTGGGAACACATGCCGCTGCCGGAAGCGGCCCGGCCGAACGGGCCGTCGGCACGCATCTACCGCCGCGCTGCCTTCGGTGATCTCGCTTCCTTCCACATCCTGGATGATCGCCAGTACCGCGGCTACCAGCCCTGCGTGAAGCAGGGCTATGGCGGCGGCGGGCATGTGACGCGGGAGAACTGCCCTGCGCTGGACGACCCTGGCCGGACCATGCTCGGTACGACGCAGGAGGCTTGGCTCCGGGACGGCCTGTCCGTCGAGCGCGCGCGCTGGACGATCCTCGCCCAGCAGACGCGCATGGCCCGCCTCGGCTCCCTCGGGACGCCGCACACCTACTGGACTGATGGCTGGGACGGCTACCCCGCCGCTCGGCGCCGCCTGCTGGACACGGTGGCTGCGACCCGGGCACCGAATCCGCTGGTGATCGGTGGCGACGTCCACGCGCATATCGTTTCGGAGCTGCGGCCGGACTTCGATCGGCCGGAGACGCCGCCCGTCGCGGTGGAGTTCACGGGAACCTCCATCACCAGCCAGGGCGGCCGCTACGCCGTGCACTACCCGGACGACCCTCACATCGCCTATGCCGATGGGCGGTCGCGCGGCTACGTCACGATGACGCTGACGCCCCATGCGGCGACTGCAGAGATGCGCGCCATCTCCGATCCCCGGGACCCAGGGGCGGCAGTTTCGACGCCGCGCCGCTACGTCGTGGAGGCCGGGCGCTCCGCCCTTCTGCCGGGGTAGCAAGGCATCCGGCACTCCGATCAGGAAGCGCCCCGCTCGCTGATGCCGGGGTAGAAGGGTTGTCAAGGCGCGGCCGCTGCCCGAACATCGCTGTCACAAAAAAGCAATGGAGGGAATGATGGCGTCCGAGAGCGGATCCATCACGGGCGGGATGCTGCGCCGCCGTGCCTTCGCGGCGCTGGCCGCTGCCACGGCCGTCACCCGCCCGGCGCGCGCCCAGGGCGGCGTCTCGGGCAAGGTGACGGTTGTCACCTCTTTCTCCAACGACGTGACCGGCCCCTTCAAGCGCGCCTTCGAGGCAGCTCATCCCGGCACGACCCTGGACGTCCAGAACCGCAACACCACCGCCGGCGTGCGCTTCCTGCAGGAGACGCGGAGCAACAACGCGGTGGACCTGTTCTGGGCCTCCGCGCCCGACGCTTTCGAGGTGCTGAAGCGCGCGGGGCTGCTGGAGGCCTACAAGCCCCGGGCGGAGGGCATCCCCGAGAGGATCGGCCCCTATCCCATCAACGACCCCGAAGGTTACGTTACGGGTTTCGCCGCCTCCGGCTACGGCATCATGTGGAACGAGCGCTACATGCGCGCGAACCGCCTGCCGGAGCCGAAGGAATGGGCGGACTTGGCCAGGCCCGCCTACCACGACCACGTCATCATCACCGCGCCGTCCCGCTCCGGCACCACGCACCTGACGATCGAGACGATCCTGCAGGGTGAGGGGTGGGAGAAGGGATGGGGCACCATCAAAGGCTTCTCCGGCAACCTCCGTCAGATCACAGAGCGCAGCTTCGGCGTGCCGGACGCCGTGAACTCCGGCCAGGTCGGGATCGGCATTGTCATCGACTTCTTCGCCTTTTCCGCCCAGGGCGCGGGTTTCCCGGTGAAGTTCGTCTATCCCAGCGTGACCACGGTGGTGCCGGCCAACATCGGCATCGTGAAGAACGCGCCGAACCTGCCGGCCGCGAAGGCCTTCATCGACTTCCTCCTCTCCCCACGGGGGCAGGAGATCCTGCTGGAACCGACCATACGGCGCCTGCCGGTGAACCCCGCCACCTATGCCAAGGCCCCGGCCGGCTACCCCAACCCCTTCACCGGCTCCATCGGCATGCCGAGCCTGCAATTCGATGTCGGCGTCTCCGAGAAGCGCTATCCCGTGGTGGATGCGCTCTATGACCAGTGCATCGGCACCAACCTGGAAGGGCTGAAGCGCGCCACCAAGGCGATCGGCGACGTCGAGATACGGCTGGCGCGCAGGGACAACGCCGCGGCCCGGGCCTTGCTGGCCGAGGCGCGCGCCCTGATCGACGCCATGCCGGTCACCGTGCAGGAGGCGGCCTCGGACGAGGTGGCAGGTGCCTTTGCTGGCCGGGGCGGTGGGCCGCGCCAGGCTGAGCTGGAGCAGCGCTGGGCCGGCTTCGCGCGGGAGAAGTATCAGGCGGCGGCCGCGAGGGCCGCGGACGCCGCGAAGGCGGCGGGCTGATGAGCCTGGCGACCACGCAGGCCACCGCCGCCATCCAGCCCGCGCCTCGCGCCCGCCGCTGGCCGGCGCGGCCGGGAGAGGTGGTGGCCTTTGCGCTGGTCGCGCTCTTCCTCCTGGTCTTCCTGGTGGTGCCGGTGGTCACTGTCGTCACCGTTGCCTTCCAGGACCGGGCGACAGGGGGCTTCACCCTGGCCCATGTCGGGGACTTCCTCGCCAATGACCTGTTCCGGACGAGCTTCCTCAATTCTCTCTACGTCTCGCTCATGTCCGTGGTGGTGGCGAGCCTCATTGCCCTGCCGCTTGCCTACTTCACCACGCGGTTTGAGTTCAGGGGCGCCCTGCTGGTGCAGACGCTCGGCGTGCTGCCGCTGATCATGCCGCCCTTCGCGGGTGCCGTGGCCATGACTCTGCTCTTCGGCCGCACGGGCAGCGTGAACCTGCTGCTGGGCGATGCCTTCGACATCAACATCCCCTTCATGGAGGGGCTGAACGGGGTGATCTTCGTCCAGTCCGTTCACTACTTCCCTTTCATCCTCCTCAACCTCACCGCCTCGCTGAAGAACATTGACCGGGCAATGGAGGAGAGCGCGCAGAACCTCGGCGCGCACGGCTTCCGCCTGTTCCGCCGCATCGTGCTGCCGCTGGCCATGCCCGGCTACGTCGCCGGCGCCAGCCTCGTCTTCATCAAGGTCTTCGACGACCTCGCCACGCCCCTGCTCCTGAACGTGCGGGAGATGCTGGCGCCCCAGGCCTATCTCCGGATCACCTCCGTGGGGCTGGAGGATCCGATCGGCTACGTCATCTCCGTCGTGCTGATCCTCTTCTCCGTGCTCTCGCTCTGGGTGTCCTCCCTGGCACTGCGCGGGAAGGACTACGCCACGGTGCAGCGGGGCGGGGGTGGGCTGGCACGGCGCCGGATGTCGCGCGGACAGGCGGTGGCGGCCTATGCGCTGATCCTCCTTATCCTCGCCCTGGTGCTGGCGCCGCATGTCGGGCTGTTCCTGCTCTCCATCGCCACCATCTGGTCCTTCGCGCCGTTGCCGGACGGCTACACGATGGCGCATTACGGCCGCGTCTTCGCGGAGAGCTCGCAATTCATCACCAACACCCTGCTCTACGCCGGGCTGGCCGGGCTGATCGACGTCATCCTCGGCACCACCATCGCCTATCTCGTCCTGCGCGCGCGGATGGCCGGGGCGCGCTGGCTGGACTACGCCGCCATGTCGGCCCTGGCGGTGCCGGGCCTGGTGCTGGGGATCGGCTACCTGCGGACCTTCTTCGGCATCACCCTGCCGGACGGCACATCCCTCGCGGCCTTCTGGGGCGTTATCGTCCTGGCCCTTGCGGTGCGGCGCCTGCCCTACGCGCTCCGCGCCTGCACCGCCGCGCTCCAGCAGGTCAGCGCGAGCCTTGAGGAGGCGGCGGAGAACCTCGGGGCCCGGCGGCTGCGGGTCGTGCGGCGGATCATGCTGCCGCTGATGGCGGGCGGGATCGCGGCGGGCTTCGTGACCTCCTTCGCCACCGCGGCGGTTGAGCTCTCGGCCACGCTGATGCTCGTACAGTCCTCGAACGACGCGCCCCTCGCTTACGGCCTGTACGTCTTCATGCAATCGCCTGCCGGGCGCGGTGCGGGGGCGGCGCTGGGGATCGTCGCCGTCGTCATCGTCGGCCTTTCCACCTTCCTGTCCCATCTGATCGCCGAGCGCGGCGGCGGGAGAAGATCGGCGTGAGCGACCTGCTGGCCCGCGAACCCGCGGGAGTCCGGGTGGAGGGAGTGGACCTCTCCTACGGCGCAACGCGCGTGCTGCGCGACGTGAACCTGGAGATCCGGCCTGGCGAGTTCTTCGCCTTCCTTGGGCCGTCCGGCTGCGGGAAGACGACGCTGCTGCGCCTGATTGCCGGCTTCGCCACCGCCCAGCGTGGGCGGATCCTGGTCGGCGGGCAGGACCTCTCGCCTCTCCCGCCCTGGAAGCGCGACGTGGGAATGGTGTTCCAGTCCTATGCGCTTTGGCCCCACATGACCGTGCGGAAGAACGTGGCCTTTGGCCTGGAGGAGCGCCGCGTGCCCCGGGCCGAGATCGGGCCGCGCGTGGAGGCGGCGCTGAGGCTGGTCGGGCTTGATGGCCTGGGCGATCGCCGTCCGTCCCAACTCTCGGGCGGGCAGCAGCAGCGCGTGGCGCTGGCCCGCACCGTCGCCGTGCGCCCGAAGGTCCTGCTGTTGGACGAGCCGCTGTCCAACCTCGATGCCCGGCTCCGCGTGCAGGTGCGGCGGGAGCTGAGGGACCTGCAACAAGGGCTCCGGCTGACCACCATCTTCGTCACCCATGACCAGGAGGAGGCGAACACGGTCTGCGACCGGATCGCGGTGATGAGCGAGGGCGCCGTGCAGCAGGTCGGCACGCCGATGGAGCTCTACGACCATCCGGCCAACCTCTTCGTCGCCGGGTTTCTCGGCACGGCAAACATCGTGCCGGGCATTGTGCTGCGGGATGGCGGGGCGGCCGCCTTCGAGATCACGGGCGGCACGCGCATCCCGCTTCCGGCTGGGCTGGAGGTGTCAGAGGGGGCACGGCTGATGTTCCGGCCGCAGGACGTGACCCTGCTGCCCGCTGGCGCGGAGCCCGGGAACCGGCGGGTGATCGCGGGCGAGATCACGCATCGCGAATTCCTCGGCGCCAGCATCCGGTACGGGATCCGCGTGGCCGGGGCCGAGGTGCTGGTGGATGCGCCGCATACCGGGGGCGAGCATCACCTGCCCGTCGGCGGCCTCGCGGCCCTTGCGCTCGACTCCTCCCGGGTGAAGCTGCTGTCGGCCTGATCCTTCGATTGCCTGTGTGACGTTTCTGTTGCATTTCCATGACAGGCCGGGGCCAACCCGGCCGGGAGGGAACAGGTTCCATGCTGCGCCGCGTCGTCCAGGCCGCCCTTGTCGCAACCGCTCTTGTCGCCGCTTCCGGCATCGCTCGGGCTCAGGGCTCGTTGAACCTCTACTGCTCGGTGCAGGTGGAATGGTGCCAAGCGGCCGCCAACGCCTTCCAGCGCGAGACGGGTATCCGCGTCTCCGTCTCGCAGAAGGGCTCGGGCGAGGTGCTGGCGCAGATCCGAGCCGAGGCGCAGAATCCACGCGGTGACCTCTGGTTCGGTGGCACGGGTGACCCGCACCTCCAGGCGGCGGAGGAGAACCTCTCGGCCGAGTACCGCTCCGCTGCGCTCGATGGGCTGCACGACTGGGCGCAGAAGCAGGCGCGGGACAGCCACTACCGCACGGTTGGCATCTACGCCGGCGCGCTGGGCTTCGGCTTCAACACGGAGCTCCTGGCCCGCCGCAACATCGCGGCGCCCGCCTGCTGGAAGGATCTGCTGGAGCCGCGCTTCCGCAACGAGATCCAGATGGCGAACCCGCAATCCTCCGGCACCGCCTATGTGATGATCGCGACCATCGTGCAGCTGATGGGGGAGGAGCAGGCCTTTGACTACCTCAAGGCCCTGCACCGCAACATCAACGCCTATCCCCGCCAGGGCACCGGCCCCATCAAGTCGGTCGCGCGCGGCGAGACGGGGGTGTCCATCTCCTTCGTGCATGATGCCGTGACGGAGCGGCTCGGCGGCTTCCCCGTGGGCAGCGCCGTGCCCTGCGAGGGCTCGGGCTACGAGGTGGGCTCCATGTCCATCATCCGCGGCGCGCGGAACCTGCGGAACGCGCAGCGCTTCTACGACTGGGCCTTGACCCCGGCCGCGCAGCAACTTGGCGCGGAGACGAAGCAGTTCCAGACCCCGTCCAACCGCGCCACGCCGGTGCCGGCGGAGGCACCGCAGATGTCGCAGATCCGGCTGATCGACTACGACTTCGCCCGCTACGGCGCCTCCGCGGAGCGCCGCCGCTTGATCGAGCGCTGGGACCGCGAGGTGAACACCCTGCCGCGCTGATCCCGGGATGCGCGCCGCCGGCCTCTGGAGCAGCCTCGTCGCCCTCGCGGCGGCGCTGCTGCTGCCCTGGTATCTGACGCAGGACGGCATCGCGGCCGCGCCGCTGGCAGGTCTTGCCTGGCTCGCCGACCCCGATTTCGGGCCGGCGGCCGGGCAGGTGCTGGCCCAGGGGCGCTGGTGGCTCCTGCCGGCACTGCTGGCGCCGGCGGCCGGGCTGCTGGCGGCGCTCCTGCCGATCCCGCGTCCCGCGCGGGCCGCGCTCTTTCTCCTCACCGGCGGGCTCGGCCTCGGGCTGCTAATCGCGCAGGGCTACGCCATCGGCGTGCAGGGCTGGTCCACCCCCTGGCTCGAAGGGCTGTTCGGCCCGATGGAGGACCGGCAGTTCGGCGTCGGCTGGGGCGGGGCGCTGGTGCCGGCCGCCCTAGCGGTGCTGCTGGCCGCCGGGCTGGCCGGGCGCGGCGCCTTCCGCGGGGATGCCTTCACCGCCACCGTGGCCGTCTGCATCGCGCTGGCCATCGCGGTCTTCACGGCGATGCCGCTGGTCCTGCTGCTGGGCGACGCCTTCCGCGACGCGGGCGGCGCGCTGGCGGCGGGCGCGCTGTTCGGCCGGCTGGCGGATGACCGCCTCTGGAGCCTGGGCTGCCTTGCCGGCGCGCCGCGCTGCGGGGTGGTGTGGAACACCGCACTGCTCGGCGTGCTGGTGGGGGCGGGAACCACCGCCCTCGGCCTCGCCTTTGCGCTGCTGGTGGTGCGCGGGCGGCTGCGGCTCGGCCGGCCGCTGCGCTGGCTCACCGTGCTACCGATCGTGACGCCGCCCTTCATCCTCGGCCTCGGGCTGATCCTGATCTTCGGGCGCTCCGGCATCGTCTCCCTCGCGGCCTCCTCCCTGTTCGGGGTGGAGTTGGGGCGCTGGATCTACGGGCTGCCGGGGGTGCTGCTCGCGCAGCTCTTCGCCTTCACGCCCATCGCCTTCCTCGTGCTGATCGGGGTGGTGGAAGGGCTGTCGCCGACGCTGGAGGAGGCCTCCTCCACCCTGCGCGCGACGCCGCGCGACACCTTCCGCACCGTCACCCTGCCGCTGCTGCGCCCCGGCCTGGCCAATGCCTTCCTGCTCGGCTTCGTGGAGAGCATGGCGGATTTCGGCAATCCGATCGTGCTGGGCGGCCAGTTCGGCGTGCTGGCGACGGAGATCTTCTTCGCCGTGGTGGGCGCGCAGGCCGATGCGGGGCGGGCCGCCACCCTCTCCCTCGTGCTGCTCGCCCTGGCGCTCGGCGCCTTCTTCCTCCAGCGCCGGCTGACGGCGCGGAAGTCCTACGTCTCCATCGGCGGCAAGGGCGATGCCGGGCTGGCGCCGCCGCTGCCCGCCGGGGTGCGCCGCCTCTGCCTCGCCGTCGCGCTGCCCTGGGCGGGGCTGACGGTCGCGCTCTACCTGCTGGCTCTCTCCGGCGGCTTCGTGGAGATCTGGGGGCGCGACTACACGCCCACGCTGCGCCACATGATCAAGGCCTTCGAGATCAGCGGCGGCCAGCTTACCGGCCTCGCCTGGAACAGCGTGATCACCACGGTCACCCTGGCCGCCATCTCGGCGCCGATCACGGCGGCGCTGGGCATCGTCTCCGCCTGGCTCTTCTCCCGCGCGCGCTTCGCGGGCCGGGGCGCGCTGGAATTCGCCACCATGCTCACCTTCGCCGTGCCCGGCACCGTGATCGGCGTGGCCTATCTCCGCGCCTTCAACCTGCCGCCGCTGGAGCTGGCGGGGACGGGCGCGATCATCGTGGCCTGCTTCGTGTTCCGGAACCTGCCGGTCGGGCTCCGCTCCGGCATGGCGGCCATGGCGCAGATCGACCCGTCGCTCGACGAGGCCTCCCATACGCTCGGCGGCGGCGGGGCGGATGCCTTTCGGCGCGTGGTGCTGCCGCTGCTGCGCCCGGCGATCATGGCGGGGCTGGTCTATGCCTTCGTGCGGGCCATGACCACGATCTCGGCCGTGATCTTCCTCGTCACGGCCGATACGGAACTGGCCACGGTCTTCATCGTCAACCGCGTGATCAACGGCGATTACGGGCTGGCCATCGCTGTGGCCGTGGTGCTGATCGCGCTGATGGTCGTCATGCTGGGGCTGGCGCAGCTTCTCGTCGGACGGCGGCGGATCGGCCGCCGCGCGGCGGTGGCGCCACCCATCCAACCAGGGGGAACCGTGGCATGAGCCGCGCGGCGGAGGTGCGCTTCGAGCGCGTGTGGAAGCGCTTCGGTGCCGGAAACGTCGCCGTGCGGGACGTCTCCTTCACCGTGCCGGCGGGAACGCTCTGCACCCTGCTCGGGCCCTCGGGCTGCGGCAAGACGACGACGCTGCGGATGATCGCGGGGCTGGAATACCCGAGCGAGGGGCGCGTGCTGATCGGCGGCCGGGACGTCTCCGCCCTGCCGCCGGCGGAACGCGACGTCTCCATGGTGTTCCAGTCCTACGCGCTGTTCCCGCATATGACCGTGCTGGAGAATGTCTGCTACGGCCTCACCGTCTCGCGCCGGCCGAAGCGGGAGGCGATGGGGGCGGGCCGTGCCGCGCTGGAGAGCGTGGGGCTGGCCGGCTTCGAGGCCCGCCTGCCCTCGGAGCTCTCCGGCGGGCAGCAGCAGCGCGTGGCGGTTGCGCGCGCCCTGGTGCTGGAGCCTTCTGTCCTCCTGTTCGACGAGCCCCTCTCGAACCTCGATGCAAGGCTGCGCCGCAAGATGCGGGAGGAGATCCGCGACCTGCAGCAGCGGCTCGGCGTCACCGTGGTCTATGTCACGCATGACCAAGCGGAAGCGCTGGCCATCTCCGACAAGATCATCGTCATGAACCAGGCGGTGATCGCGCAGGAGGGCACCCCGCGGGAGCTCTATGCGAGCCCGGCCAGCGCCTTCGTGGCCGGCTTCGTGGGCGAGGCGAACCGCATTCCCGCAAGACTGCGCCGCCTGGACGACGTGGATGCCGAGGTCTCGATCGGCGAGGCGCGGCTGGTCCTTCCCCATCGCGGCCTGCCGGACGGGCCGGCGGAACTGGCGCTGCGGCCGGAGGCGATCGCCCTGCTGGGTCCGGCGGACCCCGCGGCGATGCTGGAGGGCGCGGTCTCCAAGGCGGCCTATCTTGGCGGCGTGATCGAGTACACGGTCGCCACGCCACTCGGGGAGATCTTCGTCGTCTCCTCCTCCGCCGGGTCTGCCCCGGGCGCCGGGGATGCGGTCGGGTTGAGTTTCGGCAGGCATGGCGCCGCGCTCCTGCCCGGCAGCCGTGAGGCCCCGTAGCGCGTTCCCCTGCGCGGGGCTTCTGAACACAAGGGTTATCGAGGAAACAACCGGATGAACCGTCGCAGCCTTCTCACCGCCGGTGCTGTCCTGGCGGCCGCTCCCGCCCGGGCGCAGGCCGATTATCCCACCCGCCCCGTCCGCCTGCTCGTCGGCTTCCCGCCCGGCGGTGGCGTGGATCTGACGGCCCGCCCGCTCCTGCCGCATCTCCAGCCGCGTCTCGGGCAGCCCGTCGTGGTGGAGAACCGGCCGGGCGCCAACGGCAATCTGGCGGTGGAGGCCGCCTGCAAGGCGCCGGCCGACGGATACACCCTGCTCGTCGGCAATACAGGCCCGATGGCAGCCAACCACGCGCTCTACCGCAGCCTGCCCTTCGATACGCAGCGCGACCTGACGCCGGTCGCGCAGCTCATCTCCACGCCCCTGGTCCTGGTGGTCTCGCCCGCGCTCGGCGTGAACAGCCTGCAGGAACTGCTGGCGATGGCGCGCGCCAGGCCGGGCGAGCTGAACATGGGAACGGGCGGCAATGGCGGATCGCCGCACCTCTGCCTGGAGGCGATCAAGCAGCGGGAGGGGCTGGATATCGTCCATGTTCCCTATCGCGGTTCAGCCCCCGCGCTGCAGGACCTGATCGGGGGGCGCATCCAGCTGATGATCGACACCTACAACCTCTTCCGAGGCGCGCATGAGGCCGGGCAGGTCAAGGTGCTGGCCATCAGTAGCCTGCAGCGTCATCCCTCCCTGCCGGATGTCCCGACGATGGATGAGGCGGGGCTTCGCGGCTTCGAATCCGTCGGCTGGGTCGGCCTCTTCGCGCCCGCAGCCACTCCGGCGCCGGTCTTGGACAAGCTGGAGGAGGCGGTGCGCGGCGCCCTGACAGGAACGGACCTGCCGCAGACCTACCTCGCACAAGGTGGGCTGCCGAGCTTTGCCGGGCGGAAGGCCTTCGGGGATCTTGTCACGAGGGACCGCCAGCGTCTTGGCGAACTGATCCGCAAGGTGGGTGTAAGCCTGGACTGATTCCGGGTGGCCGCACATTCTGGACTGCCCGGCAGGATGGGCAGGATTGGCTATGTGCTAGGGCCGAGCGACTGGCCGGCATCTGGATCGGGGCGGATCTCTGGGCTGACGACCGACGACGGGAG
>NZ_JAGIZA010000008.1 GCF_017813365.1 Roseomonas indoligenes
ACCCGTACCCGCGAAGCCCTCTGGACCACCATCGGGCGCCTGCTCGACACCTTCACCCAAGCCGAGTGCAGAAACTACCTCGCCAACTCAGGATACGCGTCCGAGTAAGCTGGAAATGCTCTAAATCGCCCAAGTCCCAAACTTCGGAGACAAACGGCTCTCCGGAGAGAGAAAACGGCGCTCGTTCCACCTTCGAAGTATCTAGGTGCACGCCAGAAATGTAGGGAAGACACACGGAAAAGCGCGATCCCAATCCATCCAGAGAAAAGTTCTTCTGGAGAAGATTGGAGCGGGCGAAGGGATTCGAACCCTCGACCCCGACCTTGGCAAGGTCGTGCTCTACCCCTGAGCTACGCCCGCGCTCCGTGCGTGGCGGGCGTATGACACGGGCCACGGGGCCTTGCAACCCCCTCCGCCGTTCGTCTCGCACCAGCAACGCCCTGCCTCACCTCCCAGCGACCAAGGGTCCACCCACCCTGGCCCTCCTCCCGCCGCCGCATGTAGGCTCGATCCCATGATCCCTGCCGAAGACCGCGCCGAGGGCGGTGGGCCGCCCGCCAGGGTCCGGCGCCGCCACGTCTTCTACGTCCCGGGTTACGACCCTCGCAGCCCGCGCACCTACTTCCTCCTTTTCTCCCGCGAGCTGCGGAAGTTCGCCGCCCTCCACGGCATCGCCGCCCGCATGCGCGCGGGAAAGGAAGACCCCTCCACCCACTGGCACATCGCCGCGGACTGGCCTGACAGCCCGGTGGAGACGGTGGTGGACTGCCTTTCCTGGCACGAGATCGCCGTGCGCGACTTCGCCGTTCCGAAGTGGCGCGTCGCGCTCCTCAGCCTTCGCGTGCTCGGTGTTGCGATCAGGACCGGCACGGTGGTCCAGATGCTCCGCCTGAACTGGAAGTTCGGGATCTTCTCGCTCTATCCCTGGGCCATGGCCACGCTCTACGCGCTGGCGGCGCTCGGCCTCGTGGCGGCCTTCCTGGCGCTGGCCGCCGCGCTGGGCCTGCATCCCCTGGCGGGGCTGGTTCCGGCCGCCCTCGGCCTCTTCGGCCTGCTGCGACTGACCGAATACCTCGATCGCCGCTTCTACGTCTGGTACCTCATCAACGATTGGATCTTCACCTGGCGCCACCGCACCCACCGGGACCCGCAGGCCGATACGCGGTTCGAGGACTTTGCCCGGCGCGTGGCGGATGCCGCACGGGACCCGACGCTCGATGAGGTGCTGGTCATCGGCCACAGCTCCGGCAGCTTCGTCGCCATCTCCGTGACGGCGCGCGCGCTGGAGCTCCTTGGCGAGGCCGGCCGGGAAGGCCCCCGGCTCAGCCTCATGACCATCGGCGGGAACACCCCGATTGCGGCCGCCGGCCGCCCGGAAACACGCACCCGCCGCGCCATCCGCAACCTGGTGACCGACGACCGGCTGTTCTGGGTGGACTACTTCGCCCCACAGGACGTGCTGAACTTCCCCTGGCTGGACCCGGTCTCCGCCTTCCGCCTCGACCTCGGCGGCCGGCCTCGCCACAACCCCACGGTGCGCTCCGCCCGCTTCCGGGAGATCTTCTCGGCCGAGCGCTACGCCGAACTGGCCTACCGCTTCTACGAGCTGCACTTCCAGTTCCTGCGCGCCAACGACAGGCACGGCGAGTACGAGTTCTACCGCTTCCTGGCCGGCCCCGAGCCCCTGGAGTCCGTCACGCGTGAACCTGGCTGAGACCACGCCTCCCCGCTACCGCCCCCCTGCGCCGGTTCCCTCGGGCAATCTCGGCACCTTCCTCAAGGTGCTGCTGAGCCGGGACGCCAACCTCCTCACCGCCCTGCCGCGCCGCGTCTTCGACGTCCTCATGGGCGAGCGCGTCATCGGCGACCGCCGCCTCTACATCATCAATCACCCGGAAACGGCGCGCGAGGTGATGGTGGAGCGCGCGGCGAACTACCCCAAGGCCGCCGTCTTCGTGGACGCGCTCTCCCCCCTCGTCGGGGACGGCGTCTTCGTCGCCAACGGCAGCAGCTGGCGTCGCCAGCGCGACATGATCCGCCCGGCCATGTCAGGAATCGCCCTCTCCCGGGCATATCCCCACATGGGCGCGGCGGTGGCGGACTGCGTCGCCCGCGTCGCGGCCCAGGCCCGGGCGGGCAAGCCCTTTGCGCTGGACGCGGAGCTCAGCCACGTCACCGCCGACGTCGTCTTCCGCACCATCTTCTCCGAGCCGATCGAGGCGGAGGAGGCGATGACCGTCTTCGAGGCTTTCGCCCGCTTCCAGGTCCTGTCGGACCAGCTCGCCCCCTGGAAGCTCCTCTACTCCGGCAGGCCGCCCACCCCGCCCCAGGCCGCCGGCTTCCGCGCCGCCTGCGCCGCCATCCGCGGCACGCTCGGCCGCATGGTGGACCGCCGCCTGGCCTCGGGCGCCGCGGCCGGGCGTGACATCGCCGACGCCCTGATCGGTGCCACCGACCCGGAAACCGGCCGCGCCTTCACGCGGGAAGAACTCGTGGACCAGATCGCCGTCTTCTTCCTCGCGGGCCACGAGACCACGGCCAGCATGCTCACCTGGGCCCTCGTCATCCTCGCCAACCTGCCCGGCGCCACGGCGCGCATCAGGGCTGAGGCGGACGCGCTGGGGCAGGGGGAACCCAGCCTGGAAGCGCTGCAGGCCGGCCTGCCCTACACGAAGCGCGTCCTGCGCGAGGTGCTGCGCCTCTACCCGCCCGTCGGCTTTCTCGTCCGCTCACCCCTTGCCCCGGACAAGGTCCGCCGCTGGACCCTGCAGCCCGGCGACCTCGTCGTCGTCTCCCCCTGGGTGATCCACCGCCACCGCGGCTTCTGGAAGGATCCCGACCTCTTCGACCCTGACCGTTTCCTGCCGGAGCGCGCGGCCGACATCCCGAAGGACGCCTACATCCCCTTCGGCCTCGGCCCGCGCATCTGCCCCGGCGCGGCCTTCGCCACGGTGGAAAGCACCCTCCTCCTCGCCCGGTTGATGGGGAACTTTGACATCACCCCCGTCTCCCCGGCCAGCATCCAACCCAGCGCCCGGCTGACCATCCGCCCGAACGGCACCGTCCTCTGTCAGGCACGGGCGCGCGGGTAGGGGACATCCTTCACTTCCGGTCTGTCCCGGGGAGAGGACGAAGGAATTCGTCCTCTCCCCGGACCCCTCACCATCATCTTCTTCTAGCGGTTGGTCCTGTTTTGCTGACGGTGCGCCTCGGGTCCACGACCCGAGGCGACTGCAAGGGCAGGATCAATCCCCTCACGCCGAAACCCCATGTCAGGACGGCGCAGGCGGCAGCCAGACGGGGATCCAAGGGCCTCAGGCCCTTAGCGGAGGTTCCAGGGGGCGGCGCCCCCTGGTTCCGGACCGATGAGGACACAGGGCACAACGAAATCAACGCTCTCTCGCGCACGACTTGCCCAGGCGCCACATGATCCGCATCTAAGGGTAAATCACTCCGGACAGGCGTCAGTCACCATGGATTCCCTTTTCAACCCTGCCCCGGGCGGCGCGGCCGCCGACGACGTCATCAAGGACGGCGACCAGAAGAGCTTCATGCAGGACGTCGTGGCGGCCAGCCGCGAGGTGCCGGTGCTGGTCGACTTCTGGGCCACCTGGTGCGGCCCCTGCAAGCAGCTCACCCCCACGCTGGAGAAGGTGGTCCGCGCCGCCGGCGGCCGGGTGCGGCTGGTGAAGATCGACATCGACGCCAACCGCGCCCTGGTGCAGCAGCTGTCGCAGCTCGGCCTGCCGCTGCAGTCCGTGCCCACGGTGGCCGCCTTCTGGCAGGGCCAGATCGCCGACATCTTCCAGGGCGCGCTGCCCGAGAGCGAGGTGAAGAAATTCATCGAGAACCTGCTGAAGATGGCCGGCGGGCAGATGCCCTCCGCCGACCTCCTGGCCGAGGCGAAGCAGGCGGTGGAGGAGGGCGACTTCCAGGGCGCCCTGGAGCTCTTCGGCGCCCTGGCCCAGCAGGAGCCGGAGAACGCCGCCGCCATGGCCGGCGTCGCCCGCTGCCTGATGGAACTGGGTGAGGAGGACCAAGCGGAGCAGGTGCTGGAGAGCCTGCCGCCGAAGCTGCGCGACCACGCGGAGGTCGTCGCCGTCCGTTCTTCGCTGGAACTTGCGAAGGCCGGGCGCGAGGCGCGCGGCAAGCTGGCGGAGTACGAAGCCCGCCTAGCCGCCGACCCGAACGATCACGAGGCGCGGATCGACCTCGCCGTCGCCCTCAACGCCGCCGGGGACCGCACGGCCGCGGCCGACGCCCTGCTGGATGCCTTCAAGCGCGACCGCGCCTGGAACGACGGGGCTGCCCGCAAGCAGCTGCTGAAGTTCTTCGAGGCCTGGGGCTTCGAGGACCCGGCCACGAAGGCCGGGCGCCGCAAGCTCTCCTCCATGCTGTTCAGCTGAGGTGGAACCGGGGGAGGGCGCCCGTCCTCCCCCTTCCCGATGCCCATCAGGAGTTCCCGGACATGCCCTTTCACCCCCGGGACCTCGGCGCCCTGCCGGCTGAGATCGCGATCTTTCCCCTTCCCGGAGCCCTCCTCCTGCCCGGGGGACGGCTGCCGCTGAACATCTTCGAGCCGCGCTACCTGGCGATGATGGAGGCGAGCCTCTCCAGCGGCCGCTGCCTCGGCATGATCCAGCCGGACCCGCAGGCGCCCCCCGGCCCCACCGGCCCCGCCCTCTACCGGGTGGGCTGCCTCGGCCGCATCTCCTCCTTCGCGGAGACAGAGGACGGGCGCCTGCTGATCAGCCTCACCGGCCTTGCCCGTTTCCACGTGGCGGAGGAGTTGCCGATGCGAGACGGCTACCGCCGCATCCGGCCGGACTACGCCCCCTTCGCCGCCGACCTGGCCCGGCCCGCCCCTTCGCCCGTGCTGGACCGCACGACGATGCTCGGCCTCCTGCGGGCCTATTTCCGCGCCAAGGGAATCGATGCGAACTGGGAGGCGATCGAAGGGATGGAGGACGGCCCCCTCGTCGCGACCCTCGCGATGGTCTGCCCCTTCGAGCCGGTGGAGAAGCAGGCCCTGCTGGAGGCGGCCGACCCCACTGCCCTGGCCGAGACGCTGGCCGCGATGCTGCGGATGGACAGCCTGCCCGGTCCGGGCCAAGACATGCGCCCGAGTTGAGGCGCCCAGGTCCGGGCGCCCGTGCCGAGGACTTCCCCATGAGCCAGACGACGCCGCCCGCCGGCGATGCCAACACCGTGACGGTCGATCCCCGCCTGCTGGAGATCCTCGTCTGCCCCGTCACCAAGGGCCCGCTGCGCTACGACCGCGCCGCCGGGGAGTTGGTGAGCGAGGGCGCGGGCCTCGCCTATCCCATCCGTGACGGCATCCCCATCATGCTGCCGGACGAGGCGCGCCGCCTGTAGGAGCGTGCCAACCCCCACCGAAATCCGGCTGAACCGCGCCGAGCGCCGCCTGGAGGTGGCCTTCGACGACGGCAGCCGCTTCGGCCTGCCCGCCGAGTACCTGCGGGTGGAGAGCCCCTCCGCCGAGGTGCAGGGCCACGGCCCCGGGCAGAAGAACCTCGTCCACGGCAAGCGGGAGGTCGCGATCATCGGGATCGAGCCGGTGGGGAACTACGCCGTCCGCCTGACCTTCGACGACCTGCACGACACCGGCATCTACAGTTGGGAAACGCTGCACCGCCTGGGCCGGGAATACGACACCCTCTGGCCCGCCTATCTTGCCGCGCTGGAGGAGAAGGGGCTGTCCCGCGACCTGCGCGGCCGTGCTGCCCCCAAGACCACCCGGTAGTGCCGCCGCAACTCCAATCCGCAATTGGCCTAGCTTCTCTGCTGGTCCTCGCCTGGGCCTGCGGCGGCTTCCGGCGCCCGCTGCCCTGGCGCGCCGTCCTCGCCGGGGTGTCCCTCCAGCTCGCCCTCGCTGCCGCCCTGCTGCACATTCCCCCGCTGCGCGCCGGCTTCGCCCTGGTCGGCGACGCGGTGAATGCGCTGGCGCAGGCCACGCGGGCCGGCACCAGCCTCGTCTTCGGCTATCTCGGCGGCGGGCCACTGCCCTTCGCCGAGACCCAGCCCGGCGGAAGCTTCGTCCTGTTCTTCCAGGCCCTGCCGATCGTCCTGCTCGTCGGCGCCCTCTCCGCGCTGCTCTACCACTGGCGGGTGCTGCCGGCCCTGGTGCGCGTGATGTCCCGCGCGCTCCGCGCCGCATTCGGAGTCTCCGGCGCCTGCGGCGTCTCGGTCGCCGCCAACGTCTTCACCGGCATGGTGGAGGCCACCCTCTTCATCCGCCCCTGGCTCGCCACCCTCTCGCGCTCCGAGCTCCTGGTGGTGATGACGGCGGGCCTGGCCACCATCTCCGGCAACATGCTGGTGGTCTACGCCGCCATGCTCGCCAATGCCGTGCCGGACGCCGCCGGCCAGCTCCTCGCCGCCTCCCTCGTCTCCGCCCCCGCCGCCATCCTCGCCGCCCGCCTCATGCGGCCCGAGGCCGCGGCCCCCGAGGCCGCCGACATCGAGGCCCCACCCCTCTACGACAGCAGCATGGACGCCCTCACCCGAGGCACCGCGGACGGCCTCTCGCTCCTGCTGAACATCATGGCCGGCCTGATCGTCTTCGTGGCCCTGGTGGCGCTCGTGAACATGATTCTCCAGCCCCTCACAGGCACCACCCTGGAAGCGATCGCCGGCACCCTCCTCTGGCCCCTGGCCTGGGCCATGGGGATCGCGCCGGAAGACGCCACCGCCGCCGCCCGCCTGCTCGGCATCCGCGGCGTGGTGAACGAGTTCGTCGCCTACCTCGACATGGCCGGCCCCAACGGCGCCGCCCTGGCCCCCCGCACAAAGCTCATCCTCTCCTGGGCCCTCTGCGGCTTCGCCAACTTCGCGAGCGTCGGGATCATGGTCTCCGGCATGGGCGCCCTCTGCCCCGAACGCCGGGCGGAGATCGTCCGCCTCGGCCTGCCCGCGCTCCTCGCGGCCACCATCGCCTGCTGCATGACCGGCGCGACGGTGGGGCTGCTCTCGCCCTGATCCATTGGCACTTGTGGCCCAGTATCGTGGCGGCGCGGCCTGCCGTGTCAGTCGCCTGAGGTCACCGACCTCAGGCGCGCCGCCGAGCGATCATCCCGCGGCAGCCCGATTGAAAAAGATGAGAAGGGGTCAGGGAGGAGAGAATTCTTTCTCTATCCCTGGTTCAGGCCAGCGCCTGGAACGCCGGCGCGGCGATCTGCCGGGCCTTCTCCACCTTCGCCGGGTCGAGCCCCATTGCGTCCACCACCGCCTCGGCGCGTTCGGCCACCGGATCGTCCGGCCCCAGCCCGAAGCCTTCGAGGATCGAGGACAGCCGCAGGCGAGCCTCGCGCCGCGGACGGTCCTTCACCACCTCCTCCAGCAGCGGAAGCAGCGCATCGACATAGGCCCGGGAGGAGTGGCGGGTCCGCGCCACCTCCTGGCCGCGCGCGCCCAGGGCGGCCGCTTCCGCGGGCTGCGCCTGCACCCATTCCAGGTGCCGCATCGCGTCCAGCGCTTCCTCCTCCGGCCGGCAGGGGAGCACGGCATCGCCGGGGATCTCGGCGTAGGAGCCGTGGTTCGTCACCAGCGTCGGCCGCCCGGAGGCGAGGGCGAGGATGACCGAGGCCGAGGCCCCCTCCAGCACCGGGTTGCGGAGGCAGGCGATGGCGTCCACGTCGCGCAACTGCCAGCGCAGGTCCTCGTCGCTCACCCAGCCCGTGAACTCCGGCGGTTCCACGCCGAGCAGCCTGGCAAGGCCCGTCAGCCGCGCCCGCTCCGCCGGATCCGCCGCGCCGATGACCCGCAGCCGGCAGCGCCCGCGCAGGCTCCCCGAGGCGCCGATGGCCATGAGGATCTGGTCGAGCTGCCGGTTGGGGTTGGCGTGGCCGATGGCCGCCACCGTTATCCGGTTCCAGGCGGTCGGCAGCGGAGGCAGGTCCGGCACCTCGAAGGCCAGCGGGATGGTGGCGGTCGGGCCGGGGCAGGCGGCCGCCAGGCGCGGCGCGTAGTGCCGGGCATGGGCCACAGCCCCGGCGCAGCGGCGGGCCAGCCACTCCAGCATCGGGCGGCGCCGGGCCATCTCCTCCATGTCTGCCCAGTAGGGCTCGCCCTCGCGCAGCCCCTCAGGCCCGTACAGCGCCCGGGGTACGCTGGTCAGCAACTCCGGCCGGCCGGTGCGGTGGGCGTGGCCGGCGAAGAGGTTGGCGATGAAGGCGTCGTGGAACACGCCCACGGTCATCATCGGGTTGATCCGGCGCAGCAGGGCGCCGTGGAAGTCGTGGTTGTCCCCGATCTGCCCGACCACGACGTCGAAGCCCTGCTCGATCGTGGCATCGCCCACCAGGTCCATCGCGTGCACGTCGCAGGGCGCCGGGCGCGGCGGCAGGGCCAGGGCCTCCCCGGCCTCCGTCCGCAGCACCGTCACGGCGTGCCCGCGGGAGATCAGCTCCTCCACCACGCCCTGACCAAAGGCGGCGATGGCGGAGCGCTCGTTCCAGGGCCCCGCCCAGGCAATCCGAAGCGGCCTCACGCGACAAGCCTCTCGATGGTGGTGGGCCAGTCCAGCCCCGCATCCTCCATGGCACCGCGCCCGGCGCGGCCGTAGCGCCGGCTGAGCGCCGGATCGGCCACCAGCCCCGCCATGGCCTCGGCCAGATCCTGGGGATCGGGCGGCACGATGCGGCCGTTGTCCCGGTCCCGCACGATGTCCAGCACGCCGCCGGAATCGGTCACGGTGATCACGGGCTTGGCGGCCTGGAAAGCTTCCATGGTGCAGTAGCCCAGGCTGTCCTCGTCATAGGGCAGGTAGGCCACGGCGAGCGCGCCGTTCACCAGCCGCGCCAGCTCCGCGCGGGGCAGGAAGCGCAGGTCCAGCGTCACCCGGTCCTCCACCCCTTCCTCCGCGGCAAGGCGGCGCAAGGCCTCCTCATCCGCCGGCGTGTCGGGCGGGCCGGCCACCACCAGCCGCACGTCCGGGGCATGGCGCAGTGCGCGCACCAGCAGGGCTTGCCGTTTGCCCGCGTTCACCCGTCCGGTTGCGAGGATGTACCCCTCCGCCTCGCCGCCCGTGAACAGCTCCGGGTCGTTCAGCGGCGGGCGCAGCACGCTGCTGTCGAAGCCGTTGTACTGCTTCAAACGGCGGGAGGTGATGGGCGCGTTGGTGTGAATGCGCCTGGACTCGCGGAAGGCCTGCGCGTCGCCGGCGCGGATCGCCGCCAGGATCTCCCGCCCGCGCGGGGTGTCTGGGATGTTGCTCTGCCCGGCATCCAGCAGGTCGTAGGCCTGGCGGTACTGGTGCAGCACCCACAGCACCTTGTCGTGCCAGGGCACCATGTAGGCCGGGAACTTCAGGGCGATCAGCCGGTCGATGTTGGTCACGCGGATCTGCCGGGCGATCAGCATCTCCTCGATCAGGCCCTCGGCCGGGTCCCAGGTGAAGGGAAGCTTCATCCCCTCCGCATCGTGCCCCTGCCGGCGCAGGTTGAGCACGAGGTGGTCGAACAGCTCCTCCGCGCCCCCGTGCACGAAGGGCACCATGGTGCTGAGCACGAGCACCTTCATGCCAGCAGCCTCTCGATCGTGGTGTCCCAGTCGATGCCCAGCTCCGCCACATGCTCCCGCGCGGCGGCGCCCAGGCGCGCGGCCAGGGCCCGGTCGGCGTGCAGCCGATCGAAGGCGGCGCCGATGGCCGCCGGGTCCGGTTCCGTCATCAGCCCGGTCACGCCATCCCTCACGAACTCCGCGACGCCGCCGGAATCGGAGACGGTCACGGTGCAGCGCGCGGCATGGGCCGCCTCGATGGTCGGGTAGCCGTAGCTGTCCTCGTCGAAGGGCAGGTAGGCGGAGGCGAGGGCATTCTTCAGCCGCTCGGCCTTCTCCTCCTCGGAAATCCAGCGCTCCTCGATCGTCACGCGGTCCGCGACGCCCAGCGCCCGCGCCCGCTCGCGCATCCCCTGCACGTGGGACGTGTCCATGGAGACGCCGCAGAGGCGGAGCCGCACGGCCGTGCGCGTGTGCCCCATCGCCTCCACCATCAGGTGCTGGCGCTTGTGGTGCTCCATGCGGCAGACCGAGACGATCTCGTCCCCATAGGTGCCGGAGACGAACATCTCAGGCCGCAGGATGGGCGGGTAGAGCACCTCGCTCTCCAGCCCGTTGAAGCGCCGCAGCCGCTCCCCGACAACGCGTGAGTTGGTGAACAGGTGCCGCGCCTCGGAGAGGCACTCGGTGTCCGCCGCGATGATGGAATCGCGCAGCGCCAAGCCGGCGGCGTTGGCCGCGATCGGGCGGTAGGGCGTGTCCCACAGGTCGTAGAAGCCGCGGATGTGGTGGATGAACCACGCCACCTTGCGCGGGTGGCGCACCGCATGGGCGGGCGGGCGGATGGTGATGACCTGCTCGAAGTAGTGCTCCAGCTTCATCATCCGCAACGCCGCCATCTGCGACAGGATCTCGTCCGGCCGCTCGACGAAGGGCAGGTACACGATCTCCACCTGATGCCCGCGCTCGACGAGCTTCTCCTTCAGCCAGTCCACGATGAAGCGCCCGCCGCCATACACCAGCGGCACGGCGGTGGAGACGATGCCGATCTTCACGCGCGCTGGCCCCGCTCAGGCCAGCCGCAGCGCGGGATAAGCCTCGACCGGCTGGCGCAGCATCAGCAGGTTGGCCGTCGTCACGGCGGCCAGGGCCGAAACCGGCCGCGCCGGCTGCACGGCGCCCGTCGCCTCGTCCACCTCATAGGCCGTGAAGCCGGCCCCGGTGAACATCGCCATCCACTCCGCCGGCGAGACTCCGGCGCGGCGCAGGTGCTCCGGCCCGAACTCCGCCAGCGCCGCCATCCCCGGGTTCTCCGAGAGGATGCGCCCCATGCCCCGCCACACCTCGGGCTCGAAGCCCTCCACGTCGATCTTGGCGAGGTGGACGCGCGTGCCCGGCGGCACCAGCTCGTCCATCGGCCGAACCTCCACCGTCTCGCTCCCCTCCGATCCCGGCAGGGCGAGCAGGGAGGAGTGGCCGGAGGTGACGCCGATGTTCAGCTCCGCCGTGCCCCGCGCCGCACCGGCCGCGCAGCGGTGCAGCGTCACGATCCCGTCCAGCCCGTTCGTCACCAGGCTCCGCCGCAGCAGCTCCGCCAAGCGGGCCGTGGGCTCCACGGCGATCACCCGGCCCCCGGGGCCGACGCAGCGGGCGGCGGGCAGCACCGTCAGCCCGACATTCGCGCCCACGTCCAGGACCGTGTCGCCCTCCCGCAGCACGGCTTGCATCACCGCCACCGTGCCCGGCTCCAGCCGTCCGCCGCTCTCGTGCATGGCGGCCACCAGCGGCGCGTCCTCCGCGGGGATGAGGAGGAAGCCCTCGGGCAGGCGCATGAGGAGGGCGTCGCCGGCGGGAATGGCCACCCGCGACAGCAGCGGCTCCGTCCGGTCCCGGACGAGGCCGTAGAGGAGGTCGGTGCGGCTCTGCAGCTGCTCGAGCAGCGCGTCCGCCCGGCCGCCGGTCTGCGCCGTCAGCCGCTCCTCGGTGGAGGCCAGGGCCCCGGTCACGGCCCCGGTGATGGCCCCGGCGATCGCATCCTGCCGCGGCCCCTGCTCAAGGCGGAGCGCGTCGATGCCGAGCTGCAGTGCCTGCATGCGCAGCCCCAGCCGGTCCACCGCCCGCTCGAACATCGCCGTCTCGGCCCGAAGGTGCTCCTCCACCCGCTCGACCCGCCCCGCGAGGTCGTCCAGCCGCGAAGGCAGCGGATCCAGGCGGTCCGAGAGGGCCTGCAGAGGCCGCGTCAGCGCGTGCACGGCCGCCGTGACCGTGGCGGCAACCCCGCCGTTGATCCGGGCCTCGAGATCGGCATCCTCCACCGCCTGCCGCACCCGCAGCTGGAATCGGTTCAGGAAGGGCAGGGCGAAGGGGCGCAGCCCGCGCAGCGCAACCCGGCCGGCACGCCTGTGAATGGGACGAGAGGGCTGGTTGTCAGACACGCGTGGCCCCCGGACTGCCTTGAGAGATCGGCGCCAGGCGCCGCCGCGCCTTCATAACGATAACACGGAAGGCGGCAAGCCGGGGGCGGCTCAGGCCGGGCGACGTGCCCGCGTCATGCCGGGCGGCGTGCCCGCAAAGCCGCGGCCAGGGTGCCGTCGTCGAGCACGTCCAGCGCCCCGCCCATCGGCACGCCCTGGGCAAGCCGGGTGACGGGCACGGAAAGCGGCCGCAGCCGGTCCGCCAGATAGTGGCCGGTGGAGGCCCCCTCCACCGTCGCCGGCAGGGCGAGGATCACCTCCTCGACCCCCTCTTTCGCCACCCGCTCCACCAGCGGCTGGATCGAAAGATCCTCCGGCGACACGCCGCCGAGCGCCGAGAGGGTGCCGCCCAGCACGTGGTACAGCCCACGATGCGCCCCCGCCCGCTCCAGCGCCCAGAGGTCGGAAACCCCCTCCACCACGCAGACCAGCCCGCGCTCCCGCCGGGGATCGCGGCAGATGCCGCAAGGGTCGCGCGAGTCGAGGTTGCCGCAGACCCGGCAAGGGCTCACCGCCTCCGCCGCCGCATCCAGCGCGCGGGAGAGGGGACGCATCAGCCGCTCCGGGTCCTGCAGCATCCGCAGCGCCGCCCGACGGGCGGAACGCCGCCCGAGGCCGGGAATCCGCGCCAGCAGGGCAACCAGCTGCTCCACCGGATCATTCGGCGGAACCGGATCCTGGCGCATCGTGGAAGGGTCGAACGGCATGCGTGCCATATGGTGACGATCCCCTTCCGGCGCATCGGACGGCGCTTGCGGACCAGGGAGAGGAAGAAGGAATTCTTCCTCTCCCCGGACCCCTCACCATCATCTTCTTCTGGGCTTTGGTTCGGCTGACGGTGCGCCTCGGGTCGACGACCCAAGGCGACTGCAAGGCAGGATCAGGTTCCCCATACCGAAACCCCGTGTCAGTCCAGCGCGGCGGCAGCGGGACGGGCCCCAGGGGGCGCCGCCCCCTGGGGCCCCCCGCGATCAGAACGGCAGCTTGAACCCGCCCAGCCCGCCGCCCATGCCGGGAATGTTGAGGCCGGAGGTGGCCTTGGACATCTCCTCGGCCATCATCGCCTCCACCTTCTGCTTGGCGTCGGCGTGGGCGGCGATGATCAGGTCCTCCAGCACCTCGCGCTCCTCCGCAACCATCAGGGAGGGGTCGATGGCAAGGCCCTTGAGGTCGCCCTTGCCGGAGAGGGTGACCTTCACCATGCCGGCGCCGGCCTGGCCCTCCATCGTGGCGGCCTCCAGCTTAGCCTGCATCTCCTGCATCTTCGACTGCATCTGCTGAGCCTGCTTCAGCATGTTGCCCAGGTTCTTCATGCGGCGGTCCTCACGTCAGGGGTTCAGGGAAGGGCGATGGCCCAGGCCTCAGGGCCTGTCCATCCCCGCGGGCTCGGCGTCGAGCGGCGCGAAGCCGAAATCCTCGTCGTCCATCGGGTCAATCGGCGGCTCGACGGGGTCGAACCCGCGCTCCTCCATCGCCGGTTCCGCCCCTTCCTCCGCCGGGGTGGGCGGGGGCAGGCCGTAGTAATCGAGGGACTCATCGCGCACCTGGCGGATCTGGGCCCCGGGGAAGGTCGTGAGGACGGCCCGCACGAGGGGGTGCTCCGCCGCCACACCGAAGCGATCGACCTCGGCCCTCTTGCCCTGCTCGTTGATGGTGGGTTCCCCCACCTCGTTCGAGAGGACGATGGTCCAGCGCTGCCCCGTCCGTTCCGCCAGAAGGGCGGTGAGCTGCGCCGCCAGGTCGCGCGGCGCCTTGGCGGTCGGGCGCAACTCGATCCGGCCACCCTCCGGGGTCAGCGCGAAGCGGACGAGATGAACGAAGGACTTCAGCTCGGCGTGCAGGCCCGGCCTGACATCGATGGCGAGGGCCACCACCTCCCGGAATGTGGTCGGGCGGGCGAGGGGGACGGCCTCCGTCTCCGGCTCGGTCGCCACGGCCATCGCCGCGCCGCCACCGCCGCCGGCAATGGCGCGGAACCCGCCGGGCGGGCCGCCGGCCGCAACGGGCATGCCCACGGCCTCCACCCCGCCGCCCGGGCCACCGGACGGCGCACCGCCACCACCGCCGCCACCGCGCGGCGGGGGCGGGCTGGCGCCGGAGAGGCGGCGCACGATGTCGCCGGGGGTGGGCATCTCGGCCAAGTGCGCCAGGCGGATCAGCACCATCTCCGCCGCCGCGCGCCGGTCCGGGCTCTCCGCTACCTCGTTGATGCCTTTCAGCAGCACCTGCCAGGCACGGCCGAGCACGGGGATGGTCAGCGTCTCCGCCAGCGCCGCCCCGCGGGTGCGCTCGGCTTCCGGCACGGAGGGGTCGTTCTTCAGCGCCGGTACCGCCCGGAAGCGCGTCAGGGTGTGGGTCAGCTCCGCCATGTCGGCCAGCACCACGCCGGGATCCGCGCCGCGCTCATGCGCGCGGTCCATGGTGGCGAGCACGGCGGGAAGATCGCCCTTCATGGCGGCCTCCATCAGGTCCATCACCAGGGCGCGGTCCGCCAGCCCCAGCATCTCCCGCACCGCCTCGGCCGTCACGCCGTGCCCGTCCTCGGACGGCATGGCGATGGCTTGGTCGAGCAGGGAGAGGCCGTCGCGCACCGATCCATCGGCCGCGCGGGCGACCATGGCGATCGCCTCCGGCTCCACCACCGCGCCCTCCGCCTCCG
Organism: Roseomonas indoligenes; assembly: GCF_017813365.1. GTDB lineage: Bacteria > Pseudomonadota > Alphaproteobacteria > Acetobacterales > Acetobacteraceae > Roseomonas > Roseomonas indoligenes. The sequence continues at coordinate 14,653 of NZ_JAGIZA010000008.1, forward strand.
CGATCCGGGTGAAATGGGCGCGCAGCGTCTCCTGCGGCACGCGCTTCAGGTCGAAGCGCTGGCAGCGGGAGAGGATGGTGGCCGGAACCTTCCGGATCTCCGTGGTCGCGAAGAGGAACTTCACCTGCGGCGGCGGTTCCTCCAGCGTCTTCAGCAGCGCGTTGAAGGCCGCGCCGGAGAGCATGTGGACCTCGTCCAGGATATAGACCTTGAAGCGCCCCTGGCTCGGCCGGAAGCGCACTGCCTCCCGGATCTCCCGCACGTTGTCCACGCTGTTGTTGGAGGCCGCGTCCAGCTCCACCACGTCCGGGTGCCGGTCCGCCAGGATGGCGCGGCACTCCGGGCAGACCCCGCAGGGATCGGCCGTCGGCCCGCCATTCCCATCCGGCCCGATGCAGTTCAGCGCGCGGGCGATGATGCGGGCCGTGGTGGTCTTTCCCACCCCGCGCACGCCGGTGAGCATGAAGGCATGCGCCACGCGGTTCTGCGCGAAGGCGTTCCGCAGGGTCCGCACCAGCGTGTCCTGCCCGATCAGGTCCGCGAAGCTCTTCGGGCGGTACTTGCGCGCCAGCACCCGATAGGGCTGGGCCGGCTCGGCTGGGGCGGGAGAGGGCGCCGGGGTGGGCACCGCTGCGGGAGCAGGGGCAGGAGCGGGCACGGGATCGCCGAACAGGCCGGGCCCCTCCATCGGGGGCTCCGGCAGGTCGTCCGGCGCTTCGGTCGAGAGGTCGGTGTCGCTGGTCATCCGGGCCGCATCATACGCGGCCTGGGCCGCCAGGCATCATACCAAGAGAGGTGGAAGACCGGACCGCGACCCGGGCGGAAACCCGCCTTGGCTGCTTCCTTCCGGACCTGACCAGGTCGACAGGGCGCCCGTCCGCGACCGGCCTTCCGCGGCGGTATATGAGGGGAGACGGCCTCCGGGGCAACGGGGGGCGGCAGGAGATGCGGCTCCAGGCCCGTGTTGCCGGACGCTTTGCCCTGGGGAGCACCGAGTCAGCGCGGATACCTGCCGGATCCGGCGCGGCAGCAGGGTTCCCAGCTGATGCTGCGCTGCAACACGATATTGCCGAGTCGCCGGCGGGCTTCTTTCGGCTTGAGGCGGGGCAGGGACGCGGCTAGTCCCTGCCCAGATTTTGCCATCTTTGCCCAGATAGCGCCATGATGCTCCGTAAGCTCCCCCTGTCTCTCGCCTTTGCCACTCTGGCCGCGCTCGGCCCCGCACCGCCCGCCGCGGCCGATAACGTGGTGCTGGAAGCCGGTGCCCAGACCCGGATCGAGCAGGCGCCAATCCTGCCCGAGCCCGCCTACCACCTGGGCTGGAACAGCGCGGACAAGAGCTTCTGGATCAGCGGCGAGACCCCGAAGCCCACGCGCGACCTCGCGGGCCGGGTCGCCGCAGCCGGCGGGACGGGCACCCTCGGCGCCCGGTACGAGACCTTCCGGGACGGCTCTCTCTCCCTCCTCACCAGCCCGGTCATCCGGGCGGAGGCGAGCTGGGCCGAGGAGGGCCAGCCCCGGCACCTCCTCGGCGGCGCCGTCTTCCAGGAGATGACCCTCGCCCTGCCCGAGGGCCTGAAGCTGCGGGCCAAGGGCGGGTTGGGCGACCCGACCGGCCTTTCCGCCGCGGGGGGTGACAGCCTGCCCAATGGACTGGCCTTCCGGGGCGAGGCCGCGATCTCGGGCGACCTCACCCCCATCGCCGGCCCAGATACGCGCTTCGACCTGCAGGTCGTGTCGACCCGGCCCGTGGCGGGCCTGCGTGACAGCGGCTTCTCCGCTGGCTGCGAGATGAGGCTGGAGCTCAGCCGGAAGGGCGCTGCGCCGCTGGGCATCGGCACCTCCTGCCCCGGGGTGGGCGGGAGCGAGTGGATCACCCTGAACATCGGTGGGCGGTTCTGACGCCCGGGCCCGGCGGATGGACCGCATCCCCGGGCCATGGCAGGTTCCGCCCTCCCATGCTCACCATCCCCGCCAGCCGCCCCAACGCCTATACCGGCTCTCCGCTCGACCGGGTTTCGGACCGGCGGGACGACGCCGATTTCGTCGCGGCCGCCCTGGCCTCGAAGGAAAGCCTCATCGCCCCCGTCTGGCGCTCGAAGAGCCTGCTGCGCGGCGTCGAATCCGGCGCGCCGGAGGCGGTGCTGCTGACGCGGGAGGCGGCGGAGACGGTGCTGATGGCCGGCGGCCCCTGGGCCCTGCTCGGCCTCAACGATGGCACGCCCGTCTTCACGGTGGATTGCAGCGCGGCGGAGGACCCGCTGCCGCTGCTGCCAGAGGGCATGGGCGCCTTCCACGACCTGCGCGCCGTCGCCGGCCTGCTGCCCCCTGGCGAGGCCTCCATGCTCGCCCATGCGCGCGGCCTGATGCACTGGCGCACCCGCCACCGCTTCTGCGGCGTCTGCGGCAACACCTGCGAGCCGCGCAGCGCCGGCAACGCCATGGCCTGCACCCATTGCGGCGCCCAGCACTTTCCGCGCACCGACCCCGCCGTCATCATGCTGGTTGTGAACGGGGACGAGTGCCTGCTCGGCCATTCCACGCGCTTCCCGAACAGCACCATGTACTCCACCCTCGCCGGCTTCGTGGAACCGGGCGAGAGCCTGGAGGAGGCGGTGCGGCGCGAGGTGAAGGAGGAGACGGGCGTGCTCGTCGGTGCCTGCCACTACCACTCCTCCCAGCCCTGGCCCTTCCCCGCCTCCATCATGCTGGGCTTCCACGCGGAGGCACTGAGCCGCGAGGTCACGATCGACCCGAACGAGCTGCGCGACGCCCGCTGGTTCACGCGGGAGGAGATCCGCAATCCCGAAGCTGCCGGCTTCTCCCTGCCGCGGGTGGATTCCATCGCCCGCCGCCTGATCGAGGACTGGCTGGAGCACACGCCATGACCCGCGCCCTCCTCCTCGCCCCGCTGCTGGTCCTGGCGGCCTGCAGGGCCAACGATCCCCTGCCGCCCCCGGCCAGCGCGGCCGAGGTCGCCTGCCGCAAGGAGGCGCAGGATTCCCCCGCCGTGGACAAGGGCTTCGAGCGGCTGCAGACGCAGAACCCGACCCAGAGCCAGCGCGTGATGAGCGACATCGGCTTCGCCGAGCGCGAGGCCTACCTGCGCTGCCTCCGCCTCAAGGGTCTCGCGGCGCCGGGCGGGGTGCAGCCGGTCCGCCCGCCGCAATGAGGGGCGGGGCGCGGCCGGGCCGGCGTGGCCTCGGCGCCGCGCTCCTCCTCGCCCTCCCCGCCGGTGCCCAGCCGCTTCCGCCTGGTGCGGAGGTCGAGGCGGCCTGGGCCGCCCTCGGCCCTTCCGCGCGCGGCTGGTCCCCCCTCGTCTCGCCCGCTTTCCCTCTCGCCTGGCCGCCGGACGGAACCGCCGCCCTGCGCCGCTACGCCTTCGCCTACCGGCAGCGCCCGGGCTTGGCCGACGGCGTCGAGGTCGCTGCCCCTTGGGCCGCGGCCGAGACGCGCCCCGGCGCCCCGACCCGGATCATCCTCCTCGCCGGGGGGCTCGCCCCGCTCGGCATCCAGGGCGTTCGCCCGCTGCGGCCCGAGGAGATGCGGCTGATCGAGCGCGAGGCGGAGGTGGCCGCTCTTCTCGCCGCCCCGCCCGACAGGGACGGGGCCGCGCTGATCCGCGCCTTCCACTGCAACTGGGCGAGCCGCCAGGGCGTGGTGGCCCGCACCGTCGCGCCTGATCACCCGGACTTCATCGCCTGGCTGGGCTGCGGCTGACGGAGATTCCGCGCGCCGGATTGGCACGCCCCGTGCCAGGATCGGCGGGCTCGCTCCTGGAGACGTTGCCTTGCCCGCTTCCCCGCTCCGCCTCGCCCTGACCGGCGACAGCATCCTCCAGCGTCGCCTTCTCTCGCGCACCGATCCCGTCCTCCGCCCGCTCTTCGACATGATCCGTGGCGCGGACGTGGCCTTCACGAATTTCGAGACGCTTGCCAACGACTTCCGCGGGGATCCCGCCCTCGAATCCGGCGGCTCTCATTTCGGCGCCCCGGCCTGGGTGCTGGACGAGCTGGCGGAGGGCGGCTTCTCTCTCTTTGCCACCGCTACGAACCACGCTCTGGACTACGGCATCTCCGGCCTGCTGCTGACGCTGGAGGCCCTGGACGCGCGCGGCCTGTCCCATGCCGGCCTCGGCCGCAACCTGGAGGAGGCGCGGCGGCCGGTCTTCCACGGCCACCCCAACGGCACCGTGGCGATGCTCGCCTGCTCCGCCACCTTCGCGAAAGGGCAGGAAGCCAGCGCCCAACGGCCGGACATGCCGGGCCGCCCCGGCCTGAACCCGCTGCGCTACGATACGGTGCACGAGGTGCTGCCGGCGCATATGCAGGCGCTGCGCGAGATGGCGGACGGGCTGGGGCTGGAAGCCTTCCGCCAGATGGTCGTGAAGCTCGGCTTCGGCTTCCCGCCGGAGGAAGGGGTCTTCCCCTTCGCCACGCTGAATTTCCGGGAGGCGGAGAAGGTCGCGCAGCGCCAGACCGCGAAGCCCGCGGACATGGACGGCATCGCCCGCTGGGTGCGGGAGGCGCGGCTGACCTCCGATATCGTGCTCGTCTCCTTCCACGCGCACGAGCACGACCCGGCCCTCGGCAAGGAGCATCCGGCCGAGTTCCTGCCCGTCTTCGCCCGCCGCATGATCGACGAGGGCGCGGACCTCGTGGTGGGCCACGGCCCGCACCTCCTGCGCGGCATGGAGGTCTACAAGGGCCGCCCGATCTTCTACTCGCTCGGCAACTTCATCGGGCAGAACGAGCTGGTGCCGCGCCTGCCCAGCGATTCCTACGAGCGCTTCCGCGCGGACCCGGCCCTGACCCCCGGCATGGTCTATCGCCAGCGCACCCGGAACGACGAGGGCGGCTTCCCCTCGGACGGCCGCTACTGGGAGACGGTGGTGCCCTTCCTCACCTTCGAGGAGGGCCGGATGACGGGGATGGAAATCGTCCCCGTCTCCCTCGGCCTCGGCGAGGCGCGCCACCTGCGCGGCCGTCCGCGCCTGGCGGAAGGGGTGCAGGCCCGGGCCATCCTGGAACGCTTCGCCGCCCTGTCCGCCCCCTTCGGCACGCGCCTGCGGCTGGAGGGCGATCGCGCCACCCTCGACCTTTCCCCCGAGCCCGCCCCCATTCGCCAGGAGGAGCCCGCATGAGCGGCCCGACCCTTACCCGCCGCGCCGCCCTCGGCACCGGCGCCGCGCTCCTGGCCGCACCGCGCCTCGCCGCCGCCCAGGGGCGGCGCGTGCTGAAATTCGTGCCGCAGGCCGATCTCGCGGTGCTCGATCCCGTCTTCACCACCGCTGCCGTCACCACCAACCACTCGGCGATGGTCTTCGACTATCTCTACGGCCTGGACGCGAAGTTTCGCCCGCACCCGCAGATGGTGGCCGGCCACACCGTCGAGAATGACGGCCTGACCTGGACCATGACCCTGCGCGAGGGTCTGAAGTTCCACGACGGCGAGCCCGTGCGCGCCCGCGACTGCGTGGCGAGCATCAAGCGCTGGGGCAACCGCGACATGTACGGCCAGGAGGTGATCGCGCGAGCCGACGAGATCAGCGCCCCGGATGACCGCACCATCCGCTTCCGCCTGAAGAAGCCCTTCCCCGGCCTGCACGCCGCGCTCGGCAAGAACGGCGCCTCCGTCTGCCCGATGATGCCGGAGCGCCTCGCCGCGACGGAGGCGACGCGGCAGGTCACGGAAATGGTGGGCAGCGGCCCCTACCGCTTCCTGGCGGATGAGCGCATGGCCGGCGCCCGCGCCGCCTATGCCCGCTTTGAGGGCTACCTCCCCCGCCCGGACGGCACGGCCAGCCGCACCGCCGGCCCCAAGGTCGCCCATTTCGACCGTGTGGAGTGGACGATCATCCCCGACCAGGCCACCGCCGCCTCCGCCCTGCTGGCGGGCGAGGTGGACTGGCTGGAGGTGACGAACAACGACCTCGCCCCGCTGCTGAAGCGCAACCGCGGGCTGAACGTGCATGTGGTCGACGACCTGTTCAGCACGATCATGCGCTTCAACTGGCTGCAGCCGCCCTTCGACAAGCCGGCGATCCGCCGAGCGATCCTCGGCGCCGTCAGCCAAGAAGACTTCATGACCGCCGCCTACGGCACCGACCCCGCGGCCTGGGAAATCGGCGTAGGCTACTTCACCTCGGATTCTCCCATGGCCAGCAAGGTCGGGCTGGAGGCGCTGACGAGCCGCCGCGACCTGGCGAAGGTAAAGCGCGAGTTGCAGGCCGCCGGCTACGCGGGCGAACGGGTCGTCGTCCTGCAGGCCGACGACTATCCCTCGCTGAAGGGTCTCGCCGAGGTCACGGCGGACCTGCTGAAGCAGGTCGGCATGAACGTGGAAGTGCAGAACGGCGACTGGGGCACCATCAGCACCCGCCGCGCCAACCGCGGCCCGCTGGACAAGGGCGGCTGGAGCGTCTTCGTCACCGGCCTCGGCAACACGATCGACCCCGGCGGACACCTCGGCCTGCGCGCCAACGGCGCCCGCGCTTGGTTCGGCTGGCCGGACAGCCCGAAGCTGGAGGAACTGCGCCAGGATTGGATCACCGCCCCGGATCCGGTCGCGCAGGCCGCCCTCTGCGCGGAAATGCAGCGGCAGGCCTTCCAGGACGTGCCCTACATCCCCCTGGGGGAGTACCGCACCCTGACGGCACACAAGAGCGATCTCTCCGGCTTCGCGCCGGGGGCGCCGCTGTTCTATGGGGTGCGGCGTGGGTAACCCGAGGGGAGGGGAGAAGGAATTCTCCCCTTCCCTGGAACCCCACCCCTCCTCTCTTTCTTTCGGGCTGCCGCGGGATGTTCATCTAGCGCTTCGCCTCGGGCCGATGACCCGAGGCGTGGGGAAGGTCCGTCCACGCTGAGCTGAAATCAAAAAGGGCTGCGGCGCCTTCCTGGGGCCACCCGCGCAACCCTCCTCCGTGGCGAACGTTTGGAGAACATACACGAGGAGGATGCCACTATGGCGAAGCAGCCCGAGCAGCACGCGCACAACCCGAAGACCGATCCCGAGCCCGGTTCCAACACCATCAAGGACCCGAGCGACTGGACCACGGGAGACCAACCCATGACCGGGGCTCAGGCCTCCTACCTCAAGACCCTTTCGGAAGAGGCGGGCGAGGAGTTCGACGAGGGTCTGTCCAAGGCCGATGCCTCCAAGCGCATCGACGAGTTGCAGGACAAGACCGGCCGCGGCACCTGAGGGCTCAGAACGGCCGCACGATCACCATCACCACGATCACGAAGAGCAGGATCGTCGGCACCTCATTGGCGATCCGCCAGTACCGCTCGCTCTTCGGCCGCTCGTCGCGGTCGAAGCGCTTGCGCGCGGCGGAAAGATGGCCGTGGAAGCCGCTCATCAGCAGCACGCTCAGCAGCTTCACGTGCCACCAGCCCTGCGACCAGTCGATGATGCCGGGTGTCAGCACCAGGGTGATGCCGAGCAGCCAGGTGGCGGTCATGGCCGGGTTGATGATGGCGCGCAGCAGGCGGCGCTCCATCACCTTGAAGGTCTCCGACGTCTCGCTGCCGATCGGGACGGTGGAGTGGTACACGAAGAGGCGCGGTAGGTAGAACATCCCGGCCATCCAGGCGACCACAGCGGTCAGGTGCAGCGCCTTGGTCCAGGGATAGAGATTGATCAGCCAGGGGATCGTCATCGGGCGATGCCCAGCAGGCCGGGCAGGGCGGCGTGGCTGGTGAAGACATCCGCCACGCCCGCTTCCAGCAGGTCCATCGCCGGCGTCTCATGCGCGAAGCCCAGCACGCGGCAGCCGGCGGCCACGCCGGCGCGCGCGCCCGTCACGCTGTCCTCGATCACCACGCAATCGCCGGGATCGGCGCCGCAGAGGCGGGCTGCGGCGATGTAGAGGTCGGGGTAGGGCTTCGGCCGCTCCACGTCCTCGAAGCAGAGAAGCCGGCCCTCGAAATGCTTGAAGAAGGGCAGGAGGCCCGCCTTCGTCCGCAGCTCGTCCCGCCCGGAGTTGGAGGCGATGGCCATGGTGATTCCCGCCGCCGCCACCGCCTCCACCGCGCCCTGGGCGCCGGGGATGGGTTCCAGCTGGCCCGCGCGGTACTTGCCGACGATGCGCGCGACGATCTGCCGCGGCCAATCATCGGGCAGGGCGATGCCGAGCCTGTCCCGCACCACCGCCACGATATCCGGCAGCGACGTGCCCATGAAGGTGTCCTTCGCGGTCTCCATCGTCATCGGCCAGCCGCGCTCGGTCAGGTCCTCGGCGATGGAGCCGTTCGCCACCGCCTCGCTGTCCGCAAGAACCCCGTCGCAATCGAACAGCACGGCAGCAGGACGCATCAGGCGGCACTCCGCATGGGCTGGGCCGCGGAATGCGGGCAACCCGTATGGGCCTTCGGGCATTGCCGCCCGCCGGCAAAGGAACAGAGCTTCCCGCCCGCCGCATCGCGCGAACCGCGCGTCTCCGTCCGTGCGTGCGCGACCAGGGCGGCCACGGCGCGGATGAAGGCCGGGTCGCTGTTCTGCGCGGGCACGCGGAAGTAGCCGGGCACGCCCTTGTGCTCCGCCAGCTCCCGGTACTCCACATCCAGCTCCACCAGCGTCTCGGAATGCTCGGACACGAAGGCGATGGGGCAGACAAGGATCGCGGTGCCGTCGGTGGCGGCGCGCGCGATCTCCTCCTCCGTGCTCGGCCCCAGCCATTTCTGCGGCGTCACGCGGGACTGGTAGCAGATCGCGTGATCCAGCTCCGGCATGTCCAGCGCGGCCATCACCGCGGCCGCGCTGCGCTCCACCTGCCACTGATAGGGATCGCCCTGCTTCACGATCGTCTCGGGAAGGCCGTGCGCGCTGAACAGCAGCCGCAGCTTCGCGCCTTCGGGCAGTGCCGCCCGCGCTTCCGTAAGCGCCTTGCGGATGATGGCGGCTGTCGCCCCGGCATAGCCCTCGTCCGAGTGCCAGCAGCACAGCGTCGTCGTCGGCACGGAAAGCCCGGCCTTCTTCGCCGCCGCGTGCCACACGGTCAGGCTGCTGCCCGTCGTCGTCGTGCTGAACTGGGGATAGAGCGGCAGCAGAAGCACTTCCTCCGCCCCCCAGTCCCTGACCTGCTGGACCGCCTCCTCCGTGAAGGGGTGCCAGTAGCGCATGGCGACGAAGCACCGCGCCTCCACGCCCTCCTCCGCCATCGCGCCTTCCAGCGCGCGCGCCTGCTCCTCCGTCAGCTCCCGCAGCGGGGACTTGCCGCCGAGGATGGCGTAGTTCTCCGTCGCCGCCTTCGTCCGCCGCGCGGCCACGAAGCGCCCCAGGGGGATCCGCAGGATCGCCGGGAGGCGCAGGATCGCCGGATCCGTGAAGAGATTCGTCAGGAAAGGCCGCACCGCCGCCGGGCTGTCGGGCCCGCCGAGGTTGAACAGCACCACCGCCAACCGTCGCCGAGGCCCGGGCGGGCCAGCTTCGTTCATGTCCATGGGGTGCCAGATGCCATCCCCGGCGGTGGGGTCAAGGCTCGCGAGGCTCCGCCTTTCGGGACCACGGCCAGGGAAGGAAGTAATTCTTCTCCTGGACCCCATCATCTTTCATCCAACAGCAATGCCGACGGCCATGCCCGCGCCTCGGACCACCGACCCGAGGCGGACCGCCGGACGAGCATTCCGCAGCATCCTCCCAGGAGAAGATCAGGGGAGGGATCCAAGGGAGGGGAGGATTCCTTCTCCCCTCCCTTGGGGCAACCGCCCCTACTCCGCCGCCACGATCCGCCCCTTCCCGTAGAGCGCCGTCCGGAAGGCGGCCTGCCCCGCGATCCCCGCCCCGGTCAGCACGATCGCCGCCGCGAGGGCTGGGTTCGATCCCAGCCCGACCAGGGCCGAGCAGAGGGCGCCGATCGCCATCTGGATGAAGCCGTAGAGGCCGGAGGCGGAGCCGGTGACGCGGGGATTAAGGCTGATGGCCTGGGTCAGCGCCGCGGGACCGGCGATGCCGACGCAGAGGGTGAAGACGAACATGGGCAGCATGGCCGAGACCACGTTCAGGTGCCCTGTCAGCACCACCGCCAGCAAGGTGAGGGAGGCGGCCGCCCCGACCAGGCTGGCCCGGGCCAGCACGCGGTCCAGCGAGCCGCGCCGCATCAGCCGGCTGGCCAGCCAGTTCCCGATGGAGATCCCGACGACGAGGACGCTGAGGGCGATGCCCGCCTCATGCGCCGGCCGGCCGAGCTCGTGAAAGATGAAGGGGGCGGCGCTGAAGAAGGCGTAGCCCGCCGTGGTCACGCAGCCCCCGCACACCGCGTAGCCGAGAAAGACGGGCGAGGAGGCGAGGCGGAAATAGTCCCGCACCAGGGTGGCGGCGGGCGTGGCGGCGGGCTGGCCCGTTTCCGGCAGCATGCGCCAGGTGAAGAACAGGTTGGCGACCCCCAGCAGGCACAGGATCGCCAGCACGGAGCGCCAGCCGGCCGTGGCCACCGCCGCGCTGCCCACCAGCGGCGCTAGGCCGGGGCCGACGGTGACCATCAGATTCAGCAGCGCCAGGCGCTGCGCCGCGTCCTTCGCGCCGGAGGTGTCGCGCACGATGGCGCGGCCGAGCACCACGCCGGCGCAGCCGCCCAGTGCCTGGAACAGCCGCGCCACCACCAGCGTCTCCGCGTTCGGCGCCACCAGCGCCGCCAGCCCGGCCAGGGTGTAGAGGGAAAGGCCTGCCATCAGCACGGGCCGCCGCCCGAACCGGTCCGCCAGCGGCCCATAGATGGGCTGCCCGAGCGCGAGGCCCAGCACGTAGAGGCTGATGGTGAGCTGCAGCACCCCCTGGCTGGCGCCCAGCGCCGAGGTGGCCTCCGTCAGCGCGGGCACGAAAATGTACATCGCCACGGTGCCGCTGAAGGTCACCAGCGCCAGCAGCCAGAGCGGAACCTGCGGCCTGTTCTGGCTGCTGGGGGGCGTCTTGGGCGCGTCGCTCATGCCGCCTGCACCTCCGGGTCCGCCAGCCAGGCCATGATCTGCGTCATCACCCGGTGCGCCGCCGCGATCTCCTCCTCCGTCAGCCCGGCCAGGGCCTCGTCCCGCATGGCGGCGGAAACCTCCTCTACCCGGGAGGCCAGGCTCCGCCCCGCCTCGGTCAGCACGATCGCCTTGGCGCGCCGGTCCGTGCCTTCCCCGCGCCGCTCCACCAGCCCCGCCCCCTCCAGGGAATCCAGCAGCCGCACGACGGAGGAGCCGTCCAGGGAGAGGGAGAGGGCCAGTTCCTTCTGCCGCATCGGCGCCGGTGCGCGGGCCAGGCGGATCAGAGGCAGCCAGGTGGCCTCGGAGAGCCCGAACGGCTCCAGCCGTCGGTCCACGGCCCGGCGCCAGTGCCGCGCGGTTGAGGCGATTAGGGTGGGCAGGGTCGCCCGCGGGGACGTGTGCATCGCCAATAGATGGTATGTCATCGATTTATTGCGACGCAACATGTCCTGCGCTGCCGACAGCCCCGCAGGGACGGCGCAACTTGCCGCAGCGCCGCACGGACCCTAGGTGATGCGCCGAGAAACGGCCCCCATGCGGGTCAGGAAAGACCAGAACATCCGATGAGCGATCCTCAGAAGCCTTCCGAAGTCGATGCCCAGCCCGGTGCCACCGCCGCACCCGAGACGCCCGATCCCGGCACCACCCCCGGCACCTCCAGCGTCGAGACTCCCGTGCCCGACATCGCCGCGGAACTCTCCGCGATGCGTGACAAGTGGCTGCGCGCCGAGGCCGAGATGCAGAACCTCCGCAACCGCCATAAGCGCGAGCTGGAGGACGCCCGCAACTATGCCGTGACGAAGTTCGCCCGCGACGTGGCCGACGCCGCCGAGAATCTGCGTCGCGGCCTGGACGCCCTTCCCCCTACGGCGGAGGGCGAGGACTCCCCCATCGTCAAGCTGCGCGGCGGCTTCGAGGGCGTGGAGCGCGCCTTCCTCGCCATGCTGGAGCGCCACGGGGTGAAGGCCGAGGATCCCTCCGGCAAGCCCTTTGACCCGGAATTGCACCAGGCCATGGCCGAGCAGCCCGCCCCCCAGGGCGTGGAGCCCGGCACCGTCATCACGGCCTGGACGCCGGCCTGGACGATCAATGGGCGCCTGCTCAAGCCCGCCATGGTGGTCGTGGCCGGGAAGGGCTGATCCTTCGCTGACGGTCCATCCCGGGGAGAGAAGAAGGAATTCTTCCTCTCCCCGGACCCCTCACCATCATCTTTTTCTAGGCTTTGGGATCTCGCGGCTGACGGTGCGCCTCGGCTCGGGGAGCCAAGGCGATGGCAAGGGCAGGATCAGGCTCTTCACGCGGAGACCCCGTGTCAGAACCCTGCCGCGGTAGCCCGATGCAGGTCCAGGAGCCTCAGGCTTCTGGCGGGGTGCAGGGGCAGAGCCCCTGCGCTTCCTCTATCCCCCGACCGCGATCGCCAGCAGCCGCCGCGCCGTGCCGCGGGACACGGCCTCTAACTCCGGCACCGCGTCCGTCATCTCCCAGGCCTCGTCGAGCCGCTCCCCCAGTGGCACGGAGACGCGCCCCTGCAGCATGGCCCGCAGGCGCCGGGCGGTGACGCCGCGGTTGGCCCAGAGGAAAAAGCTGCTCATCAGGCCGAGTTCCCGGTTGGTGTGGAAGGGCTCGGCCGCGTCGATGTCGTAGGGGTGGCAGTAGGTCCAGGCCAGGGGGCCTTCCAGCCGCGCCATCATGCGGCGCAGGTCCCAGTGCGGCAGGTAGCGCAGGTACATCCCGCCCAGGGCCGGCAGGCGCAGCGGTCCGATCGCGGCCACGGGAACCGGCAGCTCCAGCAGCCCGCAGGGCCAGGCGAAGGGCCGGGCCGGGGCCGAAGGATGGTTGTAGAGGAAGCACCGCGCCGGCAGCACGGAGGAGGAATAGGCGTAGCCCGCCCCCCGCAGCACCTCCGCCGCCCATTCCGTGTCCGGGGTGAGGGAGAAGTACGGGGCGCGGAATCCCGCTACCATCTGCCCGGAGAGGTCCTGCAGCACGGTGCGGGAACGCCCGGCCTCCTCCCGCAGGGTGGCGGGGCCTATCGCGGCCAGGGCGCGGTGGGTCTGGTTGTGGCTGGCCAGCTCGTGCCCGCGCGCGGCGATGTCCCGAACCAGCCAGGGGGCCGCATCCGCTACTTCCCCGAGGACGAAGAAGGTGCCGCGCGCCCCGGCCTCGTCCAGCAGGTCCAGCAGGGCGGAGGTGGCGGCCAAATGGCGCCGGCCCGTGCGGTCGGTGGGGCTGGGCTCGATGTCCGCGGTGAAGCTGAGGCAGCGCGGCAGGCCGGCGAAGGAGGCGTCCCGCTGGGACGCGGGGGCATCGGCCGGATGTGAAACGGACGTGCTTCCCCGCAGGGGCGAGCGGGCACCGTCAGGATTGCCGTCGCCGATGTTCGTTTCCGGCCTGCCGAGGCGAGGAGGATGCGCCGTCATGCCGAATTTTTAAGGCGCGTCACCATCCCGTGTGCTTTATCCGCATGTGATTGCCAGGACCAGGGTGGAGACGGAACGCGTGGGTGCGACGACTGCGATGACGGCGCTTGAGGCGGAGGTGGCAGCCCTGATCGTCGGCGCCCTCCAGCTGGAGGTCCAGCCGGAGGAGATCGACCCGGACGCGCCCCTCTTCGGCGAGGGGCTGGGCCTGGACAGCATTGATGCGCTGGAAATGGCGCTGGCCATCTCGCGCAAGTATGGCTTCCAGCTCCGCTCCGACGACGAGCGGAACGGGCGGATCTTCGCCTCCCTGCGGAGTCTGTCCGCTCATATTGAGAAGAACCGGGCGGGGTGAGCATGGCTGGTCCGGCTGCGGGACCGGGGCTGGGGCCGGGTCCGATGCCGGTCCTGACGCGGGAGGGGCTGGCGCGCGCGCGGCGCCGGGCGGCTTGGCGCCTGGCGCTGACGCTGCCCCTGCTCCTCGCCTGGGTCCTGCCGGCCTCGGCTTGGCCCTTCGGGCTCGGCGACTGGGTCGGGGAGGCGGAGGCCATGATTCCCGTGCTGGCCGATGCCGGCATCGCCTGGGCCTTCGCCCGCACGCTGCGCCCGGGCGCGCAGCCGCTGATCGCGGAGTACATCCGCTTCGACGAACGGCGCGATTTCCTGGCCTGCGCCGGCTACGCGCGCGGCCTGACCCTGTTCTGGGCGGTGGCCATGGCGGGGCTGGCGATGGTGGAGCTGGTGGCGGCGCTGCGCGGCGCGGATCTCGGCTGGGCGCCGGAGGGAACCCTGCTGGCCCTTTTCCTCGGCGAGCACGTGGTCCGAAGCCTGCGCTTCCCGGAAGGCGGGATCGCCTGGCCCAGCCAGACGCTCCGCGCCATCCTGCGGGCGGAGGTGGCGCGGCATGGCTGAGATCCCCTTTCTGCACCGCAGCCCCGGCGATGTCCTGTCATGGCGGGGCCGGGATCCCGTCACGGCCGGGCGCTACCTGGCCGACGTGGCGGCCCTGGCCGCGCGGCTGCCGGACGCCCCTTACGCCCTGAACCTCTGCGCGGACCGCTACTTGGCGCTGGTGGCTTTCGGCGCGGCGCTCGCGCGCGGGCAGGTCACGCTGCTCTCGGCCGACCGTTCCCCGCACCGGCAGCGGGCGCTGGCGGCCGCCTGGCCCGGCACGGTGGCGATCGCGGACGGTGTGGAGACCGTGATCCCCGCCGTGGCGGCCGGCGCCTGGGGCGAGGGGGAGGGGGCCAACTTCGCCATCCCCGAGGATCGCGTGGCGGCCATCGGCTTCACCTCCGGCAGCACGGGGGAGCCGCAACCGCACGCGAAGCCCTGGGGCGCCCTGGCCGCCGCCGCGCGGGCCGCTGCCGCCCGTTTCGGGCTGGACGATGCCGGGAACCCCGCCACGGTGATCGGCACCGTGCCCGCCCAGCACATGTACGGCTTCGAGACGACGATGATGCTGCCGCTGCGCGCGCCGGTGGCCGTGCATTCCGGCCCGCACTTCTACCCGGTGGAGGTGGCGGAGGCCGTGGCCGCCGCGCCGGGCCGCCGCGTGGTGGTGACCACGCCCCTCCAGCTCCGCGCCCTGGTGGCGGGCACGGTGGGCGGCGCCAGCGCCTTCATCTCCGCCACCGCCCCCCTCTCCCCGGCCCTGGCGGCGGAGGCGGAAGCCGCGCTCGGCGCGCCCGTGCTGGAGATCTACGGCGCGACGGAGATGGGCTCCATCGCCAGCCGCCGCACGGTGGAGGGCGAGGCCTGGACTCTCTACGACGGCGTGGCGCTGCGGGGGGAGGAGGCCGCGAGCGCCCTTGTGCCCGGCCTGCCCGAACCCGTGCCGCTGGCCGACCTCGTGGCACTGGAACCCGATGGCCGTTTCCGCCTGCTCGGCCGGCGCGGGGACATGGTGAAGCGCGGCGGCAAGCGCGCCTCCCTGGCCGGGTTGAACCGCGTGCTGTCGGAGATCGAGGGGGTGGAGGACGGCGTCTTCCTCGCCCCGGACGACCTGGAAGCCAATCCCGCCGCGCGCCTGGCCGCCTATGTCGTCGCCCCCGGCCGCACGAGCGGGGAGATCGTGGCCGCGCTGCGCCAACGGGTGGAGGCGGTCTTCCTGCCCCGCCCCGTGGTGCTGGTGGACCGCCTGCCCCGCGACGCCGTCGGCAAGATCACCCGCCGCGGCCTGGAATCCCTGCGCGACGAGGCGAAGGGACGGGAAAGGTGAGCGACGGCCCCTGGACCGCCCGCTTCCGCGTGCCGGCGGACCATCCCTGCCTGCCCGGCCACTTCCCCGGCCGCCCCGTGGTGCCGGGCGTGGTGCTGCTGGATCATGTGATGCAAGCAGCGCAGGCCGCCGGGCTGGCAGGCGCGGGTCCGGGTGCCACCGCGCGCCTGCCCGCCGCCAAGTTCCTGCGCCCCGTCGGCCCGGAGGAGGAGGTGGAGCTGACCTTGCGCCGCACCGCCACCGGCCGCCTGGCCTTCGCCGGAAGCGTCGCCGGCACCCCGGCCTTCCAGGGCGAGCTGGCGTGAGCTGGAAATCCCAGCGCGAGCGCGGCGGCGCGGCGCTGCAGCTCATGGCCTGGATCGCCCGCTGCGCCGGCTGGCACCTCTCCTACGCGCTGCTCTTCCCCGTCACCGCCTATTTCCTCCTCTCCGCCCCCGCGCGGCAGAAGGAGGCGATGCGCCGCTTCCAGCGCCGGGCTCTGGGGCGCGCGCCGGGCTGGCGCGACCTCTGGCGGCCCTACTTTGCCTTTGCTGCCACCATGCTCGACCGCGTCTACCTCCTGCGCGGCGAGACCCGGGGCTTCGAGATCACCACCTCCGGCCTGGACATGCTGGACGCCCGCATCGCGGAAGGGCGGGGCTGCGTGCTGCTGGGCGCCCATCTCGGCAGCTTCACCGCCATGCGGGCGCTGGCGGACGAGGGCAACGGCCACGGGGGCTGCCCCGTGGAGGTGATGGCCTTCATGTACGAGGATAACGCGGCCCGCGCGAACGCCGTCTTCTCCGCCCTCTCGGCCGAGAAGGCGCGGCTGGTGGTGCCACTCGGCCGCCCGGATTCCATGCTGCGGGCGAAGGAGTGCCTGGAGCGCGGCGGCCTCGTCGGCATCCTGGCCGACCGTCGCCCCGCCGTGGGGGAAGACCGGGTGGTGATCGTGCCCTTCCTCGGCGTCCCCGCCCCCATGCCGGCGGGCCCGCATATCCTTGCGGCCGTGCTCGGCGCCCCCGTGATGCTGGCCTTCGGCATCTGGAAGGGGCCGCGCCGCTACGAGATCCGCTTCGAGCCCTTCGCCGACCGCCTGGTGCTGAACCGCCGGACGCGGGAGGAGGACCTGTGCGCCAGCGCCGCCCGCTACGCCGCCGCGCTGGAGCGCGTGGCCCGCGCCCATCCTGGCAACTGGTTCAACTTCTACGACTTCTGGGAGGAGATGTCCGAACCCGCCGCCCCCGCGCCCCGCCTCCTCCGCCGGGCCGCCCTGTGCCTGCCCTTCCTCGCTGCCTCTATCCCTGCATCGGCTCAACCGGGCGGGCTGGAGGCGGTGATGGCCGCCCTGGCCGCCGTGCGCCGGACCGAGGCCGAATTCGAGGAGCGCAAGGAGATCGCCGGGCTCGCCGACACCCTGCCCAGCCGCGGCACCCTCCTCTGGCAGGCCCCCTCCACCCTGGAGAAGCGGGTCGTGGAGCCCTTCGCCGAGCGCGTCACCGTCTCCGGAAACCGCGTGGTGTATGAGCGCGACGGACGCGAGCGGCAGGAGGTGAACCTGGAGCAGGCGCCGGAGGTGCGCGCCCTGGTGGAGGCCATCCGCTCCACCCTCGCCGGCGACCTCCCCACCCTGCTCCGCTTCTGGAAGGCCGACTTCGAGGGCAATCCGGACAACTGGACCATCCATCTCACGCCCCTCTCCGTCCGGGTCATGGCGGTGGTGCAGCGCGTGATCATCCACGGCCGCGGCGGCGCCATCTCGCGGTTCGAGACGGTGGGGAACGAATCTTCGGTGATGGAGATCAGGACGCTGCGGTGATGCCACGGCCCTTCTTGGGCTGGCGGTCTGTCCCGGGGAGAGAAGAAGGAATTCTTCCTCTCCCCGGACCCCTCACCATCATCTTTTTCTTCGTGCTGGTCTGGCTCGGATGACGGTGCGCCTCGGGTCCATGACCCGAGGCGGCTGCAAGGGCAGGATTAAGGTGCCCCACGCAGAAACCCCGTGTCAGGACGGCGCGGGCGGCAGCCAGACGGGGATCCAAGGGCCTCAGGCCCTTGGCGGGGGTTCCAGGGGGCGGCGCCCCCTGGCTCCGGACCCATCAGAACAGGCCCCGCACCTCAGAGCTGGGATTCGATCGGCAGCCAGCGCACCAGCCAGGCCAGGGCGCGCCGGCGGAGCGAGGCGTCGGGCTCGGCGGTCACGGTTCCGTCCGGTCCGTTCCAGCACAGGCCGCCGTCCTTGCCCCGCATCACCTGCCAGCTTCGCGCCGGGTCGGAGAGGCGGGCGAACTCCTCCTGCACCGCGTCGCTGAGCGCCGCGTGGCGGACGAAGACGCCCATTTCCGTGTTCAGGGTCGCCGAGCGGGGATCGAGGTTGAAGGAGCCGACGAAGGCGTGCCCGCCATCCACCACCAGCGCCTTGGTGTGCAGGCTGGCGCCGCGGGAGCCGAAGACGCCGGCGGATTCCTTGCCGGACCGCTTCAGCTCGTAGAGTTCGATCCCCGCATCCAGCAGCTGGCCGCGGTGGCGCGCGTAGCCGCCATGCACCGCCACCACGTCCGTCGCGGCGAGGGAGTTGGTGACCACGGCGACGCGCACGCCCTTCCGCGCCAGGCCCTCCAGCACCGCCATGCCGTCCTCGCCCGGCACGAAGTAGGGGGAGATCAGCAGCGCCTCCTGACGGGCCTCCTGCAGCGCCTCCAGGATCGCGGGGGCGAGGCACTCCTTCATCGGCGCCTGGGACAGCACCTTGTCCGGGGAATCCGCGACCACGCGGATGGCG
Source organism: Roseomonas indoligenes (assembly GCF_017813365.1). Taxonomy (GTDB): domain Bacteria; phylum Pseudomonadota; class Alphaproteobacteria; order Acetobacterales; family Acetobacteraceae; genus Roseomonas; species Roseomonas indoligenes. The sequence goes on from NZ_JAGIZA010000008.1 coordinate 33,022, forward strand.
TCGCGGGGCAGGGGGGTGAGGCCGTCGGTACCGCCTTCCATGACCTTCGCCACGCCGGGATCGGTCTTCAGCCCCTCCAGGAAGGGCCGCGCCCTCTCCCCGGCGGCCGTCATGTCCAGGCGCCGGGTGAGGGCCGCGAGGCGACCGGGGCGCGGGCGCAGGCCGCTGGCGCGCCGCACAGTCCGGGCCAGCGGGTGCCGCCAGTAGCGCTCGAACACGGCCTGCACGTCGCGCACCGCCTGCCCGGCGAGGACGAGGTCGAGATCGCGGAAGTTGAAGGCGCCGGAGGCGTCGTAATACTCGTCACCGACGTTGCGGCCGCCCACCACCGCCACGCGGCCATCGGCGATCCAGGCCTTGTTGTGCATGCGCCGGTTCAGGTGCCGCCCGCCGAACAGCATCTCCATGACCATCCCCGCCTGGCCGAAGCGGCGCCAGCGCGTGGGGTTGAACAGCCGGACCTCGATGTGCGGGTGCGCGTCGAGGATCGACAGAACGCGCTCCCGCCCCAGCGCGTACATGTCGTCCAGCAGAAGGCGCACGCGCACGCCGCGGCCTGCGGCCCGCAGCACCTCCCGCGCCAGCAGGCGGCCGGTCAGGTCGTCGCGCCAGATGTAGTAGAGGAGGTCCAGGCTTTCCTGTGCCTCGCGGGCCGCACGGCAGCGGGCGGCGAAGGCCACCAGCCCGTCCGGCGCCACCGCCACGCCGCTGCCCCCCGCCGGCCAGGGGGTGGCGGGCGCGGTGGTGGCCCCCTCCGTCCCGGTGGCGTCGGGCATCAGGTGGCCTCCCTCAGGCCGCGTTGGCCAGGGCGGTGCCGTGCACCGCGGCCAGCCGCAGCCGCGCCTTCAGCGGCAGGTGGTCGGAGGCGAGGCGGGCCAGCGGCGTGTCATGGGCGCGCACCATCTCCACCAGCCCGTAAGGGCGGCCGAGGATGCGGTCCAGCGGCAGCAGGGGCAGGCGGCTGGGGAAGGTGGCGTGGTCCGGCCGCACGCCCTCGAACCGCCCCTCAAGCGCCATCAAGGAGGAACGGCGGCCCGGGCGCCACTCATTAAGATCGCCGAGGATCACGGTCGGCATGTCGTCCGCCGCCTCCAGCGCTTCCAGGATGGCGGCCACCTGCCGCGCCCGGTGCCGCCGCAGCAGGCCGAAATGGGCGGAGACGACGCGCAGCGGCCCGGCGGGCAGGCGCAGGTCGGCCACCGCCGCCCCGCGCGGCTCCCCGCCCGGCAGGGTCAGGCGGCGCAGCCGGGTCACTTCGCCCCGGCGGAGCATCAGCGCGTTGCCGTGCCAGCCCTGCCCCAGCGGCACGCTGGAAAGGGGGACATGGCGCAACCCGGTCCGCCGCTCGATCCCCGCCATGTCCAGCAGGCCCACGCGGTGCCCGAAGCGCCGGTCCACCTCCTGCAGGGCGAGGATGTCCACGTCCAGTTCCGCGATCACCTCACCCACCCGGGCGGGATCGAAGCGGCGGTCCGTGCCGACGCACTTGTGGACGTTGTAGGAGCCGATGGTGAGATCCCCGGGACGTAGGGGCACGGCTTCGCCCGCCGTGGCGCTGCGGCGCCCCCGGAGCAGGGCAAGGACACGGGGCCGCATGGCCCGCAGCTCGGGGGTGGTCCGCACGGTGGAAGGGATCATCCTGCCTCAGTGACGAAGGGGCGCGCCGTAGCACCCTGGGGAGGGGCCGAGATGGGAGCGGAGGGGCTTCCGTCCAAGGCAGGCCCCCCGGCCGGGGCCCATTTCGTCCTTCGCCCCGCGCCATCAGGCCCGCGCCGCCATCCCTTGCAGTCTACCGGACGAAGGCGCCTGCGCCCAGCCGTGCCGCCCCTTTCGCGCCCTTTCCCCCCCCGGCCTTCCACCCTGCCGGCTGGTGCGGCAGCAGGGCGGTCACCTCTCCGGCACCGCCCCATGCCCGGCCGGCTAGAGCGCTTTCTGAGCCGCCCTGCGCGCCGGCTTGCGCGCGGGCGCGGCGGAGCCCGGCGGACGGGCGGCCGTATCAGTGGCCCGCCCGCGGGCAAAGCCCTCCAGCGCCCCGCTCCGCAGGACGTGCTGGACGCAATTGTCGAGGTGCTCGGCCAGGGCCTGACGGCCCGTGACGCTGTCGCGGGCCAGCGCGCTCTCCAGCAGGCGGCGGTGCTCCTCCGCCGCCTCGGTGCCCCGGAACACCACCGCCACCATCTGGTAGCGCAGATAGCGGTCGTACATGGCCGCATGCGCCTGGAGCAGGGCCCTGGAGCCGCAGGCCGCGATCAGGGCGCGGTGGAACTCCCAGTCGTAGCGCTTCCAGAGCTCGACATCGGCCTCCTCCCCCGCGAGGAGCTGGCGTTCCAGGGCCGCAAGCTTGTGGTGGGCCGCGACCACCCCGCCCTCCCAGTCCAGCCCACCGGCCGCGAAGGACCCCTCCATCGCGTGCGCTTCCAGCAGGAGCCGGAGCGAGGTGACCTCCTGGAAATCCTCCGCCGAGACCGGCGCCACCTCGAAGCCCCTCTGCCCCTCCGCGACGATGAGGCCTTCCGAGGCCAGGCGGCTCAGCAGTTCGCGCAGGGTGCTGATGCTGGCGCCGTAGGTGGCGCGCATGCGGTCGAGCCCAAGCTTCTGCCCGGGGGAGAGGCGCCCGAAGACGATGTCGGCGCGGATCCGGCGATAGACCGTCTCGCTGACCGTCGCCTCGTCCGGGGCTGATGGGACTTCGCGTTCCAAGGACTTCCTCCTCCCTACAGGTTGCCTCAGCGCGGTCCGGGAGCAAAGCCGGTTACTGGCGGGTGATCGCACATAAACCAGAGGATCGCTCTTTCATCGGTTGAACGCGCGAAACGATGCTGCTACCCATTCCCTGGGACGGCGCCCGGGAATGGGCGCCGCGAAGGGGGATGACGGACTTGCGGAACAGGAATCCGTGGCGGGGGACCTGTGCCCGCCGCGTCCTTCGGAAGAGCTATCGGCACGCGGTCCATCTGCCGTGACCGGGCCGATCCACGTCCTGAACGGGCCCAACCTCAACCGGCTGGGCAAGCGCGAGCCGGAGATCTACGGGCACACGACCCTCGCCGAGGTCGAAGCGATGTGCCGCGAGGCGGCCGGGGACACGGCGATCGTCTTCCGGCAGACGAACTGGGAAGGCCAGCTCGTGGACTGGATCCACGAGGCGACGGACGGTGACGCCGCCGGCATCATCATCAACCCCGCCGGGCTGACCTTCACCTCGATCCCCGTGCTCGACGCGCTGAAGATGTTCGGGCGCCCGATCATCGAGCTGCACATCACCAACATCCACAAGCGCGACGCGATCTACCACCGCTCGCTCGTCTCGACGGTCGCGACGGCCGTCATCGCCGGGCTTGGCGCGCGGGGCTACGCGACGGCGATCCGCTCCATGCACGACCTGCTGGGCTGAAGTCCGGCCCGCGGTCCCTGAATCCAGCACAAGAAGAGAGAGGGAGAGTGACGATGCGAGAGGATCCGACGAAGGCCGCGCCGATGCGCCGGCGCGCGCTGCTGGCCGGGATCGGGGCCGTCGCCCTGCCCGCGCTCGGGACCGGCGGCGCCCATGCCCAGGCCCAGGGATATCCGAACCGGACGGTCACGATCATCGTGCCCTTCGCGCCGGGCGGCTCCACGGACTTCGTGGCGCGGCTGATGGCGCAGTACCTGTCCACCGGGCTGAACGGCAACTTCGTGGTGGACAACCGCGCCGGCGGCGGCGGCACCGTCGGCCACGGCGCCGTGGCCCGCGCGCGGCCGGACGGCTACACCCTCGGCGTCTCGCCGACCGGCACCTTCGCGCTCGCGCCCTTCCTGTTCGACAAGCTGCCCTATGACAGCGACCATGGCTTCGCGCCGATCAGCCTTCTCGCCGGCAACGCCATGTTCGTCTGCGTCCATTCCTCCAGCGGTATCAACACCTATGCCGAGCTAATCGCGGCGGCGAAGGCGCAGCCGGGCAAGCTCACCTACGCCTCCGCAGGCGCCGGCACGATCGCCCATCTCGCGCCCGAGCTCATGCTCGACATGTCCGGCACGCAGATGCTGCACGTCGCCTACCGCTCCGGCGGGCTACAGGTGCAGGCCGTCATCGCGAAGGAGACGACGATGGGCTTCATCGATACCGTCACCGCCATTCCCTACATCCAGTCGGGCGACCTGCGCGCGCTGGCCGTGACGAGCGTTGGGCGCAGCCCGCAGATGCCCGAGGTGCCCACCCTCGCCGAGTGCGGCCTCACCGGCTACCGCGCCACCAACGACTTCGGTTTCTTCGCGCCCGCCGGCACCCCGCCCGCGATCGTGGCGCAACTCTCCGACGCCGCGCGGAAGATCCTGGCGACGCCCGAGGTGAAGGCGCGGCTGGATGCCGCCTCGATCGACATCTACGCCGGCACCTCCGAGGCCTTCCCGCCCTATCAGGCGGAGGAGGCTCGCCGCTGGGGCGACCTGATCCGCCGCCGCAACATCAAGATGGAGTAGGCGGCGGCCATGGCCGGCGCGACCCGCGCTCGCCGTCCGAATCCTGCGGCCGATGACTTGGGGGACCTGCGCATCATGGCAACCGGCATGCTCGCGATCTGGAGCGACGTCGATCCGGACGGAGAGACGGACTACCTGCACTGGCTGACCCGCGAGCACACGGCGGAGCGGGTGGGCATCCCCGGCTTCGAAGGCGTGCGCGTGTTCCGCGCCGGCCTCGCCGATCTGCGCCGCTACCTGATCCTCTACGACCTCTCCTCCGCATCGGTGCTGACGAGCGACGCCTATCTGGCCCGTCTGAACGATCCCACGCCCTGGTCCAGCCGGACCATGCCGAAGCTGCGGAACTTCGCGCGCGGCGGCGGCAAGGTGGTGCGCGCGCTCGGCATGGGGCAGGGCGGGCACGTCCTGGCCCTGCGCCTCCCGCACGCGGTATCCGACGATGTCCCCCTCGAGGCGATCGCGGCGGAGGACCGGGTCTGCGCCGTGCGGCTCCTCGCGGTGGACCGGGCCGGCTCCGACGTGCCGACGAACGAGAAGGCGCTGCGCGGCGGAGACGGAAGCTTCGCCGCCCTGCTCCTGATCGAGGCGACGGACGAAGCGGCGCTGCAGACCGTGATGCTGGAGCATGGCGAGGCCATCGCCGCCCTCGGCGCCGAAACGGAGTTGCCCGCCTACTCGGCGATTTTCATGCTTCGCGGCGACGCGGGTTGATGCTGCCGCACCCGTTCTGATCGGCCCGTCCGTCGCGCCCCTGGCGCGTCCTGCGACGCCGGATGCGCGATTGTCATCTGACCACAACAAATCTGAAGCATGGGTGTCGCGGGCCCCGCAGTAAGCGTCCGGCCGTTCCTGGAGCCGCCGCGGGCATGCCTTCCCCATCATCGAAGCCTCGTAACGTGCTGCTCGTCGTGGTGGACCAGTGGCGGGCCGATTTCGTGCCGGCGCTGGGGGCGGGCTTCCTGCGGACCCCGAACCTGGACCGGCTCTGCCGGGAGGGCGTGACCTTCCGCAACCACGTCACCAACACCGTGCCCTGCGGCCCGGCCCGCGCCAGCCTGCTGACCGGGCTGTACCTGATGAATCACCGGGCCGTGCAGAACACCGTGCCGCTGGATGCCCGCCACACCAACCTGGCGAAGGAGCTGCGGCGGATCGGCTACGACCCCGCGCTGATCGGCTACACCACCACCACGCCGGATCCCCGCACCACCGGCGCGCTTGACCCCCGCTTCACGACGCTGGGCGACCTGATGGACGGCTTCCGCGCCGTGGGCGCCTTCGAGCCGACGATGGACGGGTATTTCGGATGGCTGTCCCAGAAGGGCTACGCCCTTCCCCCGAACCGTGAGGACATCTGGCTGCCGGAGGGGGAGGATGCCGTGCCCGGCGCCACCGCCCGCCCCAGCCGCATCCCCGCCGCGCTGTCGGACACGGCCTACTTCACGGAGCGGGCGCTGACCTACCTGAAGGGCCGCAACGGCAAGCCCTGGTTCCTCCACCTCGGCTACTACCGCCCGCACCCGCCCTTCATCGCCTCCGCCCCCTACCACGCCATGTACCGGCCGGAGGACATGCCGCCCCTGCACCGGCGCGACACCTGGCAGGAGGAGGCGCGGCAGCACCCGCTGCTGGATTTCTATCTGCGCGGCATCAGCCAGGGCTCCTTCTTTCACGGCGCGGGCGGCGCGGCGACGGAACTGGATGCGGGCGCGGTCGCGCAGATGCGCGCCACCTATTCCGGCATGATCTCCGAGGTGGACGACGCGCTGGGCCAGGTGATCGCGCATCTGGATGAGACGGGGCAGTGGAAGGACACGCTCGTCATCTTCACCTCCGACCACGGGGAGCAGCTGGGCGACCACTACCTGCTCGGCAAGGTCGGCTATCACGACGAGAGCTTCCGCATCCCGCTGGTGATCAAGGACCCGGACGCCCCCGCGGGCGCGCAGGGCCGCATCGAGGGCGCTTTCACCGAGAGCGTGGACGTGATGCCCACGATCCTGGACTGGCTGGGCGGCTCCGCCCCCCGCGCCTGCGACGGCCGTTCCCTGCTGCCGCTGGTAGCGGGGGAGAGGCCCGCGGATTGGCGGGACCACCTGTTCTACGAGTACGACTTCCGCGACGTCTTCTATTCCCGGCCGGAGGACAGCCTCGGCCTGCACATGGACGACTGCTCCCTCCTCGTCGTGCAGGACGAGAACTGGAAATACGTCCACTTCGCCGCGCTGCCGCCGCTTCTCTTCGACCTGGAGAACGACCCGCACGGCTTCACGAACCTGGCCGACGACCCAGCCTATGCCGGCGTGGTGCGGGACTACGCGCAGCGCGCCCTGTCTCACCGCATGCGCCATGCCGAGCGCACCCTGACCCACTACCGAGCCACTCCCAAGGGCCTCGAGGAGAGAACCCCGTGATCCTGTCCCGCCGTCCCCTGCTGCTGGGCGCAGCCGCTGCCGCGGCGCTCCCGCGCTTCGCCATCGGCCAGTCCGACCAGCGGCCCTCCATCAACATCGCCGTGCAGAAGATCAGCAACTCCAACACGCTGGAGGTGCTGCGCGAGCAGTCCAACGTCGGCGAGCGCATCTTCTTCTCCTCCCTCTGGGAAGGGCTGATCGGCCGTGACTGGCTGAACGAGATGAAGACCGTGCCGGGCCTGGCCACGGAATGGCGCCGCATCAGCGACAGCGTGGTAGAGCTGACGCTGCGCGAGAACGTCCGCTTCCACAACGGCGACGTGATGACGGCCGAGGACGTGGCCTTTTCCTTCGGGCGGGAGCGCATGTTCGGCGAGACCCTGCCCACCGCGCAGGGCCGCACCATCTCCATCCGCGGCGATGCCATCCCGTCCCCCGCCCAGCGCGAGCTGCCGGCGGAGGTCACGGGCGTGGCGCGCCGCGCCTGGCCGGCGCTGGAGCGGGTGGAGGTCGTGGATGCCCGCACCGTGCGCTTCCACAACGCCACCCCCGACGTGACGCTGGAAGGCCGCCTGTCGCGCTTCGGCAGCGAGATCATCTCCCGCCGCGCCTATCAGGAAGCGAAGGGCTGGTTCGACTGGGCGCGCAAGCCCGTCCTCACCGGCCCCTACAAGGTGGTGGAGTTCCGCCCGGACCACTCCCTCACCCTTGCCGCGCATGACGAGTACTGGGGCGGCCGCCCACCGCTGCGCCAGATCCGCTTCCTGGAGATCCCGGAGGTCTCCGCCCGCATCAACGCGCTCCGCACCGGGGAGGTGCAGTTCGCCTGCGACATCCCGCCCGACCAGATCGGCGGCATCGAGCGCGATCGTGCCTACGAGGTGCAGGGCGGCACCATCCTGAACCACCGCATCTCCGTGATGGACAAGAATAACCCCGCGCTGCGCGACGCCCGGGTGCGCCGCGCGCTGACCCATGCCATCGACCGCAAGGCGATCGTGGACAGCCTCTGGGGCGGCCGCACCGTGGTGCCGCGCGGACTGCAGTTCGAGTACTACGGCGACATGTACGTCAGCGACTGGGAGGCGCCGAAATATGACCCGGCCCTCGCCCGCAACCTGCTGCGCGAGGCCGGCTACAAGGGCGAGGCGATCCCCTACCGCCTGCTGAACAACTACTACATTAACCAGACCCCGACCTCGCAGGTGCTGGTGGAGATGTGGCGCGCGGTCGGGCTGAACGTTCAGATCGACATGAAGGAGAACTGGAGCCAGATCCTCGATCGGAACGGCTCCCGCGGCGTCTATGACTGGTCGGCCAGCGCGCCCTTCAATGATCCCGTGTCCTGCAACGTGAACCAGTGGGGCCCGAACGGGCAGCCGCAGCAGGTCGGCATCTGGACCAATGAGGAGAGCAACCGCCTCTCCGTCCTGCTGGAGACCTCCACCGACCGCGCGGAGCGCAAGCGCGCCTTCCGCCGCATGCTGGAGATCTGCGAGCGCGAGGACCCGGCCTACACGGTGCTGCACCAGAACGCGACCTTCACGGCCAAGCGCAAGGACATCAAGTGGCGCGCCGCCCCCGCTTTCGCGATGGACTTCCGCCAGGGCAACTGGGGTTGACCACGACGCCCCTGGTCGAGATCCGCGGCCTCACCGCCTCCTTCGACGGCATCCCCGCCCTGCGCGGCGTGGACCTGTTGGTGGGGCGCGGCGAGGCGGTGGCGCTGGTCGGCGAATCCGGCTGCGGCAAGTCCGTGACTTGGCTCGCCGCCCTCGGCCTGCTGCCGGGCAAGGCGGCCGTCACGGGCAGCGTTCGGCTGGACGGGGCGGAGATCCTGCACGCCGCCCCCGCCGTGCTGGACCGCGTGCGCGGCGGCCGGGTGGCGATGATCTTCCAGGACCCCGCCAGCAGCCTGAACCCGGTGCACCGCATCGGCCGCCAGATCACGGAGGCCCTGCGCCTACACCGGGGGATGGACGGCGCGGTGGCGAAGGAGGAGGCGCGGCGGCTGCTGGACCGCGTGGGCATGCCCGATGCCCGTCGGCGCCTGGACGCCTACCCGCACGAGCTCTCCGGTGGGCAGAACCAGCGCGTGATGATTGCCATGGCCCTGGCCGGCGGGCCGGAGCTGCTGGTGGCGGACGAGCCGACCACGGCGCTGGACGTGACCATCCAGGCCCAGATCCTGGAATTGCTGGCCGAGATCCGCCGCGACACCGGAATGGCCCTGGTCCTCATCTCTCACGACCTCGGCGTGGTGGCGGAGACCTGCGACCGGGTCCTCGTCATGTATGCCGGGCGCATCGTGGAGGAGACGGCCTCGGCCGAGCTCTTCTCTGCCCCCGCCCATCCCTACGCTGCCGGGCTTCTGGCGGCGCTGCCCCCCATGGACGGCCCGCGCCGCCCGCTGGCCGCCATCCCCGGCGGGGTGCCGGAGCCCTGGGCGATGCCCCCCGGTTGCCCCTATGCCCCGCGCTGCCCACGCCATGTCGCCGCCTGCGACAGGGCGGTGCCGCCGCTGATTCCCGTCGCCCCCGCCCACCGCGCCGCCTGCATCCGCCCGGTCGAGCCCGAGCGCACCCCTGAACTGGCCCTGGCATGAGCGACACCGAACCTCTTCTGCACGCGCAAGGCCTGGTGCGCCGCTACGCCATGCGCCGCGGCCTGTTCGGCCGCCCGGCGGAGGAGCGCGCGGTGGACGGCGTCTCGCTGACCCTGCATCGCGGCAAGACCCTCGGCCTGGTGGGCGAGTCCGGCTGCGGCAAGTCCACCACCGGCCGCATGGTGCTGGGGCTTGAGATGCCGGACGAGGGCGGTGTGGCCTTCCGCAACGAGCGGATGCCTGCCCCCGCCACCCCGGAATGGCGCCGCCTGCGCGCGCGCATGGCGATGGTGTACCAGGACCCGCTCGGCGCCCTGGACCGCCGCCTGACGATCGGCGCCCAGGTGGCGGAGCCGCTTGAGATCCACGGCATCGGCACCCGCGCCGACCGGCCCGCCCGGGTGGAGGCGCTGCTGCGGGACGTCGGCCTGCGCGGCGACCACGCGGACCGCTATCCGCACGAGCTCTCCGGCGGCCAGCGCCAGCGCGCCGTCCTCGCCCGCGCGCTCGCCACTGGCCCGGACCTGCTGGTCTGCGATGAGCCGATCTCCGCGCTCGACGTCTCCATCCAGGCCCAGGTGATGAACCTGCTGGCCGAGGTGCAGGCGCGCAGCGGCGTCGCCCTTCTCTTCATCTCGCACGACCTGCGCGCCGTGCGGCAGATGAGCCACCGTGTGGCCGTGATGTATCTGGGCCGCGTGGTGGAGGAGGGCGAGCCGGACGAGGTGCTGCACGCCCCCTCGCATCCCTATGCCCGGGCCCTCGTCTCCGCCATCCCGCATCCCGGCCGGAAGGGTGGGCGCATCGTGCTGCGCGGCGATCCGCCCAACCCCGCCGCCCGGCCGCCGGGCTGCGCCTTCCACCCGCGCTGCGCCGATGCCGCCGCGCTCTGCGCGCGCGAGGTCCCGGCCCTCAAGCGCCGCGCCTCCGATGGGCGGCTGGTGGCCTGCCACGTCGCGCATGGCGACGTGGCGGCCAATGACGGCGCGGTGCCTACCGCCATCGCGCAGCCCGTGCCGGAACGGATGAACGCCTGATGCTTCGCTTCCTTGGCATCCGCCTGGCCCGCGCGCTGCTGACCATGGTGCTCGTCGTCACCTTCGCCTTCGTGGTGCTGCGCCTCTCCGGCGATCCCGCGCTGCTCATCATGTCCGCCGACGCGCCGCCCGAGGCCGTGGCCGCCTTCCGCGAATCCTGGGGCCTGAACGACCCGATCTGGCAGCAGTACCTGCGCTACTTCGCCGCCATCTTCCGCGGAGACCTCGGCCAGTCCATGCGCGACGGCCGCCCGGCGATCGAGCTTGTGGCGGAACGCGTTCCCGCCACCCTGGCGCTCACCATCCCCGCCCTGCTCATCAAGATCGGCCTCGGCGTCCCCGCCGGGGTCTATGCCGCGCTCCACCGCAACTCCTTCGCGGATCGGGCGGTGATGCTGCTGGCGGTGGCGGGCTTCACCGTGCCCTCCTTCGTGCTGGGCCTCGTGCTGGTGCTGGTCTTCGCCGTGACGCTGGGCTGGCTGCCTTCCGGCGGGCAGGAGAGCTGGCGCCACGCCGTGCTGCCGGTGATAACCCTCGGCATCGGCGGTGCCGCCGTGCTGGCGCGCTTCACCCGCTCCGCCATGCTGGAGGTGCTGGGCCAGCCTTACATGCGGACCGCCCTGGCCAAGGGCGTGCCCTGGCACGTCGCCGTGCGCCGCCACGCCCTGCCCAACGCGGCGATCCCCACCGTGACCATCATCGGCTTCATGGTGGGCAGCCTGCTCGCCGGCGCGGTGGTGGTGGAGAGCGTCTTCTCCTGGCCCGGCGTCGGTCGCCTGCTAGTGGTGGCCGTCGCGAACCGGGACCTGGCGGTGGTGCAGTGCATCCTGCTGCTCGTCGCCGCGACCATGGTGACCGCCAACCTCGTCGTGGATCTCCTCTACGGCGCGCTGGATCCCCGCCTGCGCGCCGCGCCGCGCGGAGCCACCGCCTGATGTCCGACATCCCTCTGGACGCCGTCCCCGCCGCCTCCGCCCCGCCCGCCCGCAAGCGGGCCCGTCTGCCGGGGATGGTGATCTTCGCCATCGCCTGGCTGCTGCTGATGCTGCTCACCGCCCTCGCGGCGGATCTGGTCAGCCCCTACTCCTACACCGCGCTGGACCTGCAGAACCGGCTGACGCCCCCGATCGGCATGGGCGGCGAATGGGTCGACCCGCTGGGCACGGATGAACTGGGGCGGGACGTCCTTTCCCGCCTCATCGCCTCCATCCGCATGAGCCTGCTGATCGCCTTCGGCGCCACCGTCATCTCCGCGGTCCTCGGCGTCTCCCTCGGCTTCCTCGCCGCTCACTTCCGCGGGGTGGTGGAGCAGGCCGTGCTGGCGCTGGTGGACTTCCAGGCCTCCATGCCCTTCCTGATCCTGGCGCTCGCGGTGCTGGCCTTCTTCGGGAACTCCCTGCCCCTCTTCATCTGCCTGCTCGGCCTGCACGGCTGGGAACGCTACGCCCGGATTGCCCGCGGTCTCGCCGTCTCCGCGGGTTCGCAGGGCTACGCGGCGGCGGTGAAGGGACTCGGCGCCTCGCCCTGGCGCGTCTACGGCCGCCACGTGCTGCCGAACATCGCCTCCACCCTCATCGTCTCCATGACCCTTTCCTTCCCCGAGATCATCCTGCTGGAGAGCGGCCTGTCCTTCCTCGGCCTCGGCGTGCAGCCGCCCATGACCTCGCTCGGCAACATGGTCGGCTACGGGCGGGAATACCTGACGCGGGCGCCGTGGATCCTGCTCGCCCCGTCCTCGGTGATCGTGCTGACGACGCTCTGCGTCAGCCTCCTCGGCGACTGGTTGCGGGATCGGCTGGATCCGACGCTGCGCTGATTGTTTGGGGGTGGTCAGTCCCGGGGAGAGAAAGGAGGGATCCTTCCCCGGACCCCTCACCATCATCTTTCTCTAGGCTTTGGGATTGCTCGCCTGATGGTGCGCCTCGGCTCGTGGAGCCGTGGCGACTGCAAGGGCAGGATCAGGCCCGATCCCAAGGGCTGACATATCAGGTCAGTTCCGCGGCTGCCCGATGCAGGTCCAGGGTTGGACCTATAGGTCCAACCAGCCCCCTGGCAGGGGTTCCAGGGGGCGGCGCCCCCTGGTCCTGAGCCCATCAGGAGATGACCCCCGGAATGCGAAAAGCCCCAGGACCGATCGGTCCTGGGGCTGCGTTCGACCCGGGATCAGGCCCGGAGCGGATGGCTCAGCTGTGCTGGCCGCCGCCGCCGGTGGCGCCGCTCATCTCGAGCATGGTCTGCCCGGAGCCGCCGGCGAGCGGGGTGCGGTTGCCGGACTGAGTCCAGGCGCTGGAGGCGGTGGCACCGGCGGGCACGCGCTCCTGGTCGGCGAAGGCCGGGGCGGCGAGGGAACCGATCAGGGCGGCGGCGAGGGCGATGGTGCGAAGGTTGATCATGACTGCATGTCCTGGGTCGATGGGGCGACGAGGTGCCGCCCTTCGTTGACAGAGAGATGCGCCCGGGGGTTCGGGAATACCAACGCAGCGCGTGGATGGCAGCTATCCACGAGATGGATGAAACCGGATCGGTCCTAAGCCACCAGGGGGATGGCTGAGAGGCTCGCGGCCACGGCCTCGGCGGCGCGGATGCCGTCCACGCCGGCGGAAAGGATGCCGCCGGCATAGCCCGCGCCCTCTCCCGCGGGGAAGAGGCCGGGAGTGTTGAGGCTCTGTCCGGTCTCGTCGCGGCGGATGCGGAGGGGGGAGGAGGTCCGGGTCTCCACGCCCGTCATCACCGCATCGCCCATGGCGAAGCCGCGGATCTGGCGGTCGAAGGCGGGCAGGGCCTCCCGGATGGCGGCGGCGGCGAAATCGGGCAGGCAGGCCGCGAGGTCGGTGGGGGTGACGCCGGGCTTGTAGGAAGGGATCACCTCGCCGAGGCGCGTGGAGGGGCGGGCAGCGAGGAAATCCTCCACGCGCTGCACGGGGGCGTTCCAGTTGCTGCCGCCGGCGACGAAGGCCCGCTCCTCCCAGTGGCGCTGGAAGGCGAGGCCGGCGAGGGGAGAGCCGGGATAGTCGCGCTCCGGCGTGAGGGAGACGACGATGCCGGCATTCGCGTTGCGCTCGGCGCGCGAGTACTGGCTCATGCCGTTGGTCACGAGGCGGCCCGGCTCGGACGCGGCGGCGACGACCTGGCCGCCGGGGCACATGCAGAAGGAGTACACCGCGCGGCCCTCGGCGGCGGGGGTCTTGCAGTGGTGCACGATCTTGTAGTCGGCGGCACCGAGGACGGGGTGGCCGGCCTGCGGCCCGAAGCGGCAGCGGTCGATCAGGCCCTGCGGGTGCTCGATCCGCACGCCGATGGAGAAGGGCTTGGCCTCCATGAACACGCCGCGATCGTGCAGCACGCCGAAGGTGTCGCGGGCGGAGTGGCCGATGGCGAGCACCGCGCGGTCCGCCTCCAGGAAGCTGCCGTCGGAGAGGTGGAGGCCGCGCAGGGCGCGGTCCGGGCCGAGCTCGATGTCCTCCACGCGGGTGCCGAAGCGGTACTCTCCGCCCAGCGCCTCAATGCCGGCGCGCATCTTCTCGACCATGGAGACGAGGCGGAAGGTGCCGATATGCGGCTTGGAGAGGTAGAGGATCTCCTCCGGCGCGCCGGCGGCCACGAACTCCTCCAGCACCTTGCGGATGCGGTTCGCGTTGTCGCCGATGCCGGAATAAAGCTTGCCGTCGGAGAAGGTGCCGGCGCCGCCCTCGCCGAACTGCACGTTGGATTCCGGGGTGAGGACGGAGCGGCGCCAAAGGCCCCATGTATCCTGCGTGCGTTCCCGCACCACCTTGCCGCGCTCAATCAGGATCGGGCGCAGGCCGAGCTGGGCCAGGACCAGCATGGCGAAAAGGCCGCAGGGGCCGGCGCCGATCACCACCGGGCGCAGGCGCGGCACGGGCGGGGCGGGGGGAAGGCGGTAGGAGGTTTCCGGCGTGGGGGCGACGTGGCGTTCCCCGGTCAGGCGCGCCAGCACCGCCGCCTCGTCCCGCAGGGCGACGTCCAGCGTGTAGATGAGGGCGATGGCCCCGCGGCGGCGCGCGTCGTGGCCCCGGCGGAAAACGGTGATGTCCAGCACCTCCTCCGGCGCCACGCGCAGGCGGGCGAGCACGGCGTCGCGCAGCGCGTCCGGCTCGTGGTCCAGGGGGAGCTTGATCTCGGTCAGGCGAAGCATGGCGGCGGGGATATAGGGTCGCTTTCCCCCGAATGATATGCGCGCGGCGACCTCCGTGGCCCGCGTGCGTTCCCTGCCCCATATGCCCCCTGCCTTTGGAGTGGATCGAACGGAATGCCGGGACTGATCACCACGCTGACGCCGAACCCGACCATCGACCTGGCCTGCGAGGCGGAGAAGGTGCGGCCGATCCACAAGATCCGTACGACGGAGGAGCGGCACGACCCCGGCGGCGGCGGGGTGAACGTGGCCCGGGTGGTGCAGGAACTGGGTGGCCGGGCCCTGGCCGTGGTGCTCTCCGGCGGGGTGACCGGGCGCTTCCTGGAGGAGCTGCTGGAGGAGGGGGGCGTGCCCCACCGGGGCGTTCCCGTCTCCGGCCTGACGCGGATCAGCCAGACGGTGATGGAGCGGAGCAGCGGGCAGGAATACCGCTTCGTGCCGGAAGGGCCGGAGGTGACGGAGGCGGAGTGGAAGGCCGCGCTGGCCACCATGGAGGAGGTGGAGGCGGACTGGATGGTGGGCAGCGGCAGCCTGCCCCGCGGCGTGCCGGAGGACTTCCACGCCCGGCTGGCGGCGCTGGCCGGGAAGCGGGGGTTGCCCTTCGTGCTGGATACCTCGGGCGCCGCGCTCCGGGCGGCGGTGGAGGCGGGGGGGATCGCGCTCGCCAAGCCATCCCTCGGCGAGTTCGAGGCCCTGGTGGGCCGCAAGCTGGAGAATGAAGGCGACCAGCAGCGGGCGGCGGTGGAGCTGGTTCGCTCCGGCAAGGTGGGGATCCTGGCCGTGACGCTGGGGCGGGACGGGGCGATGCTGGCAACGGAGGAGGGCGCGCTGCGGCTGCCCGCCCTGCCGGTGGAGGTGAAGGGGGCAGTGGGCGCGGGGGACAGCTTCCTGGCAGCCATGACCATGGCGCTCTCGGACGGCAGGCCGGCGGCGGAGGCCTTCGCCTGGGGCGTGGCGGCCGGGGCCGCGGCGGTTTCCAGTGCCGGCACGGCCCATCCCAGGCGCGCGGATGTGGAAGCGCTGCGGCGGCGCATCCCCGATGAAGCCCTGCGGGAGCTGGCGGCATGACCCTGCGACTGGTGGGCGATATCGGCGGCACGAATGCCCGTTTCGCCCTGTCCGAGGATGGCGCGGCACCCTACGGGGAGGCGAAGCTGCCGGGCGCCGATTTTCCAGGCCCGATCGAGGCGGCGGAGGCCTATCTGGCCGGGCGCAGCGTGGAGGAGGCGGTGCTGGCCGTCGCCACCCCCGTACTGGGTGACGAGGTGGCCTTCACCAACAGCCCCTGGCGCTTCTCCATCAGCGACGCGAAGCGGCGGCTGGGGGTGGAGCGGCTGGCGATCATCAACGACTTCGTCGCCCAGGCCTCCGCCGTGCCGCATCTGGCGGAGGGCGAGTGCCGGGCGCTGAAGCCCGGCGGGGCGAAGCCCGGTGCGCCGGCCGTGGTGCTCGGCCCGGGGACGGGGCTGGGCGTGGCCTTCCTCATCCATGCCGGCGGGCTGGCGCGGGTGCTGCCGAGCGAGGGCGGCCACGCCTCCTTCGCACCGCAGGATGCCCTGCAGGAGGAGGTGCTGCGGCGGCTGCGCGGCACCTATGGCGGGCACGTCTCGCTGGAGCGCGTGCTGTCCGGGCCCGGCCTGCTGCAGCTGGCGCGGATCATCGGGGATGTGCAGGGCCGGCCCGTGGAACTGGCCGGGCCGCCCGATGTCTCCGCCCGCGCGGCGGCGGGGAACTGCCCGGCCTGCCAGGAGGCGCTGCGGGTCTTCTCCTCCGTGCTGGGCGCTGCCGCGGGAAGCCTGGCGCTGACGGTGTTGGCGGATGGCGGGGTCTTCGTGACCGGCGGCCTATGCCGGAATCTCGGGCCGCTTCTCGATGTGGAAGCGATGCGGGCGGGGTTCACGGGCAAGGGGCGCTTTGCCGGGTATCTGGAGGGCGTGCCGGTGACCCAGGTGATGCGGCCGCATTCCGGGCTGCTGGGCGGGGCGGCCTGGCATATCGAGGGGTGACGCTGTCCCGGGGAGAGGGAGAAGGAATTCTCCCTCTCCCCGGACCCGTCGAAGGCAGTGCCTTCGACCCCGTCATCTTCTTCTATCGGGCCGCCGCGTGATGCGGATGTGGTGGTATTGCTTCCTTGATCCCGCGTCGGAAGGGGCTGACGAGTCCCGCGCCTGGGGCCTGGACCCGAGGCGAGCCGCAAGCCGCACATTCCGCAGCAGTCCCCAAGAAAAAGATGATTGGGGTCTGGGAGAAGAATTCTTTCTTCCCCCCTCGCCTCAGTCGCAGCGGACGGACATTCCGCCATCCACCACGATCTCCGTACCTGTCACGAAGCGCGCCTCATCCGAAGCGAGGAACAGCGCGGCCGCCGCCGTGTCGCGCCCATCGCCCGCGAAGCCCAGCGGGA
This sequence comes from Roseomonas indoligenes, assembly GCF_017813365.1. GTDB lineage: Bacteria > Pseudomonadota > Alphaproteobacteria > Acetobacterales > Acetobacteraceae > Roseomonas > Roseomonas indoligenes. The sequence goes on from NZ_JAGIZA010000008.1 coordinate 50,102, forward strand.
TGCGCTTCACGCGGGCGGCGAGCAGCGCCTGCACGTCACCGCCCGCGCGCTGGCCGGCCAGGCGCGTCTCCACCATCGGCGTGTGCATTTGGCCGGGAACCACGGTGTTCACGCGGATGTTGCGGGCGGCGTATTCCACCGCCACGACGCGGGAGAACTGGATGATCCCGGCCTTGGAGGCCGCGTAGGCCACCTGCGCCGCGCCGGTCCAGCGGAGGCCGGAGGTGGAGGCGGTGTTGACGATGGCGCCGCCGCCCTGCTGCACCATGACGGGAAGGACGTGCTTGCAGGTGAGGAAGACGCTTTTCAGGTTGTAGTCGATCTGGGTGTCCCAGACCTCCTCGCTCATCTCCACCGGGCCGCCCTTGGCGGAGCCGCCGACATTGTTCACCAGCACGTCGATGCGGCCGTATTCCGCCAGCGCGGCCTGCACCATGGCGGCGATGGAATCGCTGCTCATCACGTCGCAGCTGCCGGCGGCGAAGCGGCCGCCCTCCTCGCGGATGCGGGCGGCGGTTTCCTCCATGGCGGCGGGGTTCTTGTCCACACCGTAGACGAGCGCGCCTTCGCGCGCGAAGAGCACGGCGGCGGCGCGGCCATTGCCCCAGCCCGGGCCAACCGAACCGGCGCCGGTGATGACGGCGACCTTGCCTTCGAGGCGTCCTGCCATTGTCTGGTATCCTGCTTCTTGAGGGAGGCGTTCCGCCTCAGTCCATCCGGATGTTCGCGCGGCGGCCGACCTCGCCCCAGCGGGCGCTTTCCTTGACGATGAAGTCGCGGAACTCCGCCTGGCTGCCGCCCACGGGGCGGGCGCCCTGCTCGGCGTAAGCCTTCACCAGATCCGGGTCGCGCAGGGCGCGCGCGGCGGCCTCCTGCAGCAGGGCCTGGATCGGGGCGGGCACCTTCGACGAGGCGACGAGGCCGTACCAATTGTCCGCGACGACCGGCACGCCGGCCTCGGCCATGGTGGGCGTCTGCGGCAGGAGGGGGGAGCGCTCGCCGCTGGCGAGGGCGATGGGGCGCAGCGCGTTGCCCTGCACCTGGGACATCATGGCCGGCATGTCCGCGAACATCATCTGCACCTGGCCGGCGATGAGATCCGTGACGGCAGGCGCGGCGCCGCGATAGGGGACGTGGGTGATGTCGATCCCGGCGGCGGCGCGGAAGGCTTCCCCGGCCAGGTGGGGCATGGAGCCGATGCCGGAGGAGCCGTAGTTCACCTTCCCCGGGTTCTTCTTCGCGTAGTCCACCAGCTCCGCCACGCTGTTCACGGGGAGTGAGGGGGGCACGGCCAGGAGTTCCGGCATCAGCGCGACGAGGGTGATGGGGGCCACGTCCTTCGCGACGTCGAAGGGCATGGGGGCGCCGAGCACGGGGGAGATGGCGATGGCGCCCGCGCTGGTGAGGCAGAGGCTGCGGCCATCAGGCGCCGCCTTCACCACGTTGTCCGTGCCGATCACGCCGCCGGCGCCGGAGCGGTTCTCCACCACCACGTTGCGCTCGAGGATCGCACCGAGCTTCTGGCCGAGGACGCGGGCGACGAGGTCGTTCGGCCCGCCCGGCGGGAAGGGCACGACAAGGCGGATGGGCCCTTCGGCTATGCGCGCGGATTGCGCGAGCGCCGGGCGGGCGAGGGGCAGTGCCGCGGCGGCGATCAGGCCGGCGAGCTGGCGGCGGGTGGTCATCCTGTCTTCTCCTGGACCGTTCGGCTAGCCGCCGGGCGTTCCCTGGGTGTTGACGTAGAGCGCATAGAGGGAGTGGCTGGCGGCCATGAACAGCCGGTTCCGGTGCCGCCCGCCGAAGGCGAGGTTGGCGCAGCGCTCGGGCAGGTGGATATGGCCGATCGGTTCGCCGGCGGGGTTGAACACGCGCACCCCGTCCTGGTCCGGGTCCATGCCCCAGCCGCACCAGAGATTGCCGTCCAGGTCCACGCGGAAGCCGTCCGGCGTGCCGGTTCCCGCATCCACCAGCACGCGGCCGTTGCGCAGGGCATCGCCCGCCACGTCGAAGACGCGGATGTTGCGCGGGCGGGCCCGGGATTCGATGACGTAGAGCTTGCTCTCGTCCGGTGAGAAGGCGAGGCCGTTGGGGCCGTTCACGTCGTCCGCCACCACCTTTGCACGGCCGGTGGCGCCGTCGATCCGGTAGATGCAAGACGGCAATTCCTGCTCCGCCTTCTCGCCCTGGTAGTAGCCGACGATGCCGAAGGGCGGGTCGGTGAACCAGATGGAGCCGTCCGACTTCACCACCACGTCGTTCGGCGAGTTCAACCGCTTGCCGTCGAAGGAATCGAGAAGGACGGTGATCGCGCCGTCATGCTCCGTGCGCGTCACGCGGCGGCCGCCGTGCTCGCAGGTGACCAGCCGTCCCTCGCGGTCCCGGGTGTTGCCGTTGGCATTGTTGGAAGGGCCGCGGAAGGTCGAGACCGCGCCCGTCGCCTCGCTCCAGCAGAGGATGCGGTCACTCGGCACGTCGCTGAACAGCAGGCTGCGCCAGGCGCCGAACCAAACCGGCCCCTCGGCCCAGCGGAGGCCGGTGTGGAGGCGCTCCACGCCGGCCAGCGCCAGGTGATACCGCTCGAAGCTGTGGTCCAGCGCGCGGATGGCGGGATCGGGGTAGCGCAGGCTCGGCTCCCAGCCCGTCACGGCACGGGATCCCCCGGCTCCGCCCCGAGTTCCGGCGCGAAGGCATCGGGCAGGCCGATCTCGAAGACGTTCAGCGTCATGGCGACGAGGGTGTAGTAGCCGAGCAGGGCGACGAGCTCGACCATGCCGCGCTCGCCGAGAGCTTCCACCCCGCGACGGTAGAGGTCGTCCGGGACGCGGCGCGTCGCCATCAGGGTGGTGGAGACGTCGTAGATCGCTCTCTCCCGCGCGTCCCGCAGCATCGGCACGCGGCGCTCCGCGATGGCGGCGACCACCTCCGGGTCCATCCCGGCCTTCAGTCCCTCGCGCTTGTGCACGGTCCACTCGTAATGGGCCGTCCAGTGCCGCCCGACGACCAGGATGGCCAGCTCCGACAGGCGCGGCTCCAGCGTGGTCTGGTAGCGCAGCAGCTCGCCCAGGCGCTGGCCGCGGCGCGCCAGTTCCGGATTCTTCAGCCAGGCGATCATCGGGGCAGGGACGCGGCCGCGAATGCCGGAGACAGCCTCCTGGCAGACCTCCTGCTCCTCCGGCGTGCGCTCCGCCTCGGGCGTCAACTCGATCCGTGCCATGTTTCCTCTCCCTCCTGCCGCGCTCAGCGCGCGGCGCGTTCCAGCGGCGCCGGGTCGCCGCCCAGGTCGCGCGTCATCGCCATCGCTTCGCGCAGCACCAGCGGCGTGCAGAGCGCCTCCGTCTCCGCCGTGAAGCGGTAGAGCGGCACGGAGATGCCGATGGAGCCGGCGACCCGCCCCTCCGCGTCCAGCACGGGGCAGGCGATGGCGGCGATCACCGGCAGGCGCTCCCCCCGGCTGACCACCGGCAGGCGGTCGCCACTCTCCAGCGCGATGAGGGAGCGGCCATGGGCGCCGCGGCCCAGCGGCTGCGCCTCCCCGACATGGGCGACGTCGCGGACGAGCTGTGGGGAATCCAGACGGAAGACGCAGCGGCGCTGGTCGCCCTCCCGCACGAAGAAGGCCGCGCTCTCCCGGCTCTCGGCGCGCAGCCGCTCCAGCGCGGGCATGACGTGGTGCTCCAGGCGGAGGGAGCGGCGGAACACGTCGCCGAGGAGCAGCAGGGTGGGGCCGAGAAGATAGCCGCCGGCGGGCAGGCGCTTGACGAAGCCGTGCCCCTCCAGTGTGCCGAGCAGGCGCAGCGCCGTGGTCATGTTCAGCCCGGCGCGGCGGGAGAGTTCCGTCAGGCCCAGCGGCCCGTCCTCCTCCCGGAAGGCGCGCAGCAGCACCAGGGCGCGGTCCACGGCGCGCACCCCTTCCGCCGGCAGGGCGCCGACGGGGGCGGCGGGCGGCACGGCGCGGAGCGAGGCGCCGGGGGATCCCGGCCGGTCTTCGGCCGGCTGGTCCGCGGCAGGCGGGTTGCGTCGGGGCTGCTTTGCCATGGTCACAGCCTAGCCACACCTTTCATCCAGTGGAAGTAGCTTGCGCAGGATGGAAGTCGGTGCCAAGCCTCTCGCCAAGACGAAGGCGGGAGGATGCGCCATGGATTCCGAACGACGCGGCGGCCGGGCCGCCGGAACGATGCCCCATGTCGGGCTGCCTGCGGGGCGGCGGGACTTGCTGCGCCTCGGCGCCGGGGCCGGGCTCCTGGTCTCCCTGGGCGCCGTTCCGGCCCTGGGCGCGGAAACCTACCCCGCCCGCCCGATCCGGGTGATCGTGCCCTTCACCGCCGGCGGCGGCACGGACGTGGTGGGACGTGAACTGGCCCAGTTGCTCTCGACCGAGCTCGGCCAGGCGGTGGTGATCGACAACCGCGCGGGCGGTGGCACGGTGCTCGGCTCCGACCTGGCATCGAAGGCGCCGCCGGACGGCTACACGCTGCTCCTCACCACCTCCGCCCTCGCCATCAATGCCTCCCTCGTGAAGAGCCTGCCCTACGACACGGAGAAGGGCTTCTCGGAGGTCGGCCTCATCTGCCACGGCCCGAACGTGGTGGTGGTGCGCCCCGACAGCCCCTACCGCAGCATGGCCGACATCATCCGCGCGGCGAAGGCGAAGCCGGGCGAGCTGACCTACGGCTCCTCCGGCAACGGCTCGGCGGTGCATCTGGCGGCGGAACTGCTGAAGCTCACGGCCGGGGTGGACATCACCCATGTGCCCTACCGCGGCGCGGGGCCGGCGTACACGGACCTGCTGGGCGGGCGGCTGGACATGGTGTTCGGCACGGCGGGCGGCGTGGCCTCCTTCGTGAAGGGCGGCCAGATGCGCGCCGTGGCCGTGACCTCGCCGCAGCGCACCCCGGCCTATGAGGGCGTGCCGACCGTGGCCGAAACCCTGCCGGGCTACGAGGCGGAGGTCTGGTACGCCGTCTTCGCGCCCGGCGGCACGCCCGCCCCGATCCTGGCGCGGGTGAACGAGGCGATGCGGAAGGTGACGCAGGCGCCCTCCTACCGCTCCCGCCTGGAAGGCGAGGGCCTGACCGTGGCCGTGAACAGCCCGGAGGAGATGACCCGCTTCATGCGCGCCGAGGAGGCCCGCTGGCGCCGCGTGGTCACCGACGGCCGCATCACCTCGGACTGAAGGAAAATGAGCATGGCCGGAAGGCTTGAAGGCAAGGTCGCGATCATCGTCGGCGCGGGGCAGCAGCCCGGCGAGACGGTGGGGAACGGCCGCGCGGTGGCGGAGCGCTTCGCGGAGGAGGGCGCGACGCTTCTGCTGGTGGACATCAACGAGGAATGGGCGGAGGCCACCCGCGCCGCCGTGGAGCGGCACGGCCGCCCCGCCTCGACGCTCCGCGCCGACATCACGCGGGAGGAGGACTGTGCCGCGATCGCCCGGATCTGCGTGGAGCGCTACGGCCGCATCGACGTGCTGCACAACAATGTCGGCCGTTCCAGGGGCGACCGGAAGACGGCCGAGATGGACGCGGAGATGTGGGACGCCATCATGGGCATGAACCTCAAGGGCATGTTCATGACCTGCAAGCACGTCCTGCCGCAGATGGTCGCGCAGAAGGCGGGCTGCATCGTCAACATCTCCTCCACCTCCTCGCTCTCCGCGCGGCCGACCGTGACCTACAAGACGAGCAAGGCGGGGGTGAACGCGCTGACCCAGCACATCGCGATGGAGAATGCGCGACACGGCATCCGCGCCAACGTGATCCTGCCCGGGCTGATCGACACGCCCATGGCGATCGAGCGGCGCGCGCAGGAACGCGGCGTGCCGCGCGAGGTGGTCCGGGCGGAGCGGGAGGCGCTGGTGCCGATGGGGCGCATGGGCACGGCCTGGGACGTGGCCAACGCCGCGGTCTTCCTGGCCTCCGACGAGGCCGGCTACATCACGGGCGTGATCCTGCCCGTGGATGGCGGGCTGCTGGAGAAGCGGGGCTGAAGGGCAGGGGCGCGCAACCCGTTCCGGCCCGCCATCGCGGCGGGTCGATGGGCACGCGCCCTGTGCGGCGGCGCTAGAACATCGCCGAGGCGCTCTCGCCCTGCGGCATGGAGGGAAGTGCCCGCGCCGCCTGCCACTGCCGCTGCACTTCCTCGTTCACCTCCTCCGCTGTCTTGCCGGGGCGGACGACGACCTCGGCGCCGTTCAGGCGGAAGCGGTGGGGAATGCCGTAGCGGTTGGCCTTCTCGACGCAGCGGGCGATCACGTGCGGCAGGTAGTCGCTCTCGTTCGTCGGATAGTCCCGGATCTCTTGGGCCATGCTCGCCTCCTCGTTCGTTCTTGGCGGGAAGCTTAGGGCTCTCTGACCCGCGGAGTCATCCCGTGCCTTGTCTCGTCTGCGTGAGGGCGGCAGGCCGGATTGCTTGTTGCGGCGCAGCAGCGGGCGCCACCTGCAAGGCGCGCTGCCACGCCTCCCGGCCGCCGCCAGCGCCGGCCTGGCGGACCGAAGCGCGCGCTAATCCCCGAACATGTAGCCCTGGATGAACAGGATGTGCTCGCGCATCACGCGCCGGGCCTCCGCGCGGTCCCGCGCCCGCACGGCCGCCACCATGGCGTGGTGCTGGGCCTGCAGCACCGCGCGCCGGTCCCCCGTCTGCCCGCGCGCCTTCAGCTGGCCCCAGTCCGTCCGCTCCCGCACCCGCGCGAGGGAGCGGGACATGGCGATGACCGCGCCGTTATGGGTGCCGAGAGCAAAGGCATCGTGCAGGGCCGCATCCCAGTGCTCGAAATCCGGCAGGTCCTTCGCCGCGTCGGTGCCGCGCAGGCACGCTTCCATGCGGGCGATGTCGGCGGGGGTGGCGCGCGCGACGGCCAGCGAGATGGTCTCCGGCTCCAGCATCAGCCGGCACTCCACCACGTCCGAGGGGCTGAGCGGCACCTCCTCCGCCACCGGCGCCGAGGGGGCGGAGCGGAAGGTGCCGCGGCCCACATGCCGGTGGATCAGACCCTGCGCCTCCAGCGCGTCCAGGGCGCGGCGCACGGTGTTGCGGGCCATGCCGTGGCGCGCGCCCAACTCCCGCTCCGTCGGCAGCTTCTCGCCGGGCGCCCAGCGGCCGGCGTTGAGGTCACGCTCCAGGGCGGCCCGAAGCGCCTCGGCTCCCGCAACGGAATCGAAAGAGGCTTGATCCATTCTCGCGACGAAGGCCTTGACCGGAGCAACCAATAAGCGAACCATACGACCTTATTGGTTCAGTGAAAAGTAGAATTGGTATAGGACGGGTCGCATGAAGCTGGCGAGGCTGAAGACGGGCGGTGGGGCAAGGCTGGTGCGGGTGGATGCGGCCGGCCGGCGCTTCTGGCCGATCGAGACCCTGGCGCCGGACCTGCCCGGCGAGATGACGGCGCTGATCGCCGCGCTGTCCGGCGGCGCCACGATGCCGGAGCCGACGGGCGAGGGCGAGGCGCTGGACCCGGCGATGCTGCTGGCCCCCGTGCCGCAGCCGCCGCGCAACATCTTCTGCGTCGGCAAGAACTACCACGCCCATGCGAAGGAATTCGCGGGCAGCGGCTACGATTCCTCCTCCACCTCTGCGGCGGACGCCATCCCGAAGGCGCCGATCATCTTCACCAAGCCCTTCACTTCCATCTCCGGCCCCTGGGACGACATCCCCATGGTGCCCGGGCTGGACGCGGAGGTGGACTACGAGGCGGAACTGGCCGTGGTGATCGGCCGCGGCGGGCGCTGCATCCCGAAGGCGCAGGCCATGGCGCATGTCTTCGGCTACACGCTGGTGAATGATGTCACCGCCCGCGACCTGCAGGGGGTGCACAAGCAGTGGCTGCTCGGAAAGGGCATCGACGGCTTCTGCCCCATGGGGCCCTTCCTGGTGACGGCCGACGAGCTGGACGCGGGCACCATGCGCGTGACCTGCATGGTGAACGGCGAGAAGCGGCAGGATGCCAGCACTGCCGACCTGATCTTCGACATTCCCACGCTGATCGAGACCATCTCCCTCAGCATGGCGCTGCTGCCGGGCGACATCATCGCCACCGGCACGCCGGAGGGCGTGGGCATCGGCTTCAAGCCGCCGCGCTTCCTGCGGGACGGCGACGTGGTGGAGTGCGCGATCGAGGGGATCGGCAGCATCCGCAACACGCTGCGCAAGGTTGATCCGGCGGCGCTGCACGGCGCCGCCTGACACGGCGCGCCCGCTGCGCGCCGCGAGAGGAAATGAGGGGGAGAAGACGGCAGAACGCCGCCTCGCCCCGTGGTTCAGGAAGGCGGGTGCCGGGCACCCGCGGGAGGCTGGCTTGCTGCTTCGTCGTGAGCTTTTGGCGGCCCTCGGTGCCGCGGGCGCGCTGCCCGCGGGGGCGGCGCTGGCCCAGGGAGGAACCCAGGGGGCATCCTGGCCCACGCGGCCGATCCAGGTGGTGGTGCCCTTCCCGCCGGGCGGGCAGGCCGATGTCACGGCGCGGCCCGTCTCCGCCGCGCTGGAGCGGGTGTTCCGCCAGGCGATGCCGGTGGTGAACCGGCCGGGCGCCGGCGGCATCGTCGGCACGGCGAGCGTCGCGCGCGCCGCGCCGGACGGCTACACGGCGCTGATGGCGCTCTCCTCCCACGCCATGCTGCCGGAGAGCGAGCGGCTCCAGGGCCGCACCCCCGCCTATACCGTGGAACAATTCGCGCCGATCGCCCGCTTTACGGCGGACCCGACCGTGCTGCTGGTGCCGGCAGGCTCACCCTGGAAGACGCTGGCCGACTTCGTGGCGGATGCGAAGCGGCGGCCGGGCGTCATCACCTACGGCTCGGCCGGCAACTACTCCACCCTGCACGTCGCCATGGCGATGCTGACGGGGGCTGCGAATCTCGACCTGCTGCACGTCCCCTTCCAGGGCGGCGGGCCGGCGCTGACGGCGCTGCTCTCCGGCACGCTGGACTCGCTGGCCTCCGGCCCCGGCCCGGCCTCGGTGCATGTGAAGGAGGGCAAGCTGCGGGCGCTGGCGAACTGGGGCAGCCAGCGGATCCCGGGCTTCGAGGACGTGCCGACATTCAAGGAGCTCGGCTACGCGGACGTGGAGTTCTATATCTGGACCGGGCTGTTCCTGCCGGTGGCCACGCCCTCCGAGATCCAGGAGCGTCTGCGCCAGGCCTCGCTCCAGGTCTGCGAGACGGATGAGGCGCTGAAGCGCGCGCTGGACACGGCGGGCAGCCCCATCGCCTATCTCGACGGGCCGGCCTTCGTGAATTTCTTCAACGAGGACAGCGCGCGGCTGGTCCGCGCGGTGCAGCGCATCGGCAAGGTCGATTAACGGCCGCCGAAGGGAGGACGGAAGGATGGACCATCGCATCACGCGGCGCGGGCTCGGTGCCCTCGCCGCCGGCGCGCTCGCCGCGCCCGCGATCGCGCAGGAGGCGGCGTGGCCGGCCCGCGCCGTGCGGATCGTCGTGCCCTTCGGGGCCGGCGGCTCCGCCGACATCGCCGCGCGCAACGTGGCGGAGGCGCTGAGCCAGGGCCTCGGCCAGCCCTTCGTGGTGGAGAACCGGCCCGGCGCGGGCGCGGTGATCGGCACGGACCTCGTCGCGAAGTCGGCGCCGGATGGCTACACCATCCTGATGATGTCCAACACGCACACGGCGAACGAGACGCTCATCGCCAACCGCCCCTACGTGCTGATGCGGGACCTGGCCGCGGCGGCGGCGGTGAACGTGGCGCATCACGTGCTGGCCGTGCACCCCTCGCTCGGCGTGAACAGCGTGGCGGAGCTGATCGCGAAGGCAAAGGCCAATCCCGGCACGATCGACTACGCCTCCTCCGGCCCCGGCACGCCCTATCACATCGCGGGCGAGGTGTTCCGCGCCATGGCGGGGATCGAGATCCAGCACATTCCCTTCCGTTCCTCCGGCGAGGCGCGCACGGCTCTCATCGCCGGGCAGGTGCCGATGATGTTCGACGCCATCCCCACCATGGAGCCGCATGTCTCCGGCGGGCGGGCGAAGGCGCTGGCCACGACGGGGCTGGAGCGCGACCCGCTGCTGCCGAACCTGCCCACGGTGAGCGAGTCCGGCCTGCCGGGCTACGAGGCCTCCATCTGGCTCGGCCTCATGGCGCCGGTGCAGATGCCCAGGCCGATCATCGAGAAGCTGAACACCGCGGTGAACGAATGGCTGGCGAAGCCGGCGACGCGGGCGGCCATGGCGAAGCAGGGCGCGCAGCCCATGCCGATGTCCGTCGCCGGTTTCGACGCCTTCCTGCGGAAGGACGTGGACACCCAACGGCAATACATCCGGATGGCGAAGATCGAGGTGAACTGATGCATGTCGCTTTCACCCTGAACGGCGCCGCCGTGGAGGTGGAGGCGCCAGAGGACAGCGGCATGGGGATGACCCTGCTGCAGACGCTGCGCGGCCCGCTGGGGCTGAGCGGCCCGCGCTTCGGCTGCGGGCAGGAGGCCTGTGGGAGCTGCATGGTGACGCTGGACGGCGAGGCCCGCCCGTCCTGCGCCATGCCCGTGGAGGCCGCAGCGGGGCGCGCCGTGGGCACGGTGGAGGGGCTGGGCACGCCGGAGGCGCCGCACCCCCTGCAGGCGGCCTTCCTGGCGGAGCAGGCCGGGCAGTGCGGCTGGTGCCTCTCCGGCATCCTGGTGAGCGCGGCGGCGCTGCTGCGGCGGAACCCGGACCCGGACGAGGCGGCGGTGCGGGCGGCGCTGGAGCCGCATCTCTGCCGCTGCGGCGCGCAGAACCGGATCATCCGCGCCGTGCTGCGCGCCGCCCGGTTGGGATCGGGGGCGGAGGTGGCGGCGTGAACCTCGCCTATACCTTCGCCATGGGCACCACCGGCAACGCGCCGGACCTGCCGGGCAGCCTGCGGGCGGAGCCGCGTCTGTCGCGCTGGCTGCGCTTCTCGGCGGACCGCACGGTGACGCTGACGCCCGGCAAGGTGGAGATCGGGCAGGGCATCCTGACGGCGCTGGCGCAGATCGCGGCGGAGGAGCTGGACGTGTCGCCCGCCCGGCTGCGCGTGATGCCAGCGGTGACGGGAACCAGCCCGGACGAGGGCGTGACCTCCGGCAGCCTTTCGGTCCAGGAGAGCGGGGCGGCCATTCGTCAGGCGAGTGCCGAGGCACGGGCGATTCATCTCGGCCTCGCCGCCGGGCGCAGCGGCGTGCCGCTCGACTCGATCCGCGTGGAGGATGGCACCTTCCTGGGGCCGGATGGGACGGAGATCGGCTCCTACTGGGCGCAGGCGGAGGACGCGCTGCTGGAGGTGGAGGCGCGCGGCGACGTGGCGCCGAAGCCCGCCGCCAGCCGCCGCATCGCCGGCCAGCCCCTGCCGCGGCTGGACCTGCCGGATAAGGTTTTCGGCGCGCCCCGCTACCTGCACGACCTGCGCCTGCCGGGGATGCTGCACGCCCGCACCGTGCGGCCCCCGGCGCGGGCGGCGCGGCTGCTCGGCCTGCGGGACGGGCCGCTGCCCGGCGATGCCGCGCCCGTGCGGGATGGGTCCTTCCTGGCCGTGGTCGCCGGGGAGGAATGGGCGGCCGAGGCGGCCGCCGCGCGGGTGGCCGCCCGCGCGGAGTGGGCGGTGCGGGAGAGCCTGCCTGAGGAGAGCGCCCTGGCCGGTTGGCTGGCCGCCACCCCCGCCCAGGCGAGCGAGGTGGCGCGGCGCGATGATCCGGCGCCGCCACCCGCGCAGGCCGTCCACGCACGCTTCCAGCGCCCCTTCGTGGCCCACGCCTCCATCGGCACGTCCTGCGCCGTCGCGCGCTGGGCGGGCGGCGCGCTGGAGGTCTGGACCCACAGCCAGGGCGTCTACAATCTGCGCGCCGACCTTGCGCTCGTGCTCGGCCTGCCGCCGGACTCCATCACCGTGCGCCACATGGAGGGCGCGGGCTGCTACGGCCATAACGGCGCGGACGACGTGGCGCTGGATGCCGCCCTCGTCGCCCGTGCCAGTCCCGGCCGGCCCGTGCGCGCGCTGTGGAGCCGGGAGGAGGAGTTGGGCTGGGGCCCGCTCTCCCCCGCCGCCTTCGCGGAGATCGAGGCCGCGGTGGACGCCGACGGCATGCTCTGCCGCTGGCGAACGGTGCTGCGCGGCAACGGCCATTCCTCCCGCCCCGGGCGGGCGAAGCAGCCCACCCTGCTCGCCGCGCCCTATCTCGATCCGCCGCAGCCCTGGCCCGTGGCGATCGACGCGCCGATCGCGGCCGGCGGCGGCGGGCAGCGCAACGCCGTGCCGGGCTACGCCGTGCCGTCCCTGGAGGTGACGATGCACCGGCTGCTGGAGATGCCCTTGCGCTCCTCCGCCCTGCGCGGACTGGGCGCGCTGCTGAACGTCTGGGCCATCGAATCCACCATTGACGAGCTGGCGCAGAGGAGCGGGCAGGATCCCGTGGCCTTCCGCCTGCGCCACCTGGAGGACGACCCGCGCGCCGCCGCCGTGCTGCGGGAGGCCGCCGCCATGTGCGGCTGGCCGCGCGCCTCGGCCGGGGAAGGCCTCGGCACAGGCATCGCCGTGGCGCGCTACAAGGGCACCGGCGCCTGGTGCGCCGTGGCCGCGGAGGTGGAGGCGGCCGAGGTGGTGCGCTGCCGCCGCCTCTGGATCGCCGCCGATGTGGGGGAGGCGATCAACCCCGACGGGGTGGCGAACCAGCTGGAGGGCGGGGCGGTGCAGGCCGTCTCCATTGCACTGAAGGAGGCGGTTCGCTTCGACCGGGCGAACGTCACCAGCACCCGCTGGGAGGACTACCCGATCCTGCGCTTCTCCGAGGTGCCGGCGGTGGAGGTGCGGCTGATCGGCCCGCCCGACGCCAGGCCGCTGGGCGCGGGCGAGCCCTCGCTCGGGCCGACGATCGCCGCGGTCGCGGGCGGCATCCATGCCGCCCTCGGCATCCGCCCGCGCGCCATGCCCTTCACGCCCGACAACCTTGCCTCCGCGATGGAACAGTAACTTGCCCGAGAAGCTCCGCCTCACCCTCGCCTGCTCCAGCTCCGACCGGACGCGCCCCATCATCGACGGGCGGGTGGAGGTGGAGGGCGTCTCCCTCACCGTGCTGCCGGGGGAGCCGGAGGACATCTTCCGCCGCGCGCTCCGCGACCGCGCCTTCGACGTGACGGAGCTCTCCATGGGCAGCCACATCGTCACCACGGCGCGGGGCGACGCGCCCTATATCGGCATCCCCGTCTTCCCCTCCCGCTCCTTCCGGCACGCGGCGATCTACGTGCGGACGGATCGCGGCATCCGCACGGCGAAGGACCTGGCGGGCAAGCGGATCGGCCTGCCGGAGTACCAGCAGACGGCGGCGCTCTGGGTGCGCGGGGCGCTGCGGGAATACTACGGCCTGGACACGCGGGGCATCGCTTGGCGCACGGGTGGCATGGAGGAGACGGGGCTGGGCGAGCGGGTGAAGCTGAGCCTGCCGCCCGGGATGGATGTGCAGGCTATCGGCGCGACGGAGACGCTGAACGGGCTGCTAGCCGCGGGCGAACTGGACGCGGTGGTGGGGCCGCGCCCGCCCTCCTGTTTCCTGAACCGCAGCGCGCCGGTGGACCGCCTCTACCCGGATTTCCGCACGGAGGAGGAGGCGTACTACCGCGCCACGGGCTTCTTCCCGATCATGCACTGCGTGGCGCTGCGCAAGGAACTGGCGGCGGCGCATCCCTGGCTGCCGCAGGAGCTGTTCCGCGCCTTCGCGAAGGCGCGCGCCATGGCGGTGGCGGACCTGACCATGGTGAACGTGCTGCGCGCCTCCCTGCCCTGGATCGCCGCGGAGGCGCAGAAGCAGATCGACTTCATGGGCGGCGATCCCTGGCCCTACGGCTTCGCCCGCAACCGGGACGAGATCGCCGCCATGATCCGCTTCGCCGTGGCGGACGGGCTGGCGGCCCAGGAGATCGCGCCGGAGGAGCTGTTCCACCCCAGCGTGCTCTGACCGCGGGAGACCGCTCAGCCCGGCGCCGGCCGCGCCAGCCCGTTCAGGACAAGGGCCACCTGCGCCTCGCACATCGCTTCCGGGGAGGGCGCGCGGTCCGGCCCGAGCATGCCGCGCCAGACCGAGGACATGGCGACCGGCGCCATCAGCACCGCCGCCAGCCCGGGCTGGTCCGCGGCGTCCGGCCGGAACTCCCCGGCGGCGATGCCCGCGCGCACCACCCCGGCGACGAGGGCGAGGCCGCGCGAGAGCACCTCCCGCTGGTAGAAATCCGCCAGTTCGGGAAAGCGGTCCGCTTCGGCGAGGAGCAGCTTGAACAGCACGCCGTCCCGCAGGTCCTCGCCGACCCGCCGGTAGGCCAGGCCGATCAGCTGCCGCAGCAGGTCGGCATTGGACCCGGCATGGGCCGCCACCAGCTTCTCCGCCTCCGTGAAGACCGGCTGGATGCAGGAGCGGACGACGGCGGTGAACAGCTCCGCCTTGCCCGGGAAGTAATGGTAGATCAGGCCCTTGGCGACACCCGCCCGGGCCGCTGCCCCGGCCATGCTCGCTCCGCCGTAGCCGCTCTCCGAGAACTCCTCCAGCGCCGCTTCCAGGATCTGCGGCAGGCGCTCCGCCGGGGTGAGGCGCCGGCGCGGCGCCGCGGCCCTGGCCGTCTCCGCCTTTTCCGCAGCTTCGTCGTGCAAGATCCGCCTCCTCGGGACGGCCGGCAATTGACCGGACCGTCAACAAGACTATATCACCTCAGTTATTGACCATTCGGTCGGTAAGCAAGGCCCCGGGGCGCCCCTTCGTCATGCCTGACCATAATCTCATAAATCCGGAGACGGCCGCCCCCGCCATGCTCGGGCGCGCCCCGGCGCGCCGCGGCCGGTGGGTTCTCGGGGCTCTGGCTCTGCTGGCGGTCGGCGGTGCTGTCCTGATGCGCGGCGAGATCGCGGCGGGGCTGCACCGGCCCGCGCCGGCCGTGGCCACGGTCCCCGTCGAGCCCCCGCCCGCCCTGACCGTGGCCGTGGCCGCCGCCACCCCCCGCGCCCTGGCCCGCTCGGTCGTGGGCGACGGCTCCGTCGTCCCCTGGCAGGAACTGGTGATCGGCGCCGAGGCCGGCGGCCTGCGCGTGGTGGAGGTCGCCGTGGATGAGGGGGATGCCGTCCGCGCCGGCCAGCCCCTGATCCGCATGGACGAGACCCTTCTCCGCGCCGTCCTCGGCCAGGCGGAGGCGGCGGTGACAGAGGCGCAGGCGGCTCTCCGCAATGCCCGCCAGGACTTGGCCCGCGCCGCCGACCTGTCCCGCAGCGGCAACGCCCCGCGCCAGACGCTGGAGCTGCGCGAGGCGGCAGCGCTGCAGGCCGAGGCCCGGGTCGCCTCTGCCGTCGCGCGGCAGGGGGAGGTGGCGGCCCGGCTTGCCCAGGCCCGGATCCTCGCGCCAACGGACGGCATCGTCTCCCGCCGCAGTGCGTTGCCGGGCAATGTCACCTCGGCGGGGCAGGAGATGCTGCGCCTGATCCGCGACGGCCGGATCGAGCTGGACGCGCGCGTGCCGGAACTGGAGCTCGCCGCCGTACGGCCCGGCCAGCCCGTCCGCGTCACCCATGGCGACCGGGTCGTCACCGGCACGGTGCGCGCCGTGGCGCCGACCGTGCTGGCCGAGACGCGGCTCGGCATCGTCCATGTCGCGCTGCCCGCCGATTCCGGCCTGCGCCCGGGCATGTTCGCGCGCGCCGAGATCCAGCCCGGGGAGGCCCAGGGCCTGACCGTGCCGCAATCCGCCCTGCTGTTCCGGGAGGGCCGCCCCGCCGTGCTGGTGGTGTCGGATGACCGCGTGGCCCTGCGCCCGATCACCACCGGCCGCCGGGGGGAGGGGGTGGTCGAGGTCACCTCCGGCCTCGCGGAGGGCGAGCGCGTCGTCGCCACCGGCGCCGGCTTCCTCAGCGACGGCGACCGTGTGCGGGTGGCGGTCCAGTGAGCGAGCCCATGCAGCCCCCCACCGAACACCGGAACCTCTCGGCCTGGTCCATCCGGAACCCGGTGGCCACGCTGGTGCTCTTCGCCGTGCTGGCCCTGGCGGGGCTGCTCGCCTTCCCCACGCTGCGGATCAACAACACGCCGGACCTGGACCTGCCCGCGGTGGTCGTCACCGTCGCCCAGCCCGGCGCAGCACCCTCCGAGCTGGAGACGCAGGTGACGCGGCGGGTGGAGGACGCGCTCGCCGGCCTCGGCGACGTGAAGCACATCACCTCCACCGTGGTGGACGGCGCCTCCACCACCGCCATCGAGTTCGCCGTCGGCACCAACGTGGACCGCGCGACGAACGACGTGCGGGACAAGGTGGCGCAGATTCGCGCCGACCTGCCCGCCGCCATCCGCGACCCCGTGATCACCCGGGTGGAGGCCACGGGCGGTGCCATCCTCACCTACACCGTTGCCTCCCCCCGCATGGGGGAGGAGGAGCTGTCCTGGTTCGTGGAGGACACGGTGGCGAAGGCCCTGCTCTCCGTTCCCGGCGTGGCCGAGGTGAACCGGGTGGGCGGCGTAACGCGGGAGGTGCGCGTGGCGCTGCGCCCGGACCGGCTGGTCGCGCTCGGCCTCACCGCCGGCCAGGTGAACGAGCAGCTGCGCGCCCTCAACGTCAACTTGCCCGGCGGGCGGGGCAATGTGGGGGAGGGGGAGCAGGCCATCCGCACCCTCGGCTCCGCCCCCAGCGTCGCGGCGCTGCGTGAGCGGCCGATCATCCTGCCGGGCGGCCGCACCGCGCGGCTGGGCGACATCGCCGAGGTCACGGACGCCACGGCCGAGGTCCGCAGCGCCGCGCGGCTGGACGGCCGCCCCGTGGTCGCCTTCGAGGTGCTGCGGACCCGCGGCTCCTCCGAGGTTCGGGTGGCGGAGGGTGTCGCCGCGCGGGTCGCGGCGCTGGTGGCCGCGAATCCCGGCCTCAGCATCGTGAAGGTCGCGGATACCGTGGGCTTCGTCCTCGCCGGCTATCACGGCGCGATCGAGGCGCTGCTGTTCGGCGCCGGCCTCGCCGTGCTCGTCGTCTGGGCCTTTCTGCGGGACTGGCGGGCGACGGCCATCGCCTCCCTCGCCATGCCGCTCTCGCTGATCCCGACCTTCCTCGCGATGAAGCTGCTCGGCTTCTCCATCAACAACATCACCCTGCTCGGGCTGACCCTCGTCGTCGGCGTGCTGGTGGACGACGCGATCGTGGAGATCGAGAACATCGTCCGCCACCTCCGCGCGCGGCGGGACGGCAGCGCCATGCGGGCGGCGCTGGACGCCTCGGCCGAGATCGGGCTGGCGGTGGTGGCGACCACGGCGACGATCCTGGCGGTCTTCGTGCCCGTGGCCTTCATGCCCGGCATCCCCGGCCAGTTCTTCCGGCAATTCGGGCTGACCGTGGCGACTGCCGTGTTCTTCTCCCTCGTCGTCGCGCGGATGCTGACGCCGCTGCTCGGGGCCTACCTCCTGAAGCCGAAACCCCATGCCGGGTCCGAGGAGGTCGGGGACGGCGCGGTGGGGCGGCGCTACCTCTCGCTCCTCGGCTGGTGCCTGCGGCACCGCTGGACCACGCTCGCCGGCGCGACGGGCTTCTTCGCCCTCTCTGTCGCCCTCGTTCCGCTGATCCCGCAGGATTTCGTGCCCGCCGCCGATCGCGGCCGCGCCTCCCTGGCGATGGAACTCGCGCCCGGCGCCACCCTGGCGGACACGGAGGCGGCGGCGGCCGAGGCGGCGCGGGTCCTGCGGGCGCGGCCGGAGGTGGCTTCCGTCTTCACCTCGCTCGGCACCCGCAGCGCCGGCGGCGGCCCGGCGCTCGGCAGCAGCACGCGGGAGGGCGAGCCGCGCCTGGCGAGCTTCATCGTCACCCTCGTGCCGCGCGGGCAGCGGGCCCTGTCCCAGCAGAGGATCGAGGCGGAACTGCGCCCCGCGCTGGAGCGGATCCCCGGCGCGCGCTTCCGCTTCGGCGCGGATGGGCAGAGCGGCGCGAAGCTGCAGGTCACCCTCGTCTCCGACGATGCCGCGGCGCTGGAAAGCGCGGTGCGCGACCTGGAGCGGCAGGTGCGGGGCATCCCCCAGCTCTCCAGCGCCCGCTCCACCGCCTCCCTCTCGCGGCCGGAGCTGC
Source organism: Roseomonas indoligenes (assembly GCF_017813365.1). Lineage (GTDB taxonomy): Bacteria > Pseudomonadota > Alphaproteobacteria > Acetobacterales > Acetobacteraceae > Roseomonas > Roseomonas indoligenes. Next base: position 68,131 of record NZ_JAGIZA010000008.1, read on the forward strand.
AGATCGTGCCGGACGAGGCGCGCGCGGCGGAGCTCGGTGTCTCCCCCGCCGCCATCGCGACGACGGCGCGGATCGCGACGACGGGCGACGTGGACCAGAACCTCGCCCGCTTCAACCTGCCGGACCGGCAGATCCCCATCCGCGTCATGCTGGACGAGCCCGCGCGCGGCGACCTCACCGCGCTCCGTTCCCTGCGCGTGGAGGGCCGCGCCGGCCTCGCCATCCCCCTGAACGCGGTGGCGGAAATCCGCCACGGCGCCGGCCCGGCCCAGATCGAGCGGCTGGACCGCGTGCGGAAGGCCACCGTGGAGGCGGAGCTGAACGGCCTAGCGCTGGGCGACGCGACGAAGCTCGTGGCGGCGCTGCCGATCATGCGCAACCTGCCCGCCGGGGTGCGGGAGCGCGCGACGGGCGACGCGGAGGTGATGCAGGAGCTGTTCGGCAGCTTCGTCGTCGCGCTGCTGACCGGGATCGGCCTTGTCTATGTCGTGCTGATCCTGCTCTTCGGCGGCGTGCTGCAGCCGATGACGATCATGTCCTCGCTGCCGCTCTCGCTCGGCGGCGCGCTGATGGCGCTGCTGCTGGCGCAGAAGGCGCTCGGCATTTCCGCGGTGATCGGGGTGCTGATGCTGATGGGGATCGTCGCGAAGAACTCCATCCTTCTCGTCGAGTACGTGATCGAGGCGCGGCGCGCCGGCATGCCCCGCAACACGGCCCTGGTTGAGGCGGCGCGCAAGCGCGCCCGGCCGATCGTGATGACGACGATCGCGATGGCGGCGGGCATGGCCCATATCGCCCTCGGCGTCGGCGCGGATTCCGAGTTCCGCGCGCCGATGGCGCTGGTGGTGATCGGCGGCCTGGTCACCTCGACGCTGCTCAGCCTCGTCGTCGTGCCCGTGGTCTACGCGGTGCTGGACGATCTCGGCGCCCTGCTCGGCCGGCTCCGCGCGCCGGCCGGGGCACGGCGCGAGCCCCTGCACCTGCCGGGGTAGGGGTTAAGCCGTCAGCGCCTCCTCCGCGGCGGCCTGCTCCACCAGCCAGTCGGCGAAGGTCTGCAGCGCCGCGTCGATACGCCCGCCGGGCAGGGTCAGCCAGTAGCAGTCCCCCGTTCTCAGCACCCGGCCGGGCAGGGCGACGAGCTGCCCGGCCGCGAGTTCGGCGCGCACGTAGCCCGGCGCGCAGATCACCACGCCCAGCTCCTCCAGCGCGGCCTGGATCGCCAGGGTCGTGCTCTCGAAGAGCAGGGGCTTGGCCTCCCAGCGGATCCGGTTCTCCCGCAGCCACATCGGCCAGTCGCTCTGCCTGACCTTGCTGCCCAGCAACTGCTGCTCCCGCCGCTCGGACCGCCAGGAACGGGCGAGGGACGGGGTGGCGAAGGGCGCCACCGCCACGGGCTGCAGCCGCCGGGAGGATGGCGAGGGCGGCGCGTCGCAGGGCGCCGTGCTGACCGCCGCGTCCACGCCCTCCCGCGCGAGGTCCACCGCGGCGGTGGAGGTGCTGACCTCTACGTCGAAGCCGGGATGGCTCTGCCGGAAGCCTGCCAGGCGCGGGATGAGCCAGCGCAGCGCCCAGGTGGTGTAGGCGCGGATCCGTAGCGGCACGGCGTCCGAGCCCAGCCGTTCCGTTGCGGCCTGGATCTGCGCGAAGCCATCGCCGAGCTCGGCGGCAAAACGCCGCCCCCGCTCCGTCAGGCCTAGCGCATTCGCGCCGCGCCGGACCAGGGCGCAGCCGAGCAGGGCTTCCAGATCCCGCAGCCGCTTGCTGACCGCCGGCTGGGTGACGCCCAGCACCGCCGCGGCGGCCGTGAGGCTGCCGGTCTCCGCCACGACGTGAAAGGCCCAGAGGCTCTCCAGGGGAGGAGTTTGGCGCATCGTCCCAGCATAACCCGGCGTTGGGGTGGGGCAAGGAATTCTAGGACTTCTCAGCCCACGCGCAGGGCAGGACCATGTTCCCCGACGAGGCCCCGCGAAGAACGGGGAGACGGACACCCTGGAGGATCCCTGGCCATGATGAACCGCCGTGCCGCCCTGCGGCTCGTGCCCGCGCTCGCGGCCCTCACCCCGCTCGCCCGCCCGGCCCTGGCCCAGGCGCCCCGCTTCCCGGACCGCCCGCTCCGCCTGATCATCCCCTTCTCGGCCGGGGGCAGCAACGACATCGTCGGCCGCGTCCTCTCGGACGGCATGGGCGCGCGCCTCGGCCAGAACATCGTGGTGGAGAACCGGGGCGGCGCTGGCGGCATCCTCGGGAACGAGGTGGTGGCGCAGGCGCCGAAGGATGGGCTGACGATCCTGCTCGGCGGCAGCGGCAGCTTCCTCATTAGCAGCCTCGTGCAGCCGCGCGTGCCCTACGACATCATCCGGGACTTCGCGCCGGTAGGCTTCGTCGGCAGCGCGCCGAACGTCATCACCGTGAATCCGAAGGTGGAGGCGCGGAGCCTGGCGGAGCTGCGCGACCTCGCCCGCCGCTCCAAGCCGCCGCTCTCCTATGCCAGCCCGGGCGTGGGCACCACCGGGCACACGCTCGGCGCGCTGCTCTCCCTCACCTTCGAGACGCCGATGGAGCACATCCCCTATCGCGGCACGGGACCGGCCATCACGGACGTGCTGGCGGGACGGGTGGACATCATCACCAATGCCGCCGCCCCGCTGCGGCCGCACATCGCCTCCGGCGGGCTGCGCGCCTTGGCGGTGGCGGCCCCGCGCCGGCTGGAGATCCTGCCCGACGTGCCGACCACGGTGGAGGCCGGCTTCCCCGGCGTCATCTCCTCCACCTGGTACGGCCTGCTGGTCCCCTCCGGCACGCCGGAGGACCGCATCGCCGCGCTGCACGGCGCGCTGAACGCCACCCTGGCGGATGCCGCGACGAAGCAGCGCATGTCCGAGGAGGGCGTGGATATCGAGGCCAGCGCCGCGCCCGCCGATTTCGCCCGCCTGATCGCCGAGGAGAAGGCGCGCTGGCAGGACGTGGTCACCCGCGCGAACATCCGCGCGGAATGAGCGCGCCCGCACCCTTGCGCCGGATCGTCGTCCTCGACGATTTCGGGGATGCCGCGCGGGATTCGGCGGATTGGGGCGGCCTCCCCGTCGAGTTCCTCCACGACCACCCGCCGGAGGAGGAGCTGGCGCGGCGCCTGGCCGATGCCGATGCGCTGATCCTGATCCGCGAGCGCACCGCGCTCACCGCCTCCCTCATCGAGCGACTGCCGGCGCTGCGCCTCGTCGTCACCGCCGGCATGCGGAACCGCGTGCTGGACATGGCGGCCTGCGAGGCGCAGGACATCGCCGTCTGCGGCACGGATTCCCGCGGCTCGCCCACGGTGGAGCTCACCTGGGGCCTGATCCTGGCGCTCGCCCGCATGATCCCGGCGCAGGAGGCCCTCCTGCGCGCCGGCGGCTGGCAGCGCGGTGCCGGGCTTGGGCTGGAGGGTGCGACGCTGGGCATCGCCGGGCTCGGCCGCATCGGCGCGGGGGTGGCCGCCATCGGCCGCGCCTTCGGCATGCGCCTGCTGGCCTGGAGCCCGAACATGACCGAGGCGACGGCGCGGGAGGCCGGGGCGGAACTCGTGGACAAGGCCGGGCTCTTCGGGCGCTCCGACATCGTGTCCCTGCATCTCGGCCTCGGCCCCTCCACCCGCGGCATCGTGGGCGCGGCGGAGATCGGCGCCATGCCGCGCGGCGCGCTGCTGGTGAACACTGCGCGCGGGCCGCTGGTGGACCAGGGCGCGCTGATCGCGGCGCTGGAGAGCGGCCATCTCGGCGGCGCCGCGATCGACACGCACGAGCCGGAGCCCATGACGCCGGACGACCCGATCCGGCGCGCGCCGAACACGATCCTGACGCCGCATCTCGGCTACGTCACCCGGCAGAACTTCCGCCTCTACTTCGAGGGCGCTGTGGACTGCCTGCACGCCTGGAACCGCGGCGCCCCCCTGCCGCGCCCCCTCAACGACGCCGCACGCCAACCGCGAGGAGCCGACGCATGACCCCCGCCAACCCCGAATCCGACGCCATCCTGCTGGAGGCGGACGGTCCCGTCGCCACGCTGACGCTGAACCGCCCGAAGGCGCGCAACGCGATTGACGATGCCATGCGCGCCGACCTGATGGCCGCGCTGGACCACGTGGCACGCACGGATTCCATTAAGGCGCTGGTGATCACCGGTGCCGGGAAGGGCTTCTGCGCCGGCGGGGACGTGAAGTCGATGCAGGCGCGCCTCTCCGTGCCGCCGGGCGACGTGGCGCTGAACGGCTGGCGCCGGCAGCAGCGCACGCACCACGCCATCTCCATGCTGCACGCCCTGCCGAAGCCCACCATCGCCGCGGTGAACGGCGCCGCCACCGGGCTGGGCTGCGACGTGGCGCTGTGCTGCGACTTCATCATCGCCTCCGAGGAGGCGCGCTTTGCCATGACCTACATCCTGCGCGGGCTGATCCCCGATGGCGGCGGCATGTACTTCCTGCCGCGCCGCGTGGGGCTGCCGAAGGCGAAAGAGCTGATCTTCACCGGCCGCACGGTGGAGCCGGAGGAGGCGCTCCGCCTCGGCATGATCGACCGCGTCACCACGGCCGGCACCCTCGTCGAGGATGCCCGGACCTGGGCCGCCGAACTCGGCAAGGGGGCGCCCGCCGCCCTGGCGCTGAGCAAGACGATCCTCGACCAGACCTTCGAGCTCTCGGTCGAGCAGGTTTTCTCCATGGGCAGCCAGGCGCAGGCCATCTGCTACAGCTCGCGCGAGCACCAGGACTCGGTGGCCGCCTTCCTGGAGGGCGTGGCCCAGCGCCGCGCCGCCAAGGAGAGGGGGGAGGCGCCGTGAGCGCCATCGGTGCCCTGCTGCGGCCCCGCAGCGTCGCGATCGTCGGCGCCTCCGCCGATGCGAGCAAGATGACCGGCCGCCCCGTCGGCTATCTCCAGAAATACGGCTTCAATGGTGAGATCTGGCCGGTGAACCCGCGCGCGGAGAGCATCGCGGGGCTGCGCTGCTACCCCGACATCGCCTCCCTTCCCGGCGCGCCGGATGCGGCCATCGTGCTGCTGGGGCCGGACCGCGCGGAGGCGGCCGTGCGCGACCTTGCCGCCAAGGGCTGTCAGGCCGCCATCGTCCTGGCGAGCGGCTACGGCGAGGCGAACGAGGAGGGCGCGCGCCGCCAGGCCGCGCTGAAGGAGGCGGCGGGCGGGATGCGCCTGCTCGGCCCCAACACCATCGGCCTCGTCAACCTGACGGACGGGATGATGCTCTCCGCGACGGGCGCGCTGGAGGTGGGCGCGCTGCCCGCCGGGCGCATCTCCGTGGTGTCGCAGAGCGGCGGCATCCTCGGCTCCCTCCTCTCCCGCGCCGCGGACCGCGGCATCGGCTTCGCCAAGCTCGTCTCCACGGGGAACGAGGCCGACATCGACAGCAGCGACATGATCGAGCACCTCGTCGAGGACGAGGCGACGGACGTGATCGCCGTGTACATGGAAGGGCTGCGCCGCCCGGAGGCCTTCAAGCGCGCCGCCCGCCGCGCGGCGGAGCTGAACAAGCCGATCGTCGTCTACAAGGTCGGCCGCTCCGATTCCGGCGCCCGCGCCGCCACCTCCCACACCGGCGCGCTGGCCGGCGCGGACCGGGTCTATGACGCGCTGTTCCGCCAGTACGGCGTGATCCGGGCGGAGAGCTTCACCGATCTGCTGGACATTCCCGCTGCGCTGGTGGCGGGGCGCCGCATGGAAGGCGGGCGCGTTGCCATCCTCACCTCCACGGGCGGTGCCGGCACGCTGCTGGCCGACAATTGCGGCCTAGCCGGCATCGAGGTGCCGGTGCCGGACGAGGCGACCACGAACCGTCTCGCCGCGCTGCTGAAGGAGGATCCGGCGGCGATCGGGCGCAACCCCGTGGACGTGACCCTGGCCGGGCTGCGGCCGGACCTGTTCCGCGGCGCCATCGACGCGCTGCTGGACAGCCCTTCCTACGACGCCGTGATGGTGGTGATCGGCTCCTCCGCACTCGCCACGCCCGACATCGTCGCCGGCGCCATCCTCGATTGCCAGGCGCGCAGCGGGAAGCCGATCCTGGCCTATGTCAGCCCCCACGCGCCGCACCTCGTGCGGCTGCTGAACGGAAAGGGCATCCCCGCCTTCGCGACGCCGGAGAGCAGCGCCTCCGTCCTGCGGGCGCTGCGCCGGCGCGAGACCCCGCCCCCCGTGGCCGCGCCGGCCGAGGACGCGTCCGTGCTGGCCGGCCTCCCCTCCGGCAACCTGAACGAGGCCGAGAGCAAGGCCATCTTCGCCCGCTTCGGCGTGCCGGTGACGCGGGAGCACGCCGCCCCCGACGCCGCGGGCGCCGAGGCCGTGGCGCGCACCCTGGGCGGCGAGGTGGTGCTGAAAATCCTCTCCCGCGCCATCGCCCACAAAAGCGACCTCGGCGGCGTGAAGGTCGGCCTCACGGCGGAGGAAATCCCCGCCGCCTGCGCCACCATGCTGGAACGCCTCCGCGCGGCCGGCGCCCCGGCGCCGGAGGGCTTCCTGGTGCAGGAGCGCGTGCGCGGTGGGGTGGAGATGATCCTCGGCTTCCACCGGGACCCGCAGCTCGGCCCGGTGATCCTGCTCGGCTCCGGCGGCGTCGCGGCGGAACTGTTCCAGGACACCGCCCTGCGCCTGCTGCCGATCGCCCGCGCCGATGCGGAGGCGATGGTCGGGGAACTGAAGGCCGCCGCCCTCCTGCGCGGCTATCGCGGCGCCGCGCCGGCCGACATCCCCGCGTTGGTCGATGCCGTGATGGCCTTCGCCGCCATGGCCGGCGCGGCCGGGGAACGCCTGCTGGAGGCGGAGATCAACCCGATCTTCGTGCTCCCGGAAGGGCAGGGCGCGCGGGCGGTGGACGGGCTTGTGGTGCTGCGCTGATGGTCTGTCCCGGGGAGAGAAGAAGGAATTCTTCCTCTCCCCGGACCCCTCACCATCATCTTTATCTAGGCTTTGGGTTCACCCGCCGGACGGTGCGCCTCGGTTCAGTGACCCGAGGCGACTGTAAGGGCAGAACAGGACCCATCACGGCAGAAACCCCGTGTCAGGCCGGTGCGGCGGCAGCCAGACGGGGATCCAAGGGCCTCAGGCCCTTGGCGGGGTTCCAGGGGGCAGCGCCCCCTGGCTCCGGACAGTTCAGAACGGTGTCCCGCCATCACAGCCATCCCCGCTCCCGAAAGCCGCTCAGATCGGTGCCGGAGGGCGCGTACCACCCGCCCGTTCGGTAGCGCGCGCCGAGCCGCAGCGCCGCTTCCTTGTTCCCAAAAGGGATGCGCAGAGGCGTCTCCTCCCCGCTTTCGTCAGTGGAAGGGGCGGGCGGTGCGGCATCGGGCTGACGCGACTTCCCGGGCGAGCGCCTGGTCGCCCGCTTGGGGCGTGCCGCGTCCTGGCCCGGTGCCGCCGCCTTCTTACGCTCTGTCGCGGCGCGCCGCTTGGCCGGGGCGGGCTCAGCCCCGGTTTCCGCCGCTGCACCGCCCTGCTCCGCGGGGGCTGCCTTGCCGGTGTGTTGATCGAGGAAGGCGCGGCAGACGGTGCCGGAGGTGGCGTAGCCACGTGGCGGCTCGATTCCCTTCTGCCGGGCCAGACCCTCGACGAAGCGCTTCATGGCCGGGGTGGGGGGCAGCCGCCCACCGCGGCCTTTCGGGGCGCTGCCCCGGGGCGGGCCGATCAGCGCGGGATCGACCGGCCCCGCGCCCTCCTGCAGCCGCCCGATGATGCGGCTGGCCTGGGCGCAGACGGCGTCGATCGCGCCCGTCATCTCCTGCTGGCCGACCAGCACCTCGTCCAGCAGCCGCTCCATCTGCGCCGTCACGCCGGGGTCCACCAGCGCGGGGTCGGCGCGCTCCAGCACGGCGTGGAGGGAGAGGCCGCGCTCCGTGGGCACGATGTGCTTGCCGTCGATGGCCAGGAACTCCTGCGCCTTGAGGCCGCGGATGACCTCGGCCCGCGTCGCGGGCGTGCCGATCCCCTTGGCCTCCTTCAGGCGCTCCTGAAGCGCCTCGTCCTCCACGAAGCGCCAGGCGTTCTGCATGGCCTCGATCAGCGTGCCCTCATTGTAGCGCGGCGGCGGCCGGGTCTCCTTGTCCTCCACCGCGGCGTCGTGCAGCCGGGTCGCCTCCCCGTCCCGCAGGGTGGGGAGAAGCGCGGCATCCTCGCCCTTCTCGTCGGCCGGCTGCCAGTTCGGGAAGGCCGCGCGCCAGCCCATCTCGATCGGCTGGCGCCCGGTGGCCCGGAAGGCGTGGCCGCGCACGTCCAGCAGTGCCGTGGTCTGGCGATAGCGGAAATCCGGCATGACAGCCGCGAGGTAGGAGCGCGCGATGACGTCGAAGAGCTTGCGCTCGTCGATCGAGAGGCGCGGCCAGACCTCGCGCAGGGTCTCCACCGTGTTCACGTTGGGGATCACGGCGTGGTGGCTGGCTCCGGCCAGGCCCTTGTCGTGGAAGGCGCCGCCGGCGCCGCGGCGGATCACCGGCGGGTCGGGGACCGGCACTTCGGCGAAGGAGCGCCCGGCGCGCAGCCCCGCCACGATCCGCGACGCATCGGGGATCGCGCTCTCCGGCAGGTAGCGGGTTTCGGCGCGGGGATAGGTGATGACCTTCTTGCCCTCGCCGTCATAGAGCTGCTGCGCCACCTCCAGCGTGCGCGCGGCGGACCAGCCGAAGCGGGAGCCGCAGAGTTTCTGGAGGGATGGCAGGTCGTGCAGGCGGGGCGGGGACTGGCGCTTCTCCTCCACCTTGACGGAGAGCGGCCCCTCGAAGCCCTCCGCCATCGCGGCGATCGCCTCCGCGACCTCGCGCTTCAGGATTCTTTCCTTCGGCGCGTGGCGCATCCGGAACGGGCCGGCCGCGGCCTCGGCGGTGGCCACCACCTCGAAATAGGCCTGCGGGACGAAGTTGCGGATCTCCAGCTCCCGCCGGCACACGATGGCCAGCGTCGGCGTCTTCACCCGCCCCACGCCGATGACGGTGCGCGCCCCTCGGGCCAGGGTGACCGTGGCGGTGCGGGTGAGCGAAAGGTTGTAGATCTGGTCGGCCTGCCGCCGCGCCACGGCGGCGGCATAGAGGCGGGCGTACTCGGCGTTCGGCCTGGCCTTGGCGAAGGCCTCCCGGATGGTCTGGGGGTCCTGGGCCGTGAAGATCACCCGCATCACCCGGCCGCGGTACTTCAGGTGCTCCAGGATCTCCTGCCCGATGAGCTGCCCCTCCCGGTCGCAGTCCGTGGCGAGCCAGACGCATTTCGCACCCTTCAGGGCGGCGCGGATGGCCTGGAGCTTGGAAGCCTTGTTGCCGCCCTTGGCGGGCTTGGTGGCGTAGAGCCCCTCCGGCCGCAGCAGCACCGGCGTCCAACGCTTCCACTCCGGCAGGACCTCCTCCGGCTCCTCCAGGTCGAACAGGTGGCCCTCAGCCGGCAAGATCGCGCCGTATCGGCCGCCCACCGCGGCCCGCACGTCCTTCGCCTGGCTGGTCTTCTCGGTGATGACGATCTGGTCGGTCATGGATGCCCTTCGGATGTTCTCTAAAGGTTCCGAAGCGGGCTTGCCAATCCCATCCTTTCCAGTCGCTTTGGGCGGTTGTGCAGGTCACCTGGACTACCCAAATTTACTCTGGCGCAACCGCCGGTCGCCATCCCAAATGCAGAGTGCGCGGGGCCGCAATGCGGTGGGAATGGCGGTGCGGTGCAAATCAGGTCTGGGCATTCGGGCCCGCAAGCCCCAGATGGGCGCCTTCCCGCGTGGGTCGCCTGTCCAGGGTGCTTCAGGGCCGCGGGTGTTCTTTAGCGGGTGATTTCGGGGAGGGCTTGGCATGGCGGCGACGGACGCAGGCGCACTGGTTCTGGATGAGCGCGAGGAGGCCCTCCTTGCCGCACTGCCCGAGGCTGAGGGCCAGGCGCTGCGTCAACTGGCGGAGATCTCCCGGAGCCGCGGCCACGTGACCCATGCCGAGGTCGAGGCCGCGCTGCCCAGCGACCAGATCTCCTCCGACCGGATCGAGGACGCCCTGCGTGTCCTGGCCTATCTCGGGGTCGAAGTGGCCGAAGGCGAAGAGGGCGAGGAAGGCGAGGAAGGCGAGACCGCCGCCGCTGGCCGCTCCGGCGCGGCTGCGGAGGAGGACGAGGAAGCCGTCGGCAACATCAAGGCCGACACGGGCATCAATGCCGACCCCGTCCGCATGTACCTGCGCGACATGGGCGAGAAGATGCTGCTCACCCGAGAGGGTGAGATCGCCATCGCCAAGCGCATCGAGGCCGGGCGGGCCATGATGATCGAGGGGCTGTGCGAGGCCCCCCTGGTGCTGGACGCCATCCTTGGCTGGGCGGCTGCCGTGCGCGAGGAGCGCATGCTCCTGCGCGACGTGCTCGACCTCGAGGCGACTGCGGGCGCCGGCGAGGGGCCGCTGGAGGATGCGGCCGGCGGCGAGGACGAGGGCGACGAGGCGGAGGGCAGCTCCGGAACCGTCTCCCCCTCCGTGCTGGAGCAGCAGGTGAAGCCGGAGGCGCTGGCCGCCTTCGCCGCGATCGAGGCGGCCTATGAGGGGCTGAAGGGCCTCCAGTCCCGCCGCATGACGGCCTATGCCGAGGGTGCTTCCCTCTCGCGCGCGGATGCGGCGGACTATGCCCGCCTGCGCGGCGAGCTGGTGGCGCTGGTCGGCCGGCTGCACCTGCACGCCAACCGCATCGCCGAGCTCGTGGACCGCATGCGCGAGGTCAACAAGCGGCTCACCGCCGCCGAGGGCCGGCTGCTGCGCGTCGCCGAGAGCGCCGGCGTGAAGCGCGACGACTTCCTGGCCGTCTACCGCGCCGGCGGTTCCTCGCCCGACTTCATCGCGGGCCTGGCCAACCGCAAGGGCAAGGGCTGGATGGCCCTGGCCACCCGCTACGCCGATGCGGCCGAGGCCGCCCGCTCCGCGATCCTGACGATCGCCGCCGATGCGGGGATGCCGGTGGATGAGTTCCGCCGCGTGCAGGCCGTGGTGGCGCGCGGGGAGCGCGACATGAACGGGGCGAAGAAGGAGATGACGGAGGCGAACCTGCGCCTCGTGATCTCCATCGCGAAGAAGTACACGAACCGCGGCCTGCAGCTGCTCGACCTCGTGCAGGAGGGCAACATCGGCCTGATGAAGGCGGTGGACAAATTCGAGTACCGCCGCGGCTTCAAGTTCAGCACCTACGCCACCTGGTGGATCCGGCAGTCCGTCACCCGCGCCATCGCGGACCAGGCCCGCACGATCCGCGTGCCCGTCCACATGACGGAGACGGTGAACAAGCTGAACCGCACCAGCCGCCAGATGATGCACGAGCTGGGCCGGGAGCCGACGCCGGCGGAGCTGGCCACGAAGCTGGGCCTGCCCGTCGACAAGGTGATCAAGGCGCAGAAGATCGCGCGTGAGCCGATCTCCCTCGAGACGCCGATCGGTGACGAGGAGGACAGCCACCTCGGCGACTTCATCCGGGACGACAGCGCCGTCATGCCGCTCGACGTCGCGGTCCATGCCGGCCTGCGCGACGCGGCGACCCGCGCCCTCTCCGAGCTGAGCCCCCGCGAGGAGCGCGTGCTGCGGATGCGCTTCGGCATCGGCGTGAACTCCGACCACACGCTGGAAGAGGTCGGGCAACAGTTCAACGTGACCCGCGAGCGTATTCGCCAGATCGAGGCGAAGGCGTTGAAGAAGCTGCAGCACCCGACCCGGTCCAAGCAGCTCCGTAGCTTCCTGGACGGCGTCTAGGAACGTTCCGGGACCAGGGGGCGCCGCCCCCTGGAGCACCCGGGCAAACGCGAAGCGTTTGTCCCGAACCAGGAGCCTGAGGCTCCTGGACCTGCATCGGGCTCCCGCGGAACCGACTTCAGCCGGTGGTCCCTTCCATCGGGCACAGTCCTGCCCTTGCAGTCGCCTCGGCTCCAAGAGCCGAGGCGCACCGTGAGCCGAGTAAGCCCAAAACTTAGAAGAAGATGATGGTGAGGGGTCCGGGGAGAGGAAGAATTCCTTCTTCCTCTCCCCGGGACAGACCGCCCTAAGCCCGCCCGGCTACCGGCGTATTGGGCGCGTGCTCGAATTCCGGCACCAGCCGCCCCAGGCCGGCCAGGGCCAGGCGCGCCTGGCCACCGCGGGCGGCGGCGGCGATCTCGTCGATGGCGCGGCCGACCAGCGCGGCGTCCGCGGTGCGCGGCGTGGCGACGAGGAGGCCCGGGAACTCGGTCGGGCTCGGGGCTTCCTTGCCGTGGAAGAGTTCCTCGAACAGCTTCTCGCCGGGGCGCAAGCCGGTGAAGCGGATCTCCACCTCCTCGTCCGGTTGCAGACCGGCGAGGCGGATCATGCGGCGGGCGAGGTCCACGATCTTCACGGGCTTGCCCATGTCCAGGACGAAGATGCCGCCGTCCTTCAGTTCCGGCGGCTGGTCGGCCCGGTCCTCGGCGCCGATGACGCTGGCCTGGAGGACCAGGCCCACCGCTTCGCGCACGGTCATAAAGTAGCGACGCATGTCGGGGTGGGTGACCGTCAGCGGCCCGCCGCGCTCCAACTGGCGGCGAAAGAGAGGCACGACGGAGCCGGTGGAGCCGAGCACGTTGCCGAAGCGCACGGTGACGCAGCGCATGCCCCCGCTGCCGTTGCTCATCCCCTGGCGCGCCTGCATGTCCAGCGCCTGGCAGTACATCTCCGCCAGCCGCTTGGAGGCGCCCATGACGGAGGTGGGGTTCACCGCCTTGTCCGTGGAGATGAAGACCATGGCGCGGCAGCCATTGGCGCGCGCGGCGTCCGCGATCACGCGGGTGCCGAGGGCATTGGTGAGGAGGCCCTCCAGCGGGTCGTTCTCCACCATCGGCACGTGCTTCAGGGCGGCGGCGTGGAAGACGAGGTCCGGCCGGATTTCCTGCATCAGCCGGCCCAGCCGCGCCTCGTCGCGCACATCGGCCAGCACGGGGCGGCGGACGACGCCGGGATGGGTCTCCGACAGTTCCAGGTCGATCTCGTAGAGGGCGAACTCGCCGTGGTCGAGCAGGGTGAGGCTGGCGGGGCCGAGGGCGGCGATCTGGCGGGCCAGCTCGCTGCCGATCGTGCCGCCCGCGCCGGTGACGAGGACGCGCCGGCCCTGGATCAGCCGCGCCATTCCCTCCCGGTCCAGCGGTACCTGCGGGCGGTCCAGCAGTTCCTCGATGGAGACGGGGCGCAGCTCCAGGCGCCGGGCGGCCGCTTGGGCCGTACTCTGGGGGCGCGCGGCGGCGGGGTCCAGCGCCGTGGGGCGGGGCGCGCGGCGCACGGGCACGCCGTGGCGGTCGGCGGCGTCCAGCAGCGCCTCCAGCGCGGCACCGGACAGGGCGGGATCGGCGAGGACGAGGAGGGCGGGCAGCCGCCCCTCCGCCCGCAGCGCGTCCAGCACCGCCCCGGCATCCTCCACGGCGCCCAGGATCGGGGTGCCGAGGATGCGGCGGCCCCGCTGCCGGGCGCGGGGGGCCAGGATGCCCTCCACCCGGTAGCCGGGGGCGCGCTGGGCGATCAGGGCGCGGATGAAGAGGTCCGCCGCGTCGGCGCCGCCGGCCAGCAGCACGGGCTGGGCGGGCACGTCGGAGGCGGGGCCCGCGCGGTGGGCGGATTGCAGGCGGCCCACCAGCCGGGCGCCGCCGAGCAACGCCGCCAGCACCCCGGCATGCAGCAGGGGGAAGGCGGGGTTGGGCGGACGCCAGCCGCCGGCGATCATCAGCCCCGCCCAGAACAGGCCCGCTGCCACGACGGAGGCCGCCGCCACGGGCAGAAGGTCGGGCAGGCCGACATAGCGCCAGTACTGGCGGGGTAGGCGCAGGGGCAGGGCCGCGGCCGCGAAGGCCAGCAGGGCGCCGGACAGGCCGCCCACCCACCAGAGCGGCGGCGGCCAGATTCCGGGCGCGGCGAGGGCGAGCGCGGCCGGCAGGGCCAGTGCCGCCAGCACCAGATCCAGCGCGAGGTTGAGTAGGATGCGCTGTGGCGCCACGGGCCGGTCCCTCAGGCGCCCTGCGCCGGCCGGGACGGCGCCAGGACCGGTTCGGGCTGCAGCAGGCGCCACTCGGCCGGGACCAACCCCATGGGCCCGCCACGGTTGGCGGAGGCGCGCAGGCCGGCCTCGATCAGCGGCACGTCGGAGGTAGGGGCTGGCGGGGCGGCCGGGGCATCCGGCTCCTCTGGCGCGCGGGCGAGCACGGTGGCGACCCCGGCGGGCAGCGCCCCGCCGAAGAGGCTGGCTTCCGTCAGCAGCCTGTGCCCACCGCCCTGTGCCATCCCGATCGGCACTTCGATGGGGCGGCCGGTGAGGGTGGGGACGGCAGGTTCCGGCTGCTTCGGGACCGGGCGCGGCGGGGTGGCCAGGGGCGCCGGGGCCTTCGCCGCGGCCCGCATGCCCGCGAGAAGCGAGAAGACCGGCTCAGCGGGGGCGGGGACGGGCCGGGGCGCCGGGGCGACCCGCAGCGCCTGCACCATGGAGCCGAGCGCGACGGTGGGGCTGGGCGCATCACCCGCCACCGGGAGCAGGGCGAGTGCGTCGGGCAGCTCCGGCATGGGCCCGAGCACCTCCGACGGCGGCGGCAGCTCGCCGGGCGACGGTGCGGCGGGGGGCGGGCCGGGCGTGGGCTCCTGTGCCTCGCGCGCGAGGACGGCGGCGAGGCTGGCCGGGACCTCCAGCGCATGCGTCAGCGCCGCCTCGGTCAGCAATCGGGGCTGGTCGGTTGGCGGGATGGCGGCCGGGGCCTCCTGCACCGGGGGTGGGGGCGTAAATTCGGCCAGCAGGCGGAAGGGCGCGGCCTCCGCGGACCGGGGCGCGCCGGGCGTCGGCCCGCGCTCGAGGAAGGCGGTGAGGGCGGGCGCGACGGCCCGGTTGCCGAGGCCGGACTCCTCCAGCAGCCGCGGCGCGGCGGGGGCAGGGGAGGGGCGCGCCTCTCCTCGCATGGCGGCGGAAAGGCTGGCGAAGGCATCCGCCGCCGTGCGGGGCGCGGCCGGGGCCAAAGGGGGCAGTTCGGGTGCGGGCGCGGGTGCCGCCGGGCGGTGCGCGGGGGCAGCTGGCGGTGCGATCGGGGCAGGCTGGGCGGCCCGGGGCATCGGATTCACGGGCAAAGGAGCCCGGAGGGGCTCCGCTGCCGCCGAAGCAGTGGCCGCAGATGTCGGCACGGGCGGTGCCACGGGGCGGGGCGGGGGCACCGGCGCCGCCTGGGCCGGCGCCGGGGCAGGCATGGGGGCAGGCGTCGGGGCAAGCTCTGGGGCGGCCGGCGGCGCCGGGCGCGGCGCGGGCTCGGGCGCGGCCTGGGCAGCGGGCCGGCCCGGCACCGGGGCCGCGGGGCGCGGCGGAGCGGGGAGTGGATCGGGCGCGCGGGCGATCGGCGCAGGCCGCGGGGCCAGCTCCTCGTAGAGCGCGACCAGCCGCTCCGCCTCGCCCGCCCAGCCGTAGCGGCCGAGGGCGGCGGCGTGGCCGGCGGCCCCCATCTCGGCGCGCAGATGCGGATCGGCCAGGGCGCGCACCGCTTCGGCCACCGTCTCGGGATCGGCGGTGTTCACCAGCACGCCGCAACCCGTCTCCCGCACCACCTCCGCCACCTCCTCGGCGAAGTTGGGGACGATCACGGGCAGGCCGGCCAGCATGCAGTCGAACAGCTTGTGCGGCAGGGCCAGGCGGTGGTTCTCGTGGCCGGGCTGGAACAGCACGATGCCGATATCGGCCTCCGCCGCCAGGGCCACCGCCGCCTCGTGCGGCAGCCAGCCGTGGCGCTCCACCGCGCCCGATACGCCCAGGCGCTTGGCCTCGGAGAGGAACTCGGTCTCCGAATTGTCGGTGAAGCGGCCGATGAGGGAGAGGCGCGTGCCCTCCGGGCACTTCGCCAGGGCGCGCAGCATCTCGAAGGCGCCCCGCTCGCGCGTCAGCGCGCCGAGATGGACGAGGGTGAGCGGGCCGTGGCGGTGATCGCGCGGCGCCACCGGCACGGCGGCGGCGTAGTTGCGGACGGGCACCACCTCCGCCTCGGGGAAGGCGTCCTCCAGCCCGTCCTTAGCCACCACCACGGCGTCCGCGCGCGCGGCCATCCAGCGGCAGGCGGCGATCACGGCGCGGCGGCCGAGGCCGCGGAACATCCCGGGCAGCCGCGTGTCCAGGCGGGACGGGTAGTGCTCGTGCACGTCGATCACCACCGCCGCCCCGGTCATCCGGGCGGCGAGGATGGCGGCGTACCAGCTGTCCGGCTCGTGCGCGTGGATCACGGCGGGCTTCAGCTTCGCCGCGCGCCGGGCCAGGGCGCGGGCGGCGCGCAGCCGGCCGATCCAGCCGGCCACGCGGGGATAGGTGAGGATCTCCACCCCCGCCATCTCCTGCGGCACGTCCTTCGCGCCGCGCAGCGGGGCGGGGGCGAGGTGGGCGACGCGCCACCCGGCCTCGGCCAGCGCCGCGCCCTCCTTGCCGACGACGCGCAGGTCCGTCGGCGGGTGCGCGGCCGAGAGCATGAGGACCAGCGGCGCCTCGCGCGAGGCGGCGAGGCGCAGGGCCGCGGCGGCGCGCTGCGGCTCGCGCTGCGCGCGGGGCTGGGGGGCCTTGGCCGGGGCGGGGCGCGCGTCGCTGCGGCCGGTCATGCCCGGACCTCCGCGGCGGAGGTGTCCAGATATTCCCTCAGATGCGCGACCATGCGGGCGCCGGCCCTGCCGTCCCAGAGCGGGATGGGCCGGGCCCGGGGGCGGTCCCCCGCCACCACCGCCGCCACCGCGCCGGCCAGGTCCCCGGGCGCGACGAGGCGGTTGGTGCCGGCCTCCAGCGTGACGGGCCGCTCTGTGGAGGGGCGCAGCGTCAGGCAGGGCAGGTCGAGCGCCCAGGCCTCCTCCTGCACGCCACCGCTATCCGTGGCCACGAGGCGGGCGCGGGCGAGCAGGCCGAGAAAGTCACGGTATCCAAGCGGCGGAAGGGACATGACCCTTTCTGGCACGAGGAGGCCGAATTCCGAAAGACGTCCTGCGCTGCGGGGATGCACCGGCCAGACGAGGGGCAGGTGCCGGGCCGCCGCCTCCACGGCCTCCAGCAGCCCGGCCAGGGCCTTCCGGCTGTCCACGTTCGCAGGGCGGTGCAGGGTGAGGACGCCGTAGCCTCCGGGCCGCAACCCATCCGGCAGGGGACGGGCGCGGGCGGCGGGCAGGGTCCGCAGCAGGCTGTCGATCATAGTGTTGCCGACGGTGCGCACCGCGGCCGGGGCGTGCCCTTCGGCCAGGAGCCGGGCGGCCGTGCCCTCGTCCGGCGCCCAGAGGAGGGTGGAGACCGCGTCCACCGCCCGGCGGTTGATCTCCTCTGGCATGTCCAGGTCGCCGCAGCGCAGGCCGGCCTCCAGGTGGGCCACGGGGATCGCCAGCTTGCGGGCGGCCAGGGTGGCGGCGAGCGTGCCGTCCACGTCCCCGGCCACCACCACCATGGAGGGGCGGCGCGCGGACCAGAGCTCGGCGCAGGCCATCATGGTGCGCCCGGTCAGCCCGGCATGGCCGCCGCCGGAGATGCCGAGCGAGACCTCGGGCGGCGGAAGACCGAGATCGGCCAGGTGGCCGCCGAACATGGCGGCGTCGTGGTGCTGGCCGGTATGGACGACCACCGGCCGGCAGAAGGGCGGCGCCTCCGCCAGCGCGTGCAGCAGCGCCGCCAGCTTCGGCAGGTTCGGCCGGGCGGCCGCGATCAGGTGAAGTTCTGGCAGGTGAAGTTCGGGAAGCACGTCGCGCCGTCCTGGCCGGGAGGGGAGGGAGTTCAGGCCGCCCGCGCCAGGGCTGGCACCTCCGCCGCCGCCTCCAGCACTTCGCAGAAGCGGGCCGCGTGGATGCGCCGGTCCCAGAGTCGCACGGCGCGCGCCCGTGCGGCGGCGCCCATCGCGGTCCGGCGGGCCGGTTCCGCGACGAGCGCCGCCAACGCGTCGGCCAGGGCCGGCGCGTCGCCGGGGGGCGCGGCGATGCCGCAGGCGATCCCGTCCGCCCCCGCCCCCACCAGCCGCGCGGCGCGGCCCGGGGCGTTGGTGACGACGGGCAGGCCCGCGGCGAGGTAGTCCATCAGCTTGTTCGGCGCCGTCCACTCCGCGAATTCCGGGATCGGGGCCAGCAGGTGCAGCCCGATCCCGGCGCCAGCGAGCAGGCCGGCGAGCCGGGTCTTGGGCAGGGGATCGAGAAAGGTGACGTTGCGGAGGTCGCGCCGCCGCGCCTCCTCCATCAGCCGGGCGCGCTCCCCGCCCTCGCCGACCAGCACCAGGCGTATGCGGCGCTCCCCCGCGTTGCGGAGGACCGTGGCGGCCTCGACCGCGGTCATCAGCCCGTTGGCGCGGCCATGGGCGCCGGCATAGACGGCCAGCACCTCCCAGGCCGCGGCCTCCGGCGGGCGCCAGGGCGCCACCTGCGGGCCGAAGAGGTCGAGGTCGCAGCCGTTCGGGACCACATGGACGCGGGCGGGCGCGGCGCCGCGGGCAAGGGCCGTCTCGGCCATGCCCTCGGTCAGCCCGATCACCGCGGCGGCGTTGCGGCATGCGGCATCCGCCAGCCGGCCCATGGCAGCCAGGGCCGGGGCGGGCACCCCGCCGCCGAGATGGGCTTCCGACAGGGCGCGGGGCAGTTCCGGCCAGGGGTCGCGGATCTCGAAGACGAAGGGCAGGCCGCGCAGCCGGTGCGCAACCAGCGCGGGAAGCGCGACGGTGAGCGGCGTGGAGGAGGCGAGCGCGAGGTCGAAGCGCTCGCGCAGCGCCAGCCGCGCGGCGCGCCCGGCATAGCGCAGGAAGGCGCCGGTGCGGGCGCCCAGCCCCTGGGCATTGCCGCAGGGAATGTCGAACTCCACCACCCGGAAGCCGGCCACCCGCCCCTCCCGCAGCCCGCGCCGGAAAGGGCCGGAAAGGCCCGTCTCCGCCCCGTCGTAGCGGCCGCAGGCGAGGGTGACGGCGTGGCCGCGCGCCGCCATGGCGCGGGCCATGGCATGGGCGCGGGTGGCCGTGGCGCCGCCCGGCCCGGAATAGTGCTGGTGGAGGTAGAGGAGGTTCAGGGCGGCACGATCCGGAATCAGGCCCGGGCCAGGCGCCGGATCACCTCGATCACGCGGGCCTGCTCGCCCGGCTCCATGGCGCCGGAGGGCAGGCAGAGGCCGCGCTCGAATAAGCCGATGGAGACGTTGCCGCCGATCATGCGGCTTCCGCGGAAGGCCGGCTGCAGGTGCAGCGGCTTCCAGACCGGGCGGCTCTCGATCCTCACGGCCTCCAGGGCGCCGCGCACCACCTCGCGGTCCGCGCCGAATCGGTCCGCGTCGATCAGCATGACGCTGAGCCAGCGGGAAGATCGCCCCCAGGCGGGTTCCGGCATGAAGGAGATGCCGGGCAGGTCGGCCAGTCCCGCCACGTAGCGCGCGAAGACCGCGCGGCGGGCGGCGACGCGGGATTCCAGCGCCCGCAGCTGCACCAGCCCGACGGCGGCGAGGACGGAGGAGAAGCCGTAGGAGTAGCCGAGCGTCTCGTGTTGGTAGTGCGGCGAGGATTCCTTGGCCTGCATGCTGAAATGCCGGGCGGAGGTGATCAGGCGCGGATCGTCGGAGACGAGGGCGCCGCCGCCGCCGGCGGTGATGATCTTGTTGCCGTTGAAGGAGAAGCAGGCCAGGCGCGCCCCCTTGCCGGCCGCGCGCCCGCGCCCCTGCGCCCCGAGGCTCTCGGCGGAATCGCTCAGCACCGGCACGCCCCAGCGGTCGCAGGCGGAGACGATGGCGTCGAGGTCCGCGCACTGGCCGTAAAGGTCCACCGGCACCACCACCCGCGGCAATCGGCCTTCGCGCGCCGCCTGGGCGAGGGCATCGCGCAGCAGGTCCGGGTCCAGGGTCCAGCTGCCCGGCTCCACGTCGAGGAAGGTAATGCGCGCGCCCATCTGCGCGGCCGGGGAGACGGTGGCGACGAAGGTGAGGCTCGGCGCCCAGACCTCGTCGCCCGGCGTCACGCCGAGGATGCGGTAGCCCAGGTGAAGCGCGGCCGTGCCGGAGGAGGTGGCGAGAACCTCGCCGAAGCCCGACGCCTCCGCAAAGGCGGCCTCGAAGGCCCGGGGGATCGGGCCGGCCGGTGCGAGCCAGCGGCTTCGCAGCGTTTCCTCCAGCGCCTGCATCTCGCCACCGGCGAGCTGGGGCGGCGAGAGGTGGATCCGCCGGGGTGGGTCTGCCTCGGCGCCAGAGCGCCGGAACGGGAGGATGTTTCCGAGGGCGGCAGACGGGCTCGCCTCCCCTGGGGCGCCAGAGGTCGGTGTTAGGCGCAGCGCCATTCGCCCCTCACGATTTTGCTACTTCTCAGGTTGTGGCGGCGCACCGCGAGTTCGCAAGGGTGGTCCACAACCACAAGGATGAATCTTATTTTTTGTGCACCCCCGTATTCGGGATGAATACTTTCGCCGGGGATCATGCTGGACCTACCCGTCCCCGCCGCGCCGGGCGATTCGCGCCAGGGCGATCCGGGTGCCCCGAGGGGCGACCCGGCGGGCGGCGCAAGTCCCGGGGTGGCAGTTCCGGCATGGTGGCGTGGCCCGGGGCGTTCACGCCGCGGCCGGAGAGCAGCACGCGCAACGTGCCCAGGGCCGCCATCAGGTCGACGCGCGCGGTGACGGAGCCGGCATAGCGCGCATCCCATTCCAGCCGGGCGGGCCAGGGCACGGCGTTGCGCCCGCGCGCCTGGGCGAGCCCCGCCAGCCCAGGGCGCACGCGCAGCCGCTCCGCCTGGCGCGGCGTGTAGCGGGGCAGGTAGTCCATCGGCAGGGGGCGGGGGCCAACGAGGCTCATCTCCCCCCGCAGCACGTTCAGGAGCTGCGGCGCCTCGTCCAGCGC
This sequence comes from Roseomonas indoligenes, assembly GCF_017813365.1. GTDB lineage: Bacteria > Pseudomonadota > Alphaproteobacteria > Acetobacterales > Acetobacteraceae > Roseomonas > Roseomonas indoligenes. The sequence goes on from NZ_JAGIZA010000008.1 coordinate 88,923, forward strand.
GCAGGCGCGGAGGGCGCGACCGAACCGGGTCAGGCGCGCCGCATCTGCCTCCCCCGTGTATCGCGGCGCGCGCATGGAGCGGAATTTGAGAAGCGTGAAGGGCAGGCCGCCCCGCCCCGCCCGCACCTGCCGGAACAGCACGCCGGGGCCGAGCGCGGCCCGCACCGCCACCGCCACCACCACGAGCAGGGGGCTGAGCAGCACCAGCAGCAGGCCCGCCACGGCCGCGTCCACCCAGCGCTTGCCGTGCCGGGCGTAGAAGCCTTCAGGCAACGCGCATCTCCTCCTCCGATCCGCGCGGCCGCGCCTCCAGCCCGGCGGAGAGCGCCAGGCCGAGGGCAAACCAGACCATGCGGTTCCCCATATCCGTGGAGACCATGGCGCCCAGCGCCACCGGCAGCACCAGCGCCACCAGCCGCCCCGCCGCGCCCGGCGGCAGCGCCCGAAGCCGCCCGACCAGCAGCGCCAGCCCGCCCCCGAAAGCCCCCAGCCAGAGCAGCAGGCCTGGTAGCCCGCCCTCCACCATCGCCTCCAGCATGTGGTTGTGGGGATAGAGGCCGCGCCGCTCCCCGTTCCCCGCCGCGAGCGTAAAGCCGCCCGTGCCGAGGCCCCAGGGCAGGGTTTCCCCCGTCCAGCGCAGCGCCTCTGCCCAGAGGACGGGGCGGGCCGACGCGGCGATGCCGTCCCCCGTGAAGCGCTCCAGCGTCCGCAGCCCCTCGGCCCGGGTGGGATCCGCCAGCACCACCGCCAGGCCCAGCAGCACCGTGCCCGCAGCCAGTCCCACCCAGCCCAGCGCCGCCCTGCCCCGCCCGGCCGACCAGAGATGCGCGGCCGGCGCCAGCGCCACCGCCAGCCCCAGCGCGAGCAGCCCCGCCCGCCCACCCGGCAGCAGCCCCGCCCCGCCGAGGAATACCGTCAGCAGCGCCCAGCCCAGGCGCCACACGCCCCGGGCCTCCACCACCTGCAGGGCGGAGAGGCCCGCCGCGCAGGCGATGGCAAGCCCGGCCAGCTGGTACTGCACGCGCACCATGTCCGGGTTCGCCCCCACTGCGCCGCCCAGCACCACGCTCCCGCTCGCCAGCCCCAGGGCGATGGAGGCGGCGATGAAGGGGCCGAGCAGCAGCGTGGACCCGGCCAGCACGCGCCGCGCGCCGGAATCGCCCCCCACCGCCAGCCCCGCCAGCAGCATGGCCGGGCCGACCAGCACCACCTCCGGCAGCTTCGCCGAGAGCACCTCCCGCGAAGGACTCCAGAGCGCGGCGAGGACGAGCCAGACCCAGAGCAGGCCGCAGCAGGCCAGCGGCGGCGCGATCGCCGGCAGCGCCCGCCAGCGCGTGCCCGCCGCCAGCAGCAGCAGCCCGGGCATGAGCGCCAGGGTGCAGAGAAGCGTCAGGTCGAAGGGCAGGTTCGCCAGCAGCGGGGTGGATTTCAGGCCGCCCGCGAACTGCATGCCGGCGGCGGGAAGCCCGGCCAGGGCTGCCAGGGCTGCGGCGCCAGGGCGGGGGACCGTCAGGGACATCGCGGGCTGCCTCCAGGAGGCACCGCCCCCTGGAACCCTCGCCGGGGTGGCAACGCCCACCCCGGACCCCGCGATCGGGATGCCGCGGGACCGACCTGACGTGTCAGCCCTCCACGATCGGGACCGATCCTGCCCTTGCAGCCGCCTCGGGGCACGGACCCGAGGCGCACCGTCAGCTGTGCAGTCCCAAAGCCTAGAAGAAGATGATGGTGAGGGGGCCGGGGAGAGGAAGAATTCCTTGTCCCTCTTCCCGGGGCCACGGAGCCTGACAGGTCAGGAAAAGCACCCCGCCCCATCACTCCTCCCGCTTGCGCGCCAGGGCCGGACGGGGCGCGATGCGGGCGCCGGCCGGGCGGCGTTCCGGAACCGCGGGCACCCCGAAGAGCAGCACGCGGCAGGCGGCGAGGAGGGTGCAGGCCAGCGGCACGGCGACGCCCAGCAGCATCAGCAGCAGGGGGCGGTTCGGCAGGGCGGGCCAGAGGCCGACGCTGGGCACGGAGACGAGGCGGGCGGCCACCGCGTCATCCGCCGCCGCGATCACGCCGGCGCGCTGGTGCTGGGCGAGCAACTCGTAGATCGGGGTGCGCAGGAAGATGTCGCGCTCCGTCGCGAGACGGGCTTCCAGGGCGGCGATGCGGCGGCGGGCGAGATCATCCAGGCTGGCGCGCACCTGGCTTTCGCCGAAGGCGTGCAGGCGGCGGAGGATGTCCAGCGCCGCCGCGCGGTCGGGGTGGGGGATGGCGAGGCTGGTCGTGACGGTGGCGAGGGACTGGGTGACGCCGAGGTTCCGGTCCAGCCAGCGGTCCACGTCGTCCAGATCGGCGGGGGGCGGGGGGAAGCCGATGAGGCCGCGGATGCGGCCCGTCACGCCCGCCAGTTTCTGACGGGTCAGCTCCGCCAGTATATCCGTGTCCCGCGCCAGCATCGCCACGGCCTCCGGGCTGCGGATGGCGGCGAGGTAGATGGCGAAGTTGCCGCCGGCGCGGGTGTCCAGCAGGGCGCCGGGCATGACGAGGCCGCCCTGGATGAGAGTGGACGCGGCCAGCCCCGTGGTCTCGGCCGGCGCCACCACCGCCTCCGCCACGTATTGCCGCGGCCAGAGCATGATGAGCGTGGCGCCCAGGAGGAAAAGGGCCAGGGTCGCCGAGGCGACCCGCCAGCGGAGGCGCCATAGGCCGAGCAGGAGAAGTTCGAGCGGCATCCCCGATCACGAGACTGTGTTGCCTATCTTAGGCTCTGGTTTTGACCTCCGTGCAACCGGCACGGAACGTGATTTGCGTGGTGATCATGCCGACGGGTGCCGCCGCGCGCGCCACGAGCACGGGGATCGGTCGCACGGCTCCATAGGCCGGACTCTCCCACCCCTCCTCCAGCGAGAGGCGGAGCGGGGCATCGGCGGAGAGGGCGATGCGGGCGGCCGGGCCGTCCAGGACGCCGTCCTCCAGCCGCCAGGGGCCGGGGGCGAGGTGCCAGCGCAGGGCGATGGCGCGGAAGGGGCCGGAGACCCGGTCCTCCACGATCCACCTCCCCTCGCGGGGCCGCACGCGGCGGGCATGGCGGTTGCCGCGGGAATCCCGGGTGGCGGCGCCGTCGGAGAGAGGTTCGGTGGACACCCAGCGGGCGAGGAGGAAGCGCCCGGCCCGCGGCATCGGCTCTGCTTCGTCGAACAGAATCAGGTTGTGGGCGGCGGCAGACCCGAAATGGGCCGTCCACCACGCTTGGCCCGGGGGCGGGTTGTAGGCGCCGGTGCGCGTGTCCCGCAGGAGGTTCAGCGGACCGTTCCAGAGGTCGAGGTGCAGCAGGTCCGCCTGGCCGGGGCGGAAGGCCAGGGGACCGGTGCGGAGCAGCGCGCGGGCCCCGCCCCGTTGCCAGCCGCGCGTGCCCGCCGCTTTCCACTCCGCCCTGGCTTCCAGAGGCGGGGCGCCGGGAAGGCCGAGCCAGGCGCAGCCCGGATCGTCCGGGGCGCCCGCGGAGGCCCCGAGGAAGAGGCGGGCCGCCCGCTCCGCGCTGCCGCGGGCATCGGCAGGACCGGCGAGGGAGAGGTCGGCGAAGGCGGAGCCGTCCTGGTGGCCGAGGTGGGGCGTGGTGCCTGTGGCCGGGTCCACCAGCCGCGCCAGCCAGCGCGCGGCGGCGGCGGCGCGGCTGGGGAAGGGGGCGGGAAGGGGCGGGGCGCCGTGGTGGCGGCGCAGCCACTCGGTAAGGGAGAGCACGTCCAGCAGCAGGCGGTGGTAGCCGGTCGAGACCTGGGCGAAGCCGCCATCCGCTGCCACCAGCCGCCCCAGGGCGCGGGCGAGGTCCCCGGCGGCGTGGCGGGCCATGGCCGCATCGCCTAGGGCCCAGGCGCAGGCGAGGAGGCCGGCCGGCTCACTGACCGCGTGGTTGTTGTCCTGCGCCACGGCATAGGCGCGGGTGGCCGCGATGCGGCGGGCGTGCAGGCGCAGAAGGGCGGCCATCCCCGGCACGGGCGCGCTGCCGCCGAGCAGGGCGTGGGACAATGCCAGGTGCAGGGCCCGCAGCGCCGCCTCCTGCCCGCAGGCCCAGGCGGGGCCGCAGAAGGGCGGGTTGGCGGCGGCCCATTCGGCCAGCCGGGCCTCGGCCCGCGTGCGATGTCCGGCCTCCGGCTCCAGACGATGGGCCTGGACCAGCGCGGGAAGCCAGGAGAGGCGGTTGGCCTCCCAGACCGGGCGGATGTCGCCCGGCGTGAAGAGATCCATGCCGAGGGCGGGTGCGGAGGGGTCGAAGGGGCCGTGCGCGACGGCCGGGGGAAGGGCGCCGGCGGCGGCCAGCACCGCCGTGGCGGCGCCGGGGGAGAGGGACGGCGCCGGGGGTGTCGTGCCCGGCAGGAAGGGGGCGGGGGGGAGGGGAAGATCCCGCAGGGCGCGCCCGGCCAGCCCGGAGGCCACCCGCCCCCTGTGCCATGCCAGCCACAGCAGTGGGCGTGCGCCCAGCCGGGCGGCGGCATCGAGGCGCAGCAAGGCCTGGGGCGCTTGGAGGGGCATGAGGCGCGTGATAGCACGATCACGACTTCGTTATATCTGTTCCGCTGTGCGGGCCGGTTGCGGCGCGCGGCGGGGCTCGGCCGGGGGCGGGGCGGGTTGCCGATGCGGGACGGCAGGATCAGGACCGGGGCTGTCAGGGCAGGGCGCCTCGGCGTGGCGCTGCTGCTCGCCCCCCCGCCAATGGGTGGGGCCATGGCCCAGGGCCAGCCGTTGATGCCGCCCTCGCTGCCATCCACCCTGCCGGGCGGCATGCCACTGCCGGGCCTGCCCTCCGGCTCGCAGCAGGAGATCCTGCAGCGCATCCTGGACGCGGCGGGATCGCGGACCTCCGGCGGCATCCCCGCCAGCCCGGCCCCGGCCGCCCCGGCGCCCCCGCCCGCCTCCCCGATCCCGGCCACGGGCGCCTACGCCGCTCCTTCGCCGGCGCCGCGACTCGATCCTGCCGAGCCGCTCTCCAACACCGAGGCCTTCTTCGCCGCCCGCCTGCCGGAGCAGCAGCCGCCGCTGCGGCAGTTCGGCTACGACACCTTCCGACGATCAACGCTGAACAATGCAGCATTTGCTACTGTGTTGTGAGAGAAGCGTGGTTTAGCCCATGTTCCAGCCCACAAGGCTTCTGAGGGCGTGGTAATATCGATGCGAAACCATCTGCACAATCTTAGGTTGATTTAACTATCAGTTAACAACCATGCTGAATTCTGCGGTCACCGAAGGGGCCAAGAAAATGCAGGGAACGTCTGATTTCGTCCGTGAAGGTGCTGGGACAGATCCACTGGCCTCCTTCAACGACAACCAAGTTCCGACACCTTGGCCGCAAGCGGGCTTGGTAATCCTTGGATCCTCGCTTGCAGGTTGGGCTCTCATCATCTCGGCCCTGCGCGCTCTGTTCTGACAGGGTGTCAGCCTTGCTGGCTGGCAGGCGAAGGGGAGCCTGCAACTACGCTTGTGACGTCTCAGTCATGGCCTGGGCAGGGCTCATCCTCACGAACCACCTCCGCCGCTGCTTAGAAGGTCGGATCACGGGCATCACCCTGCTGCTCTGACGGCCGGTGAAACAGAGGCGATCGCTTGCGTAAGTACGGAGGTTCAGTTGCTGCGATCAGGGCCCGATCGATACACGCTCAGTGAGCGTTGTACCCGCTGACCAAGGGTCTCCTGGCCTGGCAAAACCGGCGATAGAAGCTGCATTGCCCGCTCCAAACGGGAATGAGCGGCATCGACAAGACCAACTGCATCTTGAAGCCGGCACATGCCTGACCAGCCATCGATGACATGCCCAGCCATGGTGATGCGGAAGAGCGTTCCCGGCAGGTTGCCGTCGATCGTAGCATTTCGGTAGCGGTACGATGGCCCGTTAAGCGGTCCGCATCCGATAACCATCTCCGCCGGTTCCGAGTGACCCATGTCGTTGATCAACGAGCTACCTTCGTACATGGGCCCCCCCAGCCTTCGTCGAAAGTTTCAACCCAAGGTTGATTAGCTCAATCACGCTCGCGCGACCATACCTCATCTGAAATGTTCTCGAACTCTCGCGGGAGCCTACTCGCCGGTCCCTCGCTAACGAGGCGCGACGTGGCCTATTTTGCAGCTGAAGGTTGCTCAGCCCTCGCCATCTACCCCGGCCAGGGTTGCTCAGTGCGATCCAGGGTTGCTCAGCCGAACTCTGGTCAGGGTAGATGGGGCTGAAGGCTGGCCAGGGTTCACGGGTCCTTCCTGCCCCCTCCCCCGAACGGGGGTATTTCGCGCCCCGGCTCTCGCGTGCGTCTGACCTGAAAATCTCCAGGTTTCTTCTTCGGCCGGGAGGGCGGAGCATTACCCACCGACTGTGAAAACTCGTCACGCCGTATCTGACTTTCAGAGTGGGTCGGATTGTCGTTTTCACCCCGCCCCCGCGTTTTCCGGTCGGACAGGTCGGACAGGTCGGACCGACCAATAAAATCGGGGCTAAACTGCTGTCCGACTGCCCCGCGGCTGGTCGGACAGGTCGGACAGCGCCTCAGCTTGCGTCAGGTAGGCCCGACGCATGCAGCCCGGCCACGAAGGCTCGCAAGGCATCCTCCGTCATCGCCCGAAGCTTGCGCTGTTGCTCGCGTGACAGCCCCAGCAGCTTGCCCGCTTCAACCGGTAGGTCATTCGTCATGCTGCGGCGAAAGCCTGTCAGGGCACGCACTAACGCCGTGCGGGCTTCCTCGGCCGGGAGGAGTGCGCCGACCTCCACCGCCGTCTGCCGCTCCATCCGCAGCACGCGCAGCGCCATGAACTGCTGGGTGCGGGAGAACTCCTCGCGTGAAGGCATGAGTTCAGCGAGGCGAGCCAGGGCCTCCTCCCGATCGAACTGCCACCCGTCACCACGCCCGATGCCGCGGCGGAGGACCGGGAAGTCCGGATCCTCCGCCAGCTTTGCATCCAGGGTGGCCTTGGCGATGCCGGCCGCGGCGGCCAGCTCCCGCTTGTTCACGATGGGCATAGATCAACCCTGACCGCCCCAAACACCCGCATGATGCTCGCTCTCCAAGATGCCTGGATGGAGGTGGGCGAGGCAGGGAGGTTGCGACGGGTGCTAGCCGCCGGCGGTGTCTGCCGCGGGTAGGTGGAACCGAACCTTCCTCCGCCTGGTCCTTTGGCCCCCGGGCCAGCCGTCCGGGAGCCGTGGTGGAACTGCAGGACGCTGCGGAGCGGCAGCCCGACGTTGTTCCCCCGCATCATCGGCCGGGCTCCTGCCCCGGGGCCTGCGCGGCGCCGAACACCCGCTGCACGCTCGCCTTCCAGGAGGCGTCGATCTCGGCGGTGTTGGCCGGCGCGCGTGCCCGCGGCGCGGCTAACGGAACAGGGGTGGGCGCGCGGGATGCGGCCGGCTTGGCGCTGGGGGTCGCATGGCCCGGCCCGCCATGGACGCGCGTCACGCTGGCCGCCCAGGAAGTGTCCGTGCCACCCGCTGAGGCTAGCGGCGAGGACGTTGAATGCGCCCCCGCCGCACGGGCCGCTTGCGCCGCGGGAGACTGATCTACGGGCGGCGCGGCCACAGCCCCAGCGGCGGCGCCAGGTTCCCCTTCATCGTCGGGCCGCCAATCATAGCCCTCATCGTCATGGCCCGGCCCGGGCCCCCTCGCGACGGCGACGACCGCGCCCGAAGCGTCACGCAGGTGGTAGAGGCCCAACGGTCGACCGACGAGGTACTTGTTGTCAGCGGGGCTGAACATCAGCCCCCCTCTGCCGTCCTTCGTTGCGAGGGTGCCGGGCGGGTTGATCGGTTCCATGATCGCTCTCCTGTCTCTGGTGAGGTTCAGCCGACTGCCGCGCCGCCGTAGGTCATGATCTGCGAGCCGCTTCCCGCGACGCTCTGGATGCCCATGGCCAAGCCGCCCGGCCCGGTGGGCCCCGTCGTGTCAGTCGTCTCCTCCGCCGGAGTGGCCGGAGCCGCGGCGCGGGGCAGCTGCACGCCATGTTCGATCAGGGCGGCGATGGCCTTGGGCCACTCGCGGTGTTCCCCGTAGCCGACAGCGCCGTGACCTAACTCGGCGTCGGGGTACTCGCCCAGCGCCAGCCTCGCCTGCATCTGCGCCGTCATGGCGGCGTCCGTCATCGCGACGGAGAGGCGGTGGCCCTCCGCCAGGATGCGCCGCAGCCCCGCCTCGTTCTTCGACCACCACCGCTGCAGTTCGGTGTCGGCGGCCTCTGCGACCTTGGCAGCGGTGTCGGCCCGTCCGATGCGTTCGGCCCGCACGGCGGTGGCGTAACGCTCCTCCAGGCGAGACACGACGGAGTGGGTGCGCTCCACGTCCTCACGGGCGTCGGCCAGCGCCTTCTCCGCCGCGGTGATGGCCTTGTCGTCGCCGTCCAGCAGCAGGTCGTCACGGCGCTTGCGGGCGGCCTCAATGCGGGGGGCGGTCTCCGCCGCGGCGGTCCTGGCGCGCTCCAGCGCTTCGGCGATGTCGGCGGACGTGTTGGTCGCCGGGCGGAGCTTCAGAAAGTCCAACATGGTTCAGTCCTCTATTCGGCGCGCGCGGGATGCGCGGCCTCGGTGAAAGGGGTGGTGGTCAGCGCCGCGTCACGACGCGGAGCGGCGGCGCGGGCGGTGGGAGGAGCGGAGCGTCGGCCGTCACGGCGGTCCCGTGCTGCTCAGGCCCCTGGCGCTCCATCGCGGCGAGGTGCGCGAGCTCCGCCTCGGTGACCGGGATCCCGTCACGCCAGATGCCGACCTGCGGGAAGGATCCCAGCAGCCAGTCGCGAAGTTCGACAGCGGCTCGGGCGCTTGGCGCCGGCTGTGGCTGCGGCGAACCGACGGTCTCAGGAATGAGGGTGAAGGGTGACATGGTTCGTCTCCTTGTCTGGTGGCGTGCCTGGTGAGCCGAGCGCGCTACTGGCCGAGTTCCGAGCGGCGTTGCGCACCCTCCACCTCAAGGCGGTTGCGCTCGTACTCCCGTTCCGCCGCCATGAGCTGGTAGTTCATTGGCAGATACGGGTCGTAGACGGGATCGAATGCCGACGGCGGCATCAGGGTCAGATCCGCTGTCGTGCCCTGGAGGCCGCGCCGGTACGTCACCTCGCCGATGATCCATTCGGCCTCGGAGACCTTGCAGGACGGCACATGCACGGGGATGCGCTTGTTCGGCTGCCAGAGCTCACCGGCCTTGTCCCGCCAGCTGTCCACCCGCACCCGGATTGCCTCGCTGCGACCACGGCGGCGGGACGCCTCCCACTCGGCGCGAGCTTGGGCGATCTCCTTCGTGTCGTTCGGGCCGGCGTGCTCCATGAGGATTACGAGGACCCGCTTATTGGGCACACCCTCATCCTTCGCCAGCCCGGACGGCGGCAGCATGCCGTTGCCGCCGGTGGCCAGGGAGAGCTGCGTGAACAGGCCCGCCGTGCTCTGCAGATAGACCCAGTATTCGCTGTAGCGCTGGTCGGCCGCGAGGGTGGTGGTGGCCGCAAGGACGTTCACGCGCTCCCGCACGCCGCTCGCATGCTTCTCGGTGCCGACGGGGGAGAGAACAAGGTTCCCGTCCGGGTCGTCGTAGGACAGCAGCTTGCCGAAGCGGCAGAGGCGATCGATGACCGAGAACGGCGTCTCGCCCGGGATGAGGTTTAGCTGCGGCACCAGCGGCCCGTCATCGCCGGAAACCGTGATGTCGTAGAATTCGGCGAGCGCCTCGGCGATGCCCTTCACCGTCTTGGCGTTGATCTGCCAGCCGGGGATGACCGCAGCACAGTCCACCAGTTCCCGGCACTTGCTGCGCCCGGTCACCTGGACCGTGTGGCTGCGCGCGTCGATGGCCGGCTGGTGCCGGTCAATGCGGCCGGTGATGACGGGGTCCTTGCCCAGCCGGACGATGCAGGGGTCACCCGGCATGAACGACAGGTCCGCCTCCCCCGGGAAGCGCTGCGTCAGGCTCAGGCTGAAGACCGAAGGCAGACGCTCGCAGCTGCGGGTAACGGCGATGCCGTCCCAGCCGCTCCAGATGCGGCCGTTCACGATCAGGGAGAGGTCATCCGGATCAACGGCCGCCCCGGGCGCCGGCGGAGGCGGTAGGGGGAGGTCATTGGTGGCGGAGGCCGTCACCGCAACCTCTGGCACCGCGAATGTGGCCGTGTCACTCGGCATGCTCGTGCTCCTTCAAGACAGATGCGCGATGCGCGTGGAAGCCGCGGACCAAGCCGACGGTGAGGGGATCGGGGTGGGGCAGGTCCGGGCCAACCGGCGCGGCGTAGTGCTCGGCCATCGCTGCTGCCTCGCCTGCGTCGTGGTTCGTCTCAGCCTTCCAGCGGGCAGCAAGGGCAGAGAGCGTGCGGGACGCGTCCGTGCTCATGGCAGACTGCCCTTCGCTGTCTCTGGATCCCCGATGAGATCAGCCTTGATGACGTAGACGCGGGGGCGGCCCACGCCGGGGATGGTCTCGCGCCGGGCCAGGTTCTTGTCTTCGCCGGCGCTGAGGAACCCCTCGGCCCGGAGCGTCCGCGCTGCCTCGGTCGGATCCACGCCCGCCTCCCGGCAGAGCTCGCGCCAGACTTCGGGGGAGATCAGGTATTCGTCGCGCCCATCGGCCTGCCGGCGCCGCCAGCCAGCCCGTTTGATGACCGGCCTTTCCGGGTGGCTCTCAACCCAGCCGCTGCTGTTCAGGCCGCGCTCAAAGTGGATGCCGACGAAGCGTGACGCGCCATGCTCTGTCAGGAACAACCGCACCGCCCGGACGTGCTGCGTCTCCTCAGTCGCGCCGCCGCCACCGCGCTTCTCCACCCACCGCGCCAGCATCGCCGCCGCCGCGCGGAAGGCCTCGTCCTCCGGCCAGGGCAGGATGTCCCAGAGGGTGGCGAGCTCGCCGGCCAGGGCCACCAGGGCGCAGCGCCGTGCTACGTCCCGAACCTGCGGATCCGCATCCGCTGGCAGGATGGCGAGGACCCGCTCCCGCATGGCAATCGCGGCCTCGGACAGCCCTGCCGCGTCGTCGCGCCGCACCTCAGCCAGCTTCGCGACGAAGGCCCGCGCGGCATGCCCGTGGTGCCGGCGCACTGCGGCGTGCAGGTCGGTCATCAGCTCGCCAAGCGTCGCGCGCCCGTGCAGCGCGGGCCAGGAGGTGCCGCCGTCTACGCTGATGGAGGGGAGCCGCACCTCGGCCCCAGCCGGGAGAGACTGCCCCGTGCGGGAGACGACGGTGGCGATGTCGAGCTCGCCCGTGCTGAGGATGAAGGTCCGCCAGGTGCGGCGGCGCTGCGCCGTGGTGTCGCGCCGCATGCGACCCTTGCCGCTTTCGTTCGCCAGCATGTAGCAGGCGGAGGCCACCTCCCGCGGGTCGGCCTGATGCAGCTCGTCCAGCCCGAGCACCCCGTCGCCGGCCTCCTCGGCCGCGCCCTCCAGCCCGTTCGCCGTGCTCCGCCAGTCCCGCAGCATCGCCCCCTTCACCGGAGGCCCCCAGACGGAGAGGGCGAGACGCAGCGCCAGGGTCTTCCCGACCTTGCTGCGGCCGGTGATGTGGAACCCGCCGGACGGTTCCCCGCAGGCGTCCAGCAGCGGCCCGGCAAAGGCAGCGGCGAGGAGGAAGGCGGCCATCGGGTTACCGGCAGCGGGCGCGGCCACCTCCACCTTCCACCCGTCCAGCGTGCCGGCCTGCGCGACCATCTGCACCGCGTTCTCGGGTGGTGCCTTCATCACCAGCGTCTCGGCCGTGGCACCGATCACCGCACCGTCGGGCAGGATGTAGGCGGCCTCATCGGTGCCCACCGCGTGCCAGCCGGCCCGCGACACCAGCGTGACCCGGGAGCCGGCCTGGACGCCGCCCAGGGCCTCGCGCAGCAGCATGCGGGCGGCGGGGTTGGGCGAAACCCGCAGTCCCCGCTCCAGCAGCGCCGCCTCCAGCTCGCCGGGCGCGGTGACCAGCAGGCGGGCCGGCATGGGCCAGGTGTGGATCCGCCCGTCGCGGTCCTTCCACCGCAGCCATAGGCCCCAGCCCTCGCCGGCGGCGTCCCGCCCCTCGCCCAGCACCTCCAGCGGTGCGCAGAGCCAGACGGACCCCGCCTCGCCCTGGTCGGCGTAGAGCCCGTCCCGCTCCATGTCGAAGCCGTGCGGCCAGCGCACCTCGCCGGGCTCTGGCGGTGCCTTGCGGCGGGTGGTGGTGGCGTCCTCTCGGCGCCGGCGGGCGCGCTCGGCCCTCACCAGCTTGTCGAGGGCGGCGAGGGACAGGCCGCAATCGCGCGCCGCGGCCTTCCGCTGCTGCTGGTAGTCGGGCTCGGACAGCCCGGTTAGGCGAACCACCTCCAGGGCGATGTCGGCGCGAGAGGTGTTGCTGCTCTCCTCCGACGCATCGCTCGCGGCGCTCGCGAAGCCCTGGAACGCGGTGTCCTCGTCCATGCGCGCGTCCATCACTCGCGCCCTCCGGTGGGCAGGTTGCCGCTGTCGGTTCGCTGCGACACGGCCCAGGCCGCGATCTTCGCCCCTTCGCCCTTGGGTTTCCCGGCCTGCTCCAGCGCCCCGTCCACGGCGCGGATCACCTCGTCGGCGGTCATCAGTCCGGCCACCACGAACCGGGCCAGCCCCCAGGCCTCAGACACTGCGGTCGGGTGCCGGCTGTCCACCGGCGCCGTCGCGATGTTGCTGCAGGCCCGCATCAGCGCGGTGCGGACGTAGCGGTCACTGCTGCCCGTGCTGGCGGCGTTGCGCGTGCGGTTCTCGTTGGCGGGAGGGCGGGAAGGTGGCTGCAGTTCCTCCTCCGTGGGGCAGGGCACCGCGTCCAGTCCGGGCAGCATCGCCAGGCGACGCGGCAGCGGATCCAGCATGTCCACGAAGAGGGGCGCGGCCGTGTAGGTGACCTGCGCGGCGCGGAGGGTACTTGGGTCCACCCCCGGCACCCCGCGCAGCCAGCGCTGGCACTCGATGCCGGTGAGCGGCCGCTCCAGCAGGAACCAGAGGCGAAGGCGGAGACCGGGCTTGATTGCGTGGCCAGCGGTGGCCTGGACGATGCAGGCGACGCTGTGAAAGGCGTCGGGCATCGTCAGCCGGGCCAGGATGCCGCAGGCCTCCAGATCGCGGCGGTCCATGTCCTCCGGTGCGGGAATGCCGTCGCAGTCCAGCGCCACCCACAGGCGGGGCGCGTCGGTCAGCGTCGGCACCTCGCCCGTCTCCTTGTCGGGGTGAACCAGGCGCCGGACACCCTTGGCGTGCGACGGATCCACTATTGCGCCGCGCACGACGCAGTGCTCGGGACGGTGGGCGAGGGCGGCCAGGTGGTCGCGCAGCCCTTCCAGGTCGCCGAACCGGAGTGTGTGCATGTCGTAGAGGCGGGCGCGGTCGTAACCCTCGACGTCGCCGCCGGCGCGGATCAGCTTCGCCAGGCGCCGGCCGCGGCTGCGGAGGATGGTGAGGCTGTCGATCAATGCCGGCCCTCCATCTCGGCCTTGGCAGCGAGGGCGGCGGCGATGGTGGCAAAGGCGCGGAGCATCGGGCGGCGGGTGATGCTGCCAGGACCAGGCGGCACCTCCAGCATCACGCGCGGCTCGCCGTCGTCATGCAGTGCGGCAGGCAAATGCATAAGCCTGATCGGCGCATAGATCGTGGGCGCGGCCTTCACGCGGCGGCGCTTGATCCGGGTGGTCTTCTGCATGGTGGTGGTCTCCATCGGCGGGGACCACGGAAAGGACTGGAAAGCCGGCGTGCGATGCGCTACATGCGGGGTGCGTAGTGTCCCGATCCAGTAGCGTAGATTTCCCGCAGCCCGCCCGGTCCCCGCCGTGGCGGGTTTTGCGTTTCTAGGCGGCGGTCCGGCGGGCGATGGGCAGCCCATCCACCAGTGAGCGGAGAGACGGCGCCGGGATCAGCGTCTTGCTGCCCAGCTTACGCGCCTCCAGCTGGCCTTCCTTGATCAACTCAAAGATCCGCGTCCGGCCGATGCCCGTGCTGGCCACGGCTTCGGCGACGGTGAACGCGATCTTCTCCGGTGAACTACGCGTCTTCATGGTTCGACCCGTGCTGCTGTGGACGGGTGCGAACTTGAGACTTCGTGCCTTCGCCCATAACGACGGATGCTCGCGGGAAGGTTTGGTCCTGACAAAACCTAGGGGTGAGGTTGTGTCAGCTGTTCGGTAAGCTTGCGTCCGTTGGCAATCCGCCTCGCTGCAGCACGATGATCCCGAGGCCCATTCCCCAGACCACGAAAACGCCTTACTTCCTCTACGCCTTCCGTAGAGGTCAGACCGCGCGCCTTCGCCTCGCGAAACATGCGCCAGTCCTCCAAGCTCTCCCATGTTGAGACCGCGCGCTTGAATGCGTTCCAGCCACTGCCGGTCAATCCGAGCGCACGTGGAAGCAGTTCCAGCGTGTCCCTCGCGCTCAGCCCTTCGGACGCCCGACCGCGAGCGATATGACGATCGAAATACTTGTCCGCGAGTTCGCCAACGTTGAGAGCGCATTCCAGCAAGTATTGCGCGCACCAAGCAGGGATCTGGACGGTCTGCTCGTCCTTCACTGTTGCCGGGTCGTATGCCTCCCAGGCACCACGCCCCCCAAGGAGGAGCGCTAGTGCTTGCCATACAGCAAGGTTGTTGCCTGTGAGGTTCGCAACGCGCCGCAACTCGGTCAGCTGCGCGGCTTTGTCCGCACCACCCGGCGGCAGAGCCGGCTCTCCTGTATCCACTTGGCACTCCGCAGCACACCCCGCGTGTGAGCGGCAGGGCGGCCGGGGCGGAGGTCCCGGCGCAAAGGGTGGCCACCCCCGCCCTGCCAATGCCGAGTGTAGCAGGCCGGAGCGCGGCGATCACGCCGCGGCCCGGCCCACCATCGTCCAGCACCCCTTCCAGCACCCGATAGGTGGCGCCGGAGGAGAGGATGGATGCCGTGTCCTGGGCCTGCCTCATCGGCCGAACGTGCCCAGGACCAGGACCGCCGCGCCCGGAACCAGCCAGCGCGGAACACGCGACCCGGCGCCGATCGTAACCACCGTCACACCAGCGGAGAGAGCGAGGCCTGGAGCTGCCAGCCAAAGTGGGAGGAAGCCGGTCATGCCACGCCTCCCCGCTGAGCAGCGCGCGCGGCAGCCAGGATCGCAGGTGTCAGCGGCGCGCGCGGACGGGCCTCAGGCAGCGTCTCCGCCCCCAGCAGGTCGCGGAGCAGGCTCCAGGCCACCAGGGCATCCCCGTCGCGGTTGAGGTGGATGAGGCCGTTCGCGCGGTCGCCGCCGGCCAACCAGTCCGCTACCGCCTCGGCCTTTCTTCTCAGGCCTTCCGGGGTTCTGGCGGGGAGCGCAGCCGCGAGGGCCAGCATCCCCTCCTCCGGCGGCACGGCGAATACCGGATCCGCGTTGAGGTAGGCGACCGTCTCAGCGTCGGGGTTGAGCCGCGTCTCGCGCGCCTCGTCCAGCAGGGCAATCAGCTCGCCGTCCAACTCGGTGGCCTTGGTGGACCCGGCGGCCGGGGCAGCCAGCAGGAGCGCCGCGCTGCTCGCCCCTGACAGGAGCGCGCGGCGGTTCGGGGGGGCGCGTCGGGTCATGTTCCGGCCCCCCGGCCGCGGCTGTGATCTTCCGCGAAGTGCGCCGCCTCGTTGATCATGGGGAGCAGCCGCTCGGCCACCCACTGGATGCACAGGCCGGATCTCTCGCGCTCAAGCGGGTCGTGGGCTTGGACGGTAATGGTGGCGAGGAAGTCGATGGCGCGCACGCCGAGCTCGATCTCCATCAGCTTCTCGTCGAGCTTAGCGAAGGCCTCCCCGCTCATGCCCAGGCCCTCCCGAACAGGCCGCGCAGGTTCGCCGGCACTGGAGCGCCTACACGGCGGTAAGCGGCGACCATCTGGCGGCGGGTGGGGCGATGTACGGTATCGCACACACGGTCAGGGGCGAGGGTGACGGGCTGGGCGCTTGCCTCCTCAGGCTCATCCTCGCCATCGCAGTCCGGCTCCAGGTCCATGACGGGGCGATCGGCCGCGTCCAGGAAGCCGATCAGGTAGGCCGCGCCATCCATGGCAGCGCGCGCCTCGTCCAGCAGTTCCTCCGCCTTCCTACCCATCTCGACGCGGAGCTTCGGGGTCATGACGGTAGCAGCGAAGGGGAGGGGTCTTCTTCTCGGGTCGTGCGCCAGGTCAGCATGAACTCTTCTGGGCAGGGCGCCGGGCGTGATATGGGCGTGAGTAGCCATAGTCGCGTTGCCTCCAGCATCGCGGTTGCGGTTAGGCCGGGCGCGGAGGTGCAAACTCCTTGCTCGGCCGCTTACATCTTCTTACAGTGCAAGTGGCCCAGTCAAGTGAAATGTAAGCAGGTGTAAGTATGGCGAAGTCAGCGATGCTGGCGCTTCGGGTAAGCCCGGAAGTTCGAGAGGCACTTACCGTGGCAGCTGCCGAAGATGATCGCAGCGTGTCCAACTTGGTGGAGCGGATCCTGTCGATGTGGCTCCGCGAGAAGGGCTACTTGGCGCAGGCAGCCGAATGACGCCCGGACAATGCCGCTCGGCACGGACCGGCTTAGCCTGGGACCTAAAGAAGCTCGCCGCGTTGGCGCTGGTAACTGTGGCCGTGGTCGAGAGGTTCGAAAGAGGCGAGAGGGTTGAGCCAGAAGCTGTTTCCAGGCTTGAAGCTGCTCTCGAAAGCGCGGGTGTGGAGTTTATAGGAGGGCAAGCGCCTGGCGTGCTGCTCAGGAAGGGCGCGCCATGAGCGACACGCCGTTTTGGCCCGAACGGTAGACTTCCTGGGCTCGGGGGCGTGATCGAGTGATACCAGAGCAGTGCCGCACTGCCCGGGAAATTCTCGGCTGAAACCTGCAGTGACTGGGCGTCCGTTCAGGTCGTAGCGGCAGCCCGGTGAGAGCCTTCGATACTTAAGCTCGTCCATTGAAGCCGAAAACTGTCCAGGCCATCCGCACCGCCCTCGAAGGCGTCGGCGGCGAGTTCAGCGCCGGATAGGTCGGCGAAGTGCCTGCGGAACTGACGACCTACCCAGTCCGGCCTTGCGTCTGTTCCCCTACTGAAACAAGATTGTAGCTGTGGATTGGCCGCCTCACACACTCAGGCAGTTTCGCCGCAGGCTTCACGGCCCGTCATGGCTGAGGCGCGTCATCGCCTGCTGCTGGATAAGTATGGCCTCTCTGATGATCCTTGGGGTCCTCGCCTTCACGATCGCATCTCTCGGTTTCGGAGTACCGATCCGGGACACAGAGACCCACCAGCCGATTGGCACGCTGAAGCTGCTCTGGATCACCGTGCTCGGCCTCGGCAGCGGCCTATTCTGGCTCGGCGCAGGTATATTCCTCTACAGATCGGCCTCACGCCGGGAGGACGTCAGCTGACAGCCCTGTTCTTTGGATCTCACGCATTCTTATGTGTAAACCTGTTGCCCACCTTTCGACGATCACCAACAGCATCTACCGGCAGTACAGCCCCGACCAAGCCGAATGTAGCCACGCAGCAAGGGGCGGTTTTGCCGCTAGAGGCTGGCGGCGTCGAGTTCATCGCTGAGAACGGAGGCGGGGCTGGGGTTTCTGCTGAAGAGGGCGCAGTTACGTGCTCGCGGACTTCGGCGTATCGTTTCGTATCCATTGTGCAGGTGTAGATCGTGGCTGTGGTTGCGCAATTTATCCCGCTAGCTCTCGTCCTCGGCATAATTAGCCTAGCCATCTGGTTCACTCAGCAGCGTCAAAGAGCGGAGGAACCACCGGGGACGGGGCTGAAGCCTGGGCTGCGTGGGTGGCTCGCTTTCCTGAACGTCGCCCTTTGGGTCGGCAGCCTCCGATCGCTCGTGGAGTTCGCGAAGAGCTTTGCCGATCAAGATCCGACGGTGGCGAAGCAGTTTCCCCTGCTTTCCGTCGCCGATGCCGTGATTGGTGGGCTCGGCCTGGTTTTGCTCGTCTATACGGCGTGGTTGCTAACACGTCAGTCACGCCGATTTCTGGCCGCCTTCCACTACTTAGCCGCGTCTGTGGTGCTTATCCCTCCCTTATCGCTCCTTCTTGGATACCTCTTTCTAAACGTGTGGTACGCGGTGCCAGTCACCGTCGGAGCTGTCATGACATCGGTTGATGCGCAGTTCGTCGGCCAGTGGGTTGCCGGTACTTTAATCATCGCCGCTTGGCTCATGTACGTCCGGCGTTCCCGACGGGTGGCGATCACCTGTGTGCGGTGAGGTCACTCAGTGACACCGGTTCGACGCCGTGGCGTGCAGGCGCTGCCGCTACTCGTCACTGCCATCCTTATGGGGTGCGACGACAGTGGCCAGCACACCCTCTATCGCTCATCTCCTGGCCATCCCAATGCACGGATCCATATCGCCACCTTCGATGCCGCTGACGGCGATGCCTACAATGGCGAGAACTGCCGGCTTGGTGCAGAGCTGTTCATGGCGCAGCCGGGCGTGAAAACCCGCTTCTGGTGCGAGAAGGGGCGGTTTCGCCCCTAGAGGTCGCTTGGGTTGAGTTGATCGCCAAGAATGGGGGCGGGGCAGGAATTAAGCTGAGGAAGGCTTAGAAATGATGGGCAGCTGGACCGACTGGCATCCCTTTCCGGATCCTCGCTGTGGCGAGCTGCTGATGGCGCCCTTCGGGCCTGGTGTTTACGATCTCCGCCGGCGTGACACTTTACAGCCGGTCCTCTTCGGCATTGGTAGCAACGTCTGCGCTCGGATGGCGTCGCTTCTGCCTGAGCCGTTGGGGTGTAAGGGACGGAACAACAGCAGCAAGCGCACCTTCGTCTTGGAGCACCTGAACGTCATCGAGTATCGCACGATGGCATGCGAGACGAAGGCTCAGGCTAGTGAGGTGGAACGGGCGCTCCCACGGCAGGCTTACCTGTTCGGGACATAAGCCAGATTGCCTTCGGGCGTCGAGTTCATCGCGGAGGCCGGGGCGAGGCAGGGTAAGGCTGAGAAAGTAGCTCCCTGCACAGGACTTCACGCCAGACCCTGCAGGATGCATCGTTTCGGCGTCACCGAGGGGAACGGGCTATGCGTGGGGCTGTGCTGGGGGTCGTGGGGCTGGTCTTGGCGGGATGTGGGAGCAGGGAGACCGTCCCCCTTATGACCTCAGGGAACTCGCTCAGCCCGGCCGCGCGGCTCTACGTATCGGTCCCCGAGGACGGCCGGTATGGGAGCGAACTCTACCCGGGCTCGGGCCAGACAGTTGCCCGCTTCGCGCAGTCGGCCTTTCAGCAGCGTCTCGGTCGAGTGGACCGCGGGCAGGCTATGGAGGGTGTAGATGCTGCCCTGATGTCCGGGCGTGCTGTCGGTGCGGATCTGGTCCTCGTTCCGGTTATCGCGCACTGGGAGGACAGGGCCACTGAATGGTCCGGCCTGCCGGATCGCGCCGAGGTCCTGCTGACAATCTACGACGCGAAGACGGGCGCCGTGGTCAATCGGACCAGCATCCAGGGACGCAGCACCTGGTTCACCTTCGGTGGTGACCACCCGCAGGACCTCTTGCCGGAGCCCATGAATGCTTACGCAGCAAGCTTGTTCTAGGCAGGGGAACTGCGCTGGAGGAAGTACCATGACGCGACTGGGCGTCCTGGGCGTCATGTTGCTCGGAGTTTGGGCCAACGCCTCCGCCCAAGAGCGGCCGCCGCCGTCTCCAGTGGAACTCCAGTGCCGACAGGAGGTGGATCGCCGCTACGCGCCAGGTTCGCTCTCGCGCAGCAGGAATGAGCGGCAGCGATTGATTGATGCGTGCGTGGCGAATGGCGGGAAGCTGCCCTCGTGAAGACGGCTGGCGTCGAGTTCATCGAAGCGAATGGTGGCGGGCCCGGAGTGCGCCTGGCGACTGCGGCCCAGGACCGATCGGCCACCGTCCAGGGCGGCGTCACTAGTCCCGGCTCGAACCCTCCCGTCGACGAGGACGCGACGTGACGCCGGAGCAGTGCCGTGCTGCGCGAGCGCTGCTTGGCTGGCGGCAACAGCGGCTTGCTGTAAGGTCAGATACTTCCGCTAACACTGTACGGCGTTTTGAAATACGGGCTCACAAGGTAAAATCGCAGACGATTGCAGCCATGAAGGCCGCTCTGGAAGTCGCGGGCGTCGAGTTCATCGATGCAGACGGCGGCGGGCCCGGAGTATGCTTGGCGAGTGTGGCCGGGGCCCGATTGGACAACTTCCAGGGCGGCGTAACCACGACCGGCTCGAACCATCCCATCGACGAGAACGGCACGTGACACCAGAACAGTGTCGCGCTGCGCGGGAGCTACTTGGCTGGCCCCAGCAGCGGCTGGCAATCAAGTCGGCCACCTGCGCGTCTACAGTCAGGAACTTCGAGAAAGGTGCCTTCAAGGTACGACCGACGACCATTGCCGCGATGCAAGCAGCCCTGGAGACGGCCGGCATCGAGCTCGTCGCGGAGAATGGGGGCGGGGCAGAGGTGCGGCTGCTGAAGGTTCAGGAGGGGGGCGGGCGTTGATCTTCTGGGTATCCTGGTCAGGGCGAGGCAGACTTGTCCCGTTCTTTGGCATCGCAGCGATTGTTGTCGGTCTGGTCATCGCATTCTTTGCCAGGGCGCCTGGTGCCGGCCTCGGCACCTTAGGCCCGTGGCCTTTTTCGGCCGGGTTCGTGCTCGTCGGGGCGCTGACCCTGCCGCTCGGCGTGTGGTGGAACCGGCAATCTGCGCGCGAGCTTCTTGTGCAGACCCGTGCACAAGACGCGTCCGGCCCAGCTCCGCACCGCTTCTGCGGCTTGGCGATGCAGTGGTGGTCGGTCCTGATGATCGGCTTTGGCGCGTTGCTGCTCACCGATCAGGAGACGGAGAGGGTGCCGCGCCGTGCGGGCGTGGTGCCTGCAGAAACGCTGTGGAAGGAATAGCGGGTGAGCGACGTGGGGCCACGACTATCAACTGTCCTCCCCACCTCGTCGCTCCCGCCAACATGGCCTGCCAAGCTTGCGAACTGGGTGGGTGCGACCCTTCTGATCACGACTGGACATCTCTGGGGCTCAGAACATTTGGGCTGGGCTCTGCTCACGTTGTTCGTGGGCGGGGGGTTCATCGGTGCCGGACAGTTCTTCGGGGAGCGGCGCGCCTACGCCAAGGGCGTGCGGGACGGGGCAGGGTGTGCTGACGGAGAAAGACGATCGCGCAGTGACCGGGGCGATTTGCCTGCTGCTGCTCCTGGGGAGCATTGCCCAGGTGCTCCTGAGCTACTTTTTCCAAGACGACCTGGCCACGGCCCGACGCGATGATGCGGGTGGAGTGTCGATCGTCGGCGTGCTGATGTCGATCGCCCCAGCGGCCCTAGCCTTCGTGGGTGCTGTAGCAGCTTGGACACTGCAGAGCCGGGGTTCCCGGTGGGCGTGGCTGGCCGTCGGCGGCCCCCTTCTGGTCCTGGCGGCGGGCTTAGGTGCGGGGGCGTACCTCGCGGCCTATCCGTTTCCGCTGCCGGGCGGCTACGAGGGACTGCCTCTGTAGCGGGCAGGGTGACCATCACGGGGTACGGCAGGAGGGTAGGGGCGCGGAACAACCGTAGGCCTCCTCCGCGCCCGCCTCATCACTTCACCAGTGCGGCTGCGATGTC
This sequence comes from Roseomonas indoligenes, assembly GCF_017813365.1. GTDB lineage: Bacteria > Pseudomonadota > Alphaproteobacteria > Acetobacterales > Acetobacteraceae > Roseomonas > Roseomonas indoligenes. The sequence goes on from NZ_JAGIZA010000008.1 coordinate 110,393, forward strand.
TCCAGCGGCGTGGTTAGTCAGGTCCTTGGCAATCGTGTGCACGACGCTGGCCTCGACCGTCTTGTGCATGACCTTCCGGATCTCTCCGAGTGTCTGAGGATCGGCGATGATTACGAGGGCGTCGTAGTCGTTCGCCGCGCGCCTTGTCTGAAGGGTTTGGGCGAGCTTCTTGCCGAAGGTAGCCTCGTCGGTGTCGTTCGGAGATGCCTCCTGGCCCTGAGAGCCGGACGGGCCGTCGTTGCTGAAGTCGGACAGGGTCAGGCGGCGCTCTTCGTGCAGGTTAACATCACCGCCTTGGCCAGCATTGCGGAACAGGATCGCCTTGGCCCCATCGGCGACGAGAACGAGGGCGTTGTGAGGGATGTTGTGGGCCATGTGGCGCCTCCTAATGAAAGCGGCGGGGCATTGCCCTGCTGCCGGGGTGCAACGCCGGAGGAGATGAAAAGGCGGTTCGCCTGGGCTGCTCTCACCTGACGCGGGCTGCTTTGCTCTGCCGGAGCCTTTCAAGGCGCTTCAGGCATTTCCTGCAGGTCACCTCATGGTGGGGCGGCTCCTCCCATCCCGACCCGTTGCCAGGCTCTTCGGCGCAAAGGGCGGGGCGGCAGTACGGCGTGACGGCGTGGAAGATCCGTTCGCGTCCGGGAACTGGTCGGCCTGCCTTGCGAAGGGCGACGAACGTCTGGTCTGCCACAGCTATGACGTTCGACATCCCGAGATGAACGCGGCTAGAGGCAACACGGCGGCAACACGACGGAGCGCTGCGGCGAAGCACGCTTCCACCTCAGCCAGTGCGGGCTGTCGCGGCTGGATGGGGATGGGGACGGGGTGCCGTGTGAGACGCTGTGTCGGTCGGTATCGACTGGAACGGTAAGCTGCCGGCGCCTTACCTGATGCCAGGAAGCAGAAGCCCCGCCGGTTAGGGCGAAAGCCCTGGGCCTAGAAGGTCAGCCCGTACTTCTTGGCCAGGGCTAGCAGCAAGATCACAACGGCTGCCGTTCCGCCGACGACGGTAGGCATTTGCCACCAGCTGGGCAGTTTTGCGATCATCTGCCCGGTCGTGCGCTCTAGGGTGCCGATCTGGGACGCGATGCCGTCCAGCTTGCCTTTGATCTCACCGATGCCGGTCTCCACTCCCCGGAGCCGGTCCTCCAACTTGTCGAGGCGCGTCTCAATCCGATCAACCCGCTTGTCTAATGCGTCGACCCTGGCAGCTAAGGGATCCATCCCTCCAGAATTGCCCCCACCGTGCTTGTTTTCAAGCCGCAAACCGGCCTCACCCAGTCCGCCTTCGATGACGCGGAATGGGTCAGCCATTATCAGGCTCCTTCAGGGCGTCCTTGTCCCTTTCCACAGCGTGCCAAGCGAACTGCATGAAGTACCCGCAGTTGTTGCAAAGGAGAGTGTAAACAGGAAAGTTCGCGCGAGGCACATCGTCGCTAGAATTAATGCCAAATAGCGAAATCCCAGCCCTGTTCCCGAGCTTGGAAGGTGCTGGCACTGACCAATCACTTTGACCGCAAGCCGGGCAGGGCCGAGGAAGCCCCTTCCTGTTCAGGAAGTGTACGAAATCGACTTCTTCGTGCAGATCCTTGACGTCTGCTCGGGGGTCGTCTGGGTTATTCTCCATCGCCCGCCCCACCCATCTCCCGCGCCAGCAGCACCCGCCCTGCGTTGACCAGTTCCTTGCGCGCGTCCCGGCCGAGCACGTCCCAGATCCGCAGCAGCTCCATCCGCCCAACCGTGCCAGGCGACGGCGCCTCGCCCATGGCCTTCAGGACCCAGAGGCCGATTTCGCCATAAGTGGGGTGGGTCAGGTTCTCGGTGGGGGCAATCCGTGCGCTCGACGGATCCGGGCTACCGACGAGGGGGTCAGGCGGCAGTGGCAACAGGCTCTCCTGACCATTGAGGCGTGATGTCCTCTTGCAATCGTTCCATCGCTGCAGCGCCTGGGCAATCCCCTGTCCCGACCGTCCCGACGCTGTCCCGACAGGTCGAGACCCGAAAAGCCCAGCAGAACAAGGCTGTCCCGACCGCCACGACCGTCCCGACCGGAAATCAGAGGGTGGGGACAGAAATGATGTTTGCCCGACGGTCCTGTCCGACCTGTCCGACCACCACCATCCAGGTCGGACAGCGGTTTAACCCCGGAAAATAAGGCTAGTCCGACCTGTCCGACCTGTCCGACCCGAAGTCAGAAGGTGGGGATGAAAATGATGGTTCGGATCGCCGGCGCCAGCTTGTCGGGCAGGGCTGGACCCCGGCCGAAAGCTTGGCCAGCGACTTGCACGGGATGGTTGCGATTGTGCTGGAACTTTCCCCTTGTCCTAGGTAGAAGCCCGCCCGACCCGTGCCGCTGTGCGGAGCGGAAAGAGAGGCCGGTACCCTGGGCAGCACGCCTCGGGGTGCCGGCCTCTCTGCGTTGGAGGGGAGCGCTGGGCGCTCATCCGCTAGGCGGAATTCGATTGTGGCAGGGCGCCACCACATAAACACCAAGTACCATGGTCCTGCCCAGCACTCGCCACGAGTGCTCACCATCTGCCCGCCGCAGAAGGCAGGCTGTGTCTTGCCGCGGCGGGGGCACTACCATGCGGAATTCTAAGAAAGAGCCTATTGCTCTGCAGCTCTTGCTTATCGACGCGGCCCTGGACTTTGTAGACAAGCCCCAGAACCAAGAGAACCGGAGCCTCCTCTTGGCGAAATTGGTCTCGCTTTGGACAATCCGACATCAGTTGACGGAACTGCCCGAGGAGGTCGGGACAGGGCCCTAATCCACGTCAAACCGCAGCTCGGTTCGGCAAGGCTGTTGCAGATCGAATGCCCGGCAGCACTCAGGAAGAGACAGGTATGGAGCGCGTGTGTGAGGATAGGGGAGGTTACCCCTGACCTCGGATCGGTACGACCTCTCCCTTCCCGGATGGCTGCCCGCAGAACCGCCCCCATGCCTCCATGAGCTGGGCCCGCTTCACCAGCAGCTCGCTCCGCTGGTAGGCCCGTTCCACCGCAGAGCCGACGGTGTGCGCCAGGGCCATCTCCCCGATCTCCCGCGGGAAGCTGGTCCGCTCGGCCACCCAGTCTCGGAAGGTCGATCGGAAGCCATGGACGGTGAAGTCGGTCCGCTTCATCCGGCCCAGCAATACTGCGCAGGCCCGGGTGGACAGCGGCTTCTTGCCCCGGGGGCTGGGGAAGACGTAGCGACCCACCTCTCCCTGCTCTGACCGGATCCGGTCCAGGAGGGCGAGGGCTGGAGCGGAGAGCGGAACTCGGTGCTCCTTTTTCCCCTTCATCCGCTCGGCCGGGATCACCCACAGCGCCTTGGTAGTGTTGATCTCGGTCCACTCGGCACCCATGGCCTCGTTCGTCCGGACAGCGGTGAGGATCAGGAACTCCAGGGCCCGGGCGGCCAAGTCAGGAGAAGCGCGGACCTGCTCCATGAAGTCGCCCACCTCGGCCCAAGGGAGAGCGGCGTGGTGCTCCGTCTTGGTGATGCGGCTTCGCGGCGGGAGAAGCTTCGCGAGGTGCCCACGCCATCGGGCTGGGTTCTCGCCCAAACGCCACTCCCGGGCCTTGGCGTAGTCTAGGACAGCCTCGATCCGCCCCCGCTGGACCACCGCGGTCTGGCTCTTCTCATGCCAGATAGGCTCCAGCGCCTTCATCACCTCGGCGGTGCCCACTCGATCAACCGGCATCTTCCCAAAAACGGGGTAGACGTAGGCCTCCATCTGGGTCGCCCACTGGTGGCGGTGCTTCTCGTTGCGCCAACCTGCCTGGTGGGCTGCGTGGTAGCGCTGGGCCACCTCCTTGAAGGTCAGGGTCTTCTTCTTGGCCTCGGCTGCAGCGGCTGCCTTCTCCTCCTGCCGGCGAGCCAGCGGATCCACCCCAGCCCGCAGCAGGGCGCGCTGCGTCTGCGCTTGCTGCCTGGCGTCGGCCAGCGAGACATCTGGGAAGGGACCCAAACCCATCTCCCGGGCCCGGCCGTGGAGGGTGTACCGGAAGAGCCAAGAGCGGTGATCGGCATCGCGGACCTGCAGCCAAAGGCCTCCACCGTCGCCGTAGCGGCCGGGGGAAGTCAGGGCTTTGATCTTCAGTGCGGTTAGCTTCCCCGCCATCCCATCCTCCAGCCCACAGATCCAGGCCCACATACCAGCCCACAAGAGAGAGCCGGATTTGGCCGGACACCGCCGAACGCCCCCGGACAGTCACCCTCTAAGCCTTTGCAGTCAAATGGGGATTTCTGGACGACTGCGGACAGTCCTGGACAGCAGTTCGGCTACGACACCTTCCGCAACCTCGGCGCCCCGCAGAGTTCCGCGCCCGGGCTCGTGGGTGCCCTGCCCGACAGCTACGTGCTGGGGCGCGACGACGAGGTGGTGATCGCCATCCGCGGCCGAACCCGCCAGTCCTACACCCTGCGGGTGGGGCGGGACGGCCTGCTGCCCATGCCGGACATCCCGCCCTTCCCTGCCGCCGGACGCTCGCTGCGCGACCTGCGCGCCGATATCGAGGCGCGGGTCGCGCGGGAGCTGGGCGGGTCCGAGGCCTATGTCTCGCTCGGGCAGACCCGGCAGATCGCGATCTTCGTGGCGGGGGAGGTGGTGCGGCCGGGGCTGGTGCCGCTGCCCGCCATTGCCTCCCTCCTCGATGCGCTGGGGGCGGCGGGGGGCATCCGCCGCACGGGCAGCCTGCGCGCCGTGCGGGTGGAGGGGCCGGGCGGGGCGCGGGTGGTGGACCTCTACGCCGCCATCGCCGGCACGCCGGGCAGCCCGGACCTGTCGCTGCGCGAGGGGGAGCGGGTGGTGGTGCCGCCCCTGGGCGGGGTGGTGGCCCTGGCGGGGGACGTGACGCGCCCTGCCATCTACGAACTGCCGGCCGGGGCGGGCGCGGCGCCGCTCCATTCCCTCCTGGCGCTGGCGGGCGGGGCGCTGCGGCCGGTGGGGAACCGCTTCCTCTCCATCGGCACGGATGCCGGCGGGCGGCGGGCGCTGGCGGAGCTGGCGCCTGGATCGCCGGTGCGGCGGGGCGATGCCGTCACGGTCTCCCCTGGCGTGGACGCAGTCTCCGGCGGGCTGCGCCTGGCCGGGCACGTCGTGGCGCCGGTGATGCGCGGCGTGGGCGCGCGCGGCGGGGCGGGGCTGCGGGCGCTGCTGGCGGACCCGCGGGTGATCCGGCCGGACCCCTATGTCCGCATGGGCGTGGTCTGGCGGCAGGACGAGCGCACGCGGGTGCGGCGCTTCATCGGCTTCGACCTCGGGCGGGTGATGAACGGGGCGGCGGAGCTGCCCCTGCGCGAGGGGGACGAGGTGATCCTCCTCTCCCAGACGGACGTGCTGTGGCTGGCCTCCCCCGCCGTGCAGAGGGCGCTGAAGGGCGATGTAGGGCAGGGGGCGGCCAATGCGCCCGTGCCCGGAGCGATGCCTGGGACAATGCCGGGAACGGCGCCGGGAATGCCGGGCGGCGGAAGCCCTGCCACCGCGGTGTCCACCGTGCCGGCCACGGCCGCCGTGGGCACGACGCCGATGCCGGTGGCCCTGGGGCCGGACTGCCCGGCGCTGACGGCGCTGGCCATCGCCGCCCGCTCCTCCCCGCTGCGCTTCGCCCATGCGCGCAGCGCGGGCTTCCCGGATATCGGCACGCCGGGCTGCCCGCAGCTCTTCGTGGACTACCCGGCGTTGCTGCCTTTCCTGCTGGACCAGTCCGTGCTGCTGGCGGGGGAGGTGCGGCTGCCCGGCCTCTACCCCGTGCTCGACGATACGGGGCTGGACAGCGTGCTGGCGGCGGCGGGCGGCGCGGCGGAGACGGCCGACCTCTCCTCCGTGGAGTTCGCGCGGGAGCCGCTGGAGAATGCGGGCGCCATCCCGCTCTCCCGCACGTTGCTGGACCTGCGGAGCCGCAACTTCGCGGCCGTGCGCCTCTCCCCGCGCGACGCCGTTCGCGTGCCGCTCGGCTTCGGGGACCGCGACACGGGCCCGGTCTCCCTGGTGGGCGAGTTCCTGCGCCCCGGCACCTACGACATCCGCCGCGGGGAGCGGTTGTCCGAGCTTCTGGCCCGCGCCGGCGGGCTGACACAGCAGGCCTATCCCTACGGCGCGGTCTTCACGCGCGAGAGCGTGCGGCAGCGCCAGCAGGAGGGTTTCCAGCGCACGGCGCGGGAACTGGAGACGAGCCTGATCCAAGTGGCGGCCGGGCAGGCGGTGGCGGGCAGCCGGCAGGGCAGCCTGGACCTGGGCGGGGCGATCAATGCCGGCCAGGCGCTCGCCTCCACCCTGCGGGACGCGCGGGCGGCGGGGCGGATGGTGGTGGAGGCGAACCCCGTCGTGCTCGCCTCCCGCCCCGAACTCGACGTGCTGCTGGAGCCGGGCGACCTGATCGTGATGCCCAAGCGCCCGAACGAGGTGACGGTGGTCGGCGCCGTGCTGAACCCGGGCAGCCTGCAATTCGCCACGGGCTGGAAGGCCAGCCAGTACGTGCGCGGGGCGGGCGGGGAGCAGCGCTTCGCCGACATCTCCCGCGCCTTCATCGTGCTGCCCAATGGGCAGAGCGTGCCGGCGGGGCTTGGCAGCTGGCAGGCGGGCGGGCCGCCGGTGCCGCCGGGCAGCCTCGTCGTCGTGCCGCAGGATCCCTCTCCCTATGAGACCTGGGGCTTCATCCGGGACCTGACGTCGGTCCTCGGGCAGATCTCCATCAGCTCCGCGGCGCTGGCGGTGATCTCGCGGCAGGGGCGCTAAGGACGATCACGAAAGATGGATAGGAGATGACGGGGACGTAAGGTTCGTGCAAGGCTTCCCGGGCGCGGACGCGACCGGATGCCGCGCCAACCGAGAACGGGAGGACCAGATGCAAACCGCCCTGCACACGTTCCGCGGCCCGAACCTCACCTTCGCGCTCGTCGCCCTTGCGCTGGTGGTGCTCTTCCTCGTCGTGGAGCACGTCTTCGAGTGGCCCTTCCCGCTGCACCGAAAGCGGAACTAGGCACGGCGCTTTCCCCGCGCGCTGTCGGTTTGTTGCGCGCGGGCATTCTTGCGCCGCCCCGGCTTTTTGCCGAGAGCATCGGGGATGCCGTCGCCGAACCCGCTCCTGCTCGATACGGGCAGCCCGCCCATCCCGGAAATCCAGCGCTGGGGCAGCCTCTACAACGGCGGTGGCGGGCCGCTGCTGAACATGTGCCAGGCCGTGCCCTCCTACCCGCCCGCGCCGGGAATGCTGGAGCGGCTGGCGATTGCCGCGGGCGATCCCGCCACGGCCTCCTACGGCCCCATCATGGGCAATGCGACGCTGCGGCAGGCCTATGCGGGCGATCTCAACCGCGCCTATGGCGGGCGGATCGGCGCGGCGGAGGTCGCCATCACCGCCGGCTGCAACCAGGCCTATTTCGTGGCCATGATGGCGCTGGCGGGCCGCGGCGACGCGGTGCTGCTGCCCACGCCCTGGTACTTCAACCACCGCATGGTGCTGGACATGCTCGGCGTGGAGCCGCGCCCGCTGCCCTGCCGCTCCGGGCGCGGCTTCGTGCCGGATCCGGAGGAGGCGGCCGCCCTGATCGACGAGCGGGTGCGCGCGATCGTCCTCGTCACGCCGAACAACCCCACGGGCGCGATCTACCCGCCCGAGGTGATCGCGCGCTTCCACGATCTGTGCCGGGAGCGCGGCATCTGGCTGGTGCTGGACGAGACCTACCGCGACTTCCTGCCAGTCGGGCAGGACCGGCCGCACGGGCTGCTCGCGGTCGAGGAGTGGCCGGAGAACCTCCTCCAGCTCTACAGCTTCTCCAAGTCCTTCGCCGTGCCCGGCCACCGGCTGGGCGCGATCGGCGCCCCCACCGCGCTGATGCCGGAACTCGGCAAGGTGATGGACTGCGTGCAGATCTGCGCCGCCCGCGCCGGGCAGGCCGCGCTGACCTGGGGGCTGGACGCGCTGGACGACTGGCGCGCGGAGAAGCGCGCGGCGACGCAGGAGAGGATCGAGACGGTGCGCGCCGCCTTCGACCGTCTGCCGGGCTGGGACCTGGAAGCGCTGGGCGCCTACTTCGCCTATGTCCGCCACCCCTTCGGCGAGACCTCCGCCTGGCGCGTGGCGGAGGAACTGGCGACGAAGCACGGGCTGATGTGCCTGCCCGGCCCCGCCTTCGCCGGGGAGGAGGCGCATCTGCGGATCGCCTTCGCCAATGTGGACGAGGCGGGGATCGTGGCGATGGAGGAGCGGCTGCGGGCGGCGACGCCCTGATCAGCCCCCTTATCAGACGGGCAACCATCCCAGGCCGCGCAGCCTCTCCCGCTCGCCCCTGAGGAACCGGTCCCCGATATCCGCGCGCCAGCGAAGTTCCGGCGCCACGACGTTGCGGGCCCGCGCGCGGGCGTCCTCCTGCGCCTCCTCCACCGTCGTCCCGGTGCCGGTGACGATCATCAGGTGGCCGGAGCGGCGGTGGCCGAGAAGCTGGCCGTCCTCCATCCGCACGTCCACGAGGTGGTAGCGGTCCAGCTCCGCGCCCTCGGGCTGGCGGAGGAAGAAGACGGGCGGGTCCTCGTCGGGCGCGGAGGATTCCGTGTGGGCGGGGAAGGGCGGCACGGTGAGGACGATGGCGACGGACCAGCCGGGGCGGGCGGTGAAGCGCTCCGTGCCGCCAGTGGCCATGCGGGCCATCAGGTCGCCCCAGCCATCGGGCTGGAGCGCGGCCAGCACGGCGAAGCCGGGATTGCCGAAGCGGCAGGTGAACTCCAGGGGCCAGACGCCCCGCTCGTTCACGATGAGATTGAGGTTCACGTAGCCGACATGCCCGGCCTCCGCGAAGCGGGGCGCCATACGGTCCAGCGTGGCGGCAAAGAGTTTTTCGGAATCGTCATAGGCGGCGAGGGTGCCCATCTCGCCGGTCATCTCGCCCATCTCGCCGGTGAAGAAGCGCTTGTGCTCGAAGTCGATGCAGGCAGGGCGGAGGAAGCGGGTCCCGTCGAAATAGGCGCCGACGCCGACCTCCACCCCGTCCAGCCGCTCCATCAGCAGCACGCGGCCCTCGCCCGCGCGGCGGAGCATGAAGGCGAGGTCCGCGCCTTCCGGATGGTCGCCGACAAAGGTGGTGCGGGCGGTGTCGTCGTGCTTCAGCACATAGCGGCCGGGGTGGCGGACCAGCCATTCGAGCGCGAGCGAGGGATGGGCGAAGGAGTGGCTCTCCGCGATGGCGAGCCCGGCCTCCCGCAGCACGGTCTGGCCGAACTCGCGCTCCGCCTCCAGCCGGTCGCCGAAGGTGCTGCCGCCGACGACGCGGTAGCCCTGCGCGCGCAGCTCCTCCTGGATCGCGCCTCGGCCGATGCGCTCGAAGAAGATGATGCCGTCGCGGCCGACCCAGTCCAGCTCGGCCCGCCAGTCCGGCACGGTCTCGATGATGCCGCCGAAGGCGCGGCGCTCCGGCGGGTCCTCCGCGTGGACGCGGACCTCGTGGCCTTCCCGGCGGAGGGAGAGGTAGACGTCGCCGAGATAGGCGCGCGGGCCGATGGCGAGGATCCGCATGCTCACTCCGTCTCAGCGGTGGAACCCAGAGATGTGAGCCGGACGGGATCTCTCAACCCCGCTCCCTACATCCCCGCGAATTGCAGCCGCGCCAGCCGCGCGTAGAGCCCGCCTTCCCGCACCAGCGCGTCATGCGTGCCCTCCGCCACGAAGCGCCCGTTCTCCATCACCAGGATGCGGTCCGCGCGGCGCACGGTGGCCAGGCGGTGGGCGATGACGAGCACGGCGCGGCCATGCGCGAGGCGGGCGAGAGCGGCCTGCACGGCGGCCTCGCTCTCCGCGTCCAGCGCGCTCGTCGCCTCGTCCAGCAGCAGCAGGGGCGGGTCGCGCAGCACGGCGCGGGCGATGGCAATGCGTTGGCGCTGCCCGCCGGAGAGGCGCACGCCCTTCTCGCCGAGGAAGGTGGCGTAGCCCTGGGGCAGGGCGTCGATGAAGCCCTCCGCGTCGGCGGCGCGGGCTGCGGCGCGGATCTCGGCCTCCGTCGCGTCGGGGCGGCCGTAGCGGATGTTCGATGTCACGTCCGTGCCGAAGATCACGGGCTCCTGGGGAACGAGGGCGATGCGCGCGCGGATGGCGGCGGGGTCGGCCGTGCGCAGGTCCACGCCGTCCAGCGTCACCCGCCCGGCATCGGGGTCGCTAAAGCGGAGCGCGAGCCGGAAGAGGGTGGATTTCCCCGCGCCGGAAGGTCCGACCACCGCCACCGTCTCGCCGGGCTCCACCCGCAGCGAGGCCCCGTCCAGCGCCGCCCGGTCCGGGCGACTGGGGTAGAGGAGGCGGACATTCTCGAAGGCCAGCCGACCGACGGGGCGGCCGGCGGTGGGCGCGGGCAGCGGCACGGGCCGCGCGGGCGCCTGGATATCCGGCGTGACGCCGAGGAACTCGCCCAGCCGCTCCGCCGCGCCCGCCGCGCGCTGCACCTCGTTCCACAGCTCGGAGAGGGAGGTGGCGGAGCTGGCGAGCAGCACGGCGTAGAAGACGAAGGCGGAGAGCTGCCCGCCCGTCAGCCGCCCGGCGAGCACGGAGTGGCCGCCGACCCAGAGGGCAAGGGTGATGGCGCCGAAGCCCAGCAGGATGAGGCAGAACATGAAACCCCCCCGCACGCGGATGCGGGCGAGGGAGGCGGCGACGCTCTCCTCCGCCAGTTCCGCGAAGCGGGCGCGGTCCGCCGCCTCGTGGTTGTGGGCCTGCACGGTCGCCACGGCGTTCAGCGTCTCCTCCGCCTGGGCGCCGAGATCGGCCACGCGCTCCTGCGCCGTGCGGCTCAGCCGCCTCTCCCGCCGCCCGAAGAGGACGAGGGGCACGACGATGAGCGGCGTGACGGCGATGACGATGAAGGTGAGGTGCGGGCTGGTGTAGAACAGCATCGCCAGCGCCCCGCAGACGGTGACGAGGGCGCGCAGCCACTGCGAGACGGCGGCACCGACGAGGCCGCGCAGGATCTCCGTATCGGCCGTGAGGAGGGTGAGCACGTCACCCGTCCGGCGCTGCTCGTAGAAGCTCGGCGGCAGGTCCAGCGCGTGGGAATAGACCCGGAGGCGCAGCGCGGCCCCCACCCGCTCCCCGAGCCAGGAGACAAGGTAGAAGCGGGACGCCGTGCTGACGGCGAGCAGCACGACGAGGCCGAAGAGGAGCAGCGCCTGGCGGTTCAGGCTTTCCACGCTCTCGAAGCCCTGGTCCACCATGTGCCGCAGCCCCTGGCCGAGCAGCAGCAGCAGGCCCGCGGCCACCCCCATGGCGAGCACCGCGCCCGCCACGCGGCCGGGATGGGCACGCAGCAGGGGCAGCACGATGCGGAGCGCGGGGAGGCGGCTCATCGGGCCGGGTCTCGGCCCCGGGATGCCGGCGGTGAGGCTCAAGCCGCCACCCCGGGGGGCGCGCGCAGGTCGTCCAGCCTGACGGGGCAGTAGCCGCGCGGGTCCACTCCCACGTCGAACTGCCGGGGCAGGGGCTTGAGGGTGCCGTGGGAATGACCGTGCAGGTTCCAGGCCCCTTTCCGCTGACCGTTCCAGTGACGCAGTGCGTAATGGCAGAGCACGAGCGCCCGCCCCTCCCGCTCGATCTCCGCCATGGGGCCCGCGCTGGCCCAGCCGGGCAGGGCGCGGACCGCCGGCGGGTCGTTGTTGCCCCAGACCAGGTGCTTCGTGCCTTGCAGGGAAGCGAGCAGCCCGCCCGGATCCCCGTGCCCCACGGCGAAGTCCCCGAGGTGCCAGATTTCATCTTCCGGCGCCACGGCCGCGTTCCAGGCGGCGACCAGCGCGGAATCCATCGCGGCGGTCGTCTCGAAGGGGCGGCGCATCAGGGCCCGCAGGGAGCCGTGGCCGAAATGGGTGTCAGCGGTGAACCAGCTTCGCATCCACGGGAAATGGGGCGGTGCCTGCGCGGCGACAGCGTTCCTAACCGCCTTGTCAGCTTGGGGGGCCGCCTACCGCCCCGGCGCCCCGCCGCGCGGGGCCGCATCGGGCCCGCGCCCGCCCCCTCCGGCGCCTCCGCCGGGGGTATCCGGGCCCGGCCGGTCGCCGCGCCCGGCCGCCTCGGCGCGGCCGGGGCTGTCCCAACGGCCCCCGGCGCCGCGCTCCAGCCCGCGGCGGCCCTCGAAGCCGCGGTCGGGCATGGGGGCCCGTTCGCCCCGCGGGGCCTCGGGCGCGGCGCGGCCGGCCGGGGCGGCGGAGGGGCCGTTGGGTCCGCCGCGCAGCTCCACCACGCGCCGGCCGGGGGCGCCCATGGCACCGGGACCGGCGGGCACCGAAAGCCCGGGGCCGAGCAGCAGCCGGCCGCCGCCGGAGACTGTCCAGGCCTCGATCAGCACGCGGCCGGCGCCGAAATAGGCGGGCGGGTCCCACATCAGCCGGTCGCGCTCCACCGAATCGGCCAGCAGCACGCCGTCCTGCATCCGCCCGCGCGCGATCACCGCGCCGTCCGGCGGCAGTTCCACCCCCGGCGCGACGCGGAGGGGGAGGTTGCCGATCCGCGCGGGACCGCCCAGGCGTGTGAGGCGGCCGAAGACGAGGGTGGCGCCGCCGGCCGGGCGCGGGTCGATCCGGGTGGCGGTGAGACTGCCGTCGGGCGCGCGCAGGCCGCTGACGAGAACGGCCTCCCCCACCCGCCAGGCGCGGCCGGCCGGCAGGGCGCCGGCGGTGGCCACGCGCTGGCCGGCGACGCGGATCGCGCCGTCCTCGACGGCCTCAACCGTGCCGGCCAGCTCGTGGCGCAGGCCGATGCGGCGGGCGCGCAGGGCGCCGTCCGGGCCCGTCGCCTCCACCACCACCACCTGGCCGACGCGCAGCGCGGCGGGGGTGAGGGGGCCGTCCGCTGCCTCCACCGGCTGGTCCGGGTCGTAGGCCACGTGCAGGCCGTTCACGCAGATGCTGGCGAAGCCGGTGACGACACCGACGATCCCGAGGCTGGGGCTCCCGGTGCCGCCGATCCCGCGCTCGCCCTCCGCCGATGCGAGAATCCCGGTGCCGCCAATGCCGCGCTCACCCTCGGCCAGCGGCGGGGGGCCGCCATCCCGGCCGATGCGGCAGAGACCGGCCGGGGCCGCCATGGGCACGGGGGCGGGCGGCTGGGCGGTGCAGGCGGCCAGCAGCAGCCCCGCCAGGCATGCGGCGAAGGCCAGTCGCTCCGCGCGGGGCGGGGGGAGGGGACGCGACATCCGGCTCACCCTTCCGGTGCCGCCCGCGGCTCGTCCTCGGCGTAGAGGTAGATGCCGAGGTTCACCCGCCGCGTCGGCTCCCCGGGCCCGGCCTCGCCGGCTTCCAGCAGCGAGAGGGCGAGGCGGTTCATCTCCAGCAGCAGGCGTTGCGCGCCATCGCGCCCCGCCGCCTCCAGCCGCGCGGCGGCCTCCGGGGGCAGGCGGTCGTAGTGCAGGCTGCGGTCGAAGAAGGGCGGCATTCCGCCCGCGGAGATGTTGGCGCCGGCCGCCGCGATGTGGTCGTGCAGGTTGCGGGCGAAGTAGAAGAGCCGCCCCTCCAGGTCCTCGCTGGGCAGGTAGGCGGCGACGTTCAGCCGCAGCCGCTCGTCCGGGCCGGCGGTGACCACGCCCCCCTCCAGCCAGCCGTCCAGCACGGCGCGCGGCCGGACATCGGTGGTGACGGAAGCAACCAGCGCATCGAAGGAGGGCTCTCCGGCGGGGGCGCTGCGGGGCAGGGGCAGGGGGCGGCCCTCCGCATCCGCATAGCCGGGCAGGCCAAGCCAGCGGGCGATCACCTGGCTGCCCAGCGTCACCACGGCCGGAACCTCCTCAACCTCGCGTGGGGTCTCCCGCAGGCGTCGCAGCTCCTTGCGGTGAACGCCAGTGAGAAGGCTGAGGCGGCTATCCGTCCGTCCGCGCGCGTCCTCCGCCATGCTCGCCGCCACCTCCACGTAGAGGCCGCGCAGCAGCTCCGCCAGCACGGGAAAGGTGAAGCCGGCGCGGATCAGCAGCCGCACCAGCGGGCGCAACAGGCGGCGGAGGGGGCGGAGCAGGGTGTCCGCCGGCGGGGGCGAGGGGGGCATGGAGTCCAGCAGAGGCCGGCCCGTTCCATAGCACGCTGTCATTGTGGGAAAAAGTCCCACATTGGATTGACGTGGGAAATTTTCCCACATAACCTCCGGCCAGCCCACCCAGGTTCCCGAACGCCCCTGATGGATCGCCCGAACATGACCTTCCTCTCCGCCCGCTCCCTGCGCCACGACACGCCCTGGTCCGCCCTGCCGCCCCGCCCGGCTGCCGGGACCCGCGAGGCGGAGGCGGTCTCGATCGGCCTGCTGCGGCACCACACGAAGAACGCGCTGCAGCGCATCCTCTCCGAGGTCTCCAAGGTGCGGGGCCTGGAGGAGACGCGGGAGGGGCAGAGGCTGATGCTGGAGGTGGAGCGGCGCGTCATGCTCAGCGCCGCCCTCTCCAACGCCCTTTTCGGCTTCACCCATGCACCGGGTGGCATGGAGGACCGGCTGCGCTCCGTCTGCGAGGCGACGCTGGAACTGATGGGCGACCCCGACCAGATCCTGCGCCTGGCCGTGACCGTGGAGGGAGACTGCCCCGTTCCGCTACGCCCGACCGCCCTGCGGGCCGCGCACGAGATGGTGGGGAACGCCGTGAAGCACGGCATGCACGCCCGCCTGGTCGGCCATATCCAGGTCTGCCTCTCCTCCGCGGAGGGCTGGACGCGGCTGGTGGTGGAGGATGACGGCTGGGGCTACTGCGGCGCGCGCGACGGCGGGGAAGGCCTGGACCTGCTCCGCGCTCTGGCCGGGCTGCACGAGGGTACGACGACCCTGGAGCGCATCCAGGACGGCACGCGCGCCACGATGGACCTGCCGCACGGGCCGTAGGACCTTGCGCTCGGGTCATCCTGCCCTGCGCTTGTTCTGATCGGTCCCGAGCCAAGGGCCTGAGGCCCTTGGATCCCCGTCTGGCTGCCGCCCGCGCCGTCCTGACATGGGATTTCGGCGTGAGGGGATTGATCCTGCCCTTGCAGTCGCCTGAGGTCATCGACCTCAGGCGCACCGTCAGGCGAGCCAAACCAACTCGACGAAAAAGATGATGGATTCGAAGCACTGCTTCGAACGGGTCCGGGGAGAGGAAGAATTCCTTCGTCCTCTCCCCGGGGCAGCGTCACGCCCCCGGCTTGTGCACCCGCAGCGGCCCGAAGCTCTGCGCGACCGGCATTACCTGTAGCGTGTTGATGTTCACGCGGGCAGGGCGGGAGGCGACCCAGTGGACGGCATCCGCGATGTCCTCCGGCGTCAGCGCCTCCGCGCCCTGGTAGACGGCCGCTGCCTTGGAGTCGTCGCCGTGGAAGCGGACGTTGCTGAACTCCGTGCCGCCGACGAGGCCGGGCTCGATATCCGTCACGCGCACGGGCGTGCCGAAGAGGTCGGCGCGAAGGTTGAGGGAGAAGTGGCGCACGAAGGCCTTGGTGGCGCCGTAGACATTGCCGCCGGGATAGGGCCACTCCCCGGCGGTGGAGCCGATGTTGACGATGTGGCCGCGCCCGCGCTCCACCATGCCCGGCAGCACCGCGTGGGTGAGGTACATCAGCCCCTTCACGTTGGTGTCCACCATGGCGTCCCAGTCGTCGAGATCTGCCTTCTGCGCGGGCTGTAGGCCGAGGGCGAGGCCGGCATTGTTCACCAGCACGTCCACGGCGGACCATTCGGTGGGGAGGCCGGCAATCGCCCTCTCCACCGCTGTGCGCTCGCGCACGTCGAGCGCCAGGGGCAGCACCGTCTCCGCGCCCAGCTCGTCCCGCAGCGCCTCCAGCCGCTCCGCGCGCCGGCCGGCGGCGATGATTCGCGCGCCGTCCCCCGCAAAGCGGCGGGCAATGGCCAGGCCGAAGCCCGCGGTCGCGCCGGTGACGAGGACGATCATGCCGCGCCCTCGTGCAGGATGGACC
Source organism: Roseomonas indoligenes (assembly GCF_017813365.1). Taxonomy (GTDB): domain Bacteria; phylum Pseudomonadota; class Alphaproteobacteria; order Acetobacterales; family Acetobacteraceae; genus Roseomonas; species Roseomonas indoligenes. The sequence continues at coordinate 126,265 of NZ_JAGIZA010000008.1, forward strand.
AGAGCTTCGCGGGGGTGGCGGGCATGTCCACATGCGTCACGCCCCGCTCCGCCAGCGCGTCCACGATGGCGTTCATGACGGAGGGGAGGGAGCCCGCGCAGCCCGCTTCGCCGCAGCCCTTGGCGCCCAGCGCGTTGGTGCGCGCGGGCACGGGATGGCTGGCGAAGCCGAAGAAGGGCGCGTGCGCCGCGCGCGGCAGGCCGTAATCCATGTAGGAGCCGGAGAGGAGCTGCCCGTCCTCGCTATAGGCCGTCTGCTCCGTCAGGCACTGGCCGATGCCCTGCACGATGCCGCCATGCGCCTGGCCCGCGACGAGCATGGGGTTCACCAGCACGCCGAAGTCGTTGACGGTGGTGTAGCGCACCACCTCCGCCTCGCCCGTGTCCTCGTCGATCTCCACCTCGGCGATGTGGCAGCCGTTCGGGAAGGCGCTGTCCTCGTACTGGTCGGTGGTGGAGACATCCAGGCTCTCGCCCATGCCGCGCGCCGCCGTGGCCAGTTCCATGATGCCGATGCCGCGATCCGTGCCGGCGATGGCGAAGCGGCCACCATTCTCGGACGAGGGCTCGAACTCGATATCCTCCGCCGAGGCCTCCAGCACCTGCCCCGCGAGCTGGCGACCCTTCTCGATCACCTGCGCGCTGGCGGTGGAGAGCGCCTGGCCGCTGGCCATGATGGAGCGCGACCCGCCCGTGCCGCCACCGGCGATCAGCAGGTCGCTGTCGCCCTGCTGGAGGCGGATGCGGTCAAAGGGGATGCCGAGGCGGTCCACCAGCACCTGCGCGAAGGGCGAGGCATGGCCCTGCCCGTAGTCCAGCGTGCCCGTCAGAATCGTCACGCCGCCGTCCTCGTCGAAGCGGATGCCGCCCATCTCCTTGTTCGGCGGCGCCGTGACCTCGAGGTAGTGGCCGATGCCGATGCCGCGCAGCTTGCCGCGGCGCCGGCTCTCCGCGCGGCGGGCGGGGAAGTTGTCCCAGTCCGCCGCGGCCAGCGCCTCCTCCAGGATCGCAGGGAAGTCGCCGCTGTCGTAATGCATGCCGGACGGCGCCTTGTAGGGGATCTGGTCGGCGCGGATGTGGTTGCGGCGGCGCAGCTCCACCCGGTCGATCCCCATCTCCCGCGCGGCCGTGTCGACCAGCCGTTCCATGTAGTAGTTGCCCTCCGGCCGCCCGGCGCCGCGATAGGCGCCGACGGGGGTGGTGTTGGTGAGCATGCAGCGGGTGGAAACCTCCACCAGCGGCGTGCGGTACACGCTGATCACGTTCTTCACCGTGTTCATCGTGGCCGGCAGCGTGGTGGAGTTGCTGAGATAGGCGCCAAGATTGGCGAAGCCCGTCACGCGCAGCGCGAGGAAGTGTCCCTCCGCGTCCAGCGCCAGCGACACCTCAAAGTCATGGTCGCGGCCGTGGCTGTCCGACAGGAAGCTCTCGCTGCGGGAATCCGTCCACTTCACCGGCCGCCCGAGCATCTTCGCCGCGTGCAGCAGGGCCGGGTACTCGGGATAGACGCTGGACTTCATGCCGAAGGAGCCGCCGACATTCCCCGTCAGCACGCGCAGCCCCTCGTTCTCCACATGCATGACCTTGGCGATGTTGCCGCGCATGCCGAACACGCCTTGGCTGCCCATCCGCAGCACGTAGCGCCCGTCCTCGACCGTCGCGAGCGCGGAGCGCGGCTCCATCGGCGAGACGACGACGCGGCTGTTGCGGATCGCCATCCGCGTGACATGCGCGGCCCCCGCGAAGGCCGCCTCCACCGCCGCCGCATCGCCGTAGTGGAAGTCCGAGACCAGGTTGCCCGGCACGTCGTCATAGAGGATCGGCGCGCCCTCGGCCGCGGCGTCCCGCGCCTCGGTCACGGCGGGCAGGGGATCGATGTCCAGCACCACGGCCTCGGCCGCGTCCCGCGCGTCCTTCGCCGTCTCCGCCACCACCATCGCCACGGGGTCGCCGACGAAGCGCACCTTGTCCGTGGTCAGCACGGGCTGGGTCGGGGTGCGGGCGGGCGAGCCATCGCGGTTCTTCTGGGTGATGCCGACCGGCATGGGGCCAATTCCCGCCGCCTCCAGGTCGCGTCCGGTGATCACGGCCAGCACGCCCGGCATCGCCAGGGCCTCCGCGACGTCGATCCCGCGGATCACCCCGTGGGCATAAGGGCTCCGAACCATCACCGCATGGGCCTGGCCGGGCAGGGAGAGGTCGTCGCTGTAGCGACCCTGGCCCCGCAGCAGCACCGGGTCCTCCTTGCGGGAAACGGGCTGGCCGATGCCGAACTTCAGCCGCGAGGGATCGATCGGAGCGTTCATGCGGGCATCCTGTCGGGGCATGGGGGCCAGGAAGCCCCGGCCTATCCGCGCAAGTTGGGCCGGGTTGCTGCGACGCGGAAGCCCCCCTCGCGCTCATTCGATCAGGGGCCGTCCTTCGGTGGCGGTCTGTCCCGGGGAGAGGAAGAAAGAATTCTTCCTCTCCCCGGACGCCTCACCATCATCTTTTTCTTCGAGTTGGTTTGGCTCGGCTGGCGGTGCGCCTCGGGTCTATGACCCGAGGCGACTGCAAGGGCAGAATCAATCCCCTCACGCCGAAACCCCATGTCAGGACGCCACGGCGGCAGCCAGACGGGGTTCCAAGGGCCTCAGGCCCTTGGCGGGGGTTCCAGGGGGCGGAGCCCCTTGGGGGCCACCCGCACCGCGCTAATCCCCGAGCGGCACTGGATTGCGCCCGCGGAACTCACGGCTGGTCAGAAGGGCGGTGCGGGCCTCGTGCAGCGGGCGGCCGACCAGGCCGGTGCCCACCTCGGATTCCGGCACGCGGTCCAGCAGCATCCTGAAGAGGAAGGCCACGTCTTCCGGCGTGGCCGGGCGGTTGCGGTCCATCCAGACCGCGCCTTTCTCCTGCAGCAGGCGGGCCAGGCGCTTCTGGCGGTGCTCCGTCTGCATGGCCAGGGATTCGGCCATGATGCGGGAAACGGCGCCTTCCACCCCTTCGGCCAGGTGGTGCTCCGGGCCTTCCCGCCACCCCGCGCCCTCGAAGCCCATCTCGCGGAACACGCCCTCGTCGAAGGAGGAGCCCTTCTCGCCGATGTAGCGGGCGAAGCAGACCTCGGTCATCACGCGGGCGATGCCGAGCGCGTCGCAGCCCAGGGTCTTCGCCGTGTCCTGGGAGGAGAAGGGGCGGGAGACGGGCAGGGTCTCCATCCAGCGGAAGATCGCGAGGTGGTCGCGATAGGCGTAGTCCGCCCCGTCCAGGATGCGGTCATAGGGCACGAGGAACTCGCAGAGCCGGCGCCAGGCGTCCCGCTTCAGCCCGAAGCCCCAGTTGTGCTGCATCCGCACCAGCCAGACATAGGGGCCGGTGGGGGCGATGTGGTGGTCGCCATAGGCGGCGAAGTAGCCGATGCGGGCGTCGCGCTCGGACAGAGCGCGCAGTTCCCCCATCATGCGCAGGTAGTCGGGGCCCAGTTCCAGGTCGTCCTCGAAGAAATAGGCGAGGTCGGCACCCAGGGCCTCGAAGGCCAGCACCTCGCCGCGGCGGATATTGGCGGCGATGCCGAGATTGTGGGGCGCGGCGGCGACGTGGCCGCGCGGGAAATGGCGGCGGAAGGCGGCGATGGAGGCCTCGACCTGGGAATCCTCCGCGTAGCGCAGGCCGGAGCGCGGGGAGACGGCGCCGTCCTGCAGGAGGAAGACCCGGCGCGGATCCAGCGCCGCGCCGCGCTGGCGGAGGAGAGAGGCGCAGACGCGGTCCAGGTAGTCCGGCCGGTTGAAGGCGAAGAGGACCACCGGCACGTCCAGCACGGCGGGCGCGGGGCGGGCGTGCAGCGCGGGAAGAGGGGGCGCGTCGCTCAATCTGCTCTCTCCGTCCGGGGCCGCTTGGCCTAGGGCTGGGCGTGAGGGATGGCAACGGTCGGTGGTTGATCGGCCGGCGGGGCAAGCGCATGTTTCCCGCGTCGATCACAGGGTCGCCCCATGAGCGCTGCCGCCGAGTACGCAGACCGCCTGAACTTCGCCGAGCAGGTCGCCCGCATCGAGCGGGCGCAGGAGGAGACGCGCAAGTTCGTGGCGGAGCAGCACAAGCTGCAGGCGGAGGCCGCGAAGTTCCAGCGCGACACGCGCCTGGCGCCCTGGCTGGCGGGCGGTGCCGTGGCGGGCGGGGTGGTCACGGTGGCCACCCTGCTGTTCCGGGCGCTGGGCGTCCTCTCCTGAACTAGCCTTCCCGCCCGATCTCCAGCGCCCGCGCATAGACCTGCCGCCGCGGCAGGCCGGTGGAGGCCGCCACCATCGCCGCCGCGTCCCGCAGCGATTCGCCGGCGGCCAGGGCGGCGCGCAGGCGGGCATCCACCTCCTCCGCCCCGCTCGGCGCGTCGGCCTCGGCGGGACCGACCACCACGACGATCTCGCCCCGCGCCGCGTTCGCGGCGTAGTGCGCGGCTAGGGCCGGCAGGGTGTCGCGCCGCACCTCCTCGAAGCGCTTCGTCAGCTCTCGCGCCACGGCGGCCGGGCGGTTCCCGAACCCCTCCGCCAGGGCGGCAAGGCACTCGGCCAGGCGGTGCGGGGCCTCGAAGAAGACGAGGGTGGCGGAGAGGCCGGCGCCCTCGGCGGCGCGCAGGCGGGCGATGGCGTCGCGCCGCGCGCCCTCCTTCGGCGGCAGGAAGCCGTTGAACAGGAAGGGTAGCGGCGGCAGGCCTGAGAGGGTGAGGGCCATCACCGCCGCGTTCGGGCCGGGCACGGCGGAGACGTTCAGCCCCGCCTCCATCGCCGCGCGCGCCAGGCGGAAGCCGGGATCGCTCACCAGCGGCGTGCCCGCATCGGAGACAAGGGCGAGGCGCGCCCCGCCCCGCAGCCGCTCCAGCAGCTGGGGCACCTCCGCGGCCTCGTTGTGGTCGTGCAGCGCGCGCAGCGGCGTGCCGATCCCGTAGCGGGCCAGCATCGGCGCCGTGACGCGCGTGTCCTCGCAGAGGACGAGATCCGCCGCCCGCAAGGTCACAAGCGCGCGGGAGGAGAGGTCCCCCAGGTTGCCGATGGGGGTCGCAACCAGCCATAAACCCGGGGCCAGCGCGGCGGCGGCGCCGCCAGCAACAGAAGGGGCCCCGCGTGCATCCTCGCCAGTCTCGCCGGGTCCCGGCCCTGTCTCGTCTTCCTGCACGTTCCAGCCCCCCAAGTTCCAGCCCCCGTGCCGCATCGGCCGCACGCGGGTTGGGAACCCTGGCGGCGCTGATGGGGGTTGTGGGGCTGGCCGCCTGCGCCCCGCAACCCCGGCCCGCCCTTTACGGCAGCCCCGGCGGCTCTCTCTTCGGCGGCTCCACCATCGGCTCCGTCCCCTCCGCACCGGAAGCGCTGACGGCGAAGGTGGCGGTGCTGCTGCCGATGTCCGGCCCGCAGGCCGCGCTCGGCCCGGCCATGATGAACGCCGCCACCCTCGCCCTGTTCGATTCGGGCGTGCGCGGGGTGGAACTGGTGCCGCGCGACACCACGGGCAGCGCCGGCGGCGCCTCGGAGGCCGTGCGCAGCGCCATCTCGGACGGCGCCCGCGTGGTGGTGGGCCCGCTGACGGGCGCGGAGACGGCCGCCGCCGCCGGGCAGGCCCGTGCCGCCAGCGTCCCCGTCCTCGCCTTCACCAACGACGTGGAGCAGGGCGGCAACGGGGTGTGGGTGACGGGCATCACCCCCTCGCAGCAGGTGCGGCGCCTCCTGGCCTCGGCCCGGACCGCGGGGGTCCAGCGCGTCGGCCTCGCTGGGCCGGAAGGGCCCTTCACGCGCCAGCTCGCCGCCGCGCTCCGCAACGCCTCGCGGGAGGCGGGGCTGCCGCCGCCCGTGGTCGTCACCTATCCCAGCGGCGCCTCCCGCGCGCAGGCGGCCGGGCTGGTGGCCCAGCAGGCCGGCACCGAAGGCCTTGGCCTGCTCATCCTCGGGGAGGGTGGCGCGGGCGCGCGGGAGATGGCGGCGGCCCTGGCCGGCGCCGGGCTGCCCACGCCGCCGCTCCGCCTGGGCGGCACCGTCCTCTGGGCCAATGACGCGACGCTGGCCTCCGAGCCCGCCCTGGCCGGGGCGCTGGTGCCCGGGCCGGACCCGCTGGCGCGCAACGGCTTCGAATCCCGCTACCAGGCCGCCTATGGCGAGCGCCCGCCGCGCCTGGCCGCCACCGCCTACGACGCCACGGCCGCCGCCCTGCGCGGCGTGCGGGGCGGCGACCCCCGCGCGGCGGCCCAGCTGCCGATCGGGGAGCCGCTGCAGGGCGCGGACGGCACCTTCCGCCTGCTGCCGGATGGCCAGGTGCAGCGCGCCCTCGCCGTCTATGCCCTGACGCCCGGGGCGGAGCCGCGGATGGTCGAGCCCGCCATCCTGCCCGGCGCCGCCGGGTCCTGACGCCGCGCCTCTCCCGGCGGGCCATGCTGCGCGCCGTGGTGCTGGTGGGCGGCGTGCCCGTGGCGGGGCTGCTGGTGCTGATGCTGGCCGGCTGGGCGGAGCCCCTGCCGGCCTTCATCGCCATCCTGGCCACGCTCGCCGCCGCCTTCGTCTTCGGCTGGGCCTGGCTGGGCACGCTTGCGGGGCTGGAGGCCGACCTGCGCGCGGCGGCCGACGGCAAGCCCGTGCCGCCGCGCCTGCCCTTGCTTCCGGCCGCCGCGCGCGTGGCCGATTCCGCCGCCCGCCTCTCCCGCGGCCTGGCGGAGCGGGAGGCGATGCTGCGCCAGCTCCGCCGCACCGACGCCGCCATCATCGACGCGCTTCCCGACCCGCTGCTGGTGATGAGGGAGGACCGCGAGGTCCTGCGCGCCAACCCGGCCGCGCGGCGTTTCCTCGGCACCGGCTCCGACGGGGTGGCCGATACCGCGGCCCTGCTGCGCCACCCCCGCATCGCCGCCGCCGTGGACGACGCCCTGGCCGAGGGGGAGCCGCAATCGGCGGAGGTGATGCTGCCCCTGCCCGTGCCGCAGGACCTCTCCATCCACGCCATCCCGCTGGACCCGCCCCTCTCCGACGGTGGTTGCCTGATGCTGGTGCTGGCGGACCGCACCCAGGCGCGGGCGGCGGAGCGGATGCGGGCGGACTTTGTCACCAACGCCAGCCACGAGCTGCGCACCCCGCTCGCCTCCATCATCGGCTTCGTGGAGACGCTGCGCGGCCCCGCCAAGGACGATCCGGAGGCCGGTTCCCGCTTCCTCGACATCATCGCCACCCAGGCGGAGCGGATGCGGCGGCTGGTGGAGGACCTTCTCAGCCTGTCCCGCATCGAGATGGCCGAGCACCGCGCGCCGGCCGGCGAGGCCCGGCTGGACTCCCTGGCGCGGGACGAGGCGGCCGCGATGGCGCCCATCCTGACCGCCCGCAACGTGACCCTGGCCCTGGAGCTGACCCCCGCAACCGCCACCCCTGCCGATGCCGGGGAACTGGCCCAGGTAATCCGCAACCTGCTGGAGAACGCGGTGCGCCACGGGCGGGACGGCGGCACGGTGCGCCTCTCCGTCCGGCACCTCGCCGCGCCCGAAGGCGGACTAGCCCCCGGCGTGATGCTGGGCGTGGCCGATGACGGGCCGGGCATCGCCCGGGAACACATCCCCCGCCTGACCGAGCGCTTCTACCGCGTGGATGCCGGCCGAAGCCGCGCCGCGGGCGGCACCGGGCTGGGGCTGGCCATCGTGAAGCACATCGTGGCCCACCACCGCGGGCAGTTGCTGATCGACAGCACGGTCGGGCAGGGGACGGTGATGCGGGTCTGGCTGCCGGGGCGATAGGTGCGCCGGGTGGCCCCGGGGCTCCGCCCACTGGACGCCCGTTCCCCGGCCACCTTCAGACCACCTCGAGCCCCGTAAGCCCCGCGGCCAGGGCCGCCCGGAGGTCGGGCCCGGCCAGGGCGATGCATCCTTCGGTCGGCGTGTAGTCCGCCCGGGCGAGATGGAGGAAGATGGCGCTGCCGCGTCCGCGCATCACGGGGTCGTCGTTCCAGCCGAGCACGCCGACGATGTCGTAGACGTGGTCCTCCCGCCACAGCGCCTCGTGCCGCGCTTCATGGGGCAGGGTGACCGGGCGGTTGTAGGCGCGGTGGGTGGGGTCGTCGCACCAGCCGTCGGAGGGCCCGATGGGTTCCACGGGCACGGCGCAGCGGGGCGCGGGGCCGCGGTCGGCGCGGTAGAGCACGCGGCGGAGCGGGAGGGTGGCGCGGGGAGTGGCGCCGTCGCCCTCCGCCTTGTCGGTGCGGATGCCGCCGCGGCCGATGGCGCAGCGCCAGCGATCTCGTTGCAGGATGAGGTAGGGGCCGTCCAGGCGGGCGAGAGTCATGCGCCGCCTTCTACCACTCAGGCCCTGCCGGAGCGTACCCGCTCCGCCTCGGCGGTTCCGGGACGATGACGGCTGCGGGCATGCCCCTAAAGCCTTCCCAGGGCCGAGGGGGCGGGCTCAGCCCATCAGATGGCCGAAGCGGGCCTTCTTCGTGGCCAGATAGGCGTCGTTCACCCCGTTGGCGGCGAAGAGGTGGGAGACGCGGCCCGTCACCTCGATCCCGCAGGCGGAAAGCCCCGCCACCTTGTCCGGGTTGTTCGTCAGTAGGCGGATGCGGGGGAGGCCGAGTGCTTCCAGCATGGTCGCGGCCACGCGGAAGTCGCGCTCGTCGGCGCCGTAGCCCAGGGCGCGGTTGGCATCCAGCGTGTCCAGCCCGCCATCCTGCAGCGTGTAGGCGCGCAGCTTGTTCACCAGCCCGATGCCCCGTCCTTCCTGCGCCAGGTAGAGCAGCACGCCACCGCAGGGCTCCGCGGCCATGCGGGCGATCGCGCCGTGAAGCTGCGGGCCGCAATCGCAGCGCAGGCTGCCCAGAAGGTCGCCGGTGAAGCACTCCGAGTGGATTCGGGCCAGCGGTGCCACTTCCCCGGCCTCCTCCGGGCGGCCCACCAGGATCGCCAGGTGCTCGATCCCGCCATCGGCGGCGCGGAAGGCGGCGATGCGGGCCTCCGGAGCGTCCTGCAGCGGCACGCTGGCCTCGGCCACGCGGGTGAGGCTGGCGGCGGCAGTGGCCGGGTAGCCCAGCACCTCGGCCACGCCGACGGAGAGAAGCCCCAGGCGCGTCCCGGCCGCAGCGGAGGCCGGGGCGGCGACGAGGGCAGGGAGCAGCCGCCCGACCTTGGCCAGGGCGATCGCAGCGGGGGAGAGGGCCTGGGAGAAGCCGGGTGCCGGCATGATCTGCGGCGCTTCCGGCAGGAGCTGCTCGGCCACCGGATCGGCCAGTCGGCGCAGCGAATCGGGATCGAGCAGCGCGGGGGAGAGGCGGATCGCCACCGGCGCGTCCTCCGGCGCTGTGGCGGGCACGGGGCGGGCCAGCACGGCAGCGGCCCGGGTGGCGGCGAGCAGCAGCACGGGCGGGGCCAGCGCCGCCCGGGCCAGCTCGGCCAGGCCGCGCGCGCCCACTGTCTCGGCGGCGGCCAGGACGAGCGCCTCGCCACCGCCCTCCAACAGGACCGGCGTTCCGCGGCGCAGGTCGGACACGGCGCGGTGGACCGCCCGCATGGCCGCGGCCCGCGGATCCGTTTCTTCCCCGGCTGCACGTCCGGGAAAGAGGGGCGCCGGAGCCCGTGTCGACACGTCGGCCATTCCCGATCCCATCTTCAGGGCAACCTATGTTAACCGGCGGTGCCCACTGCCCCAGCAATATGGGATGGCCGCGGGCGCAGGAAGGGCCGTCGCCCGTGGAAGCGGCCCCGCATCCCCGTCATGACCCGGCAAACTAAGGCCCACGAAAAAGAGAGCCAAGGCTTGCCGGTTCCGGCCTAATGGCCCCATATCCGGACTTCACGGCTCCGGGATCGTCCCGTTTCACTGGACGGACCATGGCTATCAACGGGAGGGTGCATGTCGGACCCCCGTCCGATCCTGATTGTGGACGACGATCCCGCGCTCCGCGCCACGCTGTCCGAGCAGCTGGCCGTCGATGGCGAGTTCGCCCCGAGTGAGGCGGCCACGAAGGCGGAGGCGGGGCAGATCCTCCTCGCCGATGGCTCGCGCTTCGACGCCGTGCTGCTCGATATCGGCTTGCCGGACGGCGACGGACGCGACCTCTGCGCGGAGCTGAGGCGCGCCGGGCTGAAGGTGCCGATCATCATGCTCACCGGCGCCGACGGGGAGCAGGACGTGGTGCGCGGGCTCGATTCAGGGGCGAACGACTATATCGCGAAGCCGTTCCGCATCATGGAGCTGCTGGCCCGCCTGCGCGCCCAGCTCCGCGGCTTCGACAATTCCGAGGACGCGGTCTTCGTCATCGGCCCTTACACCTTCCGCCCCTCGGCCAAGATGCTGCAGGACCCCGGCCGCAACCGCCGGATCCGCCTGACCGAGAAGGAATGCGCGATCCTGAAGTTCCTCTACCGCGCCGGGGGCCGGCCGGTGGGGCGCCAGATCCTGCTGAACGAGGTGTGGGGCTACAACGCCGCCGTCACCACCCACACGCTGGAGACGCATATCTACCGCCTCCGCCAGAAGATCGAGCCGGATCCGGCGACGGCTTCCCTGCTCCTGACCGAGGGCGGCGGCTACCGCCTGGACCCACAGGCCGGCCGCGCGGCCGCCTGAGGGCAGGTCTCCATCCAGAAATGAAAAGGGCCGGAGGGATACCCCTCCGGCCCTTTCTACTTCCTGGGCTTCGCCGGCGCCGGCAGGGCCCCGATCGCCCGCAGGGCTGGGATCAGGATCGGTCGGACCATCGGTGCTTCCCCTCTCGACTGGTGGGCGACTCAACGAGGGATAGGAGGGACGGTTGCCCCCAAGGGAGGGGAGAAGGAATTCCCTCTCCCATGGACCCCACCCCTCATCTTTTTCTTGGCTTTCGGCTGATCCCGCTGACGGTGCGCCTTGGCTCGGGACAAATGCTCCGCGTTTTCCCGAGGGGCCGGGGGGGGACCGGGGCCCCTTGGGGCACCAGATCTCACAATTCAGTGATGCGCCTCTCCAATCCCCCGCCTATCCTGGCCGCGATGCGCCGTGCCCTGATTCTCCTTCCCCTTTTCCTGGCCGCCTGCGAGGTGCCGGACATGCTGGAGCTGGAGCGTGCGGCCGAGAACACCCTGCGGGCGAGCGTGTTCCTGCCCCCGATCAAGGACGGGCTGCGGCCACGCCGGCATGAGGCGCCGGCCGGTGCCCTGGAGGAGGACGAGGTGGCGGTGACGAACGGCCCCACCCTCGTCGTCACCTACGGGCGGCAGCGCAAGGTGATGACGATGATCCAGGGACAGGGCGAGCAGCGCATGTGGCGCTCGGACGATGGTACGGTGGTCGCGACGGACGGTGCGCGGGTCGTGGCCACGGCGGGGACGGAGACGAACCTCTCGGCCACGCGCTTCGACAGTCCGGACCCGCTGGACGACGTGACGGCGCTGGTGGAGCGCCCGGCGATGGCGCGGCGGGTGGTGGACCTGTCCCCGGCGCAGCGCGATCCCGGGCGGATGCGCTTCGGCGTCTCGCTGGAATGCCGGATGCGGGCGGCGCGAGTGGCGGAGGGGCTGTATGTGGAGGAGCGCTGCGGCGGCGGGGCGCGCTTCCTGAACCGCTACTGGGCGGATGCGGAGACGGGGGCCGTGTGGCGGTCCGAGCAGTGGGTGGGGATGGAGGACCGGCCGATGACCATCGAGGTGGTCAGCCCGCCCGCCAACTGAGGCCCGCCCGCCGCACCCGCCACGCGACATAGGCGAGCCAGAGGAGCTGCACCGCCAGCGGCGGCAGCACGACCAGCGGCTTCGCCCAGGAATGGAGTTGTGGGAAGGCCAGCGCCAGCATGGCCTGGAACAGCACGAAGGCGCCGTGCACCGCGGCCACCCATGGCACGGACAGGCCGCTGCGCTGGGCCATCTGGTACAGATGGGTGCGGTGGGGGGCGCTGATCCTCTCGCCCATCACGGCGCGGCGGACGAGGGTGAAGCCCGTGTCGAAGAGGTGCGCGAAGAGCAGCAGCGGGACGATGAGGAAGGAGAGCTGCTCCGTGTCGAAGCGGGCGCAGGCGACGGCGAGCACGGCGAGGACGAAGCCCAGGAACTGGCTGCCGACATCGCCCATGAAGATGCGGGCGGGGTGCAGGTTGTAGGGCAGGTAGCCCAGCAGCCCGGCGGTGAGGAACAGGGCCGCGGCATAGACGAACCAGGCGCCCTGCTCCGCCCCGATGAAGCAGAGGGCGGCGCAGGCGACGAGGAGGGAGCCGCCGACGAGCCCGTCCATCCCGTCCATGAAGTTCACGGCGTTGGTGCAGGCGACGATCCAGAACAGCGTCAGCACCGGGCCCCAGATCCCGAGCTCCGTGACGCCCACCCAGGGGATGGCGAGGCGGGTGACCACGAGGCCGCTGGCCATCGCCACCAGCGCGGCCCCGGCCTGGGCAGCGAGCTTCACGACGAAGCGGAAATCCTTCAGGTCGTCCAGCAGCGCGACGCCGGCGATGGCGAGGGCGGCGAGGATGGTGCCGATGAACTCCGTCTCCGCGATGCGGGCGAAGCGGGCAGTGCCGTAGAGGACCAGCATCCCCGCCACGAAGGCCGCGACGATGCCGAGGCCGCCTCCTTTGGGCGTTGGGACCTTGTGCGCGGTGGCGGCGCGGCGGGCCGGGTCGTCCAGCATCGGATAGGCGATGAGCAGGCGCACGACGCCCGCGGATAGCAGGACCAGCAGGGCCGCGAAGCCGAGATGGGGGAAGAAGGCTTCGGCGCGCATCAGGGGGTGATCCGGGCCGCATCGGGGCTGGCATAGACGTCGCCGCTATTGGCCGCGTGCGGCAGCGCCTCGATCCAGGCGCGCATGGCATCGGCCGTCACGGGGGCGGGGAGGGAGAAGGCCATGCTCTCGCCCAGCGCCACGTTGAAGCGATAGGGGCCGAGTGCCGCCAGGCGCGCCAGGCACCCTGCCGCCACGTCCCGCTGGATGGTGGTGAACTCGAAGGAGAGGGCGCGGGGGGCGAAGGAAAGGCCGGCCAGGGCCTCCGCCTCGAAGCCCTCCACGTCCAGCTTGATGAAATGCGGCGTGCCGTGCTCCGCCGCCAGGGCGTCCAGGGTGGTGACGCGGCGGGGGATGGCGCAGTCCCATTCCTGGCCCTCCCAGCCCGCGGCGTCCCTGGCGGCGGCGACGAAGGCGTCGGAGGCGGTGGCGACGGTGGGATTGCCGGTGTTCAGGCGCAGCACCGCCTCGCCCGGCGCGGCGCCGATCAGGGCGGGGACGATCGCCACGCCGGAATCCCCGCCGAAGCAGCGGCGCAGCAGGCGGAACAGGGCGGGCTGCGGCTCCACCGCCACGGCGCGCGCGCCCAGGCGGCGGAAGCCCGCGGTGCGGTCGCCGACATGGGCGCCGATGTCGAAGCCCAGTTCGCCGGATGAGAGAAAGCGGGCCTGGAAAGTGTCCAGCGCGGCGTCCCGGCCTGGGGCGTAGTAGGTCTGCACGGAGCGGCGCAGGGGGCTGGCGCGCCTCATGGCGCGAAGATTACGGCGCAGCCCGCCGCCTCGGCCTGCGGCACCATCAGCCCGGCGGGGGTCTCCAGGTGCATCACGCCGGACAGGGCGCGGCGCGCGCGGTCCAGTTCCGCCACGCCCAGCACCATCGCCACCACGGCGGGCAGGGCCGGGGGGGTGAGGCCGGGGAACAGGGCGGCGGCGGTGTCCGGGTCCAGCACGCGCACGCGGGCGCCGTCCGGCAGGGGCAGGGCGAAGCCGCCGGCGGGGTCGGGCTCCAGCGCCAGGCCGGAGAGGCGGGAGAGGCGGGCGGCGCTCTCCGCCGGGCGGTCCGCGACGATGATCGCGGCGCGAAGCTCCGTGGCGGTGTTGGGATGCTCCATCCAGCGCGGCTGCCAGATGGCCTCCGGCGTCAGGTGCCGCACGAGCTGCACGCGGCCCTCCGGCGCGTCGGGCAGCGGCAGGCGCTCGAAGCGGGCCGTCGGCCCGCCGGGCTCCACGGGGCGCGAGAGGGGGGAGATGCCCGGGATCTCCAGCCCGGCACGGCGCAGGCGGGCGAGGTTGCCCTCCGAATCCGCCATGCCGAGCGCCAGGATGCGGGCGCCCTCGAACCCGTCCAGCAGCGCGCCCAGGCCGTTATCGGGCAGGGCCGGATCGACCACCGCGAGCAGCTCGATATAGCCCCGGCGCAGCATGGCGCAGCGGTTCGCCGTGCCCAGGGGCTGGTCGCCGCGCGACTGCCGGGCAAGGGGGGTGAGCGTGAAGCCCAGCCGCTCATAGGCGCCCCAGAGCGCCGCGGCGTCGCGCGAGCAGACGCCGACATGGTCCAGGCCGCTGGAGGAGGCCATCAGGCCGCCCCTCTCAAGCAGCGGGCCCGGCCTCGTAATGCGCCAGCAGCCACTCCTTGGGCTCCTGCGCCGCCTCGTCGTACCAGCGCGCCACCAGCGGGTGCGCGCGCACCGCCGCCATGTAGGCGCGGCCGCGCGGGGAGACGGCGGGGGCATAGGTGATCAGGCGCGCGACCACGGGCGCGTACATAACGTCCGCCACGCCCATCGTCGCGCCGTGCAGGAAGGGGCCGCCGCTGGCGTCCAGGCACTGCGACCAGATCGTCTCGATGCGCGCGATGTCCGCCAGCGCGTCCGGCGTGCCGCCGCGCCCGGCGAAGCTGCCGCCGAGATTCATCGGCATGGCCTGGCGCAGGGCGCGGAAGCCCGCATGCATCTCGCTCGCGGCGCTGCGGAGAAGGGCGCGCAGCACGCGATCCTCCGGCCACAGGGCGGGCGCGATCTCCGCGCAGTACTCGGCGATGGCGAGGCTTTCCCAGACCCGCGCGCCCTTGTGCTCGAGATAGGGCACGAGGCCGGTCGGGGTGGCCTGCTTGATGGCCGCGGTGTTGCCGCCGCCGGCCAGCGGGATCAGCACCTCCTCCACGTCCAGCCCGGCCAGGTGCACGGCCAGCCAGCCGCGCAGCGACCAGGAGGAGTAGCGCTTGGTGCCGATGAAGAGCTTGCCGTCAGCACCGGACTTCTCAGCCATGAACAGGGACCCCCTTCGACGTGGAATACTCGAAGTGCAGCGCTTCGTTGGGATGGACGCGCGGGTGGATGGCATGGGCCGCCATCGCGGCCTCCGAGAAGCCCTGCAGGATCAGCTTCAGCTTGCCGGGATAGGTGGCCACGTCGCCGATCGCGTAGATGCCGGGGCGCGAGGTCTCGCAGGTGGCGGGCGTCACGGTGACGTGGCTGCGGTCCATCCCCAGCCCCCATTCCGCGATGGGTCCGAGTTCCATGGAGAGGCCGAAGAAGGCCAGCAGGTGGTCCGCCTCCACGTCGCGCTCCTCGCCCTTCAGGGTCGCGAGCGTGACATGCGTCAGCTTCGCGCCGTCACCCTTCAGCGCGTGCAGCTGGTAGGGGATGGCCAGCTCCAGCTCGCCGCGGGCGGCGGCTGCTTCCATCTGTCCGGAGGTCTCGGGGGCCGCGCGGAACTTCGGGCGGCGGTGCACGACCGTCACCTTCGCCGCGAGCTCCTTGAGGGACAGCGCCCAGTCCACGGCGGAATCACCGCCTCCGGCGATCACCACCTTCTTGCCCCGGAAGTCCTCCCGCCGGGACACCATGTAGCGGACAGCGCCGGAGGCCTCGTACTGCGGCAGGTCCTCCAGCGGCGGGCGGTTCGGGCCGAAGGCGCCAGCGCCGGCGGCCAGGATCACGGCCTTGGCGCGCACGCTGTCGCCCTCGCTGGTGCCGAGGACGAAGCTGCCATCCTCCTCCAGCAGCCGCTCCACCCGCCGGCCCATCAGGTAGATCGGCGCGAAGGGCTGGGCCTGGGTCTCCAGCTCCCGGATCAGGTCCCCGCCCGCGATCCGCGGATGGGCGGGGATGTCGAAGATCGGCTTCTCCGGATAGAGGGCCGAGCACTGGCCGCCGATGGCTTCCAGCGCGTCGATCACCACGCATTTCATCCGCAGCATGCCGCACTCGAAGACGGCGAAGAGCCCGGCGGGGCCGGCGCCGATGATGGCGACGTCGGTCTCGATATGCGCGGTCATGGCGGCGGCCCGTCCCCCGATGGCGATGAGGGGAGGGGTGATACAGCGGGCGGGGAAGGGGGGGAAGCTTACCCCGCGCCGGCCCGCTCCAGGCGGAGGTGCTGGAGCAGCAGGACGGTCTTGGCGTCAATGATCTCGCCCGCCCCGACCATCGCCCATGCCCGGTCCAGGGGAAGTTCGAGAACCTCGATGTCCTCCCCCTCCTCCGGCCGCCCGCCGCCCGGGCCCGCGCGCTCGGCAGGGTCGTAGCGGGCGGTGAACAGGTGCAGCTTCTCCGAGGTGGCGCCCGGGCTGGGGTAGAGGGTGAAGGCGTGGCGCAGGTCGCGGGGCCGGAACCCCGTTTCCTGCTCGGCCTCCTTCCGCACCGTCTCCTCCGGCGTGTCCCCTTCCTCCACCATCCCGGCACAGGCCTCGGCCAGCAGGGCGGGGTCACCGTTGACGAAGGGGGCAGCGCGGAACTGGCGGACCAGCACCACCGTGCCCCGCCGCGGATCCAGCATCAGAACGGCCGCGCCCTCGCCCACGCGGTAGATCTCGCGCTTCACGGTCTGCCACCCGCCATCCCGGCGCCGCTGCTCGATCTCGTGGGATTCCAGCGCGAAGCGGGCGTTCGACAGGGTTTTGGTGGCGCGGATCCTGGCCTGCGGCTCCTCGCCCATATCCCTCAGCCCTCGGCCGGCCCGGGGGCGGCGGCGGCGGCGTTCATCGTCAGCAGCCCCGCCGCCAGCCGCGTCAGGTAGCGCGCGGCGCGCAGGCGGACGGCGGCCTGGCTGGCCGCGCCCTTCGGGGCGTCCTCCGGCAGGGTGCAGCCGGCCAGGGTGATGGCGCTGCCGACGATCCGGGCCTCCAGCGCGGCGGCCAGGGCCTCCGGCGCAGCTTCCCGGGGGAATTCCGTGTCCACCGCCTCGCCCGCGCGGTCGATCTCGACCTCCACCCGATCGTCATCGGCCAGCACCGCCATGATCTCGGCGGGCGGGTCGGGCTCCTCCCCGGCGCCGATCGCCATCAGCCCGATGGCGCCGACCAGCATGTGCATGGGGCCGGAATCGTCGCCGTCCCGGGCGAAGGCGCCGTAGGCGACCGCCAGCGCCGCCTCCCCCAGCATGGTCCGGCTCTCCGGGTCCATGGCCTCGATGGCCGGGGATTCCTCATTCCCGGGCACCGCGCCCTCGGCGAAGGCGCGGCTGACGGTGGCCAGGGCATCGAACAGCTTTAGGTCGGACGCGCTCGGCATGGCTGGGGTCCTGTCAGGCGTTCAGTTCGGCCGCACGCGGTCCACGGCGCGGTCCACGGCGCGCCCGGTCGCCTCGACGGGGCCGCTCGGCGGGTCCACCGCGTCGCGGGCGCGCTCGCCGAAGGTGCGGTTCCCGCCCGTGCAGGCGGCGAGGGTGGCGAGAAGCAGCACTGGCATCAGCGCGGCGCGGAGAGTGCGCATGGGGATCTCCCGGATCTGCGGCGGCCCCCCTCGGGCCACCTCTTCCCGGGCCTAACCGGCCGGGCTGCCATTCGGTTTCCGGCGCTTGCCCCGGCCGGGCGCGCGAGGGCAGATTGGGGCCGCCCATGACCGCCCCGATCACCCTTTCCCTGCCGGACGAGGCGGCCACCGTCGCGCTCGCCGCCAGGGCCGCGCGCCTGGCCCGGCCGGGGGACGCCATCCTGCTGGAGGGGCCGCTGGGAGCCGGCAAATCCGCCTTCGCCCGCGCCTTCCTCCGGGCCGCGGCTGGGGATCCGGCGCTGGATGTGCCATCGCCCACCTTCACCCTGGTGCAGTCCTACGACCTGCCCGGAGGCGCCGCGCACCACATGGACCTCTATCGGCTGGAAGGGCCCGATGCCCTGCCGGAACTCGGCTGGGAGGAGATGCGGGAGGGGATCGTGTTGGTGGAGTGGCCGGAACGCCTCGGCCCCTGGGCCCCGGGCGACGCCCTGCGCCTGTCCCTGGCCCCGGCGGAGGAGCCGGATGCCCGCACCGCCACCCTCTCGGGCTGGGACTCGCCCCGCCTCGCCGCCCTTGCCGGAACATCCGTCGCCGCATGACCCCTGACGCCTTCCTTGCCGCCCACGGCTATGCCGGGGCCCTCCGCGCGCCCCTGCCGGGGGATGCCGGTCATCGCCGCTACCTGCGCCTCTCCGGCGGGCCGCGCCCGGCGCTGCTGATGGACGGATCGGGCGCCGCCGCCGTGGGCCTTCCCTCCGTCGAGGCCGACCTGCGTGCCTTCATGAACATCGCCGCGCATCTCCGGGGGCTCGGCCTCTCGGCGCCGGAGGTGATCGCGGCCGACCCGCCCGCCGGCCTGATGCTGCTCGAGGACCTGGGCGAGCCGACCCATGCCGCGCTGCTGGACGGGGGCGCGGACCCCATGCCGCTCTACCTCGCCGCCGCCGAGGCCCTGGCCGCGCTGCACGCGGCCCCGCCGCCGCCGGGCCTGCCGGCCTGGGAAGGGGAGGCGATGGCCCGCGCCGCGGCGGCCACCTTCCTGGAGTGGTGGTGGCCCGCCGCCATGGGCGCGGAGCCGACGCCGGCGCAGCGCGAGGGCTTCCACGCCGCCCTGCGCGCGATGCTGGCGCCGTTCGAGGGGGCGGGGGGCTTCGTGCACCGCGACTTCTTTCCCGCCAACCTGCTGCCGGTGAACCGTGAGGGCCCGGCAGGGGTGGGCATCATCGACTTCCAGGATGCCGGCCACGGGCACCCGGCCTATGACCTGGTGAGCCTGCTGCAGGACGCCCGGCGCGACGTGGCGCCGGAGGTGCGCGCCGCCGCCACCGCCCGCTACATGGAAGCCCGCCCCGGCCTGGACCGTGCGGAGTTCGAGGCCGCCACCGCCGCAATGGCCGCGCAGCGCCACCTGCGCGTCGCCGCGCTCTGGGTGCGGCTGGACCGGCGGGACGGGAAGCCGCACTACCTCATCCACGGCCCGCGCTGCTGGCGGCTGCTGGGGGAGGCGCTTCGCCACCCCGCCACCGCCCCGCTGGCCGCCTTCCTCGACGAGCACGTGCCGCCCGCGCGGCGCGCCAACCCGATCACCCCCGCTGCCACGGAACACGCCGCATGATCCGCCTCACCCACGGCATGGTCCTCGCGGCCGGGCTCGGCACGCGCATGCGGCCGCTGACCGAGACCGTGCCGAAGCCCCTGCTCGCCCTGCGCGGCCGATCCCTGCTGGACCATGCGCTGGACCGGCTGGAGGAGAACGGGGTGCGCGACGTGGTGGTGAACGCCCATCACCTCGCGCCCCAGGTCGTGGCGGCCTGCGGGGCGCGGAAATCCCCCCGCTGCACCGTTCTGGTGGAGGACGTGCTGCTGGAGACGGGCGGCGGCGTGCGCAACGCCCTGCCGCATCTGGGGGATGCGCCCTTCGCCGTGGTGAACGGCGACGCCTACTGGCTGGACGGCCCCACCCCCGCCCTCGCGCGGCTGGCCGCCGCCTTCGACCCGGAGCGGATGGACGCGCTGCTGCTGATGGTGCGCGCGGCGACCGTGGACGGCGAGGTGGGGCTGGGCGACTTCCTGCTGGACCCGGTGGGCCATCTCCGCTGGCCGGAGGAGCGGGAGGTGGCGCCCTACCTCTATGCCGGGGTGCAGATCGTCCATCCCCGGCTGCTCGACGGCACCGAGCCATTCCACCAGACGGGGGGGCGCTTCGGCATGAAGGGGCCCTGGACGCGCGCCATCGAGGCGGAACGCCTCTACGGGCTGGTGCATGACGGGGCCTGGTTCCACCTCTCCACGCCGCCGGACCTGCAACGGGCGGAAGAAGCGCTGGACAAAGGGCTGGTGAAGCTGTTCTAGGCCTGTTCTCCGCCGCGGGGGCGGCGGAGCTGGGGGGCTGCATGAATCTGTACGAGATTCCCGCGCATCGTCCCTTCCTGGACGATCTGGCGCAGGGCGTGGTCGCCATGGCGGGTGGGGATGACCCGGCGGCGCTGGCGCGCGTCACCATCCTGCTGCCGACCCGCCGCGCGGCGCGGAGCCTGCGCGAGTCCTTCCTGCGCGCCTCTGGCAAGCCCGCCCTGCTGCTGCCACGGTTGCGTGCGCTGGCCGGGCTCTCCACGGAGGATGCGGAGGAGCTTTCCCTCCCCGCCCTGATGGACCAGCCCCCGGCGGTGGACCCGGCGCGTCGCTTGGCCGTGTTGACGGGCATGGTGATGCGCCTGCCCCCGCACTTCGGCGGCCCTGGCAGCCCGGACCAGGCCTGGCGCCTGGCGCTGGAACTGGCGACGCTGCTGGACGAGATGGCGCTGGAGGGCTGCGATCCCGCCCGCATCCCGGAACTCGTCACGGGCGACCTGGCGAAGCACTGGGAGATCACCCACACCTTCCTCGGCGGCGTTATCGAGGCCTGGAACGGGTGGCTGGAGGAGCAGGGCCTCTCCGACATCGGCACGCGCCGCGTGGCCGCGCTGCGCGCCCAGGCGGCGGCGTGGAAGGAGAACCCGCCGCGCGATCCCATTATCGCGGCCGGCATCGGCATCGGCGGCACCATCCCCGCCGCGGTGGACCTGCTGCGGCAGGTCGCGCGCATGCCGAACGGCGCGGTGGTGCTGCACGGCGCGGGCGAGGAGATGGAGGTGGAGCTGTGGGAGGCGCTGCGCGACGCGCACAGCCACCCGCTGAACGGCACCGCCCGGCTGCTGCGCGGCATGGACGCCACCGCCGCCGACCTGCGCCCCTGGCCGGGCTGCGCGAGCGATGCCCCGGCGCCGAACGAAGCCCGCGCCGCGCTGCTGGCCCGCGCCCTGCGGCCGGAACAGGCCATCGCCTGCTGGCAGGACAGGGAGCCGGAGCGCTGGCGCCCGGCGCTGACAGGGCTGGACCAGCTCATCGCGCCGGACGAGGCGGGGGAGGCCGCCGCCATCGCCCTGCTGCTGCGGGAGGCGCTGGAAACCCCCGGCGCCCGCGCCGCGCTGGTGACGCCGGACCGCGACCTCGCCCGCCGCGTTTCCGTGGAACTGCTGCGGCACGGCATCCAGGCCGATGATTCCGCCGGCCAGCCGCTGGGGATGACGCCGGCCGGCGCCTTCCTGCGGCTGATCGCGCGCATGGTGGAGGAGGGCTTCGCGCCCGTCGCCACGCTCTCCTGCCTCAAGCACCCCATGGCGGCCTGCGGGATGCCGCGCAGCGCCTGGATGCAGGCGGTGCGGGAGCTGGAGCGCTACGCGCTGCGCGGCCCGCGCCCCGCCGCCGGGCTGGACGGGTTGCGCCGCGCCGCCGAGGCGATCCGGCACGAGGCGCCGCGCGGGCGCGTGCTGGCGATGCTGGACGCGCTGGATGCGGCGCTGGGCGAGTTCCGCGCGCTGGAGCGGGCCGTGCGCCCGCCCGCCGACCTTCTGGCCGATCATCTCTCCGCCGCCGAGGCTTTGGCCTCCACGGACGAGTTGCCGGGCGGGATCCGGCTGTATCGCGGCGAGGAAGGGGAGCCGCTGGCCGTTCACCTCGCCGGGCTGGAACCGGCGATGCGGACGCTGCCGCCGCTGGAGGCGGCCGCCTGGCCGTCGCTGTTCGACGCGCTGCTGGAAGGGCCCCTGGCGCCGGGCGTGCGGACCATGCGCGGGCGCAAGGGCGGGTCGCACCCGCGCGTGCAGATCCTCGGCCTTCTGGAAGCGCGGCTGCAGAGCTTCGACCGTGTGGTGCTCGGCGCGCTGGAGGAGAGCGTGTGGCCGATCGCCACCGATCCTGGTGCCTGGATGAGCCGCCCCATGCGGACGCAGTTCGGGCTGCCGGCGCCGGAGGCGCGCATCGGGCGGGTCTGCGCGGACTTCCTTCTCTCGGCGCTTTCCGCCCCGCGCGCCACGCTGTCCCGCGCGCGCAAGCGCGGCGGTTCGCCCACGGTGGCCGCGCGCTGGCTGACGCGGATCGACACCTTCCTGCGCGGGCAGGAGCTGGGCGGGCTGGAGAACTCCCCCGCCACGGGATGGGCGGGGCTGCTCGACGTGCCGGATCGGCCGCAGCCCTGCGCGCGCCCGGCCCCCGCGCCGCCCGCCGCCATGCGCCCGCGCAAGATCGGCGTGACCGATGTGTGGCTGCTGAAATCCGATCCCTATGCCTGGTACGCCAAGCGCGTGCTGCGCCTGCGCCCGCTGGACGACCTGGACGCCGAGGCGGACGTGGCGGAGTACGGCAACATCGTGCACCACATGGTCTCGCGCTGGCTGACGCTCTGCGACGGCGACCCGCACTGCATCGATGCCGCCGCGCATTTCGGGGTGGCGACGGAGGAGGCGCTGGCGGAGTTCGCGCCGCGCCCCGGCCTGATGGCCTACTGGCGCCCGCGCCTGTCGCGCATCGCGGAGTTCGTGCTGGAGACGGAGCGCGGGCGCGACGGCGTGGCGAAGCGGCACGCCGAGATCAAGGGCGGCATCGACCTGCCCTGCGGCGTGCGGCTGGAAGGCCGCGCGGACCGGGTGGATGTGACAGAGGACGGACGCTTGGTCCTCATCGACCTCAAGACGGGCGCGCCGCCGAGCAATCCCGACATGGTCAGCGGCCGCGCGCCGCAGATGCCGCTGGAGGCCGCCATCGCCGCGCGCGGCGGCTTCGCGGACATCCCCGCTGCCGCGGTGTCGGGGCTTGAGCACTGGCACGTCTCCGGCGGCTGGGAGGCGGGCACGGTCGCGCCCTTCCGCCCGAAGGACACCACGCTGGAGGAGGTGAGCGAGGGGGCTTTCGAGGCGCTGAACGATCTGGTGAAGGACTTCCTGCTCGGCGACCGTCCTTTCCTCGCCCGCCCGCATCCCGCGCGCGCGCCGAAGGGGGATGAGTACGACCACCTCTCGCGCATCGCCGAATGGGGCGGCGCGGGGGAGGGGGATCTGTGAACGAGGCTTTTTCCGCCCGCTCGCGCGCGCAGTACAGCCAGCGCGTCGCCTCCGATCCGCGGCTCTCGGCCTGGGTGGGCGCTTCCGCCGGATCGGGCAAGACGAAGGTGCTGACGGACCGCGTGCTGCGCCTGCTGCTGCGCGGCGACGCCCAGCCCGGCCGCATCCTCTGCCTCACCTTCACCAAGGCGGCGGCGGCCGAGATGGCGACGCGCCTCGCGCGACGGCTCGGCGAGTGGTCCGTGATGCCGGAGGCGAAGCTGCGCGCGGCGCTGGACGATCTGGCCGGGCAGCCGCCGACGGCCGACGAGGTGGCCACCGCCCGCAAGCTGTTCTGCCGCGTGCTGGAGCAGCCCGGCGGGATGCGGATCGCAACGATCCACGCCTTCTGCCAGTCGCTGCTGCGCAGCTTCCCGTTGGAGGCCCGCCTGCCGCCCGCCTTCACCCTGCTGGAGGAGGCGGACAGCGCCACCCTGCTGGCGGAGGCGCGCGAGGCCGCGCTGGCCGGGCGCGCCATCCCGGAGGAGGCGCTGGCGGGGCTGGCGAAGCTCGTCTCCGCCGACAGCCTGGCGAAGGCGCTGCGCGAACTGGTGGGCAAGCGCGAGCGGCTGGCGCCGCTGATGGCGCGCGCCGATGGCTGCGACGGCGCGCTGCGCGAGGCGCTGGACATCCCCGACGGGGAGGAGGAGACGGCGCTCTCGGCGCAGATCACCCTCCCGCCGGATTCCTTCCGCGAGGCGCTGGCCACCCTGGCGCAGCACAAGAACAAGGTCCCGCGCGAGACGGCCAATGCCTTGCTGGCCCTGCTCTCCGAGGCCGAGGAGGTGCGCGCCGCGCGCTGGGCCTCCTGGCACACGCTGCTCTTCACCGGCGAGGGCAAGCCGCGCGCGGCCCTCGTCAAGGAGGAGGCCTATGCGCGCGAGATTGAGCGGGTGGAGGAGATCCTCGCGCGGCAGTCCGCGCACCGCCTGCTCTCCGCCACCGGCTCTCTGCTCTCCGCCGCGCGGCCGGTGCTGGACGACTACAAGGCCCGCAAGCAGCGCCGCGGCGCGCTGGACTTCGACGACCTGATCCACCGCGCCCAGGCCCTGCTGCGCGATCCCGGATCGGCCTGGGTTCTCTACAAGCTCGATGGCGGGCTGGACCATCTGCTGCTGGACGAGGCGCAGGACACCAACCCCGCGCAATGGGGCATCGCCCAGGCGCTGGCGGAGGAGTTCTTCGCGGGCAAGGGCACGCATGAGCCGGGCGACCGCACGCTGTTCGTGGTGGGCGACGAGAAGCAGAGCATCTTCGGTTTCCAGGGCGCCGACGCGCGCGGCTTCGCGGAGTGGGAGAGGCGCTTCGACGCGCAGGTGACGCGCGGCGGATCCGTGTTCGAGCGCGTGCCGCTGAACGTCTCCTTCCGCTCCTGCGCGCCCGTTCTGGCGCTGGTGGACAAGGTCTTCGCCGGCGACGTGGCGCGGCGCGGCGTGGTGCGCGACCACGCGGTGCTGGAACACTCCGCCGATCGCGCGGGGCAGGCGGGCAAGGTGGAGATCTGGCCGCTGCTGGAGCACGCGGACGCCGCCACGCCGGAGCCCTGGATCGTGCCGCGCGACCCCGTGGCCGCGCAGGACGCGGAGGCGCTGCTGGCGGAGGCGCTGGCCGCGCGCATCGCCGGCATGATCAGGGACGAGACCCTGCCCGCGCGCGAGGGGCGGCCCATCCGCCCCGGCGACATCATGGTGCTGGTGCGCCGGCGCACGCGGCTGATCGAGTTGCTGGTGCGGCAGCTGAAGCAAAAGAACATCCATGTCGGCGGCGTGGACCGCATCGTGCTGGTGGAGCAGATCGCCGTGCGCGACATGCTCGCGTTGCTCGACGTGCTGCTGCTGCCGGAGGACGACCTCTCGCTTGCCGCGCTGCTGAAGTCGCCGCTGGTGGGGATGTCCGAGGAGGACCTGCTGGACCTCGCCCATGGGCGCGAGGGGCCGCTGTGGCATGTCTTCGTCAAGCGGCGGGGGGAGAACTCCGGGATCGGCCGCGCGGCGTCCTGGATCGCCGGGCTGGCGGACCGCGCCGACCTCATCACCCCGCACGCGCTGCTCTCGGAGGTGCTGGGCGAGCATGGAGGCCGTGCGAAGCTGCTGGCACGCCTGGGCGCGGAGGCGGCGGAGGCGCTGGACGAGCTTCTCTCCGCCGCGCTGCGGCATGAGAACAAGTATGCACCCTCCCTCCAGGGCTTCGTGCAGTGGTTGCGGCGCGGCGGCGCCGAGGTGAAGCGGGAGATGGAGAACGCGGTGGACGCCGTGCGGATCATGACCGCGCACGGCTCGAAAGGCCTGCAGGCCCCCGTCGTCATCATCCCCGATATCGGCCGCGGCGGCGCGCGCGACACGCTGCTCTGGAGCGGCGCGCGGGGCGCCGGCGCCAACATGCCGGAAGTACCGCCCCTGGAAATACCGCTCTGGGCGCCGCGCAAGGAGTTCCAGGCCGCGCCCTGGACGCAGGCCCGCAGCGCGCGGGAGGCGGCGGAGGCGGAGGAGGAGAACCGCCTCCTCTACGTGGCGCTCACCCGGGCGGAGGACCGGCTGCTGGTCTGTGGCTTGGCGCCGCGCCGGGCGCCCGCCCATCCGCCCTGGCACCAGCTGGTGAGGGAGGGCTTCTTCCGCGGGCTGGAGGCGGGGCAGGACGGCTTCGCCCGTGTGCCCTTCGACCCTACCGCGCTCGGCCTGCCCGCGGATTGCGGCTTCGGCGAGGAGGGCTGGGAGATCACCGCCCCGCAGAGCGCCGAGCCGAAGGCGGACCCCGCCGTGCTGCGCGCGGAGGCCGCGATCCTGCCGCACTGGGCCACGGTGCCGGCCCCGGCGGAGGCGAGCCGCGACCCCATCGCCCCCTCATCCCTGGAGGGCGAGAGGGAGCCCCCCGCCGCCGCCCCGCACGGCGCGGGCGACCCCACCGGCCGCCGCTTCCGCCGCGGGCTGCTGATCCACGGGCTGTTGCAGCACCTGCCGGAGCACGATCCCGCATCCTGGGAGGGCATCGCCCGCCGCCACCTCGCCCGCCCCGGTCATGGCCTGAGCGCGGAGGAGCAGGAGGCCACCCTGGCCGAGACCCTCGCCGTGCTGCGCCACCCCGCGCTGGACGGCGCCTTCGGCCCGGACAGCCTCTCCGAGGCGCCGCTGGCCGGGGTGGTGGAGGGCCTCTCCATCGCCGGCCAGGTGGATCGCCTGCTGGTGATGCCGGATCGCGTGCTGGTGCTGGACTACAAGACGAACCGCCCGCCGCCGGCCGAGGTCTCCGCCGTGCCGGCGCTGTACCTGCGCCAGATGGCGGCCTATCGCGCCGTGCTGCGCGCCGCCTGGCCGGGGCGGCGGGTGGAATGCGCCCTCGTCTGGACCTGGTCCGGCCATGTCATGCCGCTGCCGGACGCGGCGATGGACCCGCACGCGCCCGGGGCGGGGGGCTAATCCACCTTCAGGGTCGAGACCGGGTCGCTGGCCGGGAAGCTCTCGTCCAGCGCCTCGTCCAACTCCGCCTCCTCATGCGCGCGGGGCGGCTCGGGGGCGGGCTTCGGCGGCTCGGGCGGCGTGGGCGGGGTCTTCTCGTCGGGCACGGTGCCTTCTCCTGCATCGGGGGCCGGAGCATAGCGATATGGCGCCGCGCGCGTCTTGTCCGGACCGCTCGCGCCGTCCGGCCCGGCAGGGCTCAGCCCACCCCCGTCGGCCCGTCCAGCACGATCCGCACGCGCCGCGCCAGTTCCGCGCGGCCATAGGGCTTGTGGATCAGGTCGAATTCCGTGCCGCCGGCATCGTCGCGGTTCACGCTGTCGTCGGCGTAGCCCGTGGTCAGCAGGATCTTCAGGCGCGGGCGCTGGCGGCGGGCTTCGCGCGCCAGCATCACGCCGTTCATGCCGCCGGGCATGATGAGGTCGGTGAAGAGCATGTCCAGCGGGGTGCCGCCGGCGATCATCCGCATCGCCTCGTGCCCGTCATGGGCGAGGTGCACGGTGTAGCCGAACTCCTCCAGGATGGCGCGGGCCAGCTCCGCCACCTCCGGCCGGTCGTCCACCACCAGGATCGTCTCCGTGCCCGGCCGCTCGGAGGCGCGGGGCGCGGCGGGGCGGTCGGCGACGTCCGCTTCCGCCTCGGGGAAGGAGAGATGGACGGTCGTGCCCTGGCCCGGCGTGCTCTCGATCCGCGCGGCGCCGCCGGACTGGCGGGCGAAGCCATAGACCATGGAAAGGCCCAGCCCCGTGCCGCGCCCCTCCTCCTTCGTGGTGAAGAAAGGCTCCATCACGCGGGACAGGATCTCGGGCGGCATGCCGCTGCCGTTGTCCGCCACGCTGATCGTCGCATAGCGTCCGGGCGTCAGGCCATTGGCCATGAGCGGCCCGTCGTTCTCGACTACGAGGGTGCTGGTGGAGACCGTCACGGCCCCGTCCGCCCGCCCGGCCAGGGCATCGCGCGCGTTGATCAGCACATTCAGCAGCGCGACCTCCGCCTGGGTGGCGTCCAGCCGGCAGGTGCCGATGGCAGGGTCCAGGTCGAAGCGCAGGACGACGCCATCGCCCAGGCTGCGGGCCGCCATCTCCCGCAGGCCTTCCGCCAGGGCGTTGAGGCTCATGGTCCGCCCCTCCAGCCGCTGCTTGCGGGAGAAGGCGAGGAGCTGCGAGGTCAGCGTCGCCGCACGGTCGGCCGCGGCGCGGGCGGCGCCAAGGCTGCGCTGCATCCGCCCCCGGTCCGGGTCCGGCTTGCCCAGGGCGCTGTCCAGCAGGTCCATGTAGCCGCGCATGACCTGGAGCAGGTTGTTGAAGTCGTGCGCGATGCCGCCGGTGAGCTGTCCCAGGGCCTCCATCTTCTGCGCCTGGCGTAGCGCGTCCTCCGCGTCCCGACGCCGGCTGACATCCAGCTGGGAGGCGAAGAAGTAGATCAGCTCCCCCTGCGGGTTCAGGATGGGGGAGATGAAGAGGGCGTTCCAGAAGGTGGAGCCGTTCTTGCGGTAGTTCAGGATCTCCGTCGCGATCTCCCGCCGCGCCTCGACGGCGCGCCGCACCTCCGCCACGGTTTCGCGGTCGGTGTCCGGGCCCTGCAGGAAGCGGCAGTTGTGGCCGACGATCTCCTCGGGCGTGTAGCCCGTCATCTTCAGGAAGGCCTGGTTGGCGAAGGCGATCGGATTGTCGGGCTTGTTGGGGTCCGTGACGATCATCGGCATGCGCGTCATCTCGACGGCCGCGAAGAAGATGTCGGAATGCGTGCTGGAGAACCCGCTATCCGCGCCGCCCTGCACGGTTGGCCGCCCTGAGGGCAGGAGCCCCGCGGCGTCCGGCGCCATCTGGCCCGGCTCTGCTTCGTCGGTCATGCGTCGTTCTGGGCGGGCGGAAAGGGCAACACCGCGTGCATATCCACCCGCATCGCGAAATCGCAAGGGGGGCGGCCGGGCCTTCCCGGCCGGTCCCCGCGGCTCACGCCGCCAGGGCCTGGACTGCGCGCGTGTTCCGCACCTGAACGAGGGTGAAAAGGCCGCCCGGCGGGCAGGACTCCAGCGCCTCCACCTGCGCCTCGGCGTCCAGCAGGTCCGTCAGCGCGAAGTCCGGGTGCCAGCCGAGGATGCGGGAAAGGGGGGCCATCGCCCGCTCCACCCACCAGCGCGGCCCATCCTGGGCGGCGAAGTGGTTCACGAACAGCAGCTGCCCGCCCGGCCGCACCACGCGCGACATCTCCGCGAACAACCGCTTGGCATCCGGCACCACGCTGGCGGTGAACATCGCCACGGCCAGGTCGAAGCTGTCATCCGCGAAGGCCATGCGCTCCGCGTCCATCTCGATGAGCCCCTCGACATGGGAGAGGCCCTCCGCCGCCACGCGCTCTCGCGCCTTCTCCAGCATCTCGCGGGAGAGGTCGACGCCGACGACGCGCTTCTCCCGTCGGTAGCGGGGCAGGGCGAGGCCGGTGCCCACCCCCACCTCCAGCACGCGGGTGCCGGGCAGGCGGTTCACCGCCGCCACCGCCCGCTTGCGCCCGAAGGAGGAGACGCCGCCGAAGACCGTGTCGTAAACGCCCGCCCAGCGACGATAGGCATCCCGCACCGCCCCCGCGTCCAGAACCGCCCGCTTGTGGTCGCGGGACGGGTCAGCGGTCAGGTCGGGCAGGGGCGGCGCCATGTTGCGTTCTGGATCCGAGTGTGGGGCCGGCCGAGAGGCGGGCCGGAGGAGGGCGCTAAACCAGCCACCGCCGGGGCGCAAGCATCCGTGAGGGCGGCGGGGTTCAATCCGTCGGGAGAGTGGAGCGCGCCGGGTCCCGTTCGCCGGCGCGGGCGGATCAATCCGCCGCGCCGCGCCCCGGGCCGGTCGGCCGGATCAGACGCACGCGCCGCCCTTCCACGCCGAGGGAGAGGTCGCCGTTCCGCAGTGCCAGGGCATCGGCGCCGAAGACCTTGCGGCGCCAGCCCTGCACGGCCGGCAGGTCCTCCGGCGCGTCGGACGCCAGGCGTTCCAGATCGTCGGAGCTGGCCAGCAGGCGCGGGGCCACCTGGTGCTCCTCCGCCTTTGCGGCCAGCAGCACCTTCAGCAGCGCCACCAGCGCCGGGGAGGCGGCGGGGCCGGACCTCTCGCGCGGGGCCTCGGGCAGCTCCGCCTCCGGCAGTTCCTTCGCGGCCTCGATCGCGGCCAGCAGGGAGGCTCCGGACTTGCCGCGTGCGAAGCCCTCCGTCACGCCGCGGGCGCGGGCCAGGGCGCCGGCATCCGTGGGCGCGGTGGCCGCCACCTCCAGCAGGGATTCGTCGCGCAACAGGCGCTGGCGGGGGATGTTGACGCGCTGCGCCTCCCGCTCCCGCCAGGCGGTGATGGCGCGCAGCACGCCGAGGAAGCGGCGGTTGGTGGTGCGCGGGCGCAGCTTCTCCCAGGCCGTCTCGGGGTCGGTGCCGTAGGTGGCGGGGTCGATGAGGGCCGCCATCTCCTCCGCCACCCAGTCCAGCCGCCCCTCCTTCGCCAGCCGGTCGCGCAGCGCCACGTAGATGCGGCGGAGATGCGTCACATCGGCGGCGGCATAGGCGATCTGGGCGGGGGAGAGGGGGCGCGCGGACCAGTCGCTGAAGCGGTGGGCCTTGTCGATGGAGGCGTTGGCCAGGGCCCGGGCGAGGCTGTCATAGCTCGCCTGGTCGCCGAAGCCGGCCACCATGGCGGCGATCTGGGTGTCGAACAGCGGCTGGGGCGTGGCGCCGTAGCGCAGCACGAAGATCTCCACGTCCTGCCGGCAGGCGTGGAACACCTTCACCACGTGCTCGTCCGCCAGAAGGGCGCCGAGCGGGGAGAGGTCGAGGCCGGGGGCCAGCGCATCCACCACCGCCGTGTCGTGCTCGCCACCGAGCTGCACGACGCAGAGTTCCGGCCAGTAGGTGCGCTCCCGCATGAACTCCGTGTCCACCGTCACGAAGGGCTCCTGGCGGAGCCGTTCGCAGAGCGGCACGAGCTGCTCCGTGGTGGTGATGAGGACGGGCTCGGGGTCGGCAACAGCCGGGCGGCGGGACATGGGGCGCCGGTTTAGTCGGAGAATGCGCCGGTCACAAATCGCACCGGCGCCGGCGCTGTCGCCGCATGATCCGTGGCGCGATCCGTGGCGCACGGAAATCGCTGCCACCGGCGGCTGGCCTGCCCCCCGTGGCGGGCCGGGCGCCCCGCCGCGGGCTGCACGCCGGTCATGCGGCGGCAGGCCGGGCCGGGCGGCTCTTCCGACTCGTCGCCCTCCCGCGCCGCCGGCCGGAAAGCATCAGCTCCGGGCAGCGGCGCCCGGAACTGTCCGCTGAGCCGCCTGCATCCCGTCCCAGTAATCCGGCTCCAGTTCCTGCGGGCCACGGAAGGAATAGGGCCGGCCCGCCTCTCCATCGAGGTAGCCGGACCGCCAGGCCGTCGCCTGGGCGGAGGGGGCCTGCAGCGGCGCCGGCGGCGGGGGTGCCTGCGGGTCGGCGACGACCCGTCGCGCCTCCGCCTCGATGCGGGAGGCCAGCCGGACCATGCTCCCGACCGCTCCCTCCGGCGTCGTCGTCGGGGCCGGGTTGGCCAGCAGCCCCGCCATCAGGCGCGACGCGATCCGGGCCACCAGGGTGGCCTTCTTGCCCTCGGGTCCCTCCAGCGCGGGCGTTTCCACGCTGCCGGCCGTCTCGGCCAGGCTGGGCAGGGGGAACTGCCGGGCGCCATTGAGGCGGCGGGCCATGGCGCCGCGCCGGCCGGCCGGCATAGCCGGCATCGCGTTCCGCATGGCCCGTTGCTTCTCGCTCATCATCGTCTCGCTTCCCAGTTTCTCGCTTCTCAGTGCGGTGTAGGGCCGCGGTGCCGGCCCAGCGGTTCCGGCACGAAAGGGCCGGATGATCCGGGCCAACCTGTCCCGGATCGGCCGCCGTTCCGGCCATGGCGGGGCTGCCTGGCCTCCGCCCCGCCGTTCAGCCCGGCGTGAAGCGGCGGCCCTGCTCCGCCGCCTCGGGGCGGGACAGGGTGACCACGGCCCCCAGGGCGCCACCGAGAATGAGAACCACGCCGACCGCCCTTCCTACTCCACCGACGAGAAGGACCAGGGCCAGGCCGGCCGCCAGGGCGGCGAAGGAGAGGGCATAGACAGTGAGGGGGCGCATATCATTCTCCTGGGGGAATGGCAGCGCCCGTCGTGCCAAGGCGCCGCCACGGCGCGCATCGCGCGACCGGGTCGTCTTCAGCCCTTTTGCTGTGTGCTGGTGCCCTTACCGGAGGGCAGAGGCCCCCCGCTCCCGTCACCAGACCAGGAGCGTGCGGTAGCAACGCTTCGTATCATAAAAGAGATGGAGACCGCAAAAAGATATTTTTCTTCGGATCGCTGAAACCTCCTGGCTGTCCGGGCTTCCTTTCTGGCCCCGAGGGCGCCGTTGGCGGTGTCGTTCCCCGAAGTCCTCCTGCTCTCAAGCGCTCTGGTCGCTACCAATTCAGTCCAGCAAGGGGGCGCGGATCACCGTGCGGCGCGGGGACATGGCCGGGCCGGAGACCCGGACGAACGGGCGCTTCGACAGGATCTATGGAGATGCTGGACCGCGTGCTGGAAGCGCGCGGCGCCGGCGAGGAACCCTCCGCCCGGCGGATTATTCCTCCCGATCCCGGATCGGCTTCGGCTTGGGCAGCCAAGGATAGACCGGCAGGCCCAAGAGATGACGCGACCACTCCACAGCTTCTTGCTTGCGCTGGATCACCTCGCGGATCTGTCCGCTTCTGGGCAGCTTCGGCGGGAACGGGCGAGGCTTCTTCATCCGCTGACGTTGGCACGTTCCGGGAACCAGCCGCTTTCGCCTGTGTCAGTCACCGAGATCCGCGCCCGGATCATCTGTACCCGATGAGCGCCACCACTCCCGCATCGCCAACTCCCGCCGCAGGTTGTCGTGGAGCATTCCCTGGAAAACCTTCATGTTCCCAAGCAGGGCCCTCGCGGCATCGAGGGTGAGGGAAGTTCCCAGCCCTTCCAGGCGATCGACGCGGCCCTGCTGAGCCAAGACCCATTGGTCCCATTCGCGCGTGTAGCGATGGACCTGAGTAAGCCTCGGATCATCGTCGTTGGCGGTCATGCCGACCTCCATTCCGAACCGGAACCGACCCTGGGCTGATGATCCCGGGCGTAGCAATCACCTGCGTTACCGCTGCCCGACGACCCCCGGGCAGCCCTGAAAACCCGGAGCGCCTTACGGCCACCATAGTCGGGTCTGTGGCGCCCGCGGCCTCGCTCCTTCCCCTCCGAAGGCCATGGAGCCCTGGGCTGGCGTCCGCATCCCGCCACCGCCGGGGCGGTCGCCCCCTCCCGGTCCGTTGCTCTCTGCGGGATGTGCAACCCGTCTGGCTAGGGATGTGCTTCCGTCGGGAAGCGGATCTGGGGCGCTGGCGCAGGGGCAACCGGCCAGGCGGGCCGCCGGCCCCGGCCTGAACCGGTTCCGTCCGCCCGCAGACCCCTTCTCAGCCCGCCGGCGGGTCGAGGAAGGTGTAGAGGGCGGCGATCCGGCCCCCACGCACCACCGCCACGTCCAGCCCCGTGACGCGCGGCGGCCCACCCGGCGGGCCGAAGCCCCAGTGCAGCCGCCCGGCCCCCTCCACCGCCTGGACAGGACCGGTCTCCGTGAAGACGAAGTCCGGCAGCTTCGCCTGTAGGGCCTGCACCGACTCGTCCAGGGCCGCCTGGCCGCGGCCGCTGCCATGCGGATCGGCGAAGACGAGGTCCTCCGCGTAGAGTTCCGCGATGGCGGCGCGGCGTCTGGCCGCGTCGCGCTCGCCGAAGACCCCGTGCAGGTTGCGCCGCATCAGCGCGGCGGTCCCGCTGTCCTGTTCCATGGTCCTGCTCCCTCTCAGACCTGCGCCATGCCGCCATCGACGAAGAACTCGGCCCCGGCGACGAAGCTGGCATCGTCCGAGGCGAGGAAGACCGCCGCCTTCGCGATCTCGTCCGGATCGGCCACGCGGCCCAGCGGCACCTGGGCGGCCAGGGCGTCCAGCAGGCCCTGCTGGTGCGCGGCCTCCGGCCCGGCCAGTTCCACCAGCCCCGGGGTCTTCACCGGGCCGGGGCTGAGGACGTTCACGCGGATGCCGCGCGGCTTCAGATCCAGCGTCCAGCTCCGCGCGAGGTTCCGCACAGCGGCCTTGGAGGCGCTGTAGATGCTGAAGGCCGGCGTGCCCATCGCCGAGGCGGTGGAGCCGACGAGGATGACGGAGGCGCCGTCCACCAGCAGCGGCAGCGCCTTCTGCACGGTGAAGACCACGCCCTTCACGTTGCGGTCGAAGATGTCGTCGAAGTGCTCCTCGGTGATGGAGCCCAGGGGCAGCATCGTGCCGCCGCCAGCCCCGGCGAAGAGGACATCGATCCGCCCCGCCTCCGCCTTCACCCGCTCATAGAGACGGTTGAGGTCGGCGGACCTCGCGGAGTCCGCCTGGATGCCGGTGGCGTTGGGGCCGATCGCGGCGACCGCCGCGTCCAGTTCCACCTGCCGGCGGCCGGTGACGAAGACGCGCGCCCCTTCAGTGGCGAAGCGCCGGGCGACCGCGAGGCCGATGCCGCTGGTGCCACCGGTGACGACGGCGACCTTGCCTTCAAGTCTGCGAGCCATGGGAGATACTCCGTGGTTGTTCGATGCACGGAAGATGTCGCCAGGAACGACCTTTCAAAATAGAAAGGATCGAAAGTCATCCTTGCAGGATTGTCGATGTCGCGGCTGCCGGATTTCGAGGCCCTGGCCATGGTCGCCAAGGTGGCGGAGGAGCGCTCCTATGCCGGCGCGGCCCGGGCGCTGGGCGTCTCCGTCGCCACCGTCTCCCGCTCGATCACCCGGTTGGAGGAGCGGCTGGGCGGGCGGATCTTCAACCGCACCTCCCGTCGCCTGGCCCTGACCGACCTGGGCCGTGGCCTGGCGGAGCGGGCCGGACGGGTGCTGTGGGAGGCGGAGGAGGCGGAGAGCGCGGCACGGGAGCTGGCGAGCCGGCCGCGCGGGCTGATCCGGCTGGCGGTGCCCATGTCCTTCGGCCTGCGCTGGGTGGCGCCGCTGCTGCCGGAGTTCTTCCGGCAATACCCGGACATCGCCGTGGACCTGCACCTGAGCGATGCGAGCGTGGACCTGATCGGGGAGGGGTTCGACGCCGCCCTTCGCATCGCCGTGCTGGAGGATTCGTCCTTGATCGCGCGGCGGCTCTGCCCGGTGTCGCGGCTCGTCGTCGCCGCGCCCGCCTACCTCGCCCGCAACGGACGGCCGCATCACCCGCACGACCTCGTGGCGCATCACTGCCTCGGCTATGCCTACCGCGCGCGGGGCGACACCTGGCGCTTCACCGGGCCGACCGGCGAGGAGGAGGCGGTGACCCCGACCGGCCCGCTGCGGGTGACGAATGTGGAAGCGCTGCTGCCCACGCTGCTCGCCGGGCTCGGCATCGCCGAATTGCCGGACTTCATCGCCCGGGACTACCTCGCCAATGGCCGGCTTGAGGCGGTGCTGCCGGGCTGGCGGCTCGCCTCCGGTGGCCTCTACTTCATCACCCCCACGGCGCGGAACCGGCCGGCGAAGGTGGAGGTCCTGGCGGGCTTCCTCGCCGCGCGCCTCTCCCGGCCGGGCTGACGCCCGACAGCCGGCCCGGCGACGGAATCGTGCAAGACGGCAGGCCCGGCGATTGTAACCTATCCGTGAGGGCCAAGCGCCGAATCGGGTCTAACCTGACCCAATCGACAGGCCGGACAGTCACGCTGAAGGAGCGCCCCATGGCAACGATCAGGTCCGCGCTGCCCCGCCGCGCCCTTCTGGCAGGCGCGCCGGCCCTCGCCGCCCTGTCCGCCTGCGCGCCGGAGGTACCGCCCCAGGGGCTGCCGCCCGAAGGGGGCGAGGCGACGATGCGGCCCGCCGGGCACGATGCCGGCCCGGGCGCGCCCGCCCTCTTCGACAGTCCCGTCGCGACGTGGATCGACCTCGCCTCCCGCATCGGCGGTGCCCAGGACGGTGCGTGGCCCCGCGCCGCCACGGTGGCCCTGACCATGCGGGCCATGCACGACGCGCTGAACGCCATCGAGCCGCGCTACGCCCGCTGGATTCCCCGCGACCCCTCCGAGCCGGCCGGCACCGGCGCCTCGCCCCTCGTCGCGGTTTCCGCCGCGGCCCATACCCTTCTTGTCACTCGGGGCCCCCGCGCGGAGGCGGACGCGCTCCTCGCCGCCTGCGTGGCCCGGGAACCCTCCGGTTCGGCCCGGGAGGCCGGGATCGCCCTCGGCACCGCGGTCGGCACCGCCACCATGGCACGGGTCGGCACGGTCCCGCCGGAGCGCCGGCGCTTCGCCGTCTCCGACCAGGAGGCCGTGTGGCGGTCCACGCCCGCCCGTTTCAGCAATACCTACTTCTACCTCGATCCTCCCTTCCTCTTCCCGGACCGCAGCGCCCTGTTCGGCCCGCCGCCGCCCCGCATCCTCTCCGCGCGCTACCGGGAGGTGCTGGACGAAGTGCGCCGCCTCGGCGGGAAGGACTCCACGGAGCGGACCGCGGCGCAGACCGAGACCGCGAGCTTCTGGGTGCCGCAGCTCCTGCACCGCAACCTGATGATCGTGCTTCTCCTCCGCCTAGCGACCCAGCCGCCGCGCGGCGGGCTGTGGGACACCGCGCGGATGGTCTCCATCCTCGCCACGGCCAATTCGGACGCCGACGTCTTCGCCTATGGCGAGAAATCCCATTTCTCCTTCTGGCGCCCGGTCACCGCGATCAATCTCGGCAGCCCTGGCATCGCCCCAGACCCGCAATGGCAGCCGCTGCTCGAGACGCCCGCCCACCCCGACTATCCTTCGGGCCACAGCGTGGACGTCAGCACCGGCACCCTCGTCATCGCCGGGCTGCTCGGCGACGCGCCGCTCCGCTACCAGGCCTACGACCGACCGGACCGCCAGCCCCGCGAGTTCTCCAGCCTCGCCGCGCTGCGCCGCGAATGCTCCGACAGCCGCGTCTGGGCAGGCGCCCATTTCCGCTCGGCTTGTGAGGAGGGAGAGCGGATCGGCGGAGCCATCGCCGCCCGCGCCCTCGCCCAGGTGCCGCCTATCAGGGCGTAGTTCCGGCATGTCCTGCTTCTGATCGGTCCGGAGCCAGGGGACGCTGCCCCCTGGAACCCCCGCCAAGGGCCTGAGGCCCTTGGATTCCCCGACGGACTTTCGAGATCGCCGGCGCGGCGCTGCTGGAGGCGGGTATTAACGTCTCGGTCATGCGGCTTCCGCAGGTACGACACAGTCCAGCCGGGCCTGACCGGGCCCGCGGCGGTCTTCAGGCCAGGTCGTTCTGCTCGTCGGCCTTGGTGGCGAGAAGCGCGCGGTAGGTCTCGGCCAGCCCGACCGTGTCCTCCACGGTGGCGGTGAAGACGGTCTCCTCCTCCGCGCCCTCGGCCCGCACCACGAGCTGGAAGTCGTAATGGCCGGCCTCGTCGGAGGGGGCGAGGGTGGCGGTCAGGGCGCCCGGCCCGCCATCCACCAGCACCGCGAAGTGCCCGCGCACGGTTTGCGGGCTGGAGGTGTCGTCGATCTCGAGGTCCAGCACGTCCTTGGGCTCCGTCGTCACCAGGACGGTGCTGCCGAGCTGCGTCTCGGCGGCGGAACTGACGATGGCCTGGGCCATGCTGTTGAAGATCTGCAGGGGATCGTTGGTCATCGACCGGCAACACCTCGTCCTGGCTCAATGGCTCGCGCGCCGGGCATAGGCGCATGGCCGGCAGCGGCGGTCCATGGTCCCTGCCGGCAGCGGGCCTGGCCTACCGCGTCAGCGGCTCCAGCCCCGTCCTCGTCAGTGCCGGGGCCGCCTCGGCGGAGGCGAGATAGCGGATCAGGGCGCGCGCCGCCTCCGGCTCCCGCGCGTTCGCCGCGATGCCCGCGCAGAAGATCGTGGGCTGCTGCACGGCCTCCGGGATGGTGCCGAGATAGTCGATGCCCTCGATCGGCAGCAGCTCGCTCACCTGCTGGAAGCCGATCTCGGCCTCGCCGCGGGCCACGACCGTGCCCACGCGCTCGCTGTAGATGCGGCGGCTCTTCGCCATCAGCTCGTCCTGCAGGCCAAGCTTCCGGTACATCTCCGTCTCGATATAGACGCCGCTCGCGCTCGCGGAATAGGCGATGGACTTCGCGGCCAGCAGGGTCTGCCGGAAGGCTTCCAGGCTGGAGATGTCGGGCTTCGGCGCGCCCTTCCGCACGGCCATGCCGATGAGGGAGCGGGCGATGTCCACCCGGCTGCCGGGCTGGGCCTGGCCCTTGGCGATCAGCGCCTCCAGCCCGTCCGCGGCCAGCAGCACCACGTCCGCCGGCTCCCCGCGCGCCAGGCGCTGGGGGATGGCGTCCGGCGCGGCACCCATCGAGGCGCCCTGGTGGGTGGTGAGCTTGTGGCCGGTGCTGCTCTCGAAGCCCGGGATCAGGCTACGATAGGCGGCGGTGAGGCCGCCGGAGGTCAGCACCACCACCTCCGCCGCCGCCGCGCGGCGGGGGAGGAAGGGCAGGGTGGCGGCGCCCAGGAGCAGGGCGCGGCGCGAGGCGTGGATCATGGCGGGGTCCTCCTGGTTTGGCGGGGAGGCTAGAGCAGATCCCGCCCGGGCGGCACCGCCCGAACGCGTGAGGCCGCCCGCCGTGAGGGGCCTTTACAGCAGCGCCCGCAGCAGCACGGGCGCCAGAAGGGCGCTGACAAGCGCGTTCAGCGCCATGGCGATCCCCGCAAAGGTGCCGGCCACCGGGTTCACCGTGAAGGCGCGGGCCGTGCCCAGACCGTGGGCCGCCAGCCCCGCCGCGAAGCCGCGGGCGCGCATGTCCTTCATCCCCATGGCGTTCATCACGGGGGTGACGAGCACTGCCCCGATGGCGCCGGTGATGAGGACGAGCACGGCCGCCAGGGCCGCATCCCCGCCCAGCCCCTCCGCGATGCCCATGGCGATGCCCGTGGTCACCGATTTCGGCGCGAGCGAGGCGAGGACCGAGCCGGAGACGCCGAGGGCGCGGGCGATCAGCAGGGCGGAGAGCATGGCCGTGAAGGAGCCGGCCAGCAGCGCCGCCAGCATCGGCAGGAGGGAGCGGAGCACCGTGTGCCGGTTGCGGTAGAGCGGCACGGCGAGCGCGACGGTGGCCGGGCCGATGAGGAAATGGACGAACTGCGCGCCCTCGAAATAGGTCCGGTAGGGCGTGCCGGTCGCGTAGAGGACCGCCGCCGTGATCACCACCGCGATCAGCATGGGATTCGCCACGGGGTGCCGCCGCAGCAGGGCCGAGACCCGGTCCGCCGCCAGGTAGGAGAGCAGCGTGACCGTGAGCCAGAGGAGCGGCGTGCGGGAGAGATAGACCCAGAGGGAGAAATCGGGATCGCTCATGCCTCGGTCTCCCCCGCCGCGTGGCGTTTGGTCAGGCGGGCCACCGCCACGAAGACGAGGGCGGTGACCACCAGGCCGAGCAGGGTGGAAACCACCAGCGACGCCGCGAGGGCGAACCAGTGCGCCGCCAGCACGTCCATCCGGTTCACGACCCCCACCCCGGCCGGGACGAAGAGAAGGGTGAGGTTCATCAGCAGCCCGTCCGCCGGGCCGGTGACGAAGCGGGTGTCGACCGGGTCCGCCAGCAGGTCGTTTCCGAGCAGGAGGAGCAGGAGGAGGACCATGCCCACCACGGGGCCGGGCAGGGGCCAGCCGGTGCCGTGCACCAGCGCCTCGCCCAGAAGTTGGCAGAGGAGGATGAGGGCCGCGCCTGGGATCATGGGCCGGGGTTTAGCGAGGATCGTGCCGGGGCGGCCCCGCGATCCCGGCACATCCCCCATGCCCGCTCGCGGAGGCCCCGCGCGGAGATGATGGCGCCCCGGCTTTCCCCCGGGGGCGGCCCTCCCTAACCTCCCGCCGATTCGAAGGGGGCCTTCATGGCGGATGGGATCGAGGCGGCCTGGGACCGGGTTGCGGAACTGGCGCGCACTCCTGGGGCGGGCGCCATCCGGCCGCTGATGGGTGATGCCGGCCGCGCCGACCGCCTCATCCGCCGCGCCGGCGACGTGCGGGCGGACCTGACCAAGACCTCCCTCTCCGCCGAGGTTCTGGACGCGCTGCTGGACCTGGCCCGGGCGCGCGGCGTGCTGGCGTCGCGGGACGCCATGGCGCGCGGCGAGGCGATCAACACGACGGAAGGCCGCGCCGTGCTGCACATGGCGCTCCGCGGGCCGCGCGGGGCCTTCAAGGCGGGAAGCGAGGACGCCTCGGCCGAGGTGCATGACACGCTGGACGCCATGCGCGCCTTCTGCGCCCGGGTGCACGGGGCCCAGTCGAATGGGGAAATACGCTTCACCGATGTGGTGAACATCGGCATCGGCGGCTCCGACCTTGGCCCGCAGATGGCGGCGCGCGCCCTTTGGCGCGCGGGGATGCCGATGCGCGCCCACTACCTCTCCAACGTGGACGGCCATGCCTGGGAGGCGATGCGCCACGGGCTGGACCCCGCGCGCACCCTGGTCCTGGTGGCGAGCAAGACCTTCACCACGGCCGAGACCATGGCGAACGCCCATCTGGTGCGGGACTGGCTGCGGGCGGGGCTCGGCGAGGCGGAAGCGGGGTCGCATCTCGTCGCCCTCTCGACCAACCTGAAGGCGACCGCCGCCTTCGGCGTGCCGGAAGCGCAGGTCTTCGGGTTCAAGGACTGGGTGGGCGGCCGCTTCTCCATGTGGTCGGCCAT
Source organism: Roseomonas indoligenes (assembly GCF_017813365.1). Lineage (GTDB taxonomy): Bacteria > Pseudomonadota > Alphaproteobacteria > Acetobacterales > Acetobacteraceae > Roseomonas > Roseomonas indoligenes. The sequence goes on from NZ_JAGIZA010000008.1 coordinate 166,204, forward strand.
CGGGCTCTCCGTCGCGCTGGCCTGCGGGTGGGACGTGTTCCAGGCGCTGCTGGACGGCGCGCGGACCATGGACGAGCACTTCCTCTCGGCCCCGGAGGCCGAGAACCTGCCGCTGCTGATGGCGCTGGCCGAGGTGTGGCACGTGGACATGCTCGGCTATCCCACCCGCGCCGTGCTGCCCTATGACGAGCGCTTGGCCCGCTTCCCCGCCCATCTCCAGCAGGTGGAGATGGAGAGCCTGGGCAAGCGCGTGACCCTCGGCGGGCTGCCCGTGGCGCGCCCGACCGGGCCCGTGGTGTTCGGCGAGCCCGGCACCAACGCGCAGCACTCCTTCATGCAGTTGCTGCACCAGGGCACCACGCCCGTGCCCGCCGACATCGTGCTGGTCGCGAATCCCGACCACGGCTTCGAGGAGAACCACCGCCAGCTCCTGGCGAACGGCCTCGCCCAGGCCGAGGCGCTGCTGCGCGGGCGGGACGCGACCGAGGTGCGGGAGGAGATGGAGGCCAAGGGGATGGACGCGGCGGCGGTCGAGGCGCTGCTGCCCCACCGTCTCTTCCCCGGCGACCGCCCCAGCACCACGCTGCTGATCCCGCACCTGGACGCGGCCACGCTGGGCCAGCTTGTCGCATTGTATGAGCACAAGGTGTTCTGCCTCGGCGCGCTATGGAACGTGAACGCCTTCGACCAGTGGGGGGTGGAGTTGGGCAAGCAACTGGCGGGCGTGCTGGTGCCGGAACTGGCGCCGGGGGCGCAGGCGGGGGCGCATGACCCCTCCACCACGGCGCTGATCGCGGAGATCCACCGGCTGCGCGGGGGCTGATCCCGGCGCTATTCTGTCCTGGGCTGCCGGGGAACCCGGGGGCTGAACCCCCTGGCCTCCGGTCAGCGCAGTGAAGCCCGGCCTGGGGAAGGCTGATGGCAGGGGGAAGGCAAATTCCTCTGGCCCTAAAGGATCAACGAAGCGCCCGGCCCGGCTGGATTGACGCGGAACCACGGCCGGCTGAACGTGCCCTACTCGCAACGAAGGCAGGGCGGCATGGACGACAATCCCATCCTGCCGCTCGCGATCGGAATGATCGCCTTCGTCTTCGTGCTCTCGACCGGGCTGGTGATCTGGCTCGTCGCGCAGCTGCGCCGGACATCGGACAAGCCGCTGTCGCAGGACGCGGCCGGGGTCATCGCAGTGCCGGTGCGGCGCCTCCAGCGCACGCTCGGCTTCTTCGGGCGATACGGCAACGGCATCGGCGCCCGGCTGGCCGTCGCGCCGGACGGGCTGCGGTTCAAGGTGTTCAAGCCCGACCACTGGCCGTTCCCCGATATCACCGAGGTGAACGCCCCGAGGATGCTGTTCGCCACCCGGATCACCATCCGCCACCGCGGCGGGGCGCGCCTCCTCATCGACCTGGCGGGCCGGGCGCGGGCACGGGACCTGCTCCGGGTTCTGCCGACATCCGTGCCGCTGACCCGGCGGGCGGCCGCGCTGCGCGACGACGAGGGGTGAGCCCCGGGCATCGGCCCGGCAAACCCCCAGCGGTTGACGCCTGGCTGCCGGGCGTGTTCTCGGACGCCTCCCCGTGCCGCCGCGCCGATCCCAAGCCCTGAGTACCCATGATCCGCCTCGATTCCATCAGCAAGCAGAGCGGCCAGCAGCTTCTCTTCATCGACGCCTCCGCCGCGCTCCAGCGCGGCGAGAAGATCGGCCTCGTCGGCCCCAATGGCGCGGGCAAGACCACCCTGTTCCGCATGATCACCGGGCAGGAGCAGCCGGATGAGGGCCAGGTGCTGGTGGACCGCGGCGTCAGCATCGGCCTGTTCAGCCAGGACGTGGGCGAGATGTCCGGCCGCAGCCCGGTGGCGGAGGTGATGGACGGCGCCGGCGATGTCAGCACGGTCGCGGCCGAGCTGGCGGCGCTGGAGGCCGCGATGGCGGACCCGGAGACCGAGGACCTGGACGCCGTCATCGAGCGCTTCGGCGAGGTGCAGGGGCGCTTCGAGGAGCTGGGCGGCTACGCGCTGGAGGGGCGGGCGCAGGAGGTGCTGGCGGGCCTGGGCTTCAGCGGGGAGATGATGGCGGGCGATGTCGGCAAGCTCTCCGGCGGCTGGAAGATGCGCGTGGCGCTGGCGCGCATCCTGCTGATGCGCCCCGACGTGATGCTGCTGGACGAGCCGAGCAACCACCTGGACCTGGAGAGCCTGATCTGGCTGGAGGGGTTCCTGAAGGGGTACGACGGCGCGCTGCTGATGACCTCGCACGACCGCGAGTTCATGAACCGCGTCATCAACAAGGTGGTGGAGATCGATGGCGGCGGCCTGAACTCCTACAGCGGCGACTACGCCTTCTACGAGGCGCAGCGCGCGATGAACGAGCGCCAGCAGCAGGCGCAGTTCGAGCGCCAGCAGGCGATGCTGGCGAAGGAGATCAAGTTCATCGAGCGCTTCAAGGCGCGCGCCTCCCACGCCGCGCAGGTGCAGAGCCGCGTGAAGAAGCTGGACAAGATCGAGCGCGTGGAGCCGCCCAAGCGCCGGCAGACCGTGGTGTTCGAGTTCGGCCAGGCGCCGCGCTCGGGCGACGACGTGGCGAGCCTGCGCGGCGTGCACAAGCGCTACGGCAGCAAGGTGATCTACGAGGGGCTGGACTTCCTGGTGCGCCGCAAGGAGCGCTGCTGCGTGCTGGGCACCAACGGCGCCGGCAAGTCCACGCTGCTGAAGCTGGTGGCGGGCTCCACCGTGCCGGATCAGGGCACGGTCTCGCTCGGCGGCAGCGTGAAGATGGGCTACTTCGCCCAGCACGCCATGGAGCTGCTGGACGGCGAGCGCACCGTGTTTCAGTCGCTGGAGGACGCCTTCCCGCAGGCGGCGCAGGGATCGCTGCGAACGCTGGCCGGCTGCTTCGGCTTTTCCGGCGACGAGGTGGAGAAGCGGTGCCGCGTGCTCTCGGGCGGGGAGAAGGCGCGGCTGGTGATGGCGCGCATGCTCTACGATCCGCCGAACTTCCTGGTGCTGGACGAGCCGACGAACCACCTGGACATGGCGACGAAGGAGATGCTGATCGCCGCCCTCTCGGACTACGAGGGCACGATGCTCTTCGTCTCGCACGACCGGCACTTTCTGGCCGCGCTGTCCAACCGCGTGCTGGAACTGACGCCGGAGGGCATCCACCAGTACGACGGCGGCTACACCGAGTACGTGGCGCATACCGGGCAGGAGGCGCCCGGCCTGCACGCCTGAGCCCTGCCCTTGGCGCTCACGGAGGGCGGGTCCAGACTTCCAGGGGTGCCAAGGTGGTGCCGCGGTGGGGGGGCAGGTGATGGCGGGTTTCGGACGTCGGGCATTCGGGCTGGCGACGCTGGCCGCACCGGCCCTGCTGCGGGGCCGGCCCGCCGCGGCGCAGGACGGGCCGGTGGCGCGCCCGCCGGCCGGCGCGCTGCGCGGGGCCGCCCTGGACGGGGTGCTGGCCTTCAAGGGCATTCCCTATGCCGCGCCGCCGACGGGGCCGCTGCGCTACCGCTCGCCCCAGCGCCTGCCAACCTGGGCGGAGGAGCGGGACGCGACGCGGGCCGGCGCCGCTTCCATCCAGACCATCCCGCCCTGGGCGACCTGGCTCTACGACCGGCCGGCCCTCATGGGGGAGGACTGCCTCACCCTCAACATCTGGACGCCCGGGCTGGACGGGCGCCGCCCCGTCATGGTGTGGATCCATGGCGGCGCCTGGCGCACGGGGGAGGGCGCGGCGGCCGGCAATGACGGAACGGCGCTCGCCCGGCTCGGCGACGTGGTGGTGGTGACCGTGAACTACCGCCTGGGCGCGCTGGGCTTCCTCGCCCATCCCGACCTGAAGGACCCGGAGACGGGCGCGGCCGCGAACTGGGGCGTGCAGGACCAGGTGGCGGCGCTGCGCTGGGTGCGCGCCAATATCGAGGCCTTCGGCGGCGATCCGGAGAACGTCACCCTCTTCGGCCAGTCCGCCGGCGGCACCAGCGTGGCGAACATCGCGCCGAACCCGGCCAATCGTGGCCTCGTGCACAAGATGATCATCGAGAGCGGCGCCTTCCTCGGCCCGCCCGACCTGCCCGACGTTGCCGGCGCGGCCGGCTACGCCGAGGCGCTGGCCGCGAGGCTGGAGACGACGGTGGCCGGCCTGCGCGACGTGCCGGCCGAGCGGCTCCACACGACGGAGCTGGCTCTGGCGCGCGAGTGGGGCGCGCAGAATGGCGGGCGCGTGCCGGTCCTGCCGATCGCGGACGGCGTGGTGATCCCCGCCGTGCCCCGCGGCGCCCGGCTTCCGGCGATGCCCCTGCTGATCGGCACGACGCGCGACGAGGCGGTGTTCTGGTACGACCTGCTGGACCCGGAGGGGCGCCGCATCCCCGGCCTGCCCTCCCCGACGGACGAGGCATCGCTGCTGCGGATGGCCGGCGCGCTGAAGGAGGGCAGCCGCCCGCGCGCCACGGCCCCGGCGGAGGCGGTGGTGGAGGCCTATCGCCGCGCCGCCGTCGCGCGGGGCGGGGCGGCGGACCTGAATACCCTGTGGATGGCGATCTACACCGACCTCCGCTTCCGGCTGGACGCGCTGGAGACGGCGCGGCGCCACGCCGCGTCGGGCCAGCCCACCTTCCTCTACGAGTTCGTCCATCCCCTGGCGGGGAAGGCGCGGGGCGTGCCGCACTGCGCGGAAATCCCCTTCGTCTTCGGCAGCCACACCGATCCCTACTTCGCCGCGAAATGCGGCACCGGACCCGCCGAGGCGGCGCTGGCCCGCGCGATGATGCAGGGCTGGTCGGCCTTCGCGCGGACGGGCGTGCCGTCCTCCGAGGAAGGCGGCGCCTGGCAGCCGGTCTCCTCCGGCGGCGAGGGCGTGAACCTGCTCGGCGGGGAGGGCGGGCCGCGCCGGGTGGTGCCGGTGGTGCGGGCGGAGGAGCTGGAGGTCTGGAACCTCTGAGACGGGGCGGCCACGAGGCCGCCCCGTCCCGCCCTCAGAACCGGAACTGCATCCCGCCATAGACGCTGCGTCCGAAGCCCGGCTCGAAGACGGCCGAGGCGGGCGAGGCGACGGGGGCAATGGCGGCGCTGGAAATATAGCGCTTGTCCGTCAGGTTCCGGCCCTCCACGAAGACGGAGAGCCCGTTGCGGAACGCCCAGTCGCCGCGCAGCCCGAGCAGGGCGTAGGAATTACCCTGCAGCGTGTTGGCGTTGTCCGCGAACAACCCGCGCGGCACCCATTCCAGGTTCGGCGCGATGCTGGCGCCGGCGGGGTGGCGGTAGCGCAACTCCGCCCGCAGCAGGTGGCGCGGCACGCCCGGCAGCTCGTTGCTGCCGTAGCGCGCGTCGCCGTCGAAGCGGAAGTCGTTCAGCGTGTAGGCGCCGCGCAGCGTCAGGCTGTCGCCCTCGGCCAGGGTGTTGCGCCGCGCGACCCAGCTTCCCGCCGCCTCGATGCCCTGGTGGATCGTGCGGTCCGCGTTCAGCGCGAAGCTGGCGCCGGTGCCGTTGGGGTCGAAGAGCTGGATCTCGTCCCGGATCCAGGAGCGATAAGCCGCCAGCTCCCAGCCGAGGTCGCCGGAGCGGCCGCGCGTGCCGATCTCCAGCGTGCGCGCCCGCTGCGCGCGGAGCGAGGCGAAGCCCGTGCTCGCCAGCGGTGTGAGGTCGCTGATCGTGGGCGGCTCGGTGGCCCAGGTGAGGTTGGCGAAGGCCTGCCATTCCGGCGTCACCTCCCACACCGCGCCGAGCCGGGGATTGGCGTAGCGGTAGGTGGTGGAGCCGGAGGAATCGCCGTCCGAGAGGAACTTGTCCCGGCTGGCGCGATAAGCCTCGCCGAGCTGGATGCCGGCGACGACGCCGAGGGTCGGCAGGACGTAGAGCGTGTCCTGCAGGATCACCGTGTTCGTGCGCGCCCGGTCGGTGGAGGCATAGGTGAGGCGCCCGGCATGACCGGCGTTGTTGACGTAACGCCGGCTGTCATAGGTGCCGAGGCCGAAGGTGCCGCCGATCACGCCGACATTCCTCATCCCGGCCGCCGTGCCCTCCAGCGTCAGCCGCGCGAAGCCGTTCACGTCATCCGTGCGCTGGTCCAGGTACTGGAAGATCGGGTGGTCCAGCTCCCGGTGGACGAAGGAGACCCCCGTCTCCAGCGCCACCCCGGGCGCGATGCGCCAGGTGGTGCGGTTGCCCACCCGGTTGCTCTCGATGTTGCGCTGGTAGTCCAGGGACAGGTTCGCGGCCGCGGCCCGGCGCGGGTCCGACAGCGCCAGGGCACGGGTCAGGGTGCCGGGGATGCGCTGCTCGATGTTGTTGTAGCCGTAGTAGAAGCGGGTCTCGACATCCTCCTTGATGCGCCAGCCGATATTGCCGTTGAAGCGCCGGCTATTACCGTTGGAGTGGTCGCGGAACCCCTCCTGGCTCAGCGCGGAGAAGCTGGCCCAGGCGTCGAAGGCCCCGGCCGCCACGCCATAGGCGGCCTGCCCGCGCAGGAAGCCGTAGCTCCCGGCCTCCCCGCGCAGAAGGGCGCCGGGGGCGCTGCGGCCGGTGGGGGTGACGGCGTTCAGCACCCCGCCGAGCGTCGCGGCGCCGAGGCCGAAGGCGTTGCCGCCGCGATAGACCTCCATGTGGTCGAGGGTGAGGGGGTCCAGCTCCTGGAAGTCCCCGGCGCCGTCGGCCTGGTTCAGCGGGATGCCGTCCTGCGTCAGCTGCACGCCGCGCAGGTGGTTGTTCCGCGCCAGGCCGGAGCCGCGGATGGAGAGGCGCGTATCCTCCCCCCATTTCGGCTGGGCGAAGACGCCGGGCTCGAACTCCAGCACGTCGCGGAGCGTGGTGACGCCGGCGCGGAGGCGGATCTCCTCCGCCGGCACGACGGAGACGTTGCCGGGAAGCTGGCGCAGCGCCGCCTCGGCTTCCAGGGTGTCGCGGGTGGTCAGCGCGCCCGCGGCGCCGCTGACGGTGACTTCCGGGATGGGGACGGGCGATTGTTGGGCAAGCGCAGGGGACAGCGGCAGCGCGGCCGCGAGCAGCGCGGCGCCGAGCGGGCCGGCATGGGGGCGGAACATGGAAGGGATATCCTGACGGCATGACGGGGCCGCGCCGGAAGGGGCGCGGCGGCGATGGCATGGCGGTCAGGCGGCTGGTGGCGCTCGGGGCTGCTGCGGCGGCGCGCGGGCGGGAAGCGGCGGCAGCCCGGCCCGGGAGGGTTCCGGCGGCGGGGCGGGGTGGGAGAGGCGTAGCGCCAGCACGGCCGGTTCCGGCGCCGCCAGTGCCGCCGGGGCCGCGTGCAGGTCGCAGCAGGAGAGGTCCGGCGCCGTGGGGACGGGCCGCCCCTCCTCGTCCAGCAGGACGGTCCGCGTGCCCTCATGCGTGCAGAGCTCGACCCGCACGGCGCCCGCCAGGGCACCCAGGGCACGGGCATGCGGCAGCACCGCCCCCACCCATTGCAGGAGCAGCAGCAGCGCGACGAACCGCGCGAATCCTGCCCAGGGGCGGCGCATGGGCATCCCGTTAACAGGGCCTGCGCCGCTTGGGGAGGAGAGGCGCTTACCATTCCTTCATCGGAGAGGGGGATGATCGTCCCCCGTGGCTTGTGCCGGGACCGCGGAAACCCCATCCCCTCCGGCGTGAGCTTTCCCGTCATCCGCCGCCTGCCCCCCACCACCGCGGACCGCATCGCCGCCGGCGAGGTGGTGGAGCGCCCGGCCGCCGCGGTGAAGGAACTGGTGGAGAACGCGCTGGACGCCGGCGCCCGCCGCGTGGCCGTGACGCTGGAGGGCGGCGGGCTCGACCGCCTGCTGGTGGAGGATGACGGCCGCGGCATGGGGCCGGACGACCTGGCCCTCTGCATCGAGCGCCATGCCACCTCCAAGCTGCCGGACGAGGAGACGCTGTTCCGCATCGCCACCCTGGGCTTCCGGGGGGAGGCGCTGCCCTCCATCGGCGCCGTCTCCCGCCTGACGATCACCTCCCGCACGAGAGAGGGCGATGCCCACGCCATCCATGTGGAGGCCGGGCGGGTGAGCGAGGTGACGCCGGCCGCCGCGCCCCCGGGCACGCGGGTGGAGGTGCGGGACCTGTTCTTCGCTACCCCGGCCCGCCGCAAGTTCATGAAGACCCCGGGCACCGAGGCCTCCCACGCCGTGGAGGCCGTGCGCCGCCTGGCCCTCGCCTGGCCGGAGGTGGGGTTCCGCGTGACGGTGGAGGGCCGCACGGCGCTGGACCTGCCCCCCGCCGACCGCGCCGGCCGCGCCGCCGCCCTGCTGGGGCCGGATTTCGCCGCTGCCAGCGTGGCGGTGCAGGGCCAGTGGCCGGACCTCGTGCTGGAGGGGCTGGCGGCCCTGCCCACGCATCACCGCGCCACCTCGGCCGAGCAGCACCTCGTGGTGAACCGCCGCCCGGTGAAGGACCCGCTGCTGCGCGCGGCGCTGCGCGTGGCCTATCGCGACGTTCTGGCCTCCGGCCGCCATCCCGTCGCCGCCCTGTTCCTGGAGATCCCGCCGGACCGGGTGGACGTGAACGTCCACCCCATGAAGACGGAGCTGCGCTTCCGCGACGCCAGCGGGGTGCGCGGCGCCCTCATCGCCTCGCTCCGCCGGGCGCTCGGTACCGGGGCCGGGGTGGGGATGGCGCGGGGCGGCTGGGATGCCGGCCCGGCGCCGGGTGCGGGCCTCGACCCCGCCTGGCCCAGCCTCGCCGGGCAGGCCGCGGAGGAGATGCCCGCCCCCGCGACCTCCTGGCCGTCGGACACCATGCCCGCCGCCCCGCGCGGTTTCGCCGAGACGGGCTTCGCCTTCACCGCCCCGCCGCCTTCCCGTCCCGTGCAGCCGCGCTTCGCCCTGCCGCCCGGGGCCTTCACCGTGCCGGCCGAGGCACCGGCCCTGCCGGAAGGAACGGAGGAGGGGCCTCTGGGCCGCCCCCTGGCCCAGATCCTCGATACCTATGTCCTGGCGGAGGCGCCGGACGGCGCGCTGGTGCTTGTGGACCAGCACGCGGCCCATGAGCGGCTGACGCATGAGCGCCTCTCCGCCCAGCTCCTGGGTGGGGGCGTGCGGTCCCAGCCCCTGTTGCTGCCGGCGGTGGTGGACATGCCCGCCGGCGAGGCCGCGCGGCTGGCGGAGCGGGCGGAGGACCTTGCGCGTCTGGGGCTGGAAATCGAGGCCTTCGGGCCGGGCGCCATCCTCGTCCGCGCGCTGCCCGCCCTGCTCGGCACGCCGGAGCCGGGGCCGATCCTGGCCGACATCGCCGCCGAACTGGCGGAATGGGAGGAGAGCACGGCGCTGGAGCGCCGGCTGGACGCCGCCGTGGCCCGGCTGGCCTGCCACGGCAGCGTGCGCGCGGGCCGGCGGCTCAACGCGGCGGAGATGGCAGCCCTGTTGCGGGAGATGGAGGCGACGCCGCGCGCCGCGACCTGCTCCCACGGCCGCCCTACCTTCCTGCGGTTGGGGCCGGGGGATCTGGCGCGGATGTTCGGGCGGACGTGACCTAGAGCGGGTCCACCGCGATCGTCGTCCGCCCGCCATGCGTCAGCAGCGGCTCCACACCGTGCCGCACATCCGGCTCCCGGAAGCCGCCCGTCCAGACCCAGCGGAGCGAGCGGCGCAGATGCTCCGCCCCGTCCCGCTCGAACCAGCGGCCATGGGCGAAGACCACCCGCTCCGGCCTCCAGGCCAGCAGGCGCGCCGCGGCCTCGGCCAGCTCGGCATGGCGCCACTTCACCACGGCGCGCAGGTAGGGCGGCGGCATGCCGTCCGGCGCCGTCATGCCGAAAAGCCGGGCGACCGGGCGCAGCAGGGCCGGCAGCTTCGACGGCTCCAGGTTCATCACCAGGTCCGTCATCATCAGCGTGCGGCTGGGGCGGTGGAACATCGCCATCTCGTGGAAGCCGATCGCGCCGGGGATGCCCACCAACTCGATGGCGCCGCCCCAGGACTCCGGCGCGGTCTCGCTCAGGTCGTAGTCCAGCCGCACGCCGCTGCGGCGCACCTGCCCGCGCTCCCGCAGGCCGGGGGCTGCCCAGCTCGCCGCCTCCGGGCAGGCCTGCTTCCAGTCCTTCAGGAACATCCAGTGCGCGATATTCGGCGCGACGAGGTGGCGGATCGGCCCGATCCGATCCAGCGCCGCCTTCAGCGCCAGGGAAAAGGGGGTGGGGGAGTGCAGCAGCAACCCGCCATCGGGCAGGCGGATCACCGTCATCCGAACCCCCAGCGGGCCGCCGGGCAGCACGCTGTCCACGATCCAGACATCCCCCGCCACGGGCTTGGGGGTGTCCAGTGGCGGGTAGCCGACCTGCCGCGCGTGCTCCTCCTCGTCCCGGCCCAGCAGCCGCCCGACCGGGCCGGAGCCCTGGCCCGGGCCGCGCTTGGGCTCGGCGCTGCTGAGGGCGACCACGGCAAGTTCCGCCAGCCCCATCCCGACCAGCAGGTTGCGGGAGGGGGCGTGCCGCAGGGCCAGCCCCTGGCCAACCAGGGCCAGCCCGCCCAGCGCATCGAGCGCGAGGTGCTGGCGCATGGAGAGCGCGGGCTTCACCCCGCCCTCGTAATCCGTCAGCAGGGCGTAGCCGGTATGGAAGGCGCTGGCCGTGCCGAGCGCGCGGCGTGCGGCCGGGTGCAGGCTCCGGCTCGCGGAGAGACCCCCCAGGAGGGCGGCCACGCCGTAGTCGATGAGCCCGTGAACTCGGGTGGGGATCATGCTCGGGCATCCGTGTCGGGGTGCCATGGAAACGGAATGGGGCCAGGATGGATGCGCCCGCGCCGGAGAGAACCGCCATGACAGACCCCATCGCGGATCGCGCGGCCTGCCCGGGATCTGCGAGGGTGCCGGAGGGTGGCTTCGCAGCCCTGATGCCGGAGCTGTCCGTCACGGAAATCGCGGAAAGCCTGCGCTTCTGGTGCGGGCTGCTCGGGTTCCGTGTCGCCTATGACTGCCCGGCGGCGCGCTTCGCCTTTCTCGCCCGCGGCGCCGTGCAGGTGATGCTCTGCGAGCGGAACGGCCGCTGGGACACGGGTGGGATGCAGCGTCCCTTTGGCCGCGGCATCAACCTCCAGATCATGGTGGAGCGGCTGGCCTCGATCCTGGAGGGGCTGGAGGCATTAGGCTGGCCACTCTTCGAGGCACCGCGCGAGGCCTGGTACCGCACGGGCGACCGGATGAGTGGGCAGCGCGAATTCCTAGTGCAGGACCCGGACAGCTACCTGCTCCGCTTCGCCGAGCGCCTGGATGACGCGGCGTGACGGGTGGGGAGGGTTCCGCCCCTCTCCTCGTCCGCACTTCGCGCCCAGCGTCCCAAGTGCAAACGGCCCAGGGGCATGACGGGCGTGCCTGTCAGTCCTTTTGACGCGGCAGGGCCCGGGCGACGAAAGCCGAAATAGTAACAATACGTTAAGATGTGGCCCGTGGCTTGCTCCCCGGTAGGCGCATCTCAGCGAAGTGGGAGTCCGTAGGATGAAGTGTTGGCTAGCGACGATCGGTGCCGCCATCCTGTCGGCCGGGGTGGGTGCGGTCCCGGCAAGGGCGGACCGGATCGTCAGCTTCGTGCAGACCGGCGGATCGCAGAATCCCGGGGGCTCGCAAGGTACGTTCCAGGGCGTCTACGGTTCGGGCTATATCGTCCTGACCGACAGGGCCTATGCGGACGGGGTGGACCTGCTCGTGCGGGACGGCATTTCAGGGCCATCGCCCATCCGGATCGACGGCGTGGTGGACATCCGGTTCACCACCAGCTTCGGCGGCGTCACCCTGGCCGCTTCGCTCTACGAATTCCTCAACCCGCCGCCCTACAGCGCCGTCTCGCCCCGCTACGAGCTGCGGCTCACCAGCGCACCCGGCGAGCTGCCGACCGGTGTCGTTGCCTACAACAACACGGAGACGGATTTCCGCTTCATCCTCGGCAACCCGCTCGGCTCCGCAACCACTGCTTCCGATGCCGGGGGCGGGTGCTTCTACGGCTGCAGCATCACGGGCTTCAGCACCGTGAGCGTGCCGGAGCCCGCCAGCCTCGCCCTGTTCTCGGCCGGGCTGGTCGGACTTGGCTGGGCCAGGCGGCGCGGTGCGGCCGCGCGCAGGCCTGCCCCGGGCCTTCTACCCCGGCGGGGATAACCCGCCGGTCTTCCCGGACGCTGCCGGGCCGCGAAAGCGATCCCACAGGCGCCCGCCGCTGCCCCGGGCGGGGCGGGCGGAGGGCGCCACGCGGGGGGAGGGGTCAGCCCTCCTCCTCGTCGTCCGCGCCGCGCAGGTCGCAGGCGATGACATAGGCGGGGGAGCCGTCCTCGGCCTCCATCTCCTCGATGAGGTCGATGCCGTAGATGTCGATCTCGCCCTCCTCGCTCTCGTCGCCGCCGAGCATGATGCCGAGCGCGATGGGGCGGGAGGCGTCGAGCTTCTGCAACTCGGCGATCAGGGCGCCGACCGTCATGGTCTCGGTGGCCTGGGTATCGTCGGACATGGAATGCGCTCCTGAGGGCCGCTGCGATGTGGCAGGCCCGGGCGGGCCCGGCAAGGGTGCCGGGGCGCCCGGCGGGCGATTCACGCCACGGTAACCGCTCCGGTGGGCCGCAGGGCTATTCCCGCTTCGTCCAGCCGTTCGGCCCCTGCTGCCAGTAGGTCAGGGCATGGCCGGCGGCGCGCGCCCGGCGCCAGCGGTCCCGCGCCGCCTCCAGCGCGGCGGTGTCGTTGCCGTCGAACAGGTCGAAGACGCGGTCATAGGCCTCGGGGCGCGCCGTCTCCGCGCCGTCGGCCAGGAAGAGGTGGCGGGCGCCGTTGGGGGCATCGTCCTCGGTCGTCAGCCAGATCGGCTGCAGGTCGGGGTCGCCCGCGGCGGGGGTGCCGTGGGGCAGCCAGTCCGGGTCCGGGCAGGTCCAGAGGGCGCTGTCCAGCGCCGCCAATCGCTCCGGCCCGCCCACCCGCACCACGGCGCGGCCGCCCGTGGCCAGCACGCGGCCGAGCAACTTCGGCAGCGCCAGCTCCAGCGCCGTGCGGGTCAGGTGGTAGAAGCCGATCTCCGTCATGGCTCGAACCGGTCCTCCACCAGCCGGTCCAGCAGGCGCACGCCGTAGCCGCTGGGGCCGGGGGGAAGCGGGTAGGGGCCGGCCTCACGCCCTTCCTCCCGCAGGTCCATGCCCGCGATGTCCAGATGCGCCCAGGGGATGGCGGGCGCGCCCTCCGGCGCCGCGAAGTCGCGCAGGAAGGCGGCGGCGTGGCAGGCATCCGGCAGGAACTTCCCGGCCCAGCCCGGCCCGCCCCCGCCCGGGGGAAGGCAGTGGCGGAGATCGGCGATCTCGCTCGCCAGGACCTCGCGGTGCCCCGCGCCGATGGGCATGGGCCAGAGCGGCTCGCCCACCGCCTCGCCGGCCGCCATCACCGCGTCGCGCAGCGCGTCGTCGTTGCCGAACAGCCCGGCGCGGTGGTGGCCGAGGGCGGAGACGATGCTGCCCGTCAGCGTGGCGAGGTCGAGGATGGCGGAGGGACCCAGGCCGCGCGCGTGGTGCAGGGCGTCGGCCAGGACCAGCCGGCCTTCCGCGTCGGTGTCCACCACCTCCACCGTCAGGCCCGATCCCATGCGGAGCACGTCGCCGGGCCGGTAGGAATCGGCGCCCGTCATGTTCTCCGCGATCGCGAGCACCGCCACGGCGGGGGCGGGGCTGTCGCGCAGGGCCAGCGCCAGGATCGCGCCCGCACAGGCGGCGGCGCCGGCCATGTCGGCCTTCATCGCCTCCATCCCCGCCGCGCCCTTGATGGAGACGCCGCCCGTGTCGAAGGTGATGCCCTTGCCGACGAAGGCGACGGGCGGCGCGCCGGAATGCCCGGGCCAGCGCAGCTCCACCAGCCGCGGCGGATGGGCGGAGCCGCGCCCGACCGCGAGCAGGCCGCCATAGCCGTGACGCTCCAGCCAGTGGCGGCCATGCACCACCACCTCGATGCCGTGTTCTTCCAGCTCCCACAGGCGCTCGACGAACAACGGGGGCGTGAGGCGGTTGGCGGGCTCCGCCGCCAGGTCGCGCGCCAGGCCGGCGCCGCGCAGCACGGCCCGCGCGCGGGCGATGCCCGGCTCGTTCGCCGCCACGTCCTCCACCAGCAGTTCCAGGCGGCGCAGGGCAGGGGGTGGGGTGGCACCGTAATGGGGCAGGCGGTGGGCGCGGATCCCCGCGCCGATCGCGAGGGCGGCGACATCCGCCGGCGGCAGGCCGCGCGCGTCGATCACGCCGCGCCGGCCACCCGGTGCCTCCTCCCCCGCCAGGGAGGCGGCGGTCAGGGCCCCGGCGGCCTCCATGCCCATGGGGCCGGGCCTCACGCCGACCAGCCAGGTGGTACGGCCGCCCAGCGCGCCGTCCAGGCGCAGGGCCTCGCCCCGGGTGGAATCGAAGTGGGCGGGATTGAAGCCTGCGGCCGCAGCGGCGGCGGCGAAGCGGTCCGGCACCGCCGCGCCGGGCCGGACGGGCACGGCAAGGGGCGCACCCCCCTCCGCATGTCCCTCCGGCAGTTCGGCGAGGCGCAGTTTCAGCACGCGCGGTCCAGGCCGGGGATCGCGCCTAGCGGCGCGGGCGCCGCGTGGCCGGACGGCGCGGGGCCCGCGGCACCGGGGCGGCGGCCTCCGCCGGGCGGGTCACGGCGTCGGGCGTGGGCACCAGCGGCTCGGAGGCGGGCGTGCCCTCCGACAGGGTGGCGGGGGAGGCGCTGTCGGCGCCGGTCACCAACGCCGCCGGCTCCTCCGCCGGCTCCGGCGCGGGCTGGGCGGCCACGGCACGGCCCTCATGGTGGTCGGCCACCATCCGGTCCAGCAGGCGCACGCCCCAGGCGGTGGCGCCCTTGGGTACGGTGGCGCTGTCCTTGCCGCTCCAGGCCACGCCGGCGATGTCCAGGTGCGCCCAGGGGCAGCCATCGACGAAGCGCTGGATGAACTGCGCGGCCGTGATGGAGCCGCCCGCGCGGCCGCCGCCCACGTTCTTCATGTCGGCGATGTCGGAGCGGATCTGGCGGTCATAGGCGTCGCCCAGCGGCATGCGCCAGGCCAGCTCCCCCACCGCCTTGCCCGCATCCTGGATGCGCTGCGCCAGGCCGTCGTCGTTGGAGAAGAGGCCGGCATGCTCATTGCCGAGCGCCACGATGATCGCGCCCGTCAGGGTCGCGAGGTTCACCATGAAGGCGGGGTCGAAGCGCTTCTTGCAGTAGGACAGCACGTCCGCGAGGACGAGGCGGCCCTCCGCATCCGTGTTGATCACCTCGATCGTCTGGCCGGAATAGGAGGTGACGACGTCGCCTGGGCGGGTGGCGGTGCCCGAGGGCATGTTCTCCACCAGCCCGACGAGGCCGACGACATCGACCTTCGCCTTGCGGCCGGCGAGGGCTGCCATGAGGCCGGAGACGACCCCGGCGCCGGCCATGTCCCACTTCATGTCCTCCATCCCGCCCGCGGGCTTGATGGAGATGCCGCCCGTGTCGAAGGTCACGCCCTTGCCGATGAAGGCGATGGGCTTGCTGTCCTTCTTCTTCTGGTCCGAGCCGTTCCAGCGCATCACCACCATGCGCGGCGGCTGGGCGGAGCCCTGGGAGACACAGAGCATGGAGCCGAAGCCGAGCTTCTCCAGGTCCTTCTGCCCGAAGACCTCCACCTCCACCCCAAGCTTCTCCAGCTTGCGGAGGCGGTCGGCGAATTCCGGCGGGTTCAGGATATTGGCGGGCTCGCTCACCAGTTCCCGCGTCAGGAACACGCCCTCCGCCACGGCGCGGCGGGAGGCCCATTCGGCCTTGGCGGCGGCGGGGTCCTCGCACAGCACCTTCACCCCGGTCAGGCGCGGCTTGTCCTCCGGCTTCTCCGTGGTGCGGTAGCGGTCGAAGCGCCAGGCGCGCAGCACGGCGCCGAGGGCGATGTCGGCCGGCATCGCGGCCCCGCCGCCGTTGGAAAGGGCGCGCGCGTCGATGGCCGCGAGGCTTTCCTTGCCCAGGGCCGCCACGGCCGCGCCGCCCGCCGCCTCGGCCGCGGTGGCGTCCAGCGCATCCCGCTTGCCCAGCCCGACGAGGACGAGGCGCGAGAGGCCGCCGCCCGGGGCGTAGAGGGTCGCGCTCTGCCCCTTGCGGCCCTTGAACTCCGCGGCGGAGATCCCGCGCGCGACATGCCCGCCCAGCAGCCGGTCCCACTCGGCCACGAGGCTGCCGCCCAGGTCGTCCTCGGTCAGCGGCAGCACCAGGGCGCCGCTCTCGGGCAGGGTGGGCTTGGCGAAGGCGATATCGAGCATGGGGAATTCCGGGAGAGGTTGGATCAGAGATAGCATCCGGGGCGCGAAGTGCCATGGCGGTGCGCGCGACCGCACCGAGTCGGATGGGTTTCCATGTCCCGCGCCGCCCGCCTGCTCGAACTCCTCCAGGCGCTGCGCCGCCGGCGGCGGCCGGTCTCCGCGGCGGCCCTGGCGGAGGAGACGGGCGTCTCCGCCCGCAGCATCTACCGCGACATCGCCACCCTCCGGGCTCAGGGCGCGCGGATCGAGGGGGAGGCGGGAATCGGCTACGTGCTGCGCCCCGGCTTCTTCCTGCCGCCCCTCTCCTTCACGGAGGACGAGGTGGACGCGCTGATCCTCGGCCTGCGCCTCGTCGCGCGGCGCGGGGACGAGACGCTGAAGGCGGCAGCGGCGGAGGCGCTGGCGAAGATCGAGGCCGTGCTGCCGCCCGGGGCCGCGGAGGATGCCGCCGCCAACGGAATGATGGCGGGCCCGGCGCGGGAGGCGCCGCACCTGGCGGTGCTCCGCCGAGCCATCGCGGAGGAGCAGCGCCTGCGGCTGGACTACACGGACAAGAAGGCGGCGCGGACCCGGCGCGTGGTCTGGCCCGTGGCGATCGGCTTTTTCGAGACGGCGGAGGTGCTGGTGGCCTGGTGCGAGACCCGGCAGGGCTTCCGCCACTTCCGGCTGGACCGGATCGCCGAGGCCGCCCCGGAGGGCGGGCGCTATCCCCGCCGCCGCCGCGTGCTGCTGGCGGCGTGGCGAGTGGAACAGGAGATGGAAGGCTCCTGACAGGAACTGTCGCGCGGCGGCGCGATAGGGGGCGGGCAATCCGGAGACCCCGCCCCATGCTCGACCTCGGCCTCACCATCCTCCTCGTGGACAGCCCCGAGGCGAGCGCCGCCTTCTACGCCGCGCTGCTGGGGCGGGAGCCCGTGGAGGCCTCCCCCACCTTCGCCCTCTTCGTCACGCCGGGCGGGCGGATCGCGCTCTGGTCGCGGCACACGGTGGAACCGGTCCCCGGCGCGGCAGCGGGCGGGGCGGAACTTGCCTTCATGGTCGAGGACGTGGACGCCACCCATGCCGCCTGGGCGGCGCGGGGGATACGGATCCTGATGCCGCCGAAGGACCTGGATTTCGGACGCAGCGCCCTGGCGCTGGACCCGGACGGGCATCGGCTGCGCGCCTATCGCCTGTCCGGGAAATGATCCCTCAGCGCGCGCGCCAGTCCGGCCGGTTGCCGGCCGGCGCGCGCAGCCACAGCCAGACGTCGCGTTTGAGCTTGGCGAACCACAGGCGGCCCACGGTGAGCGTGGGCCTCGGGGCGTTGCGGCGGGCGCCTTGGATATGGGACGGCATCGTTGCGGGCCTGGGTGTCGGGGTGCTCTCAATATCGTGAGTTGCTGACGATTCGCTGACGGCCTCTCGGCGGTGGGGCTGGAGGCGGCGCGCGGCGCGCCCCAGGCTGCTGGGATGCGAATCGCCGCCATCGCCGACACCCACGGGAACTGCCTCGCGCTCGAGGCCGTGCTGGACGACATCCGCGCCGAGGCGCCGGACCTGGTGGTGAATCTCGGCGACCTTGTCTCCGGCCCCTTCGACCCGGCGGGCGCCGCCGAGGCGCAGATGACGTTGGGCTGCCCGACGGTGGCGGGGAACCACGAGCGGCAGGTGCTGGAAGGGGGCGGGCTATCCGACACCTTCGCGCGCGGCTGCCTCTCTCGGGCTCACCGGGACTGGATCCTGGGGCTGCCGAAGACGCTCTCGCTGCTAGATGGGGCTGTCTTTGCCTGTCATGGCAGCCCGGCCGGGGGCGACCTGGACTACCTGCTGGAGGATGTCTCCTCCGGCCGCACGGTGCTGGCGGCGGCGGAGGCCATCGCGCCGAAGCTGGCGGGGATCGGGGATGCGGGGCTGGTGCTCTGCGGGCATACCCATACGGCGCGGGCGGTCCGGGTGGGCGGCGTGCTGGTGGTGAACCCCGGCAGCGTCGGCTACCCCGCCTATCGCGACGCGGAGCCGGTGCCGCACGCGATGGAGGCGGGCAGCCCGCACGCGCGCTACGCCCTGTTGACGCGCGGCGCGGCCGGCTGGGCGGTGGATCTGCGCGTGGTTCCCTATGACTGGGAGGGGGCGGCGCGGCAGGCCGAGGCGAACGGGCGGCCGGATGCGGCCCATGCCGTGCGGACGGGGCGGGTGCTGCCGCGACTGAGAACGTAGCGGGCCGGACCGGCTTCGCGGTCAGGCGGCCAGGACCGTCACGTCCTTACCCTCCTCGCGCCTCATGGCCTGCGGGAAGCCGTCCACCTCGCGCTGGATGGCCGTGGCGGCGCCCGAGACGGCCTCGGCGGCAGCGGAGACGGTGCCGCTGCCCTTCCCGGCGCGGTCCGTGAGGCCGGCCACCTCGCGCATGGCAGCCGTCGCCTCCTCGGTCGCGCGGGAGACGTCCTGAACGCTCGCCGCGATCTCGCGCGTGGCGGCGCCCTCCACCACGGCGCGCAGGCCTTCCGCCCGGTGCTGCTCCAGCTCGACGGAGCGGGCACGGATCTCGCAGGCGGCGATGCCGACGAGGCCGAGCACCGCCATCAGCGTGCAGAGGTGGAGCCTGGCCGCGATTGGCCAGTCAGAGAGGGATCTGATCACGGGGAAAGACGCCGATTCCAGGTGGGAGGGATCGGCCGGAAGCTATTCCGCCTTCGCGAACCCAGTCTTAACGCGGGGCGCGCCGCCTTCGCGCCGCTGTCCCTGGCGGAGCGGAGGGTTTATTCCCTGGCGATGACCGACGAAGACCTGCTCGCTCTGGCGGCCACCCTGGCGGAGCGCGCCGCCCACGCCATCAACGCCATCCGCGCCGCGGGCTTCGCCGTGGAGCGCAAGTCCGACGAGTCCCCCGTGACGGAGGCGGACCGCGTGGCGGAGGCGTTGATCGTGGAGGGGCTGCGCGCGGCCACCCCCGACATTCCCGTGGTGGCGGAGGAGGAGGTCTCGGCGGGCCTCATCACGAAGCTCGCCCATCGCTACTGGCTGGTGGACCCGCTGGACGGCACGCGGGAATTCGCGGCGGGGCGGGACAGCTTCGCGGTGAATATCGGGCTGGTGCAGGGGGATCGGGCGCATCTCGGCGCCGTGGCGGTGCCGGCCAGCATGGAGATCTTCGGGGGCATCGTGCCGCAGGGGCTCGCCTGGAAGCGGGATGCGGCGGGGCAGCGCGCGATCCGCGCGCGGCGCATCCCGGAGAAGGGGGCGACGGTGCTCGCCTCCCGCCACTATTCCGACGACCCGCGGCTGGACCGCTTCCTGGACGGGCGGAAGGTCGCGGAGGTGCAGAAGATCGGGTCGGCCGTGAAGTTCTGCCGCCTGGCGGAGGGGGCGGGGGATCTCTACCCGCGCTTCGGCCGCACGATGGAGTGGGACACGGCCGCGCCGCAGGCGGTGCTGGAGGCGGCGGGCGGCCGCGTGGTGTCCTTCGAGGACGCGCCGCTGCGCTACGGCAAGCCGGACTTCGAGAACGGCGCCTTCCTGGCCCTCGGCGCCGCGTGACGGCGCTGCTTCCCGCGGGGGAGGTGGCGCGGGCGGCGGAACTGCTGCGCGCGGGGGAACTGGTCGCCTTCCCGACGGAGACGGTCTACGGCCTGGGCGCGGATGCGCGGGATGGGCGGGCGGTGGCTGCGATCTACGCGGCCAAGGGGCGGCCGAGCTTCAATCCGCTGATCTCCCACTTTCCCGATGCGGAGGCCGCCTTCGCCGAGGTGGAGCCGGACGACCGCGCCCGGGCGCTGGCGGCGCGCTTCTGGCCGGGGCCGCTGACCCTGGTGCTGCCGCGCCGGGCGGAGAGCCGGATCGACCACCTGACGGGGGCGGGGCTGGACACGCTGGCGGTGCGGGTGCCCGGGCATCCCCTGGCGCTGGCACTCCTGCGGGCGGCGGGGGTGCCGCTGGCCGCGCCCTCGGCCAACCGGTCGGGCGGGGTTTCGCCGACCACCGCAGAGCACGTTCTGGCCGGGCTCTCCGGCCGGATCGCGGCGGTGCTGGATGGCGGGCCGTGCGAGGTCGGGGTGGAGAGCACGGTGCTGGACCTCTCCAGCCCCGCGCCGCTGCTGCTGCGGCCGGGCGGGGTGACCGTGGCGGCGCTGGAGGAGGTGGTCGGGCCGGTGGCGCGGCCCGTGGGGACGGAGCCGGGGACGCTGCGATCCCCGGGGATGATGCTCTCCCACTACGCGCCGGGGCTGCCCCTGCGGCTGGAGGCGCGGGAGGTGGCGGCGGACGAGGCATTGCTGGCGTTCGGGCGACCTCTGGACGGGGCGGGGGCGGTCTGGAACCTCTCGGAGGCCGGGAATCCGGCGGAGGCGGCCGCGCGGCTCTTCGCGGGGCTGCGCTGGCTGGATGCCGAGGGGGCGCGGCTGGGGCTGCGCGGGATCGCGGCCATGCCGGTGCCGGCGGAAGGGCTGGGCGATGCGGTGAACGACCGCTTGCGGAGGGCGGCGGCGCCGCGCTGAGGCGGGTTGCCGGCCTGTTATTAATACAGGCTGTTTCCGCCCTTGACCCGCGCCCCCGGGCCGGCGTTTGGTCCCCTTATCATGCCCGATACGTTCACGCCCCGAACCGTCACGCCCCTGCCGCAGCCGCTGATGGAGGCGCTGCAGGCGATCCTCGGCCCGCGCGGCATCATCACCGATCCTTCCGACCTGGAACCGCACCTGTCCGACTGGCGCGGGCTGTACCACGGCGCCTCCCCTGCGCTGCTCCGCCCGGCCTCCACCGAGGAGCTCTCGGCGGCCCTGAAGCTTCTCTATGAGGCGGACAT
The DNA here is from genome assembly GCF_017813365.1 of Roseomonas indoligenes. Lineage (GTDB taxonomy): Bacteria > Pseudomonadota > Alphaproteobacteria > Acetobacterales > Acetobacteraceae > Roseomonas > Roseomonas indoligenes. The sequence goes on from NZ_JAGIZA010000008.1 coordinate 187,192, forward strand.
CCCGGTGGTGCCGCAGGGCGGGAACACCTCCATGGTCGGCGGGGCCATGCCGGACGAGAGCGGGCGGCAGGTGATCCTCTCGCTGTCCCGCATGAACCGCATCCGCGACATCGACCCGATCGACATGACGATGGTGGCCGAGGCGGGGGTGGTGCTGAAGACGGCGCAGGAGGCGGCGGCGGGGGCGGGCTGCCTGTTCCCCCTCTCCCTCGGCGCCGAGGGGACGGCGACGATCGGCGGCGTGCTCTCCACCAATGCCGGGGGCAACACCACCGTGCGCTACGGCAATGCGCGGGAGCTGATGCTGGGGCTGGAGATCGTGCTGCCCGATGGCGGGGTGATCCATGGCCTGCGCCGGCTGCGGAAGGACAACACGGGTTACGCGCTGCGCCACCTGATGGTGGGGGCGGAGGGATCGCTGGGGATCATCACCGCCGCCGTGCTGCGGCTGTTTCCCCGGGCGCGGGCGGAGGCGATCGCCCTCTGCGCGGTGGAGAGCGAGGAGGCGGCCCTCTCCCTGTTCCGCCGCTTCCGGGACCGGGACGAGACGGCGGTGCGGGCCTTCGAGTACATGTCCGGCACCGGCATGGACTTCGCCCTGAAGCACATCGAGGGCGCGGTCCTGCCGCTCTCCGAACGGGGGGACCACTACGTTCTGGTCGACCTCGCCTCCTCCCGTGCCGACGCGGATCTTCGCGGGCTGATGGAGGCGGTGCTGGAGGAGGCGCTCGAGGCCGGCGAGGTGCTGGACGCCGCGCTAGCCGAGAGCGAGGCCCAGCGCCACGCGATCTGGCGCCTGCGCGAGGAGCATCCGGAGGCGCAGAAGCGGGAGGGGGCGAGCGTGAAGAACGACGTCTCCGTGCCCGTCTCCAAGGTGCCGGAGCTGATCCGGCGCTCCTCCGAGGCGCTGAAGGCATTGATCCCGGGCAGCCGCCCCGTGCCCTTCGGCCACATGGGCGACGGCAACATCCACATGAACCTTGAGCAGCCGGAGGGGATGGACCCTGCCGAGTTCCTCGCGCGCTCGCACGACATCATGGACTGCGTGAACGCCATCGTGCGCGAGCTGGACGGATCCTTCTCCGCCGAGCACGGCATCGGCCGGCTAAAGCCGGACATGCTGGCGGAATGGCGCGGGGGCGCGGAACTGGGGGCGATGCTGCGGATCAAGGCGGCGCTGGACCCCAAAGGCCTGCTGAACCCCGGCAAGGTACTGCCGGCCTGATGCCCTCCGTCCGGGCCTGCGGGGCCGTCACCTTGGCCGCCATGGCCGCGCTGCTTCTCTCCGCCTGCGCGGACCGGGTAGAGCGGCCCTGGACGGAGAGCGCGCCCACCCGCACGCCCGTGCCGACCGAGCGTCTGCCGGACCTGCCCGACGCCTTCCGGGCGGAGCTGCGCGGGGGCCAGGCCCCGGGCTGCCCGTTGCGGGGCAACGCCGTCTATCTCGGCGGCGGGCGCTTCCTGACGGCGGCGCATCTGGTGGACGGCATCGTGCCGCGCCTGCGCCACTGCGCCGGCACCCCCATCCCCACCACGATCCGCTATGCCGGCCGCGTCCTGGCCGTGCAGCCCCTGCGCGTGGGGGAAGGCTATCTCGAGCCCGGCGTGGGGCCCCTCTACAAGGGTGGTGAGGACCTGGCGCTGCTCCAGGCCTCGGCCAGCCCGCCGGGGCCGGCGGCGCGGCCCTGCGGGGCGGGGCCCCTGCCCGGGCAGGCCGTGCGCATCTCCTCCTCCTCCCAGCAGGGGCTGGCGAAGGCGGGGTCTATGGTGCCGGAAGTCCGGAAGGCCGACGGGGCCTATGCCGACATCGCCCTGCCCATGGCCGAAGGGGAGTCCGGCGCCGGCGTCTTCGACCCGGAGACCAACTGCCTGCTGGGCATCGTCAGCCACCGGCCGGATTCCACGCCCGACCATTCTCGGATCGTCCCGGCCGCGACGATCCGGGCCTTCCTGGGAACCGAGGGGGTGGCGGAACTCTCCGGCCCCAGGGGGCTCCGGCCCCCGGCACCCCCGCCAGGCGGCTGAGCCGGCCGCGCCGCTTTCCCGACACGGGGTCTTCGCCCGGCGGGCCCCGATCCGGCCCTTCCGGTCACCGGGCATGCGGCCCCGGGGCATGCCGGCCGGCAAGCGATTTCAGTCCTTTATAAAAAGATGATGGTGAGCGGTGCGAGGAAGGGACGTATTCCTTCCTCCTCTCCCCGGGTCGGACCGGCCCCAGGGAATGGGGCGCCGCCTTTCGTCACATCAGCCCATTTGCCCCGGGGTGGACGGATGGATAGGTTGCGCCCCCCATGAGCCGCGTCACGCGCTACATCTCGAAGCAGATCGCCCTGTCCCTCCTGGCCGTCACGGTCGGGCTGGCGGCGCTGATCTGGCTGACCCAGTCGCTCCGCTTCATCGAGCTGGTGCTGGACCGCGGCCTGTCCTTTGCCGTCTTCCTGGAGCTGACGGGGCTGCTGCTGCCCTCCTTCTTCGCGGTGATCCTGCCCATCACGACCTTCGTGGTGACGCTGTTCACCTATGTCCGGCTCTCCACGGACCGGGAACTGGTCGTGATGCGGGCGGCCGGGCTGTCCGACTGGCGGCTGGCGCGGCCGGCCCTGCTGGTGGCGATCCTGGCCACGGCGGCGGGGCTGGTGCTGCAGACCTGGCTGGTGCCGATCTCCCACGCGGCCTTCCGGGAATGGCAGTACGAGATCCGCAACCAGATGGCCGCCATCCTCGTGCAGGAAGGCGTGTTCAGCAGCGTCTCGGCCGACCTGACCGTCTATGCGCGGGAGAGGGAGCGGGACGGGACCCTGCGCGGCATCGTCATCCATGACATGCGGGAGCCCGGCGCCCCGGTGACCATCCTGGCGGAGCGCGGGGTGATCCTGCCGAGCAACAACGGGCCGCGCGTGATCCTGCTGAACGGGCAGCGCCAGCAGATGGAGCGGGCGGTGCCGCCGAACTCGCCGCCGGGTACCGCGCCGCAGCCCCGGCTGTCCGTGCTCGCCTTCGGGGAGAACAGCGTGGACCTGGCCCGGAGCAGCCGGACCGAGGATGCCCGCAACCGCGACAGCCGGGAGCGCTTCGTGGGCGAGCTGCTGAACCCCGACCCCGAGGAAGGGCTTCTGGAGCGGGACATCCGCAAGTTCCGGGCGGAGGGGCATGGCCGCCTCGCCTCGCCCTTCACCGCCCTTTCCTTCGCCATGGTGGGGCTGGCGGCGGCGCTGGCCAGCGCCTTCCGGCGCCATGGCGGCGGGCTGACCTCCATCGGCGCGGTCGGCGCGGTGGTGGGGCTGCTGGCCCTGGGGCTGGCGGTGGGGAACCTGGCGGCGCGGGACAACCGCTTCATCCCGCTGATCTGGGTCCATGCCATCGGGCCGGGGCTGGCGGCGGCCTGGGTGCTCTCCGGCGCGCCGGGCTGGCCGCGCCGGGCACCCCCCATGCCGGCTCCCCGCGCGGCGCAGGGCGTCGTCATGCCCCGCGAGGCGGCCGCGGAGTGACCTTGCCCTTCACCTTCGGGCGCTACGTCGCCCGCCGCTTCCTTGTCATGTGCCTCATCATGCTGGCCGCGCTGACGGGGCTGGTCGCGCTGTTCGACTTCATCGAGCTGCTCCGCCGCGCGGCCACGCGCGAGGTGGGCTTCGCCACCGTGGCCACCATCGCCGGGCTGCGCATCCCCTTCGTGTCCATGCAGGTGCTGCCCTTCGCCATCCTGCTGGGGGGGATCCTGGCCTTCTGGCGCCTGGCCCGCTCCTCGGAGCTGGTGGTGGCGCGGGCGGCGGGCATCTCGGCCTGGGGCTTCCTGACGGGGCCGGTGATCGTGGCTGCGATGATCGGCGCCGGGGCCACCGCCGGCCTCTCCCCCCTCTCGGCCGCCATGCTGGCGCGGGCGGAGCGGCTGGACGCGGCGGTGCTGCGGAACCAGTCCGGCACCAGCGCGCTGGCGGGCGGGCGGCTCTGGCTGCGCCAGGCGGACCGCGAGCTGGACCCGCAGGGGGTGGCCATCCTCTCCGGCCGGCCCGTCGCGCCCGGCACCAACTCCGGCACGGGCTCGGCCGTGTTCGGCCTGGAGGACGTGTCGCTCTGGCGCATCTCCTCGGCGGATCGCTTCCTCGGGCGGGTGGAGGCGCCGCGGGCGGCGCTGACGAACGGCGCCTGGGTGCTGGAGAACGCGATCGCCTTCGGGTCCGACCGGCAGGCCAGCCCCGCCCGGACCATCCGTTTCCCGACGGAACTGACGCCCGAGCGGATCGAGGACAGCTTCGCCAGCCCCGACACCCTCTCCTTCTGGGTGTTGCCCGACTTCATCTCCGTGCTGGAGAATTCGGGCTTCTCGGCGGTTCGGCACAGGCTGCAGTTCCATTCCCTGCTCGCCCTGCCCATGCTGGCGGTCGCCATGGCCCTTCTCTCTGCCGGATTTTCGATGCGCGAGGCCCGCAAGGGCGGCGTCGCCCAGATGCTGGGGGCGGGCGTTGCCGCGGGCTTCGCCCTGTTCCTGCTGGACCGCGTGACGGGCGAGTTCGGCGAGACGGGCACGCTGCCCGTGGTCCTGGCCGCCTGGGCGCCTGCCATGGCCGGCCTGATGTGCGCGGTCGCGCTGCTGCTTCACCTGGAGGACGGATGACCGACGTGACCGGACGCAGGCGCGGCCCCCGGGCCCGCATGCCGGGCAACGGGGTATCGCGCCGCGCGCGGCTGCTGGGCGGCGTGGCCCTGGCCACGATGCTTGCCACCCCGGCCATGGTGCCCGAGCCCGCCCTGGCACAGGGCGGGCCCATGAACGTGCGGCCGGACCAGCTGGGCGAGGGGGTGGTCACGCCAGGCGGCCCCTCGCTGCGCGGTTCCCCGGCCGCGCCCGCCGCCCCGCCCACCACGGCCGGCCTGCTGCGCGGCGGGGTGGCGCCCGTGGACCGCAACGCGCCCGTGACCTTCACGGCCGACGAGGTGGAATACGACCAGAACGAGAACCGCGTGACCGCCAAGGGCCATGTTGAGGCCTGGCAGAACGAGCGCATCCTGCGCGCGGACCGCTTCACCTACGACCGCGACACCGGCGTCTCCACCGCCGAGGGCAACGTGCAGCTGCTGGAGGCGGATGGGCAGGTGCTCTTCGCCGAGCGGGCGGAGCTGCAGGGCGGGATGCGGGACGCGATCGTGGAGGGGCTGCGCGGGCTGCTGGCGCAGAACGGGCGGCTGGCGGCCAATGGCGCCCGCCGCCGCACGCTGGAGAACGGGGCGGTGGTCATGGACCTCTCCCGCGTCGTCTACTCCTCCTGCGACCTCTGCCAGGACGACCCGCTGGCGCCGCCGATCTGGCAGCTCCGCTCCCGCCTCGCGACGCAGGACGGGGAGGCGCGGCGCATCCGCTTCCGCGACGCGACCGTGGACTTCAGCGGCGTGCCGGCCTTCTACACGCCCTACATGTCCATGCCGGACCCCTCCACGCCGCGCTCCTCGGGCTTCCTCTCGCCCTCCTTCGGGCAGACGAACTACCTCGGCGGCTTTCTGGAGACGCCCTATTACTGGGCGATCGACGATTCCAGCGACCTGACCTTCACCCCCGTGGTGACCACGAACACCGCGCCCTTCGCCCGCGGCGTGTACCGCCAGCGCTTCAACTTCGGCGAGGTGAACATCGCCGCCTCCGCCGCCTATCTCGAGGAGCGTGACAAGAGCCAGGAGAAGGGCCTCGGCGGCAGCATCTTCTCCCGCGGCAGCTTCACGATCGACGAGAACTGGACCGCGGGCTTCAGCATCAACCGGGCCTCCAGCCAGACCTACCTGCGTTCCTTCCGGCTGCCGTCCCCGGCGATCCTGGCGAGCACCGCCTATGCGGAGGGGTACTGGGGCTACAACCGCTACGCCCGGATCAATGCCCTGGCCTTCCAGGGCCTGCGCGAGACGGACGACGTGGGGCGCACGCCCTTCGTGCTGCCGAACCTGTACTACGAGCACGTGTTCGAGCGGGACCAGCTGGGCGGCACCTTCGCTGCCGATGCCACGGCTTTCTCCATCTATCGCAGCCAGGGCACGCAGACCCGCCGGGCCGGGTCGCGGCTGCGCTACGAGCTGCCGCGCACCGACAGCTTCGGGTCCCAGTGGACCTTCCGCATGCAGGCGGACGGGCTGGGCTACAACGCCGACAAGCTGGACGAGGCGCCGAACTTCAGCACCGTCAGCAGCGTGACGACGGCGACCGGCAACGTGCGCGCGGCGCTGGACTGGCGCCTGCCGCTGGTGCGCTCCGCCGGCAGCCTCGGTCGCCAGCTGATCGAGCCGCGGGTGCAGCTGGTGACGGGGCCGAGCACCGGGCGCCAGACCAGGATCCCGAACGAGGACAGCCTGGACTTCGAGTTCACGGACGCGAACCTCTTTGCCCTCAACCGCTTCAACGGGCGGGACCGGCAGGAGGGTGGGACGCGGGTGGACGCGGCGCTGCGCGGCGCCTGGTTCTTCCCCAATGGCGGCTCGGTGGAAGGGATCGGCGGGCGGTCCTTCCGCGCCTCGGAGGAGGCGGTGTTCACCGAGAATTCCGGGCTGGAGAAGCGGGCCTCGGACTGGGTGGGGCGGGTCACGGTCTCCCCCACCTCCTGGTTCGACGTGACCGCGCGCGGGCGCTTCGACGGCGAGACGGGCGACCGGCGGCTGATCGATACCTCGGCCGCCTTCGGGCTGGAGCCGATCGGGCTGGCGGGCACGCGGGTGACCACGGGCTACGTGTACCACATCCCCAACCCCCTGCAGACGCCCGTGCGCTACACGCGCGAGGTCTATGCCGGGGCGACCACCCGGATCGGGAAGTACTGGCGCGCCGCCGTCTTCGGCCGCTACGACCTGGAGCTGGAGCGCGGCGTCTCCTACGGCACCAGCGCGGCCTATGAGGACGAGTGCCTTGTCCTGGAAGGGCGGTTCTTCCGCTCCCTGGCGGAGAACGCGGCCACAGGCACCACCTATCCCGGCGCCACGACCTTGATCTTCCGCATCGCGCTGAAGACGGTGGGCGACTTCTCCGCCCGCGCGCTCTGAGGCTTCGGTCCGGGCTGGCGGTCCCTCCCGCGGAGAGGAAGAAGGAAATCTTCCTCTCCGCGGACCCTGCATCGCGGGCGCCAGCGGCCTGCTGAAACGAAATGCGACGCCTTGCGGCCACCGGATCGCTTCAATCCCTGCGCCGCATGGTCTAGGAACCCTGCCATGCGACGCCTTTCCCGTTTCCGTCCGGCCTTTCCCGGCCTCGCCATGGCCTTGCCCGCCCTGCTTCTTGCGGGTGGCGCGGCCTTGGCCCAGCCCTCCGCCCGGCAGCCCGCGCCGCGTCCCGGGGGCGCCGAGGCGCAGGCTCCCGCAACCGGGGAGACCAACCGGATCGTCGCCGTGGTGAACGGCGACGTGGTGACGGAGACGGAGGTTCGCTCCCGCGCCCGGCTCTTCGCGCTGAATGTGGGGCTGCAGCCCGCGCCGGACCTGACGGCCCGGATCCGGCCGCAGATCCTGCGCCAGATCATCGAGGAGCGGCTGCGGCTGCAGGATATCCGCCGCCGCCGCATCCCCGTGGGCGACGACGAGGTGGCCCAGGCGATCGGCGACATTGAGAAGCGCAACAGCCTGCCGCCGGGGGGGCTGCGCGCCCAGCTTCGCGCCGCCGGAATCGAGCCGCGCGTGCTCTACGATCAGCTCCGTTCCCAGCTGGGCTGGGGGCGGCTGATTCGCGGCATGATGGGCCCGGACGCGGAGCCCTCGCCGGAGGCGGTGCAGGAGGCGGTGGCGGCCCATGCGGCGCGGGTGGGGCAGCCGGAGTTCCTGGTTTCCGAGATCTTCGTGCCGGTTGAGAACCCCGCCTCCGCCGCGGAGACGAAGCGCTTCGTGGACGACGTGATCACCCGGCTGCGCCAGGGCCTGCCCTTCGCGCTGGCCGCCACCCAGTTCAGCCAGAGCCAGACGGCGCTGCAGGGCGGCGACCTCGGCTGGATCAGCACGGGCCAGCTGGACCCGGAGGTGGCCACGGTGGTGCAGCGCATGCCGCCCGGCGCCGTCTCCAACGCTGTGGAGGTGCCGGGGGGCTATCAGATCGTCCAACTCCGCGGGAAGCGCGAGACGGGGCGCGAGAACGCCACGATGGTGACGCTGCGCCAGGCCTTCCTGCCCTTCTCCACGCCGCTGGACCCGCAGAACCCGACGGAGCAGCAGCGGGCCACGCTGGCGCGCGCCCAGGCGGTGAAGGGCGGCTGCGACGCGGTGGAGGCGGCGAACCGCGCCGCCGGCAACGTGCGCCCGGCCGATCCGGGTGGCGAGGTTCGGCTGGAGACGCTGGGGCCGCCGCAACTGCGGCAGCTGGTGGCCGGGCTGACCCCGGGGCGGGCGAGCCAGCCCATCGTGACGCCGGACGGAATCCTCGTGGTCGCTGTCTGCTCCAAGGAGACGCGTAACCTCGCCAGCTTCACGCCCGAGATGGCGAAGCAGCAGATCATGCGTGACCGGGCAGAGAATCTTTCGCGCCAGCAGAGCCGCGACCTGCGGCGCCGCGCGACGATCGAGATGCGCGGCTGATCCGGAGCGTGGAGCCGGCCGCGCTTCCCAGCCTTTCCGAGACCGTCCACCGGCACGGGCTGGCCGCGCGCAAGGCGCTGGGCCAGCACTTCCTGCTGGATGAGACGCTGTGCGGCCGGATCGCGCGGCTGGCCGGCGACCTGACCGGCCGGCAGGTGCTGGAGGTGGGGCCGGGGCCGGGCGGGCTGACGCGGGCCCTGCTGGCGAACGGGGCCGACCACGTCCACGCGGTGGAGCTGGATTCCCGCGCCATCGCGGCGCTGGCGGAACTGGCCGAGGCCTATCCCGGCCGGCTGACCGTGACCGAGGCCGATGCGCTGACGGTGGACCCGGTGGCGATGATGCCGGCGCCCCGGCGGATCGTGGCGAACCTGCCCTACAATGTCGGCTCGCCCCTGCTGATCGGGTGGCTGGCCCGGGCGGGCGAGTTCGAGAGCATGACGCTCATGTTCCAGCAGGAGGTGGCGGAGCGGATCGTGGCCGCGCCCGACACCTCGGAATACGGGCGGCTGGCGGTGGCGGCCCAGTGGCGCTGCGAGGCGCAGATGGTGCTGCGCCTTCCGCCCGGCGCCTTCAGCCCGCCGCCGAAGATCTGGTCCGCCGTGGTGCACCTGGTGCCCCGCGCCGTGCAGCCGCCGGCCGATCTGGCGCGGGCGATGGAGCGGGTGACAGCGGCGGCCTTCGGGCAGCGGCGTAAGATGCTGCGGGGATCGCTGAAATCCCTGGGGGATGCGGAGGCACTGCTCGGGGGCGCGGGCATCGAGCCGACGCGGCGGGCGGAGACGCTTTCGGTCGCGGAGTTCGAACTGCTGGCGCGGGGGCTTCTGGCGCGGGATGGAGGCGGGGCTTCGGCCTGATCCTCGGCCTCAACGCGGTTTCATGGCGCGTTCCGCCATGCCCGCCACCGCCTCGAAGGTCAGGCGGTTGAGGGTGCTGCTGAGGCGGATGGCGTCCGGGCTGGCCGCGATCTCTGCGCGGATGGAGCCGTCGGCAAGGGCGCGGCGCAGGGCGTCCGGGGGCAGGCCCTCGGCGAGGGCGAGGGCCATGGCCTCGCGGTAGGCGGGTTCTGCTGTGGTGAGATCGGCGTCGATGGCGGCCTGGACCTCGGCGGACCCGGGGACATTGCCGCCCGCCGCGGCGCCGAGGGCGAGGCGGCGCAGGTCGGGCAGGGTGGCGCGGTAACGGACGACGTAGTCGCGGGCCAAGTCCAGCTCGGCCGGCCCGGCGGCCGTCAAGGGAAGGGTGGCGAGAAGGAGGGCAAGGCGGCGTCGGCGCATCGGGGGGTGATGCGCGACGCCGCCGGGATTGGCTAGGCCGCGGGGATCAGGCCCCCGAAGCGGGCGGCGAAGGCCTCGCGCTCGGCGGGGGTCATGTGGAGGCCGCGCTTGGTGCGGCGCCACAGCACGTCGTCCGGCTGCGTCACCCATTCGCGGTCGCGCATCCATTCCAGCTCGCGGGCGGTGATGCCGCCGCCGAGGTCGCCGCCCATGGCCTCGATGGAGGTGGCGCCGTCGATCACGCGCTCCAGCATGCCGCCATGGGTGCGGATCAGGCGGTCCAGCAGGGGGCGGGGCAGCCAGGGATGGGCACGAGCCATGCTCTCGGTGAAGGCTGCGCGGGTCAGGCCGCCGAGGTCGCCGCCGGGCAGGCTGGCCCGGCCGGTCCAGGAGGGGGCAGTCTTCCCCAGGGCGCGGCCGATCTGCTCCACCGCGTCCTCGGCCAGCTTGCGGTAGGTGGTGATCTTGCCGCCGAGGACGGAGAGGAGGGGGGCGCCTTCCCTGTCCATCTGCAGCGTGTAGTCCCGCGTGACGGCGGAGGGGTTGTCCGAGCCATCGTCGTGCAGGGGGCGCACGCCGGAATAGGTCCAGGCGATATCGTCCGGCGTGACGGGGGTGCGGAACTGGCGGGAGACGGCCTTGCAGAGATAGGCCGCTTCCTCCGGCGTGCAGTGGGGACGGCCCTGCTTCGGATCGTGCGGCACGTCGGTGGTGCCGATGAGGGAGTAGCGCTCCTCATAGGGGATGACGAAGATGACGCGGCGGTCGTCGTTCTGCAGGATATAGGCCTGCGGCCCCTGGTAGAGGGCGGGCACCACGATGTGGCTGCCGCGGACGAGGCGGACGCGACCGCGAAGCACGGTGCCTGTCTCCTCCTGGGTCGGCATCACCCAGGGGCCGGCGGCGTTGGCGATGGCGCGGGCACGCACGACCCGCTCCGTGCCGTCCGGGCCGCGCAGGGTGCAGGTCCAGGCCTCCGGGGTGCGGCTGGCGCGGAGGAATTCGGTGCGGGGCAGCACGGTGGCGCCCCGGTCGGCGGCGTCCCGGGCATTGAGGAGCACCAGGCGGCTGTCCTCCACCCAGCAATCGGAATAGGCGAAGCCGCGGGAGAACTCGGGCTGCTTCAGCGGCTCGCCCTGGGGCAGGGCGTCGAGGTTCAGCGCCTCGCTGCCGGGCAGGGACTTCCGGCTGGCCAGGTGGTCATAGAGGAAGAGGCCGGCCCGGATCATCCAACGCGGGCGCATCTCCGCCCGGTGGGGCAGGACGAAGCGCATGGGCCAGATAATGTGGGGCGCGATGCCCATCAGCACCTCGCGCTCCGCCAGGGCCTCTCGCACCAGGCGGAACTCGTAGGTCTCCAGGTAGCGGATGCCGCCGTGGATGAGCTTGGAGGAGGAGGAGGAGGTGGCCTCCGCGATGTCGTTCTTCTCCACCAGCATCACGGAAAGGCCGCGGCCCACGGCATCGCGCGCGATGCCGCAGCCGTTCACGCCGCCGCCGATGACGAGGAGGTCGATGTTGTCGGGCGTATCCATCAGAGCAGCCTTGTGCGGATGCGGGTCACGACGACTTCCGCGACCAGCACGACGGCCAGGATGGCGAGGAGGACCGTCGCCACCTGGTCCCATTGGAAGAAGTTGATCGCGTCCTCCAGCACCACGCCGATGCCGCCGGCACCGACGAGGCCCAGGACGGCGGATTCACGGACGTTGATGTCCCAGCGGAAGAGGGCGACGCCCCAGAAGGCCGGACGGATCTGCGGCCAGACAGCCTTCAGCATCTCCGTCCCCCAGGGGGCACCGGCGGCGCGCAGCGCCTCCCGCGGGCCGGGGTTCATCTCCTCCAGCGCTTCCGCCAGCAGCTTGCCGACGAAGCCGATGGAGCGGAAGGCGATGGCGAAGACGCCGGCCGCGGGACCCGGGCCGAAGACGGCGACGAAGATCAGCGCCCAGACGAGGGAGTTCACGGAGCGGGAGGCGACCAGCAGCACCTGGGCCAGGAAGTTCAGCGCCTTGATCCGGCAGATGTTCCGCGCGCCCATCAGCGCCAGCGGGATGGCCAGGACAAAGCCGAACACCGTGCCGAGGGAGGCGATGTGCAGCGTCTCCATCAGGGCGGCGTGCACGGTCTTCGGATAGGCGGCGAGGTCGGGCGGCCACATCCGTACCAGCAGGTCCGCCATCTGCTCCGGCGCGTCGGCCAGGAACTCCGGGATGATCTCGATCGTCTGCACCGCCCAGACCACGGCGGCGACGACGACGAGGAAGGCCAGCCAGCGGACCAGGCGCTCGGCGGGGGTGTGGCGGATCCATTCGCGCCGGAGCGGCGCGACGGGATCGTAGGTCGTCGTGCTCATCGCCTCGTCGCTCCTCTGGCGGCGCTCATCGCATCGCTCCCCGGATGCGGCCGGAAATCAGCTCGGCCAGGAGGATGAGGCCGATGATGGCGATCAGGATCGCGGAGACGAAATCGTAGTCGAAGCGCTTGAAGGCGGCGAAGAGCGTGCCGCCGATGCCGCCCGCGCCGACGATGCCCACCAGCGTCGAGTTCCGCAGGTTGCTGTCCAGCTGGTAGAGGCTGAAGCCGACGAAGCGGGAGGCCACTTGCGGCAGCACCGCGTAGAGCAGCACGGCGAGGGTGCCGGCGCCGGTGGAGCGCACGGCCTCCACCTGCTTCATGGAGATCTCCTCCACGGCCTCGGCGAAGAGCTTGGAGACGAAGCCGACGGAGGCGACCACCAGCGCGAAGACCCCCGCCAGCGCGCCGAAGCCGACCGCCTTCACGAAGAGGATGGCCACGATCACGTAATGCAGGCTGCGGCAGACTGCGATGAAGGCGCGGACAGGGCCGGAGAGCCACCAGGGCGCGATGTTGCGCGCGGCCATGAGGCCGACGGGAAGGGAGAGGACCAGGCCGATGACCGTGGCGAGCACCGCGATCTGGATGCTCTCCAGCAGGCCTTCGACCAGCAACTCCCAGCGCTCGAAGTTGGGCGGGAACATGCGGGCGAGGAAGCGCGCGCCCTCGCCCAGCCCGGTAACGAGGCGGCCGAACCCGAGATCGAGCTGGGAGGCGGCATAGACGAGGTAGACCAGGACCAGCAGGCCAAAGATCCGCATGCCCCAGTCCGGGGCGAAGGCCCGGCGCGCGGTGGTCCGGAGGGTGGCGTCGCTCACAGCCAGTCCTCGCCGCCGTAGATCTGGCTGAGATGGCTGTCCTGCAGGTCCTCGGGCTTGCCGTCGAAGACGATGGCGCCGCCGGACATGCCGACGATGCGGCGGGCGTAGCGCTTGGCGAGGGCCACGTTGTGGATGTTGATGATGACGGGCACGCCCTCCGCCGCCGCGAGGCGCGTCAGCATCTCCAGCACCTCCACCGAGGTGCGGGGATCGAGGGAGGAGGTGGGCTCGTCCGCCAGCAGCAGGTCGGGGCGCTGCATCAGGGCGCGGGCGATGCCGACGCGCTGGCGCTGGCCGCCCGAAAGGGCGTCGGCGCGGCGCGTGGCGTGCTCGGGCAGGCCCACGGCGTCCAGCAGCTGGAAGGCGCGCTCGATGTCCTGCTCCGGGTACTTGCGGAGCCAGGCGCGCCAGAGCGGGACATAGCCCAGGCGGCCGCAGAGCACGTTCTCCATCACGGAGAGGCGTTCCACGAGGTTGTACTCCTGGAACACCATCCCGATCCGCCGGCGGGCGAGGCGCAGGGCCCGCCCGCTCAGCTTCGCCATGTCCACGTCGCCCCCGACACCGCCCTTGAGGCGGATCTCGCCCCTGGTGGGTTCGACAAGACGGTTGATGCAGCGGAGGAGGGTGGACTTGCCGGTGCCGGAGGGGCCGATGATGGCCGTGATCCCCTCAGCCCCGATAGACAGGTCCAGGCCCCGCAGCACCGGCTTGCCGGCCGTGTACTCCTTGGTGAGTCCGCGGATGTCGAGGGCAGCGCTCACGGGCGGGCGCCGCCCTGGGCACCAGGAGCTTGGGGCACATTGTGCACGCCGCCGCTCTGGGTCTGGGTGCGCTGCGCGTTGCGGCGAGCCTCGGCCTCCAGCTCCTTGCGGCTCTCCTCGTCGAAGGCGGCGCGGGTGTAGGGGGCGTTCACGGCATCGGCCACGGCGCGCACGGGGGCCCACTGCTCCGCGTAGGTGGCGGGCCAGAAGCGGTCATTGCCGCCCAGCTCCTTCGCCATCGCCTCGGGGAAGCGGTAGCTCATGAAGCATTCGCGGATCTTCGCCTGCAGCTCCGGCCGCAGGTCGTGCGCGACCGCGAACGAGGAGGTGGGGAAGGGATCGCTCTCCCAGATGACGCGGAAGTTCTCGCCCTTCACCTGGCCGCGGGCGACCATGCGGGAATAGACGTCCGACGCCACGGGCGCGGCATCGTAGTCGCCGGCGCTCACGCCCATCACGCTGCGGTCATGCCCGCCGGAATAGACCACGCGGTAGTCCGTGTCCGGCGTGAGGCCGAGCGCGGGGAAGAAGGCGCGCGGGGCGAGGTTGCCGGAATTGGAGGTGGCGGAGGTATGCGCCACGCGGCGGCCCTTCAGGTCCGCCATCGTGCGGATGTTGCTGTCGGCGCGCACGAGCATCACCACGCGGTAGCTCTCGAAGCCCTCCGGCCCGCCCTTGATGGCGAAGGGCACGGCGCCCGCCAGGTTCACGGCGAAGGCGGTGGGACCGGTGGAGAAGCCCGCGATGTGCAGGCGGCCGGAGCGCATGGCCTCCACCTGGGCGGCGTTGCTGGTGACCTGGAAGTAGACGGTGCGCTTGCCCGTGCAGCGCGTCAGGTGCTCCACGAAGGGGCGGAACTGGTTGGCGTAGAGGGCGGGGTCCTCCACGGGGGTATAGGCGAAGACGAGGGTGGAGGGGTCGCGCTGGCGCGAGGCCTCCGGCGCATCGGCGACGAGGTCGCGGTTGGTGTCGCAGTAGCCCTCGTCGAGCTGGCCGCGGAAGCAGCCCTGGGCTGCCGGGGCCTGGGCGGCGCCGGGAAGCGCCGCCAGGGCGATCAGCCCCGCGGGGATCGTGGCCAGAAGCAGGTTTCTCATGCGGCGTTCTCCTCCATCTCGTTGCCCCGCGCGGCGAGCAGCGCGCGGGCGAATTCCGCGAAGCCACGCCCGCCCGGGGCGCGGGTGACATAGGCGGGGGCGGCGGCGATCCCCGGCAGGTGCGGCAGCACGTTCGCCACCCCGACCGAGAGGGGGATTGCCGCGAACATCGGGGCATCGTTCGGGCTGTCCCCGAGGAAGGCGACCTGCCCGAGCACATCGGCCAGCGGGGCGAAGCGGGCGGCGAAGAGGGATTCCACCCCCGCGCGTTTGTCCCAGGCGCCGAACCAGGCGTTGACGTGGATGGAAGAG
Source organism: Roseomonas indoligenes (assembly GCF_017813365.1). Classification (GTDB taxonomy): domain Bacteria; phylum Pseudomonadota; class Alphaproteobacteria; order Acetobacterales; family Acetobacteraceae; genus Roseomonas; species Roseomonas indoligenes. The sequence goes on from NZ_JAGIZA010000008.1 coordinate 202,347, forward strand.
ACTTTGGCCTGCGCGCCCCCGGCCTCGAAGACGGCAGCGATGCGGGCAGCCTGTTCCAACGGCAGGGGGCCGGCATCCTCGGCGAAGTCCACGGCGGCGTCGAAGAGGCGGAAGGGCTGGTCGGCGGCGATCCGCGCGCCGGGGACGGCTTCCATGGCTTGCGCGGCCAGTTCCATCAGGCGGTCGCGGTTCGCGAGGCGGGCGGAGTCCTCCTGCGCGTGCCAGCGGATCATGCGGCGGTTGGCGCGGTCCTCGGCGTACCAGAGGGCGCCGTTCTCCCCCACCACGGCGGAGACGGGCCATTGCCGGGCGATAGCGTCGCACCAGCCGGCGGGGCGGCCGGTGACGGGGATGACGTGCAGGCCGGCCCCCGCCAGCGACTCCATCGCGGCGTAGGCGAGAGCGGGGAGGCGGCCATCCTCCGTGAGGGTGTCATCGATGTCCGTCAGCACGTAGCGCAGCGCGGCGAGCCGCGCGCAAGGCGCCTGCTGCAAGGGCTGCGGGGCTGGGGCCTGGGCCACGGGACATCCTCCTGTTGGTGTGGAGGATGCCAATTCAGATGTGGAAGGTCAAACACACTCTGCGACGTGCACCGCCACCCCCGCCCGGGCCAGGGCGGCGGCGAGCGGCGGAGGCGGCGCGGTATCGGTGACGAGGTCCGTCAGGGCGGAGAGTTCGGCCACGCGCTCCAGGTAGCCCCGGCCGAACTTGCCGGAATCGAGGAGCAGGACCCGGCGGGGGCAGCGGTCCAGCATGGCGCGCTTCACCCAGGCGGCGCGGCTCTCGGCATCCGTCGGACCTTCCAGGGTGAGGCCGGAGGCGCCGATCATCGCGACATCCGCGCTGAAGCGGCGGAGGAAGGCGTCCGTCTCCGCGCCGTAGAGGGCGCGCTCCGGCGCATGGAACTCACCGGGGGCGACGAGCACGCGGAGACCCGGCGCATCGCCGGCCGCGGAGACGACGGGGAGGGAGTTGGTGATGAGGGTGGCGCCCGTGCCGCGGGCGGCGAGGGCGCCTGCGAAGCGGGCTGTGGTGCTGCCGGCATCCACCATCACCACGGCGCCGGGTTCCACGAGGGTGGCGGCGGCGTTGCCGATCCGCGCCCGTTCGGCCCCTGCCATCGCCTCCCGCGCCTGGAAGTCCGGCTGGACCCCGGCATGGGTGACGGAGGCGCCGCCATAGGTGCGGCGGACCGCGCCCCGGGCCGAGAGCGTCTCGATATCCCGCCGCACCGTCTCGCCGGAGACGCCGAAGCGGGCGGCCAGGGTGCTGATTCGCACCGTGGGGTCCGTGTTCAGCGCCTGGAGGATGGCGGCGTGCCGCGCTTCCTTCCCCGGCGCACCTTCCTGCCGCCTTGCCATGGCGGCAGGGTGATGGGGCGGCGGGGGATGTGCAACCTACCACTTTATGACAGCGCTGCTGGCCCGGCGCGATGTGTCGTGAGAGGGTGGCGGGCATTCCTGCCGGAGTTGCCCGATGATCCGTCGCCGTGCCCTTGTCGCCGCTGGTGCCCTGCTGCCGCTGGTGGCGCGGGCGCAGGGTGCGGCGCCGCCCATGCCGGCGCCGGGCAAGCGGGACTGGGCGGCGCAGGTGCCGCAGATCCGGCTGGGCGTGCTGGGCGGCGAATCCGAGAGCGACCGGCTGGGCCGCTATGAGGGCTACCGCAAGCTGTTCGAGGACACCTTCGGCGTTCCGGCGCGGATGTTCTTTGCCTCCGACTATGCCGGGGTGCAGCAGGCCTTCGCGGCGAAGCAGCTGGAGATCGCGAACATGTCGCCCGCCGCCTATGCCGGCGTGTGGCTGGAGACGAATGGCGGGGTGGAGCCGATCCTGGTGACGGTGGAGCCGGACGGCACCACGAGCTACGTGGCGCTGATGTATGTGCGCGCGGATTCCGGGATCGCGCGGCTGGAGGAGATGCGGGGCAAGGCGATGGCCTGGTCCGATCCCAACTCCGCCTCCGGCTACCTCATCCCGCGGGCGGAGTTGCGGGCGGCGGGGATCAATCCCGAGAGCTTCTTCGGCCGCACGGGCTTCGCCGGCGGGCATGACCAGGCCTTGGTCGCGGTGCTGCAGAAGCAGTACGATGCGGGGGTGTGCTGGTCCTCCGGCAAGGGGGATGAGAGCACGGGCTTCTCCCGCGGGGTGCTGACGGCGGCGGTGGAGAAGCGGCTGCTGGACATGAAGGACATCCGCATCATCTGGCGGTCCCGCCCCATCCAGAACGGGCCGATCGTGGTGCGGAGCGACCTGCCGGCCTCCTTCAAGAAGGACATGGTGGATTTCCACCTGGCGCTGCCTTCCGCGCATCCGGACATCCACAAGGCGGTGGAGCGGGGCAGCGCGGTGGGGTGGCAGGCCACGCGGCACGAGGACTACGCCGTGTTCGTGGACATGCGGCGCGCGGAGGCTTCCGAGCGGCGTCGGCGGAACTGATTCACCGGCGCTTAACGGCCTGACGGCAGACTGGTGGGCGAGGGCAGGCAAAAGCGCCTGCCGGAGGCCCGGATGTCAGAGAGCGCCTTGTGTGAAGCCCGCGCGCCGCGCGTCCGGGCGCTGGTCTTTCCCTGCGGATCCGAGAATGGCGGGGAGATCCACGACGCGCTGCGCCATTCCCTGCATGTGGAGGTGATGGGCGCCTCCAGCACGGAGGATCACGGGCGCTTCCGCTTCGCGCGCTATTTCGGCGAGCTGCCGCGCATCGGCGAGGCGGGGTTCGACGACGCCTTTGCCGGGCTGCTGCGCGGGCAGGGCGTGGAGATGGTCTTCGCCACGCACGACACGGTGGCGGAGTACCTGGCTTCGCGCATGCAGGCGATGGGCGCGCATCTCGTGAACGGCGATCCGGAGACGGCGGCGGTCGCGCGGCGCAAGAGCAGGACCTATCGGCTTTTCGCCGATCGCGACTGGGCGCCGCGCGTCTTCGACGGGCCGGAGGCGGTTGCGGAATGGCCGGCGGTGGTGAAGCCGGATCGCGGGCAGGGCGGGCAGGGCGTGGCGGTGGTGCGGGACAGCTGGGAGGCGCGGCTGGCCCTGGCCGCGCTGGAGGAGCCCGTGCTGATGGAGCACCTGCCGGGCGCCGAGGTGACGGTGGACTGCTTCACGGACCGGCACCGGCGACTGGTCTGGGCCGGGCCGCGGACGCGGGAGCGGGTGCGGGCGGGGATCGCCATGCGTTCCGCGGTGCTGGAGGCCGATGAGGTGATCACCGGCATTGCGGAGGCGATCAACGCCCGGCTGGTGATGCGCGGGCCCTGGTTCTTCCAGCTGCGGCAGGACCGGGAGGCGCGGTGGAAGTTGCTGGAGGTGGCTTGCCGGGTGGCGGGCAGCATGGTGGCGCAGCGGGCGCGGGGGGTGAATCTGCCGCTGATGGCCGTGCACGACTTCATGGGGCGCGACCTGGTGCCGCTGCCGAGCGCGCATGTCCGGCTGGTGGACCGGCGGATCGCAACGCGAGCGCGGCTGGACTGGGCATTCGACGAGGTCTTCGTGGACCTGGACGACACGCTGGTGCTGGACGGGCGGGCGGTGCCGGGCGTGGTGGCCTTCCTCTACCAGTGCGCGGGGGAGGGGAAGCGGCTGCACCTCGTCACCCGCCACGCTGGCGATCCGGAGGAGGCGCTGCGGCGGGCGCGGATCGCGCCAGGTCTGTTCGACCGCATCCACCACCTGCGGGCGGAGGAGCCGAAGGCTGGGGTGATCGGGGGGCGGGCGATCTTCGTTGACAACCACTTCCCGGAGCGCGCGGCGGTGGCCGCGGCGCGGGGCATCCCGGTGCTGGACGTGGATGCCGTGGAATTCCTGCTGCATTAGGGGAGGGGGCGGTGCGGAAGAACGGGGCGGGCGAGTTCATCGGATTGCGGACGGAGGCGCAGGTGGAGCGCGACGCGCGCTTCAAGGAGACGGCGCTGCGGCTGATCGGGGATGCCGGGGAGAACTGGGCGGTCCATGCCCTGGCGGTGACGAAGCGGAACGCGCTGGCGCGGGTGCTGTACCTGGACGACCTGTACCGCCGCATCCTGCCCGTGCCCGGCGTGATCCTGGAGTTCGGGGTGCAATGGGGCGCGACGCTCGCGACGCTGCTGAACCTGCGCGCCCTGCACGAGCCCTACAACGCGTCCCGCATGATCTACGGCTTCGACACTTTCGAAGGCTTTGCGGCGGTGGATGAGCGGGACGGCGGGGGCGTGCGGGAGGGGGATTTCAGCGCCCGTCCCGGGCATGAGGAGGGGCTGGACGAAATCCTGGCCTATCACCAGTCGATCAACGCCTTTCCGGAGCACCGGCGGCACGCGCTGGTGAAGGGCGATGCCTCCGCCACGGTCGGGCCCTGGCTGGAGAGGAACCCGCACGCGGTGGTCGCGCTGGCCCTGTTCGACATGGACCTCTACCGGCCGACGCGGGACGTGCTGCTGGCCATCCAGCCGCGGCTGGTGAAGGGCTCGGTCCTCGTCTTCGACGAACTGAACTGCCCCTTCTTCCCCGGGGAGACGGCGGCGGTGGCGGAGGTGCTGGGCCTTGGGAACTGCCGGCTGACCCGGCACCCGCTGCAGAGCTACTGCGCGGTGATGGAGGTGGAGTAAGGCGCCTCTCCCGAAGGTGAGACGTCCCTCGGGTTTCTCGCGGTTGCGAAACGGCGTAACCCCGCCCCATGACCTCCCCGCCGCCGCGCCGACCGCTGATCCTGGCCTCCGTCATGGTCGCGCTGTTCATGGTGTCCATCGAATCCACCATCGTCTCCACGGCCATGCCGCAGATCGCGGGGCGGCTGGGGGACCTGCACCTCTACTCCTGGGTTTTCGCGGCCTTCCTGTTGACCCAGACGGCGATGACGGTGGTCTTCGGCAAGCTGGCGGATATCCATGGCCGCCGGCCGGTGATGCTGATGGGGATCGGCATCTTCCTCGTGGGTTCGCTGCTCTGCGGCTTTGCCTGGTCCATCCCCTCGCTCATCGCCTTCCGGCTGGTGCAGGGCATCGGGGCGGGGGCGGTGCTGCCGGTGGCGCAGACAGTGGTGGGCGACCTCTACTCCGCGCAGGAACGGGGGAAGATCCAGGGCTTCCTGGCGAGCGTCTGGGGGCTTTCCTCCGTGCTCGGGCCGCTGGCGGGCGGCATCATCGTGGAGCGGGCGAGCTGGCCCTGGATCTTCTGGATCAACCTGCCGATCGGCATCCTCGCCGCCGCCGGCTTCGCGCGCTTCCTGCAGGAGACGGTAAAGCGGGAGCGGCGCCCGGTGGACGTGGCGGGGGCGGCGCTGCTCACCCTCACCGTGGCCGCGCTGATGGCGGCGGTGACGGATCCCGGCACCACCCTCTCGACCATCGCCGCCGTGGTGTTCCTACCGGCGCTCGGGGCATTCCTGTGGTGGGAGGGGCAGGCGGCGGACCCGGTTCTGGACATCGCGCTCTGGGCGCGGCGGGCCATCGCCGTGAACAACGTCGTCCTTTTCCTCGGCGGGGCGGCGCTGATCGGGCTGACCACCTTCCTGCCGATGTACGTGCAGGGCGTGCTCGGCCGGTCCGCCCTGACCGCGGGCTTCGCCCTGACGATGACACTGCTGGGCTGGCCGGTGGCCGCCGCGATCGGCGCGCGCTCCTTCGGGCGGCTTGGGCTGCGGGGATGCCTGCTGCTGGGGGGCGCGCTGATGCCGGTGGGGGCCTCCGCTTTCGTGCTGCTCGGCCCCGGCTCCTCCCCCGTGCTGGCGGGGGCGGGGTCCTTCGTGATCGGGCTGGGGATGGGCTTCCTCAACACCGCGGCGGTGGTGATGGTGCAGGAGGTGGTGGGCTGGTCCCAGCGCGGGGCGGCCACGGCCTCCGCCATCTTCTCGCGCAACCTGGGCAGCGCGCTGGGAGCGGCGGTGCTGGGCGGGGTGCTGAACCTCAGCCTGTCGCGCAGCCTGGCCGGGGGGATGGAATCCGAGGCCCTTCGCCGCCTGCTGGAGGGCGGGGGCGGCGTGGTGGCGGATGCGGCGGTGCGGTCCGCGCTGGACGGGGCGCTGCACCTGACCTTCTGGGCCGTGCTCGCGCTCTCGCTGGGCTGCCTACTGGTGGGCTTCCTGGTGCCGCATGTCGTGATGCGGGCCCGGGCGCCGGTGGCCGCGGCGGCGGATTAGGAGGCTTCCAGTTCGCACGGCCGGCGGCGGCTTTCCGGTTCCGGTTGGAGGAGGCGCCGGCATTCTGCTTCTGCCCGCAGGCGAAGCTGTTTCATCCGTTTCGTCGATGGGAGGTATTCGCCATCTCGAATGGACCCTGGCGGATCGAGGGCTCATATCGGCGCCAGAAGACGACGACACGATGCCGCCGCCTATTCATGAGAGGCATGATCCGATGTCCAGCTTCCGCATTCTCGCTCTCGCCGCCGCCCTGATCGGTTCGGCCGCGGCCCCTGCTTTCGCCGCTAGCGATTACCTTCCGGGTGCGACGGCCGTGCCCGCCTGGACCGCGGCCGACAACAGCCGCACGCCGCTGGCGAGCAACGCCGACCGTTCCGGCCAGACGCTGCTGGAGCAGAGCGGCGCCACCGGCGGCGGCGGCCAGCACAGCTGACCTGCCGCGCCGTATCGGGCGCATGGGAATGGGGCCGCCGGATCATCCGGCGGCCCTTTTTCGTTGGCGGCCATGCTGCCCCGGCGTTGAGGGCGCGTGGCATTGACGCGCCGGGCCCCCGCACGGATATCCCGCCCCCGGTCGGGGACGGGGCTTCCAGCGCATGATGGGTTCGGGTGCCGCGCGCCGCCTTTCCTACGGCCTGGCCGCTCTGATGGGGCTGGGCGCCGTGCTCGGGCTGCTGGGCCTGGAGGTGGTGGCCGGCACGGGCGGGCTTTGGCGGCACACCGGCACGGACGGATCCCAGAACCTTTCCGGCCATCTGGCCTTCCAGGCGGATGCCTGGCGCTGGCCGCTGCTGGTCACGCGGCAGCTCTTTTGGCCGCAGGGGCTGAGTGTGGCCATGACGGACAGCAACCCGCTCGCCTCGCTGCTGGCGAAGGCGGTGGCGGCGCCGCTGGCGGGGCATCCGGTGAACCTTCTCGGCGCCTGGCTGGGGGCGTGCTGGCTGCTGCAGCCGGTGGCGGCGGTCTTCGCGCTGCGGGGCTTCGGCGTGCCTGAGGGGTGGCGCGGCGTGGCGGCCGCGGGGGCGGCGGGGGCGATCGCGCTGCTCTGGCCGACGATGCTGTTCCGGCTGGGGCATGTGAACCTGCTCGGGCACTTCCTGCTGCTGGCCGCGCTGGGGCTGGCCGCGCGAGCGGTGCTGCGGCCGGGCCGGCTGCCTTTCCTGCCCTCGGTGGCGGTGCTGGCGCTGGCCATTCTGACTCACCCCTACAACTTCCTTTTCGCGGCGGCCGTGCTGACCGCGCCGCTGCTGCGCGCCCATCCCGCGGGCCGGGCGGGGTGGTGGCGGGAGGCCGGGCGGTTCCTGCTGATCCTGGCGCTGCCGGTGCTGCTGTTCCGGGTGCTGAGCGGGAGCACGGGCGGGGCGGACCGGGGCTATGGCTACTATTCCATGGACCTGCTCTCGCCGGTCTGGCCGCAGCTCTCCGGCCTGTTCGGCGGGGCGGTGCTGGATGGGACGGGCGGGGCCTATGAGGGCTTCAACTATCTCGGCGCCGGGGTGCTGCTGATCCTGGCCTTGGCGCTGGCGCTGGGCTGGTGGCGCGGCTGGCGGGCGGGGTTGCCGCTGCTGATCCTCGGGCTCGGGCTGACGGCGGTGGCCGTCACGCCGCGGGCCTATGCGGGCGGGCACCTCGTCCTGCCCCTGCCGGCCTGGCCATGGGACCAGATCTTCGGGATCGTCCGCGCCTCCGGCCGGGCCTTCTGGCCGGTGGGATACATGCTGGCCCTGGCGCCGCTGGCCTGGCTGGCGCGGCGGCTGCCGCTGCGGGCGCTGCTGCCGCTGCTGGCCCTGGCCTTGGGGCTGCAGGCGGCGGATGCCTGGCCGCTGCTGCAGCAGGTGCATCAGCGGCTGGCGGAGGGCGAGCCGGGGCTGCCGCCCCTTCCGGCGATGCCGGAGGGGATGACCCTGTTTCGCACCGCGCCGGTCTGCCCGGCGCCGGGGCTGCCCTCCTCCATCGTGGAGCGGGCGCGGCTTCAGGCGGTTCGGCAGGGGGCGGCGCTGGCCGATATCCGCGCCTCCCGCCAGCCGCGCTGGTTCAACTGCGAATCCGGGCTTTCCGACGCGCTGGAACTGCCCTTGCGTGTCGGCGAGGTACGGCTGCTGGTCGAGCCGGCGATCGCGGCGCTGCGGCCGGCGGCGCTGGGCGACGATGCGACCTGCCGGCGGCAAGGGGCGGCTGTGCTCTGCGCCCGCGGGCTGGCCCTGGCCGGGGAGGTGCTGCCGCCCGGCGACGCCCTGCCGGAGGCGCGGCTGCCGGAGGCGCTCGGGACGGGGTGGGTGCGGGCCGAGGGGCTGGCCTGGACCGAGGGGCCTCGGGCGACGCTGCTGTTCCGCAACCCCGGCCCTCCGCGCCGGCTGCGGCTGGCGCTGGAGGGGATCGGGCGCCGCGCGGGCGAGGCGCGGGCGGCGGAGCTGCGGGTCAACGATGCGGAGCCAGTCCCCCTCTCGCTGCCGGACCTGGCGGAGACGGTGGTGGAGGTGGAGATCCCCTCCGGGCCGGTGCGGCTGGCCTTCGATCTCTATCGGCCGGTAGACCCGGGCGCGCGGGGGCTGGCGGCGCCGGTGCGGCGGGCGGGCCTGCGGTTGCGCGGGCTGGAGTGAGGACGCGGCGGCTCCGAGGACCGGACTTGAGCCTTTGGCTCGCTACGGTCAGGACTATCCTGCCCTGTCAGGCCACGGACCCAGGATCGCAGTTCCCGCCGCAGACCAGGACGCCGACCCGCGCGCCCGGGGGCGGTGTCCAGGCAGCGGAGAGGAGGGCGGCGAGTGCCGTGGCCCCGCCGGGTTCCGCCACCACGCGGGCGGCCGACCAGAGGCGGCGCTGGGCGTCGCGGATGGCCTCGTCCGTGACCAGGACGGAGTCGCGGAGGACGCCCTGCGCGATGGGGAACATGAGGCTGCCGACGCGGCGGGCGCCGAGGCTGTCCGCGGCGAGGCCGCCGACGGGGGCGTCCACGGGTTGGCCGGCGGCGAGGGCGGTGTGAAGGGTGGGGCAGCCTTCCGGCTCCACCGCCACCACGCTCACGCCGGTTCCGGCGAACCAGGCGGCGATGCCGCCGATGAGGCCGCCGCCGCCGACGGCCACCAGCACATGGGTCAGGCCGGGCAGGTCGGCTTCCAGTTCCCGGGCGAGGGTGCCCTGGCCGGCCAGGACCTCCGCCTGGTCATAGGCGTGGACGGAGAGGGCGCCCGTCTCGGCCCGGCGGGCCTCACTGGCGGCGAAGGCTTCGGCATAGGTGTCCCCGCCCTGGACCACGCGGGCCCCGGCCTCCGCGATGCGGGCGACCTTGGAGGGGGCGGCAATGGCCGGAACGAAGATCTCGGCGGGGATGCCGAGGGCGCCGGCGGCGTGGGCGACGGCGGCGCCGTGATTGCCACCGGAGGCCGCGATGACGCCGCGTGCCGGTCCCTCGGCCTGGAGGAGGGCGTTGAAGGCGCCGCGGGCCTTGAAGGAGCCGCTGACCTGCAGCGACTCGAGCTTCAGTGCCACATCGCACGGGGCGCCCAGGGCGGCGCCGGGCAGGGCGAGGACGGGGGTGTGGCGGATATGGGGGGCGATGCGGGCGGCGGCGGCTTCGATGGCGGGGCGCGTTGTCATGGCCCGTGGGATGGCGCCGGGGCGGGGGTCCTGTCCACCCTCGGAACCTCCCGATGGGGCCGCTTCCGCCGCCGCCGGATTTCTGTCACGTTCCCGCGCCTGTCCGGGGTGTCACCGTCCAGCCATGCTGCAACACGGCAGTTGCGCCGCACGCGATGCGGGGGGCCTCCTCCAGGGGGTTCTCCTGCTGGGCCCGCCGGGCGCGGGCAAGTCCGACCTTCTTCTCCGCCTTACGGGCGGGGGGTGGCGGCTCGTGGCCGATGATCAGGTTGTGCTGCGGGACGGGGGCGATGCCCTGCGCGCCGCGGCGCCCGAGGCGCTGCGCGGGATGATCGAGGTGCGCGGGCTCGGGGTGATGGAAGGGCTGGCTTCGGAGGGGGAGGCGCCGCTGGCGCTCGCCGTGGACTGCGTGGCGCGTGGGGAGGTGCCCCGGCTGCCGGAACCGGCCCGCTACGAGGCCCTGGGCCATGCCCTGCCGCGGATCGCCGTCCATGCGCCGGACGCTTCCGTGCCGTTCGTTCTGGAGATGGCCCTGGACGCGATCGCCGGGCGGATCGCCTGCCGCGCCGGCGCGCTGGAACGTGCGCCGCGCCTGGAACGCCGGCCCTGAGCGCGCCCGCCCACAAGCTGCCGCCGCGCCCGGTGGTGGTGGTCACCGGCCTGTCGGGCGCGGGGAAGTCCTCGGCCCTGCGGGTCTTGGAGGATCTCGGGATGGAGACGGTGGACAACCCGCCGCTGGCCATCCTGGGCGAGCTTCTCTCCGGTGCCGGGGCGGGGCCGCTGGCGATCGGGGTGGACACACGCACGCGGGGCTTCGATGCCACCGCGCTGCTGGCCGGGCTGGACGCGCTGCGGGCGCGGGGGGCCGCGGCACCGGAGCTGGTCTTCATGGATTCCTCGGAGGAGGTGCTGCTGCGCCGCTTCTCCGAGACGCGGCGGCGCCATCCGCTGACCCCGGCCGGGGTCGCGAGCGGCGGGGTGGGGGACGGCATCGCGCGGGAGGAGGAGGCTTTGGCCCCCCTGCGCGAGGCGGCGGACTGGGTGATCGACACCTCCGAGCTGCCCATGCCGGAGCTGCGGCGGATGATCGAACGGCGCTACGGGCCGGCGGGAAAGGCGGGGATGTCCGTGACCGTGCAGTCCTTCGCCTATCCGCGCGGGCTGCCCCGGGAGGCGGACCTGGTGATCGACCTGCGCTTCCTGCGGAACCCGCATTACGACCCGGCGCTGCGGCCGATGACCGGGCGGGACGCGCCGGTGGCGGCCTATATCGAGGCGGATCCGGCCTGGGGCCCATTCTGGGGGCGCATGACGGCGCTGCTGGACCCGCTCTTGCCGGCCTATGAAACGGGCGGCAAGAAGTATCTGACGCTGGCTTTGGGCTGCACCGGCGGCAAGCACCGCTCGGTCCTGGCGACGGAGCGGCTGGCGCGGCACCTGGCCGAAGCCGGCTGGCCGGTGGAGCTGACCCATCGGGAGCTGGGAATCCGGGAGGCGATCCCCGCCGCCGACTCCCAACGGGCCCACCTGCACCCCATATCGATGCTCAGAGCATGACCGAAACCATTCCGGCCGCGCATGACCCGGCCGCCCCCCCCATGAACATCCCCTTTGCGGCCCAGTCCTCCCCCCGGGAGGCGGCCGTTCCGGACCACCGATGATCGGATTTGTCCTTGTCACCCATGGTCGCCTGGCCGAGGAGCTTCGCCTCGCCATGGAGCACGTCATGGGCCCCCAGAAGCACGTCTCGACCATCTGCATCGGCCCCGAGGACGACATGGAGAGCCGCCGCGGCGACATCCGCTCGGCGGTGGACCAGGTCGACCAGGGCGATGGGGTGGTCGTGCTGACCGACATGTTTGGTGGCACGCCATCCAATCTCGCGGCCTCCATGAAGGGGCTCTGCAGCGGGCCGGATTGCGGCGGGCACCAGGTGGAGGTGATCGCGGGCGTGAACCTGCCCTTGCTGGTGAAGCTGGCCCGCGTGCGCGGGACGGAGCCGCTGGCCGAGGCGGTGGACCACGCGGTGAATGCCGGGCGGAAGTACATGGCCACCGCGGGCGAGCTCTGCTCCGCGCGGCGCGGCTGACGGGGAGAGAAGCGATGGGCGTGAACACCACCTCTGCCCCGAACCTGCCCGGGGGCCCGAAGCCGGAGGGCGCGCCGATGCCGCTGAGACGCAGCCTCGTCATCCGCAACCAGCGCGGGCTGCACGCGCGCGCCGCGGCGAAGTTGGTGACCCTGGCGGAGAAGCACTGCTCCTGCCTGTCCGTGACGCATGAGGGACAGACGGTGCCGGCCTGCTCCATCATGGGGCTGATGATGCTCGGCGCGGGCAAGGGTGCCACGATCGTGCTCGAGGCCGAGGGCTGGGATGCGCGGGAGGCGCTGGACGAGGTGGCCGCGCTCATCGAGGCTGGCTTTCACGAGGACTGACCGTTTGTTGGCGGCCAGCCGCCCGTAAGGGGTGGCCATCCCGGCAGGAGGCCGGGACGGAGGGATTGATGAAGACGGACGGACCTGCCGCACCGCGCCCCACGGACGGGAAGTCCGCGGAGACGCGCGACGGCAAGGCCACCGACAAGGCTGCCGAGCTGAAGGCGGCCGAGGCGCGCAAGGCCGGGCGGCGGGCGCGCGAGGTGACGATCAAGGGCATCGCCATCTCCCCGGGCGTGGCCATCGGGCCGATCTTCGACGTGGATGCGGCGCCGGCCGCCGCCCCGCGCCGCACCATCACCGCCGCGAAGGTGGAGGAGGAGCGCGGGCGGCTGACGACGGCCGTCGCCACTTCCCGCAAGCAGGTGGGCAAGCTGAAGGCGCGGCTGGCGATCCTGCCCGAGGAGGCGCAGGAGGAGCTGGAGCCGCTGCTGGACGCCTATGCGATGATGCTGGGCGAGAGCCGGCTGATCCGCGGGGCGCGCAAGCGGATCGAGGCGGAACTGCTTTCCGCCGAGACGGCCGTGAGCGACGAGGCGGACGCGATCGCGGGCGCGATCCTGGCCGCGAAGGACGACGACAAGGCCGGGCTGCGCCGCCGCGCGGGCGAGGTGCACGAGATCGCGCGCCGCCTGACGCGGAACCTGACGCAGTCCGGCTTCCGGTCCTTCAAGGAGGTGCCGGAGGGCTCCATCCTCGTCGCTGAGGAGATGACGCCGGCGGATGCGGCGCTGCTCGACCCCTCCCGCATCGCGGGCGTGGCCACCGAGGAGGGCGGGGCTGACGGGCACACGGCCATCATGCTGCGGGCGCTGGGCATCCCGAGCGTCCTGGGGCTGCCCGGGCTGACCAACGCGCTCTCCCGCGGGGATCAGGCGGTGCTGGACGGGCGCGCGGGCACCATCGTGCTGCGCCCGGGGAAGGAAGCGCTGGCCGAGGGGCGCCAGGGCATCGCGGCCTATGCGAAGGAGCGGACGCGGCTGGGCAAGCTGCGGCGCCTGCCCTCCGTGACGACCGACGGCGAGGAGATGGAGCTCCAGGCGAACCTGGAGATCCCGGCGGAGCTGCCGCTGATCGCGCAGGCGGGGGCGGCGGGCATCGGGCTGCTGCGGACCGAGTTCCTGTTCATGAACCGCCAGGGCCTGCCGGACGAGGAGGCCCATTACGAGGCCTATCGCCAGATCGTGGAGGGCACGGACGGGGCGGGCGTGACCATCCGCGTGCTGGACTGGGGCGGCGAGAAGGACATGGAGGCGCTGTCCGAAGGGGTGGAGCCCTTCCATGCCGGGCCGAACCCGGCGCTGGGGCTGCGCGGCATCCGCATGCTGCTGCGCCGGCCGGAGCTGCTGGAGGTGCAGTTCGCCGCGATCCTGCGCGTGTCGTCGCTGGGTCCGGTGCGCGTGCTGCTGCCGATGGTGACGATCCCCGAGGAGGTGCGGGAGGCGCGGGAGATCTACGACCGCGTGGTCAAGCGCGTGCGGCGCCGCGGCGTGACCCTGCCGGAGAAGCTGCCGGCGCTGGGCGCGATGATTGAGACGCCGGGCGCGGCGCTGGCGGCGGACGCCATCGCCCTGGAGGCGGATTTCTTCGCGATCGGGACCAACGACCTGGCCATGTACACGCTGGCGGTGGACCGGGCGGAGGCGGAGGTCGCCCACCTGTACGATCCCCTGCACCCGGCGGTGCTGCGGCTGATCCAGTTCGCGACCGAGGCGGCGCTGCGGCTGCGGATGCCGGTTTCCGTCTGCGGGGAGATGGCGGGGAATCCCCGGCTGGTGCCGCTGCTGATGGGGCTGGGGCTGCGCAGCCTTTCGATGAATGCCAGCGCCATCCCGCGGGTGAAGCAGATGGTCCGCAGCCTGAACGTGGATGACTGCGCCCGCTTCGCGCGCCGGGTGATGGAGCAGAGCGACCCGAAGCGGATCCAGGAACTGGTGATGGGCTTCGTGCCCGGCGAGAAGGGCTGATCCCCGAGCCCTGACGCGCGGCGCGATCCGTGGCAATCTCGGGCCCTGGACCGCGGGGCCCCCGGGCCGGTCCTGGGAAGCGAGGTTCGATGGATCAGGCCGTTTCTGTGCTCGCGGAGGTCCGCAACGGGCGGGACCGGGAGCGGGACCTGCGCCGCGTGGGCGTGAACCGGGACCACTGGTATCCGCTGGCCTGGTCCACGGAGCTGAAGCCCGGCAAGGCGCTGGCCGTGCGCTTCGCCGGGGAGCCGATCGTGCTGGTGCGGCCGAAGCAGGGGCCGGTCTTCGCGCTGGAGGATCGCTGTGCGCACCGCCAGGTGATGCTGAGCAAGGGCGTGGTGGAGGGCTGCGCGATCCGCTGCGGCTACCACGGCTGGGCCTATGACCAGAGCGGCCAGTGCACGGACGTGCCCTATCTCGGCAAGGGCAAGCTGCCCAACGGGGTGCGCGCCTATCCCTGCCGCGAGGTGGAGGGGCTGATCCTGGTCTTCCCCGGCGATCCGGCGCTGGCGGAGACGGTGCCGCTGCCCGGGTTCGGATCGGTCGCGGACCCCGCCTACAAGACGCGGCGCTTCGGGCGCGAGGTGGGCTGCCACTACAGCTTCATGCACGAGAACCTGATGGACATGAACCATCAGTTCCTGCACCGGAAGCAGATGGGCAACATGGTCCCGCGCTACATGGGCGGGGCCAAGGGCGAGGATTTCGTGGAGGCGCGCTACACCTTTTCCCGCGTGGGCGGAAAGCAGCCCTGGGCGGAGGCGGCGATCTTCGGGGAGCGCCGCGCGGTGGGGACGGAGGCCTCCACGGCGCAGAAGGACCTGATGACGATCCGGACGGAGTATCCGTACCAGACCCTGAAGATCCAGACGGGCGACGACGCGCCGGTGATGAACCTGTGGATCGCCTACGTGCCCACCGATGCCGAGCAGAAGCGGAACCGGACCTTCGGGCTGCTCTCCATCAAGCGGCCGAAGATTCCTGGGCTGCTGGAGGCGGGGTGGCCTGTGCTGATCCTCTTCACCGAGCGGATCTTCAAGGAGGACCGCGAGATCGTGGAAATGGAGCAGGCGGCGCATGACGCGCAGGGGGAGGACTGGAACCAGGAGGTCTTCCCGGTGATCCGCAACCTGCGGACGCTTCTGCGGGAGCGCGGGGGAGCCTCCATTCCTTAAGTCACGGAGGCCCGGGGCGCAGGCTGCCCCCGGCACCTCTTCCGGTGGACGGCCGGGCGGCGGGCGCGCATCCTCCGGCAAAAGAAACGATACAGGGAAACGTCCATGCGTCTCGCCCGCCGCAGCTTTGCCATGGCCCTTGCCGGCCTGCCCTTCGCGCGCCTGTCCCCCGCCCGGGCCCAGGCCCAGGCGGCAGCGCCCATCCTGCTGGACAATGTCCGCTACTTCGACGGGCGCGCCATGACCGGCCCCGCCCGCCTGCTGATGGCCGGCGGGACCATTCGCATCCTCGGGGCCGGCACGGCGCCGGATGCCGCCCAGCGCGTGGACCTCTCCGGCCGCTACGTCATTCCCGCGATGATCGCGGCGCACTCCCATATCGGCCACGCCTCCGACGCCACCTCCGGCCGCCAGTACTACACGCGGGAGAATGTCGAGGCGCAGCTGCGGCGCTACCAGGCCTTCGGCATCGGCGCCGCCGCCTCGCTCGGCCTCAATGCCCCCCTGTTCCATGAACTGCGCGCCGAGAGCCGCGCCGGCCGCCTGCCCGGCGCGCTGCTCCTCGGCGCCGGCCCCGGCCTGGGCATGCCGGAGGGCGCGCCGCCCGCCGGCCCGATGAACCTGGCCGACGACCAGGTCATCCGCCCCGCGAACCCCGCCGCCATGCGCCAGGGCGTGAACGACCTTGCCGACAAGGGCATCGACCTCGTGAAGGTTTGGATCGACGGGCTCGGCGACACCGTGCCGCAGATGACGCCGGAGATGGCCCGCGCCGCTGTCGAGGCCGCCCATGCGCGGAGGTTGAAGGTCGCGGCCCATATCCACGACCTCTCCCAGGCCCGCCTCGCCGTGGAGGCTGGGGTGGACATCCTGGCCCATGGCATCCGCGACAAGGAGATCGACGACGGCCTCCTCGCTCTCATGCGCGATCGCGGCACCTGGTACATCCCGACGATCCAGATCGACGAGGCCGAGTACATCTACGCCGACGACCCCGCGATCACCGAGGACCCGTTCCTGCGTGCCGCGCTAGGGCCCGGGATGATCGGGCGGATGCGGGACCCGGCTTGGCGCGCGGCGCAGCTCGGCCGCGCCGCCCCGCGCCGCTCGGACGTGCGGATCAACAAGCTGAATCTGAAGCGCGTCCACGACGCCGGGATTCCCGTGGCCTTCGGGACGGATTCCGGCGGCACCCCGTTGCGTGTCCAGGGCTTCGCGGAGCACCGGGAACTGGAGCTGATGGTGGAGGCCGGCCTCACCCCCGCCCAGGCCCTCGGCATCGCCACCGCCCGTTCGGCGGAG
This sequence comes from Roseomonas indoligenes, assembly GCF_017813365.1. GTDB lineage: Bacteria > Pseudomonadota > Alphaproteobacteria > Acetobacterales > Acetobacteraceae > Roseomonas > Roseomonas indoligenes. The sequence goes on from NZ_JAGIZA010000008.1 coordinate 218,936, forward strand.
CTGCTCGGCCTCGCCGACCGCGGCAGCGTGCGGGACGGGCTGCGCGCCGACCTCGTCGTGCTGGAGGCCGATCCGCTGGCGGACATCCGCAACACCCGCCGCATCGCCCGCGTCTACGGGGCCGGGCGGGAAGTGGCGGGCGCCATCACCTGATCCCCTGGCGGGAGAGGGCGCCGCCCTCTCCCGCCGGATTCCTGGCCGCGTTCAGGCCGGCACCACGGGCGACTTGTCGCGCTTCAGCGCCTTCATCACCTGATCGTCCAGCTTCAGGTGGGACTGGAGGAGTTGCGGCGGCGTCAGTGCCATCCACTGGTTCAGCGAGAAGTCGGCGTAATAATCGCTGCGGAACATCTCGAGGAAGCGCAGCGGGGTGGTGCCGGTGTTCTCGATGTAGTGGCCGGTGGCGAAGGGGACGTAGCCCACGTCGCCGGCCGCGAAGTCGAAGGTGCGCGCCTGGCCGGAGGCGGCGAAGACGCCCATGCGGCCCTGGCCCTCGATATAGTACTGCCACTCGTTCGTGTTGGGGTGCCAGTGCAGCTCCCGCAGGCCGCAGGGCTCCAGCTCCACCAGGGCGGCGGCGATGGTCTTGGAAGCCTTGAAGACCGAGGAATCGGTGATGCGGACGGTGCCGCTGCGCGTGCGAATGGGGTTCTGCGCGAGCATGCGGTGGCTGAAGTTCGCGTCCGAGGGGACCTGCGCCACGGGCATGCGGTCCGCCTCCAGCGGGCCGGGCAGCGGGGCCTTGAAGATATAGAGCTCGTCCGGGCTCGGCGTGTTTCCGAAGAGATTGGCGGGGACGCCGAAGTTCTTGCCCAGCACGTCGGGCGGCACGCGGCGGAGCCAGTCGCTGATGAGGAAGGTGCTGTCCTCGTCGAAGTGGCCGTCATCGAAGACGAGGAGGAATTCGCAGCCATCCTCGCCGAGGCCCTGGATGGAGTGCGGGGTGCCGCCGGGGAAGTACCAGAGATCGCCGACGCCGACATCGTCCACGAACTGGCGGCCTTGCGCATCGATGGCGGTGATGCGGGCGCGGCCGTAGAGCATGTAGGCCCACTCCGCTTCCTTGTGCCAGTGCAGCTCCCGCACGCCGCCGGAGTTGAGGCGCATGTTCACGCCGGCGATGTCGTTGGAGACGCCGAGCTCGCGCACCGTGACCTGGCGGGTCCAGCCGCCGCTCTCCTGCCGGACATGGGCGTCCGCGTAGGAGAAGCGGAGGTTGGGCAGGGTGCCGTGGTCGGTGGCGGGCGGGTTGAGCATGTCCGGGTTGGCGCGGTCCCGGGCGAGATTGCGGGGGCCGGGATCGTTGCCGCCGCGCCCGGGGCCGCGGCTGGGCTGCGGCGTGGGATCCGGGGCCTGAGCGTTCGCCATAGTCGGGGCCAGGGCGGGGGCGAGGGCTCCCACCGCGGCAGCGCTGGCGATCATGGCGCGGCGGGATACCGGATCGGTCATTGTCTCTGCTCGCTGTTCAGGTCTGTGGCGCGCGGCGCGGGGCCGTGCCCTCCTGATGGGGGCAGTGTCAGATGACACTTCCATGGGCGCTGGGATGATCTTCCGGCCATGAACAACACGGGTTGGTGCGGTGCACCCAAATCGACATAAACATATCCTGATATGGCTTAAGCCCTTGGCCTGGGGTGTCCGCGCGTGATACGCGACTTCCCGATTCCGGAAGGCCCGCCCGACATGCCCGACTCCCTGCCCCCCAAGACCGACTACGTCGTCGCCGATCTCTCCCTCGCCCAGTGGGGCCGCAAGGAGATCGAGATGGCCGAGGACGAGATGCCCGGCCTGATGGCGACGCGCCGTGAGTACGGCCCGGCCCAGGTGCTGAAGGGCGCCCGTATCGCGGGCTGCCTGCACATGACGATCCAGACCGCCGTGCTGATCGAGACGCTGAAGGCGCTGGGCGCCGATGTGCGCTGGTCGTCCTGCAACATCTTCTCCACCCAGGACCACGCGGCCGCCGCCATCGCGGCCTCCGGCACGCCGGTCTTCGCCATCAAGGGCGAGAGCCTGGAGGACTACTGGGAGTATGTGCGCCGCACCCTCGAGTGGGCCGATGGCGGCGAGCCGAACCTGCTGCTGGACGACGGCGGCGACATGACGCTGCTGGTCCATTACGGGCTGCGCGCCGAGCAGGGCGACACCGCCTTCCTCGACAAGGCGACGAACGAGGAGGAGACGGTGTTCTTCGCCCTCATCCGCCGCACGCTGACGGAGAAGCCGGGCTGGTTCGCCAAGCTCGCCGCCTCCCTCAAGGGTGTGTCGGAGGAGACGACGACGGGCGTGCACCGCCTGTACGTGATGGCGAAGGAGGGCAAGCTGCTCTTCCCCGCGATCAACGTGAACGACAGCGTCACCAAGTCGAAGTTCGACAACCTCTACGGCTGCCGCGAGTCCCTGGTGGACGGCATCCGCCGTGGCACGGACGTGATGATGGCCGGCAAGATCGCCTGCATCGCCGGCTACGGCGACGTGGGCAAGGGCTCGGCCGCCTCCCTCCGCAATGCGGGCTGCCGCGTGATGGTGACGGAGATCGACCCGATCTGCGCGCTGCAGGCGGCGATGGAGGGCTATGACGTCGTGACGATGGAGGAGGCCGCCCCGCGCGCCGACATCTTCGTCACCGCCACGGGCAATGTGGACGTGATCACCGCCGACCACATGCGCGCGATGAAGCACCGCGCGATCGTCTGCAACATCGGCCACTTCGACAGCGAGATCCAGGTGGCCGCGCTGCGCAACTACAAGTGGACGAACATCAAGCCGCAGGTGGACGAGATCGAGTTCCCCGACGGGAAGAAGATCACGCTGCTTTCCGAGGGGCGCCTGGTGAACCTGGGCAACGCCACGGGGCACCCGAGCTTCGTGATGTCCGCTTCCTTCACTAACCAGACCCTGGCGCAGATCGAGCTGTGGACCAACGGCGCGGCCTACGGGAAGCAGGTCTATACCCTGCCGAAGCACCTGGACGAGAAGGTGGCCCTTCTGCACCTGGAGAAGGTGGGCGCGAAGCTGACGAAGCTGACCCAGCAGCAGGCCGAGTATATCGGCGTGGCGCAGCAGGGGCCCTTCAAGGCCGAGCTCTACCGCTACTGAGCCGCGTAGCGGGCCGGGCGAAAGCCCCGCTCCGGGCCCGGGGGAGGCGACTCCCCCGGGCTTTTTTTGTTCACGTGTGGCCCCAAAACCAAGAGCTTATCGTGTAGCCTTCCCGCGGTTCCTCAAACCTGCCCGGGAAGACCATGCCGCGCACCAGCCGTTCCGCCTCCGCCGTTCCGATCGAGGCCGAGGCCGGCATGAATCCCTTCGGCACGGCCGCGGGGATCCGCCGCTTCGCTTCCCCGGCCGTGAGGGCTGCGCTGACGCGGCGGGGCGCACAGCTTCTCGGCATGATCGCGGGGCTGCTGGGTCTGGCGGTGCTGGTGGCGCTGGCCAGCCACAACCCGGGCGACCCCTCCCTCTCCACCGCCACGAGCCGGGCGCCGACGAACCTGGCGGGCCCCTTCGGCGCCATGGTGTCGGACGTGCTGCTGCAGGGCTTCGGCTGGGCGGGGCTGCTGCCGGCGGCCTGCCTGCTGACCTGGGCGCTGCGCCTCTCCACCCATCGCGGGCTCTCGCCCTTTCCCTTGCGGGTCGCGGCGCTGCTGGCGGGGCTGCCGCTGCTGGCGGCCGTTCTCTCCGTCACGCCGCTGCCGGCGCCCTTCCCGGGCGGCACGGCGGGCGGCGCGGTCGGGCCGCTGATGCGGGACGCTGTGGACGAGACGATCGGCGCCATCTTCGGGCCGCTGGGATCCGTGGTGGGGAATTCCGCACTGGCAGCCATGGCGGTGGTGGCGACCGTGCTGGCGCTGGCGGTCCCGCTCTCCTCCTGGCGGCGTGCGGGCGGGGTGGCGGCGCGGCGGGGGCATGGGCTGGCGGGGAACATCCTGCGCCGCCGTTCCCAGGCGCGCGCGCGGGCGGCGGAGGCCCGCATGGCGCGGGCGCGGATGCACCACCATGAGGCGGCGCCGGAGGAACGGCCTGGGCTGCTGGCGCGGGTGATGGGCGCGCCGAGCCGTTTCGGGGAGTCGCTGGCCGGGATGATCCGGCGCCGGCAGGAGCCCTCTCCGCAGCTTTCCCAGTTGCTGCGCGCGGCCGATGCCGCTGCCGAGGAGGAGCCGGCCGCGCGGCCCGCGCCGCGCCGGGTGCCGAAGCCCGCGCCGGAGGCCCCCATGGAGCGGGTCGCGGAGCGCATGGCGGAGGAGGCGAAGGAGGGCGGGCCGCGCATCGCGGACCGGGTGCTGCCGCCGCGCCGCCTGCCGATCGGGGAGACGGTGAAGAAGGGCGACGACGGGAAGTTCCGCCTGCCGCCGCTCTCGCTGCTGGCCCCCGCGCCGCCGCGCCGGGACCACGGCCCTTCCCGCGAGGCGCTGGAGGAGAATGCGCGGCTGCTGGAATCCGTGCTCGAGGATTACGGTGTGCGCGGCAAGATCGCGGATATCCGCCCCGGCCCGGTGGTGACGCTCTACGAACTGGAGCCGGCGCCGGGCACGAAGTCCGCCCGCGTGATCGGGCTGGCGGACGACATCGCGCGCAGCATGTCCGTGCTGGCCGTGCGCATCGCCACCGTGCCCGGGCGCAACGTGATCGGCATCGAGATGCCGAACGCCAAGCGCGAGATGGTGTTCTTCTCCGAGATGATGGAGGCGGAGGACTGGGCGCGTAACCCCGGCAAGCTGCCGCTGGCGCTGGGCAAGGACATCGGCGGGGCGCCCGTGGTGGCGGACCTCGCGCGGATGCCGCACCTGCTGATCGCCGGCACCACCGGTTCCGGTAAGTCGGTCGGGATCAACACGATGATCCTGTCCCTGCTCTACCGCTTCGGGCCGGATGAGTGCCGCTTCATCATGATCGACCCGAAGATGCTGGAACTGTCGGTCTACGACCGCATCCCGCACCTTCTGGCGCCCGTGGTGACGGAGCCGCCGAAGGCGATCGGGGCGCTGAAGTGGACGGTGCGGGAGATGGAGCGTCGCTACAAGGCAATGAGCCAGCTCGGCGTCCGCAACATCGGCGGCTACAACGAGAAGGTGGTGGCGGCGAACGCCCGGGGCGAGCAGATCACCCGCCGCGTGCAGACGGGCTTCGACCCCGAGACCGGCAAGCCGGTCTTCGAGGAGCAGCCGCTGAACCTCGTCTCGCTTCCCATGATCGTCGTGGTGATCGACGAGATGGCGGACCTGATGATCGTGGCGGGCAAGGAGATCGAGGCGGCGGTGCAGCGCCTGGCGCAGATGGCGCGCGCGGCCGGCATCCACGTGATCATGGCCACGCAGCGGCCTTCGGTGGACGTGATCACCGGCACCATCAAGGCGAACTTCCCGACGCGCATCTCCTTCGCCGTGACGTCGAAGATCGACAGCCGCACCATCCTCGGCGAGCAGGGCGCGGAGCAGCTGCTGGGTCAAGGCGACATGCTGCACATGGCTGGCGGCGGGCGGGTGAACCGCGTGCACGGCCCCTTCGTCTCCGACGAGGAGGTGGAGCGCGTGGTGGAGTACCTGCGCGAGCAGGGCGAGCCCGCCTATATCGAGGAGGTCACCGAGACCGACGAGGACGAGGATTCCGGCCCCGTCTTCGACGCCACCGCCAATGGCGGCGAGAAGGGACTCTACGAGCAGGCTGTCGCGCTGGTGTCCCGCGAGGGCAAGGCGAGCACGAGCTTCGTCCAGCGCCATCTCAACATCGGCTACAACCGCGCGGCGAAGCTGATCGAGCAGATGGAGCGCGAGGGCGTGGTGGGGCCCGCGAACCATGTGGGCAAGCGCGAGGTGCTGCAGCGGGTGGGGGCGGATGACTGAGGCGCACCGCTTCGCGCCGGACGGTGGCATCCCGAATTCGCGGCTGCCGCTCCTGGTCTGGCGCGGGGCGCTGGCGGGGGATGCCGGGGCCATCACCCGCCACTTCGCGGCTCATGGCTGGTCCAATGCTTGGACGGACGGCGTGTTCGCCTACCACCATTTCCACAGTAACGCGCATGAGGCGCTGGGCGTCTCCCGCGGGACCGCGCGGGTCCGCTTCGGCGGTCCGGCGGGCGAGGTGGTGGAGCTGCGCGCGGGGGATGCCCTGGTGATCCCGGCCGGGGTGGGGCATTGCCGGGAATGGGCGAGCGGCGACTTCGAGGTGGTCGGCGCCTATCCCGGCGGGGCGGATTACGACATCCGGCGCGGCGATCCCTCCGAGGCGGCGGAGGTGGCGCGGCGGATCGCCGCCGTGCCTCTGCCGGGCGGCAATCCCGTCAATGGCGGGGCGATGCCGGGCTGGTAGCGCCCGGCCCGCGTCCCCGCTGTCAGCGCCGCTGGTTCAGCAGGCCTTCCAGATAGGCACCGTAGCCGCTCTTGCTCTGCTTCGCCGCCAGGGCGCGGAGGGCGGCATCGTCGATGAAGCCCATCCGCCAGGCCACTTCCTCCGGCGCGTTGACCTTCATGCCCGTGCGCTTCTCGATGGCGCGCACGTACTCGCCGGCTTCCAGAAGGCTGTCATGGGTGCCGGTGTCCAGCCAGGCGTAGCCACGGCCGAGGCGGATGACGCGCAGGCTCCCCTCCTCCAGGTAGAGGCGGTTGAGGTCGGTGATTTCCAGCTCCCCGCGCGGGGAGGGCTTCACGCGGCGGGCCATCTCGGGGGCGCGGCCGTCGTAGAAGTAGAGGCCGGTGACAGCCCAGTCGGAGCGGGGATGCGCCGGCTTCTCTTCGAGCGAGAGGGCGCGGTAGCTCTCGTCAAACTCCACCACGCCGTAGCGTTCGGGGTCGGCGACGCGATAGGCGAAGACGGAGGCGCCGGGGCCCTTGTTGCGGGCCTCCACCAGCCGCTCGTCCAGCTCGTAGCCGTGGAAGATGTTGTCCCCGAGCACGAGGGCGGAGGGGGCACCGGCCAGGAACTCCTCTCCCAGGATGAAGGCCTGGGCGAGGCCGTCCGGGCTGGGCTGGGCGATGTAGGAGAGGCGGATGCCCCACTGCTCGCCCGTGCCAAGCAGCCGCTCGAACAGGGGCAGGTCATGCGGGGTGGAGATGATCAGCACCTCCCGGATCCCGGCGAGCATGAGCACCGAGAGCGGGTAGTAGATCATCGGCTTGTCGTAGACGGGCAGGAGCTGCTTCGACACGGCCATGGTGGCGGGGTAGAGGCGCGTGCCGCTGCCGCCGGCGAGGATGATGCCCTTCATGGGTGCTTCCGGCATCAAGCCTTGCCTTTCACGGGATCGGGGAGGAGGCCGAGGCGTTCGCCCGCGTATTTCTCGCGCAGCGGGCGCCACCAGGCCTCGTTTTCCAGGTACCAGCGGAGGGTGCGCTCGATGCCCCCCTCAAAGGTGACCGTGGAGCGCCAGCCGAGCTCGCGCTCCGCCTTGGCGGGGTCGATGGCGTAGCGGCGGTCGTGTCCCGGGCGGTCCGTCACGAAGGTGATGAGGTCCCGGCGCGGGGCGGCGGCGGGGCGCAGGCGGTCCAGCGTATCGCAGATGGCGTGCACCACCTGCAGGTTGGTGCGCTCCGCCCTTCCGCCGATGTTGTAGGTCTCGCCGGGCACGCCGCGGGTCAGGGCGGCCACCAGGGCGCGGGCGTGGTCCTCCACGAAGAGCCAGTCCCGCACGTTGCCGCCGTCGCCGTAGACGGGGAGCGGCTTCCCCTCCAGCGCGTTGAGGGTGACGAGCGGGATCAGCTTCTCCGGGAAGTGGTAGGGCCCGTAGTTGTTGGAGCAGTTGGTGACGATCGTCGGCAGCCCGTAGGTCTCGTGCCAGGCGCGCGCGAGGTGGTCGGAGCCCGCCTTGCTGGCGGAGTAGGGGGAGCGCGGGTCGTAGGGCGTCTCCTCGGTGAAGGCGCCGGTGGGGCCGAGGGAACCGAAGACCTCGTCGGTGGAAACGTGGAGGAAGCGGAAGGCGTTGCGCCGGGCCGCGTCGTAGCCGCCCACCAGGGCGCGGGCGGCTTCCAGCAGGGCGAAGGTGCCCATCACGTTGGTCTGGATGAAGGGGGCGGCGGAGGCGATGGAGCGGTCCACATGGCTCTCGGCCGCCAGGTGCATCACCGCGTCCGGCGCGTATTCCGCGAGGGCGGTGCGCATCCGCTCGGCGTCGCAGATATCGGCCTGGAGGAAGGCGAAGCCGGGGCGGCCCTCGCAGGGGGCCAGCGTCCGCCGGTCGCCGGCATAGGTGAGCTTGTCGATCACCAGCACCTCGTGCCCGAGGTCCAGGATCAGATGCCGGACGAGGGCGGAGCCGATGAAGCCGGCGCCGCCGGTGACGATCACGCGCATGGTCGGGGTATTGGTCCTCGTCGGGCGGTGCTGCGACCTGGGATGGGGTGAGCGGACAGGGTTAACCCGGCATTGCGGCCCCCTCGCGGCAGGGGCGGGGCGCCGCGCGGGCCTTTGTTGCACCTATAGGGCGGGACGGCGCCGGGGGAAATTGCCGGCGGGCGGGGGCCGGCGCGGGCGCCCTGTCCTCATGGACCGCTTGGGGGTTCTGCAGCGTCTCGGCCAGCAGGGTGCGGACCCAGGGCCGGTTCACGAGGATGGCTTGGAGCAGCAGGTCGATGGTGGCCTTGCGGTTCGCTTCCGAGAGCGGCCCGCGGCTCCTTCCTCGATGAGAGACCAGAACAAGGTTGCTTGGGCCGCGGCCTTCGCCCCGGGGCGGGGCTGCGCTATGGGATGGCCGCGCCGGCCCCGCCCCCTGGGGCCGGTGGGCAGGAGACGCGGCGCGATGGACCCGGTGAACCACCCCAGGCTGACGCTGCTCACCCACCCGCTGGTGCAGCACAAGCTGACGATCATGCGGCGGCGCGAGACCTCCACCGGCGAGTTCCGGGCGCTGGCGCGCGAGATCAGCCTGCTGATGGCCTATGAGCTGACGCGGGACCTGCCGGTGCGGGACGTGCCGATCGACACGCCGCTGGAGCCGATGATGGCGCCGGCCATCGTGGGCAAGAAGCTGTGCATCGTTTCCATCCTGCGAGCGGGGGACGGGATCGCATCGGGGATGCTGGACCTCGTTCCCTCCGCCCGGGTGGGGCATATCGGGATGTACCGGGATCCCATCACGAAGCGGCCGGTGGAATACCTGCTGAAGCTGCCGGAGGACGTGGCGGAACGGCTGGTGATCGTGGTGGATCCCATGCTGGCCACCGGCTACTCGGCGGCGGCGGCGCTGGAGCGGCTGAAGGCGGCGGGCTGCGCCAACCTCCGCTTCGCCTGCCTCCTGGCAGCGCCGGAGGGCGTCTCCGTGCTGGCACGGACGCATCCCGACGTGCCGGTCTATGCCTGCGCGGTGGATCGGGTGCTGGACGAGCACGCCTATATCCGCCCCGGGCTTGGCGATGCGGGGGACCGGCTCTTCGGGACGAAGTAGCCGGGGGAAGCGAAAGGATCGCGCAGGACGATCGTTCCGATCTGATTCATCCGTTTGTTGAGTGGCTTTCGCCGGTCCAACTCCACCGGCGGAGATTGCCATTCCATGACACCCACCGACCACATGGCCCGGCTTCTGCCGGGTGTATCCCTCTGTGCCGCCGTGTCGCTCACCGCCCTGGGGCTTGCGCGGCTGGAGGAGGTGGCCTTCGGGCGCGCCTGGCTGGAGACGCTGGTGCTGGCCATCTTGCTGGGCTGCGCCATCCGCACGGCCTGGCGGCCCGGACCGCGCTGGAAGCCGGGGATCGATTTCTCCGCCAAGATGCTGCTGGAGGTGGGGGTGGTGCTGCTCGGCGCTTCCCTCAGCGCGGCGACGATCCTGGCGGTCGGCTGGGAACTGCTGCTGGGGATCGCGGTGGTGGTGGGGGTGGCCATCCCCGCGAGCTACGGCCTGGGCCGGGCCTTCGGGCTGGCACCGCGGCTGGCGGTGCTGGTGGCCTGCGGGAACTCGATCTGCGGCAATTCCGCCATCGCGGCCGTGGCGCCGGTGGTGGGGGCGAAAGGCGAGGACGTGGCGGCCTCCATCGCCTTCACCGCCGTTCTGGGCGTGGTGGTGGTGCTGATCCTGCCGCTGCTGGCGCCCCTGCTGGGGCTGAGCGCCGGGCCTTACGGCGTGCTGGCCGGGCTGACCGTTTATGCCGTGCCGCAGGTGCTGGCCGCCACCGCGCCATTGGGGGGGCTGGCCGTGCAGATCGGCACGCTGGTGAAGCTGGTGCGGGTGCTGATGCTGGGGCCGGTGGTGGTGGCGCTCTCCCTCCTCACGCCGCGCCAGGGGGCGGCGCGGCCGCCGCTCTCGCGGCTGGTGCCCTGGTTCATCCTGGGCTTCCTCGGGCTGGCCGCGCTGCGCTCGCTTGAGCTGCTGCCGGCGGCGCTTCTGGGGCCGATGGCGACCGTGGCGACGGCGCTGACGGTGCTCGCCATGGCCGCGCTGGGGCTGGGGGTGGATGTGCGGACCGTGGCGCGCGCCGGCGGGCGGGTGGTCGGGGCGGCGGTGGCGTCGCTGCTGCTGCTGGGGGTGGTCAGCCTGGGATTGATCCGCGTGCTGGGAGTGGGCTGACCGGCCGCCCCCTGGGGGATGGCGGCTTCTCCGGCGATGTGCGGTGGGGTGTCGGTGTGGCTGCGAGAAGAAAGGCCGGGGAAGAGTGTTCCCCGGCCCTTCTGCGGCGAGGTTCAGCCCGCCTGGTTGTTGCGCCGGCGGCGCACATAGCCGAGGCCGAGCAGGCCGGCGCCGAAGAGCGCCAGCGAGGTGGGCTCGGGCACCGCCACCTGCAGGACGGAGGGCGTGCCGTTCTGCCGGCTGTAGTAGAGCGTGTAGGTGCCGGCCGCGAGGTTGCTGAAGGTGTCGGTCACGGCATTCGTCGGGCCGGAGACACCGCCAGGAACGCGCACGCCATCCCGGTAGAGGCTGATGCCATCATCATGGGTGATGGTGAGAGAGGTGCCGGCCGCGAGGCTGCCCAGGGTGATCGCATAGTGGGAGCCGTAGCCGTAGCCGGCGACGCTGCCGCTGGAGGAGATGAACCGCGCTTCCGTGTTGAAGTAGGCCACCTGGGTGCCCTGGTAGGTCACACTGCCGCCGCCGCCGTACCCCGACACGTTCGCGGCGGTGAAGCCGAACCCGCTGTTCAGGTCGCCCAGCTTGCCCGAGGGGGTGTTCTGCGCCTCCGTGTTGTTGAAGTTCAGGTCGCCCGTGTAGGTGAAGGTGGCCGAGGCCGTCGGGCCGGAGAAGGCCGGCAGGGTGTTGAGCGTCTCGAATCCGCTGCCAATGAGGCCAGTGGTGACGGCGATCTTATACGAGCCCGCCTGAGCTGCGCTGGCGCCCAGCAGGGCCAGAGCGGCGCCGGCGAGCAGGGACGTCTTGAACGAACGCATGAATGGCTTCTCCAATAGCGGTATCCACACGCTTAAGGGCAAGCATTGTGCCAGATAGAATTCGTCTGAAAGATCAATGATTTGCTGGTTATTGGAAACCGAACGAACGCGACGTGTAAGATGTTCCGACAGTCGGTCGAGCCGGACGACAAGCGCAACGACGGTTATGAAAAGTTTGGTCCAGCCGAGCCTTGGACATCGCTGACTATCACGCCGTGGCGGCTTTGCTGAGCTATCGGTGCCGGCGACCGCGCCCGACCATGATGAGGACTGCTGCAGCGCCGAGGTGCCTGCAGGACGGCGTCGAAACCCCGTTCTAAACCGGTTGTCATGAAGTAAAGCCGGTCACCATCCAAACAAAGCCTTAACGAGATTCACCATTGATCGATCGGTGACTTGTATCATAGAGGCTGTGCGTGCGAACCGAATCTACGAGGACTGTAAAGATTTCCGACGTTATTTTTTCTTGAATCGGAACATCTGTCGGCAGGCTTTCTGGTCGGCATACTTGTCCTGCTGTGAGGAATTGTGAGTGATGCGGCTTGTCAGCCTTGTTTACGAGAATGTCGGCCAGGGCCGCCTGGACGGCGGAACCGCTACCTTCGGCCAGGTCTTCGCCCGGGGTGAACTGCCGAGCGGCACCGGACTGGTCGAGACGATCAAAGGATCGATTTCCGCAGTCCAGATGGACGTGAAGACGACTTATGACGACGGGTCCGTAAAGATGGCCGTCCTCTCGGCAGTCCGGCCGGACCTGAAGGCCGGGGCCAGCGTCGAGGCCGTGCTCAGCACTGGCCCTGTCTCGACGGCTCCTGCGCTGGACCTGTCGTCTGCCTTGTCGGGGCACAGCTTTGCGGTGTCGCTGACGCCGTCCTCGGGCGTGGCGCGGAGCATCGACGTGCT
>NZ_JAGIZA010000009.1 GCF_017813365.1 Roseomonas indoligenes
AACAGCCCGGACCAGGCGCTTGCGCAGGTCCTGCGACAGAGGTGCCGTCATCTCCAGCCTCGCTGCTCAACAACAGCGTCGAATCAGAACCCGCGAGTCTGTGCAAGCCGGAAATGCTCTAGGGGGCGGCGCCCCCTGGTCCCGGACAGCCCAGGATCAGCACTAAGCACCATAAATCGAAAAGGCCCACTTTCGCGGGCCAGTTCGCGGTTTCCCCGATCGTCCGGGGCGGGATGATGGCGCTTCCTAGCGGCCCGTCATGATCCGGCCCACCAGCTCCTTCACCGTCGGGATGAACCCGTTGGAGTAGAAGGGGTCCTGGGCGAAGCGGTAGGCGTTGTGGCCGGCGAACATCAGGTTCCCGTCGGGATCGCCGCCGTGGCCGATGTCCTGCAGGGTCTTCTGAATACAGAAGCTGCGGGGATCGGCCTTCTTGCCGTTGGAGTGGTCGTCCGTGTGCTGCGCCCAGTTGGAGAAGCGGCACTGGGAGAGGCAGCCCATGCAGGCGACCTGGTCCGCCAGGATCTGGCGGCTGGCCTCCGGCGTTTCAAAGACGAGCGTGTCGTCCGGGGTGCGGAGCGCCTCGGTGAAGCCCTGCGCCTCCCAGCCCTTCACGCGGTGCAGGTCGCCCGGCACGAGATAGACCGGGCGCTTGCGCGGGCCGACGCCGTAGACCGCGGAGTGCTCGCCGATCGGCTCGCCGGTATAGGCGACCTGCCGGGCGGAACGGTCCTCCAGCTCGCGCAGGAAGGGGTTGCGGACGGCGCTGCTGTAGAAGCCGGTGGGGGAGAAGTTCTGGAGCGAGACGTCGCCGGACTTCAGCGTCAGCAGCTTCTGCTTCCAGGCGTCCGGGATCGGGCTCTCGCGGGTGACCAGCGGGCGGGTGCCGAACTGGAAGGCGATCGGGCCGAGTTCCGGGTTGTCGATCCAGTCCTGCCACTCCTCCAACCACCACACGCCGCCGGCCATGATGATGGGCACGTTGCCCAGGCCGAGCTCGCGCATCTGCTGGCGCAGCTTCAGCACACGGGCATAGGGAGCCTCGGGCCGCCGCGGGTCCTCGGAGTTGGAGAGGCCGTTATGGCCGCCGGCCAGCCAGGGATCTTCGTAGACCACGCCGCCCAGCCACTCGCTGGCCTTGGAGTAGGCGCGCTTCCACAGCGCGTTGAAGGCGCGGGCCGAGGAGACGATGGGGTAGATGTGGACGCGGTATTCCCGCGCGATATCGGCCAGGCGGTAGGGCATTCCGGCGCCGCAGGTGATGCCGTGGATCAGGCCCTTGGCCCCTTCCAGCATCCCGCGCGCCACGCGCTCCGCACCGCCCATTTCCCAGAGGATGTTGGCGTGGACCCGGCCCTGGCCGTTGGAGCGCTCATAGGCCTCGCGGGCCTGGGCGATGCCGCCGGCGATGCCATAGGCCACCAGCTCCTCGTGGCGCTCGCGCCGCGTCTTGCCGTGATATTCCTGGGGAATGATCCGCCCTTCGGCGTCGTAGCTGTCCGCGTTGACAGCGGAGAAGGTGCCCACCCCGCCTTCCGCGGCCCAATTGCCGGCGGAAGCGCCATTGGAGGCAGACACGCCCTTCCCACCCTCAACGATCGGGAGGACGTCGGCACCGCCCATGCGGATGGTGTTGATCGCCTTCAAGGTCGGCTTCTTCCCTGGAACGTGGCGGCCGAGGGGCCGCCGCTAGCGTCGCATATGGTCCGGGCCGGGGGACTCATACAGCCCCCCGGCCACACTTACATTACATTTCACGGGGCCGTGAGCGGCCCCGCGATTCCTAGTCGTTGAAGCGGCGGGGGCGGTCGCCGCCGCGGTCGCGGCGGGGGCCGCGATCGCCACGGTCACCGCGGTCGGAGCGCTCGCCGCCCTCCTCGCCCTCGGCGCGCGGACGCCGGGCGCCCACCTGCTCGCTGATGTCCGCACCCGTCTGCTGGTCGACGACCCGCATGGAGAGCTTCACCTTGCCGCGGTCGTCGAAGCCGATGACCTTGACCTTCACCTTGTCGCCGACCGAGACGACGTCGGAGGTCTTGTTCACCCGCTCCTGGCCCAGTTCGGAGATGTGGACGAGGCCGTCCTTGGCGCCGAGGAAGTTCACGAAGGCGCCGAAGTCGGCGACCTTCACGACCGTGCCCGTGTAGATCGCGCCCACCTCGGCCTCGGCCGTGATGCCGCGGATGCGGTCGATCGCGGCCTGGGTCGCCTCGGTGCTGCTCGACGCGATCTTGATCGTGCCGTCATCCTCGATGTCGATCTTGGTGCCGGTCTGCTCGACGATCTCGCGGATCACCTTGCCGCCGGTCCCGATGACCTCGCGGATCTTGTCCTTCGGCACGTTGATCACGGTGATGCGCGGCGCGGTGGCCGCGACATCCGTGCGGGAGCCGGACAGGCCCTTCGCCATCTCGCCGAGGATGTGGACGCGGCCGTCCTTGGCCTGCTCCAGCGCCGTCTTCATGATGTCGAAGGTGATGGACGTGATCTTGATGTCCATCTGCAGGGCGGTGATGCCCTGCTCCGTGCCGGCCACCTTGAAGTCCATGTCGCCGAGGTGGTCCTCGTCGCCGAGGATGTCGGACAGCACCGCGAAGCCCTTCTCCTCCTTGATCAGACCCATGGCGATGCCCGCCACCGGCCGCTTCAGGGGAACGCCGGCATCCATCAGCGACAGCGAGGTGCCGCAGACGGTGGCCATGGAGGAGGAGCCGTTGGACTCCGTGATCTCCGACACGACGCGGATCGTGTAGGGGAACTTGTCCTTCTCCGGCAGCAGCGGGTGCACGGCGCGCCAGGCGAGCTTGCCATGCCCGACCTCGCGGCGGCCCGGGGAGCCCATGCGGCCCGTCTCACCCACGGAGTAGGGGGGGAAGTTGTAGTGCAGCATGAAGTCCTCGCGGTACTCGCCCGCGAGGGCATCGATAATCTGCTCGTCCTGGCCCGTCCCCAGCGTCGCCACGCAGAGCGCCTGCGTCTCGCCGCGGGTGAACAGGGCGGAGCCGTGGCTGCGCGGCAGGATGCCGACCTCGGCCACGATCGGGCGCACGGTCTTGGTGTCGCGCCCGTCGATGCGCATGCCCGTGTCCAGGATCGCGTTGCGGACCACGTCCGCCTCGAGCTCCTTCAGCATGCCCTTGGCCGCGGCCGTATCCAGGCCCTCGGCCTCGAGCTGGGCGACGATCTTCTTCTTGACCTCGCCCACCTTGCCGTAGCGGACCTGCTTCTGCGTTTCCTTGTAGGCCTCGGCCATGTCGGCGCGGCCCAGCTCGGAGATGCGCGCCTTCAGCACCGTCTCGGCCTCGGTCTTCTCGACGAGGGCCCAGGGCTCCTTCGCCGCGCGCTCGGCCAGCTCGATGATGCCGGCGATCACGGGCTGGAAGGCCTTGTGGCCGAACTCCACGGCGCCGAGCATCACCTCCTCGGTGAGCTCCTTCGCCTCGGACTCCACCATCAGCACGCCCTCGGCCGTGCCGGCGACCACCAGCTCCAGCTCGCTGGTCTTCGTCTGCTCCAGCGTCGGGTTCAGGATGTACTCGCCGGCGGCGTAGCCGACGCGGGCGGCGGCGATCGGGCCGAAGAAGGGGATGCCGGAGATCGTCAGGGCGGCGGAGCAGCCGACCATCGCCACGATGTCCGGGCTGTTCTCCAGGTCATGGGACAGCACGGTCGCCACCACCTGCACCTCGTTCCGGAAACCCTCCGGAAAGAGCGGGCGGATCGGACGGTCGATCAGGCGGGAGGTGAGGGTCTCGAACTCGGAGGGACGGCCCTCGCGCTTGAAGAAACCACCGGGGATCTTGCCCGCGGCGAAGGCCTTCTCCTGGTAGTTCACGGTCAGCGGGAAGAAGTCCTGGCCCGGCTTCACGGAGCGGGCGCCCACCGCGGTGCAGAGGACGATGGTGTCGCCCAGGCGGGCGAGAACGGCGCCATCGGCCTGGCGGGCGATCTTGCCCGTCTCCAGCGTCAGGGTCTTACCGCCCCAGTCGATATCCTTGCGGTAGTAGCTGTCGAACATGCGCTCATCCTGTCGGCCCCGCTCGGCCGGATTGCCGTCGGGGCGTGGTGTTGCGACATGGATGGGATGAAGGGTCTCTGCGCCCCCGCCCCTCTGGCGGGCTGCCCGGCGTCTCGGGCGGCATGGGGTCCGCCGCGGGGTCGCCGCGTACGGGGTTCCATGTGGCCGGAAACGCCGCGGCGCGGCCGTTCCTGTCAGCCCACCGCATGCGCGGAGGGCGGGTGAACCCTGCGGCGCACCCGGTGGGCGGGTATATGGCGGCTCCGTCCGGCAAAGGCCAGGAAAAAGGCGCCGGCGGGGGTATTCCGGGCGCCAGCGGCGGCCTGCGGGACCCCGGGGCGGGTTGCAATCCTGTCATCCGCCTCCCAGATCCAGTCTGCCAGTGCTGGCCCAAACCGTCCGCCGCTCCAACAGGACGCCGGGCCGCCAGTTCCGGTGACCTGCCCCGTGGGCCGGCAAGTGTCGGTCCGGGGGGTACCCCCAGGGGGCAACCCCAGACCGAAAGACATGCGATCGATGGCTACCGGAACCGTGAAGTGGTTCAACGCGACCAAGGGCTACGGCTTCATCCAGCCGGATGACGGGTCCAAGGACGTGTTCGTCCACGTCTCGGACGTCCAGCGCGCGGGCCTCCGCGGGCTGAACGAGGGCGACAAGCTCTCCTTTGACGTCCAGAAGGACCCCAAGGGTAAGATGTCCGCCTCCAACCTCCAGCTGGCCTGAGAGGAGGGGCGGCCCCGCCGCCCCGCACCAAAGGGCGGGCGTCTCGGTCCCCGGACCGCGGCGCCCGTTCCATATCCGGCCCTTTACCGGCCGGTTACCAGGGATCCTGCATCATCATGATCCCGTCACGGGCCTGCCCCGATACCGTCCCAGATCCGGGCGGATGATGGCTGGCCCAAGAAACGCCCGGGCGACCAGACCTTGTCGCCGGAGCCCATGAAAGAAGACCATGAACACGCATAGCGTTACCCATCGGCCGGCCCCGAGCCTGCCGCACACCACCCCCCGGCCGAATGAGGCGGGAACCCTTAGCGACGCGGAAATCCGTCAGATCATCCGCGAGACGCTGGGCTAAGGCGGATCATCGCCTGAACGGTCGGACGGGACGTCAGCCCCGTCTCTCATAGGTGCCGATCAGGCACCCTTTCGCCAGGACGCCCGGGCCGAGGACCTTCCTCAAAGCCCCGCGCCCCGGCGACCCGGCCAGCGGCGCCGGCCGCCCGTGCAGGGCGAAGACCTGGAAAGCGTAGCGGTGCGGCCCGTGCCCCGGCGGAGGATCCGGCGGAAGCCAGGCCTTCCCGAAATACGAGTTCCGCCCCATTCCCACCCCCGGCAGGCCCGGCCGCCCCGGCCCCGGCAGGTCGCCCGCCGCCAGTCCGCCATCCGCCGCCGGCAGGCCGGTGACGATGGCATGGACCAGCGGCTTCGGCGTGGGGCTGTCCGCGTCCTCCACCACCAGCAGCAGTGACCCCGCCCCGTGCGGCACCCCTGTCCAGGCGAGCGGTACGGAAATCCCCGGCCCATCCGCCGTGTGCAGGGCCGGCATCGCCCCACCGCCGGTGAAGGCCGGGCTGGTCACTTCGATCACCGCCGGGACATTCACCCCGGCGAAGAGCAGCGCATTGATGCCGGGCCGCATCCCCGACAGGGCCCGGCCCAGGCCGGCGGGCAGGACTTGCAGCATGTGAACGCCTCCTGGCTATGGGGGAGGGACGCGCGCGGTGGCGCCGGGTTGCGGGGTGTGGTCTGTCCCGGGGAGAGGAAGAAGGAATTCTTCCTCTCCCCGGCCCCCTCACCATCATCTTTTTCTAGGCCTTGGTCTCGTCAGCTGGCGGTGCGCCTCGGGTTGGCCCGGCGGCAGCCGGACGGACGTCCAGGGGGCAGCGCCCCCTTGGGCTCGGGAACACGCCGGGATGACTTGCCCCGCCCGCTGGACCGAAGCATCCAGGCGCATGCCCGACGAGATGCACCGCTTCGGCGACGATCACCTCACTGCCACCGTCAGCGCCGACGGGGCGGAGTTGCGCGGGCTGCGCGATGCCGGCGGCGGGGAGTGGTTGTGGCAGGCCGGGCCGGAATGGCCGCGCCACGCCCCGATCCTGTTTCCCATCGTCGGTCGCCTGCCCGGCGACGTGCTGCGCCATGACGGACGAGCGCATCGGCTGACCCAGCACGGCTTCGCCCGGGACCGCCGCTTCGCCTGGCTTCGCAGGGACGAGCTGGGCTGCGCACTGCGGCTGGCGGATGATGAGGCGACGCGGGAGGCTTATCCATTCGCCTTCACGCTGGAGGTGGAATGGGCGGTGGCGGAAGGTGCCCTCTCATGCGCCGTCACGGTGTCCAATCCCGGACAGGGCCCCCTGCCCTTTCTGGTCGGCGGGCATCCAGCTTTTGCCTGGCCTTTGCCCGGCGCCGCCTCGGCGGAGGGACACGGCATTCTTTTTCCCGGCATCGAAGCCCTGTCGGCACGCCGCCTGAAGGGCGGGCTGGTGGATGCCGCGGAGGCCATTCCATTGCGGAATGGTTTTCTGCCCCTCGATCCCGCCCTTTTCGAAAAGGACGCGATCGTCCTGCCGGATTTCCCGGTGCGGAAACTTCGTTACCTTGCTCCCGGCGCAGCACTGGAGATGGAGTGGGAGGGCTATCCCGATTTCGGCCTCTGGTCGAAACCGGGGGCCCCGTTCCTTTGCCTGGAACCCTGGTGCGGCACCGCTGCACCGCTGGGATGGGACGGGGAATTCATGGACCGCCCGGGCGTAACGGTCCTGGCGCCGGGACATTCCCGGCGCTTTCGCTGGCAGGTCCAGCCGGGGAGAAGCCCGAATTAGATCCGGAAATCGTCCTTCGTGCGGCCGGAGGCTTCCATCGCGGAAAGCCACTTCGGCATGCGTCCGCGCCCGCTCCAGGTCTCCCCGTTCGGGCCGCGGAAGCGCGGCGCGACGGAGCCGCCGGCATCACGACGCATACGGCGGCCAGAAGAGGGCGCGGGCCCGTGCGAGGCATTGCCGGGCATCAGGGATTCCAGCTGCAGCCCGAGCTGCGCGGCCTTGCCACGGAATTCCTCGATCAGCGCGGCGCGGGCCTCATCCTGCTTTTCCGCGCGCTTTGCTTCAGCGGCCTCGATCAGCGCGGTCAGTTCCTGCGCGGTCATTCCATCCAGATCAATGCTGGTTTTCTGCTTGGTGTCGGCCATGTTGGCCTCCTCGAAAAACGGTCCTGGCAACCCGGCTACGAATCGGGCTGTGAGGGGAATATCGTTATCTCCGAAGATAATGTCGAGCATTGAGACGGCGAGCAGAGAAAAACGGCACTGTCGACGCCCCGACGCACCGTCATTGGCATTAATGATGGCTTCGAAATGTTATCCCGGCAGGACTGCGCCCGCTCCGCCGATGGTCGGCCTGAACTGAACCGAGAAAGAAGAAGCTTTCTTTCCCAGGTCCCTGCTGCCATTCCATTTTTCCAGAGTAGATCGTGGTGGCGCAGCATCGCGGAAAAGCAACAGACTAGAGACAGACAATGAACCAGCCCATTTCCGGTAAAAGCAAATAGGCCGCGCAAGTCCGGAACTTCGGAGCCACAGGATCGGCGGCGCGCATCCGCTTCACCAACCCATGCGGCTACCGAGGCAGGACCAGGCCTGATCATGAAGGGCCGAGATGGCAGGCCAGTGCCGTGGCTGCCCGACAGCCGGTTCGGGTTGGTCCTTAACCCCTGATCCCGGCCGGCACGAGGCCAGGTTCAATCCCGGCCGCGGTCGTTCCCGAGCAGGGAGGAAATGACCGGCCCGGCCTGGAAGGGTGGCAGCCGGCCCAGCCGGTTCTCGATCACCGCGAAGACGACCGGCTGCCCCGGCCGGCGGGGGCCCAGGAGGCCGTCAGCCCCGGTTTCGTAGAGGGTCAGCGTCACCGCATCCGCGATATTGCCGCCCACGGCCTCCGCCACGCCCGGCCCGGTGCGGATCACCACGTCGCAGTGCATGGGGCGGAACTGCCCGGCTTCCGGCAGGCGATCCCGCCAGCCGGAAAGCGGGCGGCGGGATCGGTCGGCGCAGATCAGGTCGCCCGGCTCCGGCGCGCGCTCCGCCACGTCGTGCGGCACGAAGGGGGCCTGGGCCGGGAACTCCGCCGCGTCCCGCAGGATGGCGTCCAGGTAGAAGGCATGGGAGGCGGAGGCGTGGAACTCCCGCTCGTCCACCCCCGCGGCACGCATGAGCCAGGAGACGAAGGCGGCGGACCAGGCGGGCTCCGACCACACCCCTTCCGCGGGACGGCCGGCGAGCTGCGCGGTCCAGCGGGCGCGGTTGCGGGCGATGGCCGCGGCCGCCTCCGCGTCCGGCACGGCGCGCCAGTAGGCCAGCACCCGGGGGAAGGAATCCGTGGCCCCCTCGGTTCCCGCCGGGGGGCGCGGCAGGCCGGTACCGACGGTGATCCGGCCCCACTCCACCCATTCCGCCTCCACGATCCGCAACAGGCGCGCGCGGACGGAGGGCGGATAGGCGATCGGCGCCTCCCGCACCGGCGGGGGCGGCGTCACGGCGCAGCCGGAGACCGCCAGCAGGGCCAGAAGGCCTCCGAGGAAACGCTTCAAGCCGCCACCCCGCCCATGGCCAGCGCCACCTCGTCGGGCGAGAGCACGGCAAGGAGCAGGGCGGCGATGCTGGCCGCGTCCGGTTCCCCGGCACCGCCGGGCAGGACCTCCAGCCGGTCCTCCCGCGCGCGCAGGCGGGCGGAAAGGGTTCCGAGCAGGAGGTCGCGCACTGCCGTCAGCCGTTCCATGGCCGCCGGCCCGGGCGCGATCCCGCCTCCTGCCGCCAGCAGCTCCGTCGTCCGCAGCCCCCGCAACAGCATCGCCAAGGCCGGGGTGGAAGCCGGGCCGGAGGTATCCACCCCCGCCAGCCCCGGCCCCTCGGGCGAGAGGGCGAGGATCGCTTTCCGCAGCGCCTCCTCCACCCAGGGCTCGCCGATCAGGGTGGCGCCGCGCGCGAGCGCCAGGATCGCCGCCCCATGCGTCATCAGCCCGTTGCCGATCGCCCCGTCCGGGGAAGCGGCGGCGGCGAGCTGGCCGAGAAGGCCGCGCAGGCGCCGCCTCTCCCGCGGCAGGCCGCCGGCGCGCAGCAGGGCGTCCAGCACCAGCACCATCGGCGCCAGCTCGTCCGGCGCCAGGGCCGCACCCTCCTCCTCCGCCTCCGGCAGGGCGGCCAGGTGCCGGTCCAGAATGTCCCGTAGCCGCGCCAGGCGGTCCCGCGGCAGGGGCGGGTGGAAGGCGGGGGCGTTCAGCAGGACGGAGGCCAGGGCCACCAGCGGGGGGCCGGCCGTGGTCTGGCCGGGGTCGCGCCCGGCCAGGCTGTCGGGCGCGCGCAGCAGCCTCAGCCCCGCCTCCGGCGTGCCCCGCACCACGCCGCGGGCCAGCAGCCGGTCCTCGCGCAGCGTCACCGTACCGCCGCGCGGCACCTCCGGCATGGTGTGCCGCAGCACGAGCCAGTGCGGCACGCCCGCCCGCGCGCTGACGCGCAGGCTGAACACCGATTCCGCCGCGCGCGGGCGGATGTGCAGCACCGCCGCGGCCTCCTCCGGCCCGGCCTGCCAGAGATGCACGGAATCCAGCGGCCCCTCGGCGATCCGCTCCTCCTCGCCGAAGGCGCCGTCCGGCCGGCGGGTCTGGGTGCCGCCGCGCCCGAAGGAGATCCGCGGGAAGGGAACCGCCCCCTCCGACAGCGCGTCCAGCGCCGTGGTCAGCCGGACCTGAGACAGCCCGGCCTTCGCGCCCGCCTTCAGGATCACAGTCAGCCGCAGCACAGGATCCGCGGCGGAGGCGCGGTACTCGTAGCGGACCGTGCCGGCCACCAGGCGCAGGCCGGGCGCGGGGGAGAGGTGCAGCGTGCTCTCGTGCCACATCACCACCCCGGTGCCCTCGGCCTGCAGCCCCTGGTCGGTGACGGCATCCTCCACATCCAGCGTGCGGGGGCGGAGCGAGAGCCGGCCCAGCAGCCCGGGCACCCCGCCATGCAGCCGCAGCCGCACCATGTTGCCGGTGTGCAGCACGTCCCGCTCCCGCCCGTCGCCGCGCAGGCGCTGGCGCAGGACGCCATGGGCCAGGTCGCCCGTGTACTCGTGCCAGGGCGTCAGCACGCGCAGGTCGCGCGGATCGGCACGCAGGATCTCGGCATGCGGGGCCCGGAGCGGCAGGGCACCCCGCGGCGGCGGCCCCACCTCCTCCATCATGGCGGCGGTGAAGCCCAGCGCGGCATCGGCCAGGCCGGGATCGACGGCGCGCAGGGCGGGAACCGCCATCAGCTCCGCCGCCAGCGCGTTGTCCCGCGTCAGCAGGGGCGCGCCCGGCTCCTCCGTTTGCGCCAGCCCCGCCAGCGGCTCGCCGTCCACGTTCACCTGGCGCAGGAGCCGGCGTAGCGAGGCCAGAAGACGATCGCGCTCCTGGGCGTGCAGCAGGTCAGGCATGCGGCCGCGTCCTCATCCATCGTCCGGGAATGCGGGCGGATGGTAGGACAGAACAGGCGCCGGGAAAATCCAGGGAGGACGCGGAAAGGTCATCATTCCCGTCTGTTGCCGCCGGCGGCCCCGGGGAGGCGCCGCCTCCCCAGCCCCCTCCGCCAGGAGCCCCGGGGCACCTGGACCTGCTTCGGGCTGCCGTGTCAGTCGCCGAGGGTCATGGCCCCTCGGCGCACCTCCGACGAAGCATCCCGCGGCAGCCCCCCGGAAAAAGTCGAGAGGGGGTCCAGGGGGAGAGAAGCCCTTCGCTTCCCCTGGGGCCGCTCGCGTGGAAAGCAACCGTTACTTGACCTCCTCCTCCGGCATGACGCCGAAGAACTCGTTCCGCCGCATCCAGCCGCGGTAGTCGGCAACCTGCACCTCGCACCAGACCTGCCCGGCCTCGCAGAGGCGGATGCGGCCGAGCACGCCGGGCTTGATCCGGGCGACCACGTTGGCGCCCTCCTCCGGCCGCCGGCGAATCACCCGCTCCTCCCCGGTCACGACGAAGGTGCGGCGGCCCGTGAGGTTGGACTGGTGGACCCAGCCTTCCGTGCCTTCCATGTCGCGGATGCGGCGCCACAGCTCAAACTCGCGGATGATCTGCACGGGCAGGTCGCGGCGCTGGTAGGTCCACTCGATCGGGTAGCGCGTGCCGGGGCCGGACCGCATGTTCACCTCCTCCGCGCGCAGGGCGGCGAAGCGCGGCAGGGGCAGCTTGGTGACGGAACCCTCGGTGGGCTGCGGCTCGGGGGCGGGCGCCGGGGCTGGGGCTGCTGGCGCGGGCGTGGCGGCGGCGCCCGCCGCCGCGCCGGCAGCGGCGCCGGCGGCCGCACCGGCCCGGCGCCGATTCGGCTGGTTTCCCTGCGGCGAGACGGTGCGTGGGGCGGGGGGGGCCGCGGCGGACGGTTGGCGCGGCGCGGTCCTCGCCCCGGCAGGGGGCGCGGCGGCCGGGCTGCCGGGGGCCGGGTTCGCCGGGGCGAAGGGGGTGCTCGATGGCCGGGATGGGGCGGCTGGCCGCGCCGGGCTGGCGGGCTGCGCCGGGGTGGCGGGCGGTGCGGCCTGCGGCGGGCGGGGCCGCGACGGGGCGCTGCCGCCCGCCGGCGGAGCGGCGGGCGCCACCTGGGGCGCGGGTGTGGCGGGGGCCGCGGGCGGCGCGGCGCCCCGCGGCACGGGCGGTGGCAGGCTCTGCCCCAGGGCGGCGGGGGCGAGCAGCAGCGGCAGGAGGGAGAGCAAGCGTTTCATCGGTCCCCCGATCACGCGCGGAAGCACGTGGCGGGGTCAAGACGCCCCGTCGGCATTCCCGGCCGGCGTTACAGGGAAAGCAGCTGCCCCGCCCCCACCGCCTGGAGGAAGGTGACGACCCCCGCCACCTCCACCCCCTCGGCCAGGTCGGGGGCGGCGATGCCCTCGGCACGCATCCCGGCCTCGCAGGCGATCCGCCGGATGCCGAGATCCTCCGCCGCCTCCGCCAGGGTACCGATGCCCGCCACCGCCCGCGCCTCCAGCAACGCCTCGCGCGGGTCGGCCAGCAGGGGCGCGTCCCGGCGGAACAGGGCCAGGCCGGCATTGGTGGCGAAAAGCGTCACGGGGCGCCCCACGGCGGCGGCGGCCGTGGCCAGCACCAGCGCGTAATGCGCCGGCTCGTGCCCCGCGCCGTGCAGCAGGATGCCCAGCGGGATCATCCGCCGCAGACCGGGCAGGCCGGGTCGCGCCGCAGGCGGATGGTGCGGAAGCGCGCGTCCAGCGCGTCCCACAGCAGCAGGCGGCCGGACATGGATTCGCCGATGCCGAGGATCTCCTTCAGCACCTCGGTGGCCTGAAGGGTGCCCATCACGCCGGTGACGGCGCCGAGCACCCCCGCCTCCCCGCAGGAGGGGACGAGGCCGTCGGGCGGCATCTCCGGGTGCAGGCAGCGGTGGCAGGGGTGCGGTGCGCCGAGATGCGACTTGAAGGTGGAGAGCTGCCCCTCGAAGCGCAGCACCGCCGCCGAGACGAGGGTGCGGCCGAGCGCGTGGCAGAGGTCACCGAGCAGGAAGCGGGTGGGGAAGTTGTCCGTACCGTCGCAGACCAGGTCGTAGCGGGGGATCAGGTCGCGCGCCGCCGCCTCGTCCAGCCGGCGCAGGTGGGTCTCCACCTTCGTCAGCGGGTTCAGGGCGGCGAGGCTGGCCGCCATGCTCTCCACCTTCGGGCGGCCCAACCGGTCCGTGGTGTGCGCCACCTGCCGCTGCAGGTTGGAGAGCTCCAGCGTGTCGTGGTCGATCAGGCCGATCGTGCCGATGCCCGCCGCCGCAAGATAGAGCGCGAGGGGAGAGCCGAGGCCGCCGGCGCCGACCACCAGCACGCGGGCCTGGCGCAGCTTCGCCTGCCCGACGGCGCCAACTTCCCCGAGGAGGATGTGGCGGGAGTAGCGGTGGAGTTCGTCCTCGGTGAAGTCGAGGTCGGGAAGGGCGTCCATGGGGGAGATGTCGTCCGGGTCACCGCCGCCGGCAAGCGGCGGGCCCGGTTCTCATGGCGCGTCAGGGTGTCTTCTGGCGCAGGTCTTCCAGCTGGGCGAGGGAACGGTCCCGGTTCGCGGTGGCGTCGCTCACCTGGGACTCGCAGCCGGAGGAGCCGCAATTGCGGCGCATCTGCGCGACCCGCTCATCTGCCTCCCGGCGGATCGTCGCCGCGCGGTCGCCAAAATAGGCTGCCCTCGCCTCCGGCGAGGCAAAGCCGGCGGAGACCAGGGTGAGCTGCACCGTGTCCGGATACTTCGCGATGGCGCCCGTGCTGGCATCCACGACGAGGCCGACGATGCCGCCGATGAGGATATTGCCGAGCACCACCGGCTGGAACTCGGGCGAGAGCACGGCCTGGGCCGGTAGATGGCCCTCCTTCGTGCAGCTCACGGTCGTCTCGCGGGTGGACTTGCCGATGCGCACCGTACCCGGGGTCTGCGCGAGTTGCGCGACGGGCTGCCCGCCGCGCTCCATCTGGCAGGCGGCGCCGGCCGGTTCGGTCAGGACCGTCAGGTCCTGGCTGGGGCTGGTGGTGATCGTGGCGCAGGCGGAAAGGAAAACGAGGCCAAGAAGGGCCGTGAGGCGAAGCAGCAAGGGACGCTCCCGTCGTTACGTTCCGCAACGGTTGTAACGGGTTTGTGATTACACGCCAAGATACCTAAACGAAATGTCCCGTTCCCGTGCTGCCGAAACCGCCAACCCCGCGCGCCGTCTCGTCCAGGCTCTCGGCCTCCTCGAACACCGCCCGGGTCACCGGGGCCAGCACGGCCTGGGCGATGCGCATCCCCCGCTCCACCGTGAAGGCCTGCTGCCCGGCGTTCAGCACGATCACCCCCACCTCGCCGCGATAGTCCTCGTCGATCGTGCCCGGCGAGTTCGCCAGCACGATCCCGTGCTTCAGGGCGAGGCCGGATCGGGGGCGGATCTGCCACTCGTGGCCCGGCGGAAGGGCCACCAACAGACCGGTCGGGATCAGCGCGCGGTCGCCCGGCAGGATCGTGACCGGGTCCCTCACCGCCGCCAGCAGGTCCATCGCCGCCGCGCCATCGGTGGCATAGGCCGGCAAGGGAAGGTCCGCGGCGTGGGGCAGGCGGACAACGCGGATGGTCGCGCTCATGCGTGCAGCGTCTCCGCGATGCGGTCCGCCAACCGCGCCGCCACCTCGGCCTTCGGCAGGCGCGGCCAGTCCTCCACGGAGTAGGAGGTAACGAGGTGGACGCTGTTCTCCGCGCCGCCCATCACGTCGCCGGAGACGTCGTTCGCCACGATCCAGTCGCAGCCCTTGCGCGCCAGCTTCGCCCGCGCGTGCTCCACCACCCGCTCCGTCTCTGCCGCGAAGCCGATCACCAAGCCCGGGCGCATGGGGTGGCGGGACAGGGTCGCCAGGATGTCGGGGTTCGGCACCAGCGCCATTGGCGGCGCGGCGTCGTCGGCGGGCTTCTTCATCTTCTGCCCGGCCACCTCCGCCGGGCGCCAGTCCGCCACGGCCGCCGCGAAGACCGCGGCGTCGGCGGGCAGCGCCGCCTCGCAGGCCGCCAGCATCTCCCGCGCCGTCTCCACAGGCCGCACGGCCACGCCCGCGGGGTCGGCCAGGGTCACTGGGCCGGAGACGAGCGTCACCCGCGCGCCCAGCGCCGCCAGCGCCGCCGCGATGGCGTGCCCCTGCTTTCCGGAGGAGCGGTTGGCGATGTAGCGCACGGGGTCCAGCGGCTCATGCGTCGGGCCGGAGGTGACGAGGACGTGCTTTCCGCTCAGCGGCAGCAAGCCGGGTGCCGTGCCGCGCAGGCTGTGCGGGGCCACGTCGGCCTCCACCGCCTTGGAGGCTGAGAAGGTGGAGAGCGCGGCTTCCGTTGGGTCCGCGCGATGGTCGGCGTTGTGCGGCGCGCCCTCGGTGAAGCTGGAACCGCCCTTGCGGGGCGCGCGGTGCGGGGCGAAGGGACGCCCCTCCCCTTCCTCGGCCTGCGCGGCAATGGCGGCGTCCAGCGCGTCCTCCAGCGCCGCGTCCGGGGCGCCGTGCTCGGGGTCGGTGAGAGCCGCCTCGATCGCCGCCAGGATGGCGGGCGGCTCGGAGAGCCGGCCCGTGCCGCTCTCCGCCTCCGCCATCGGCCCGTCCTCCGGCCCGACGAAGTGGACCCCGCGGGCCATCAGCGTCGCCACGTTCGCGCCCGTGGCGGGGTGCGCCCACATGGTGGGGTTCATCGCCGGCGCCACCAGCACCGGCCCGTTCCAGGCCAGCAGCACGGCCCCGGCCAGATCATCTGCCATCCCCGCCGCCATGCGCGCCAGACGGTCCGCGGAAGCGGGGGCGACGACGACCAGGTCCGTCTCCCGCGCCAGCCGGATATGCCCGCGCTCCGCCTCCTCCCGCAGGGACCACAGGTCCTCCGCCAGCTTCCGCCCGGTGATGGCTTGCAGGGCGTGCGGCGTGACGAAGCGGGCCCCGCCGGCGGTCAGCAGCCCCATGACGGTCGCCCCGGCCTTGCCCAGCAGCCGCGCCAGTTCCAGCGCTTTGTAGGCGGCGATGGAGCCGGAAACGACGAGGAGGACGCGCTTGCCCTTCAGGCCCTGATGGGCGCTCACAGCCGCCACCCGGAATGGATGGCCACGATCCCGCCGGAGAGGTTGCGGTAGGTCACGTTCTCCATCCCCGCGGCGCGGAACATGCCCGCCAGCTCCTCCTGGTCCGGCATCATGCGGATGCTCTCGGCCAGGTAGCGGTAGGATTCCGAATCATTCGCCACCCGCGCCCCGATGGCGGGGAGCGCCTTGAAGCTCCAGGCGTCATAGAGCGGGTCCAGCGCCGCCACTTGCAGGCGGGAGAACTCCAGCACCAGCGCCCGGCCGCCGGGGCGCAGCACGCGCCGCATCTCCCGCAGCACCGCCGCCTTGTCCGTGCAGTTCCGCAGGCCGAAGGCCATGGAGATCCGCTCCACGGAGCGATCCGGGAAGGGCAGGCGCTCCGCGTCGCAGCACACGAAATCCAGGCCGGAGGCCAGGCCGCGCCCCAGCGCACGGCCCTGCCCCACGTTCAGCATGGCGTGGTTGATGTCGGCCAGGATCACCCGGCCTGCCCCGCGCTCCTTCGCCAGGAAGCCGATGTCCCCGGTGCCGGCGGCCAGGTCCAGCAGCGTGTCCCGCGGCCCGGCGCCGATGGCGTTGATGAAGATCCGCTTCCACACCCGGTGGATGCCGAGCGACATGAGGTCGTTCATCACGTCGTATTTCGGCGCCACGCTGTCGAAGACCTGCCGCACCATCCCGGCCTTGCGGTCCCGGGGGACGGGGGTGAAGCCGAAGTCGATCGTCTCGTTCATGCCGTCGAAGATAGGCCCCGGGGCCCCGGGCGTCACGGGTGGTGCCAGCCGTGGACGAAATGCCCCCGCCGCCCCCATATCCCCAACATGCCCGAACTGCCCGAGGTGGAGACCGTGATGCGCGGCCTTTCCGCCGTGCTCACCGGCCGGACCATCGCCCGCGCCGAGACCCGCCGCGCCGGCCTGCGCTGGCCCTTCCCCGAGCTGCTGGCCGAGCGCCTCTCCGGCCGCCGGGTGGAGGGCTTCCGTCGCCGCGGGAAGTACATGCTGATGCGCCTGTCGGAGGGGGAATCCGTCCTCGTCCACCTCGGCATGTCCGGCCGCATGGTCGCCCGCCCGCCTGGCACCGATCCCATGCCCCGCATCGCCCCCCAGGGCGCCTTCTCCGACGCCCGCGGCGCCGGGGACGGGCTGGCGCATGAGCACCTGCTGCTGGAAACCGAGGATGGCTGGCGCGTGGGCTTCCAGGACCCCCGCCGCTTCGGCTGCGTGGACCTGATACCCACCGAAGCGGAGGACTCCCACAAGCTCCTCGCCGGCATGGGCCCGGAGCCGCTGGAGGAGGGCTTCACCCCCGCAGCCCTCTCCGCGGCCCTGAAGGGTAAGGCCACGCCCATCAAGGCCGCGCTGCTGGACCAGGGCGTGGTGGCCGGCCTGGGCAACATCTACGTCGCCGAGGCCCTGTTCCGCGCCGGCATCTCCCCCCGCCGCCTCGCCGGCACCGTCCCCGGCGCCCGCGCCGAACGCCTCGTCCCCGCGATCAAGGCCGTGCTGACCGACGCCATCGAGGCCGGCGGCTCCTCGCTGCGCGATTACGTCCGCAGCGATGGCGAGCTCGGCCGTTTCCAGGACCGCTTCGAGGTCTACGACCGCATGGGCCAGCCCTGCCCCCGCTGCCCCGGCCCGCCCGCCTGCCCGGGCGTGCAGCGCATCGTCCAGGCCGGGCGCAGCACCTTCTTCTGCCCGCGGACACAGCGATAGCCCCGGGGACGGCGGCCATGGTCGCCCCGGGGGAGCGGCGCCCTAGCTCCGAAGCCGGTCCAGTTCGCGCTCGATGCGGGCGGCAAGGCCGTCGCTGACAGGCGTCATGGGCAGTCGCACCTCAGGGCTGTCGATCAACCCAGCACGCCACAACCAATGCTTGATCGGCGCCGGGCTCGGCTCCGCGAAGAGAAGCCGGGGAAAATCGCAGATGGCGCGCCAGGCGGTGAGTGCACCGGCACCGTCCCCCTCGCGGAGCAGTGCCCCCACCCTCGCGAAGGCGCGCGTCTCGATGTGGGCCGACGCGACGATGCCTCCCTCCGCCCCCTGCGTCAGCATGGGATGGAGCAGGGCGTCCTCGCCGGTCAGCACCGCGAAGTGCGCGGGCTTGTGGCGCAGCAGGTCGAAGGATTGCGCCATGTCGGCCGAGCAGTCCTTCACGCCGACGATATTGGGATGCCCGGCAAGTTGCAGCATCGCCGCATTGCCGAGATTCACGCCGGTTCGATAGGGGATGTTGTAGATCATAATCGGCCGCGCCGTGCTTGCGGCCAGGGCGGAGAAATGGCGGATCATCCCCTCCTGGGATGGGCGCGTGTAGTAGGGGCAGGCGATCAGGTAGCCGTCGATCGGCCAGGCCGCGCTGCGCTCCAGCGCCTTCACGACCTTTCGCGTGTCACTGCCGGAAAGGCCGAAGAAGAGGGGGAGACGACGTCCGGCGGTGGCCAGTTCCCCGGCCGTGAGGTGGACGAGGCGGCTCGTCTCCTCCTCGTCCAAGGTCAGCCCCTCTCCCGTCGTGGCCGCGAGGATGAGCCCGTCGATCGGTTCCCCCGCGTAGTGCTGCACGAGCCGGCGCAACGACACCTCGTCGAGCGAGCCGTCGCGGAACGGCGTGGCGAGCGGCAGCCACAGGCCGCCGGGTTCTATGGAATTCGCTTCCACTTGGTCCATCTCCTCCTGTGCCGGGAGACGGGACCTGAAGGTGACCCCGTCCAACCGGCGGGGTCCAACCTAATCCTGTGGCGCTGTGGCTTACCGCGCGCGACGATCCAGGGTGCCCCGCGAGGGGCACTTCTTCGACGTCGCGGGCTTGGTGCAGCAGCGGATCACGACATCATCGTTCCCGGCGAGCACCGCTTCCGTCAAGGGCCCATGCGGGCCGAGGGGCCACCACGATCCGGTTGCAAAAATATAGTTTGATCTCCTACGATCCCAATATGAACGGCGCGCAATCCAGGACGCGCCGGTTGAGGAGGGGCGATCCGTGGCGCAGCCATCACGGTCCGCGCAGAACCGCGCCCGGCGCGCGGCCGCCGAGGACACCCCGCGCCTGCGCGTGTTGCAGGGCGGCGCGCCCGCGCTGCGCCTCGGGCCGCTCGGGGAGGCGCTGGGCTTTCATCTCCGCCTTGCCCAGGAGGCCTCCTTCGCGGCCTTCGCGCGCCGCACCGGGGAATCCGGCCTCAAGCCCGGCTTCTTCGCCACGCTGGCGGTGATCCACGAGAATCCCGGCCTGTCCCAGACCGCCCTCGGCAATGCGGTGGGGCGGGACAAGTCCACCCTCACCCCACGTTTGGCAGAGATGGAGCGGGCGGGGCTGATCCGGCGCGGCCGATCGGCCACCGACCGGCGCAGCTACGCCCTCACCCTGACGCCCGCAGGGGAGGAGGCGCTCTCGATCCTCGCGACCCACGCCGCGGCGCATGACGCGCAGCTGGACGCGCTGGTGGGGCCGGAGATCCGCGCCGCCTTCCTCGACGCGCTGCGCCGCCTCAACCAGGGGCTGGAACCGGAGGACGACGAATGATGGACGGCAACACCACCACCCGGACCACGGTGCGGGAGGCGACCTTCGCGCTGCTGCGTCAGCTTGGTGTGGACACGGTTTTCGGCAATCCCGGCTCCACGGAACTGCCTTTCCTCGATCGCTGGCCCGCCGACATCCGCTACGTGCTGGGGCTGCAGGAAGCCAGCGTGGTAGGGATGGCCGATGGCTATGCCCGCGCCACCGGGCGCTGTGCCTTCGTGAACCTGCATTCCGCGGCGGGCGTGGGCCACGCGCTGGGCAACCTGTTCACGGCACAGAAGAATGCCGCGCCGATGGTGATCACGGCGGGGCAGCAGGCGCGGTCCCTGCTGCCGAACTTCCCCTTCCTTGGCGCGACGGAAGCCCCGCAGTTCCCGAAGCCCTATGTGAAGTTCTCCATCGAGCCCGCGCGGGCAGAGGATGTGCCGGCCGCCATCGCGCAGGCGCACCGCATTGCCACCACGCGCCCCTACGGCCCCACCTTCGTCTCCATCCCCTCGGACGACTGGTCCGCCACCTGCGCCCCCGTGCAGCCGCGC
Source organism: Roseomonas indoligenes (assembly GCF_017813365.1). Lineage (GTDB taxonomy): Bacteria > Pseudomonadota > Alphaproteobacteria > Acetobacterales > Acetobacteraceae > Roseomonas > Roseomonas indoligenes. The sequence continues at coordinate 19,649 of NZ_JAGIZA010000009.1, forward strand.
GCCTGGTTCCCCGACACGGCGCCCGATCCTGCCGCCCTGGCCGAGGCGGCGCGCCTGATCGCCGCCGCCCGCCGCCCCGTGCTCGTGGTGGGGCCGGAGGTGGACGCGGAAGGCGCGGGCCCCGCTCTGGTGGCGCTGGCGGAGCGCATGGGCGCCCCGGTCTGGACCAGCCCCTTCTCCTCCCGCCTCTCCTTCCCCGAGGACCACGCGCTGCATGCCGGGCACCTGCACGCCTCCCCGCAGCAGGTCTCGGACACGCTGATCGGCCACGACCTCGTGCTGGTGATCGGCGCGCCCGTCTTCACCTTCCACGTGGCGGGCGAGTGCGCGCTGTTCCGATCCGGCATCCCCATCATCCACATGACGACGGACCTGGAGACCGCGGCCTCTGCCCCCGCGGGCATGTCGGTGCTGGGCGGGCTGCGCCTGGGCCTGCCTGCCCTGGCGGCCCTGTTGCCGGAGGAGGGGCGGCCCTGGCCCACCCCGCGCCAGCGCCCGGCGCCGCCCGCCGCCTCCAGCCCGCTCACCGCTGCCTATGTCCTGCACCGGCTGGGCCAGGCCATGCCGCCCGGAACGATCCTGGTGGAGGAAGCCCCTTCCCACCGCCCGGCGATGAACCAGCACCTGCCGATCCGCGAATGGGGCGGCTTCTTCACCATGGCCAGCGGCGGGCTGGGCTACAGCCTGCCCGGCGCGGTCGGCGTCGCGATCGGCAGCCGCCGGCGGGTTGCCTGCCTCATCGGCGACGGATCCTTCATGTACTCGCCCCAGGCGCTGTGGACGGCGGTGCAGGAGAGGCTGCCGATGGCCGTGATCGTCATGAACAACGCGGGTTACGGCGCCATGCGCTCCTTCTCCCGCGTGCTGCAGGTGCGGGATGCGCCGGGCATCGACCTGCCGGGCCTCGACTTCGTCTCCACCGCCCGCGGCATGGGCTGCCCGGGACGCACGGCGAACACGCCGGAGGAGTTGGAGGCCGCCCTGGCCGAGGCCCTTTCGGCCGATGGCCCGATGCTGGTGGAGGTCGCCGTCGATGGCGCCATCGCCAACCTCTATGACAAGCACTGAAGGGAGAGAGAACGCCATGCTGGACGTGCCGCTGATCATCGGTGAGACCGACCGCCCCGCAACCGGCGAGGCGGTTTTCGAGCGCCGCAACCCCGTGACGGGCGAGGTGGCCACCCGCGCCGCCGCGGCGACCGTGTCGGACGCGCAGGCCGCCTGCGATGCCGCCGCCGCTGCCTTCCCCGCTTGGTCCAAGCTCGGCCCCAATGCCCGCCGCGCCATCCTGCTGAAGGCCGCCGATGCCCTGGCCGCCAAGGCGCCGGAGTTCATCCGCCTGATGGCCGAGGAGATCGGCGCCACCGCCGGCTGGGCGGGCTTCAACGTGCACCTCGCCGCCGGCATGCTGCGGGAAGCCGCGGCCGCCACCACGCAGACCACGGGCGAGGTCATCCCCTCGGACAAACCGGGCTGCCTCGCCATGGCCATTCGCGCGCCGGTGGGCGTGGTGCTGGGCATGGCGCCCTGGAACGCGCCCGTCATCCTCGGCGTGCGCGCCCTGGCCCTGCCGCTCGCCTGCGGCAACACCGTGGTGCTGAAGGCCAGCGAGACCTGCCCGGGCACGCACAGCCTGATTGCCCAGGCCCTGCGCGAGGGCGGGGTGCCGCCGGGGGTGGTGAACGTCGTCACCCACTCCGCCGCCGATGCGCCGGCGGTGGTGGAGGCGCTGATCGCCCACAAGGCCGTGCGCCGGATCAACTTCACCGGCTCCACCAAGGTCGGCCGCATCGTCGCCATGCACGCGGCGAAGCACCTGAAGCCCGTGCTGCTGGAGCTTGGCGGCAAGGCGCCGATGATCGTGCTGGAGGATGCCGACCTGGACGAGGCCGTGAAGGCCGCCGCCTTCGGCGCCTTCATGAACCAGGGCCAGATCTGCATGTCCACCGAGCGGCTGGTGGTGGTGGAGAGCATCGCGGACGAGTTCGTGCGCCGCCTGGCCGACTTCGTCGGCACCCTGCCCGTGGGCGACCCGCGCACCGGCAACGTCTTCCTCGGCTCCGTGGTGGACGAGGCCTCGGCGGTGAAGGTGGAGGGCCTGATCGCCGACGCCACCGGCAAGGGCGCCACCCTGCATGGTGGCGGCGCGCGCCAGGGCACGATCATGCCGGCGGCCATCGTGGACCGCGTGACACCGGAGATGGCCCTCTACGCCGAGGAGTCCTTCGGCCCCGTCGTCGCCATGATCCGCGTGGCGGATGCGGAGGAGGCGGTGCGCGTGGCGAATGACAGCGAGTACGGGCTCTCCGCCGCCGTCTTCACGAAGGACGTGGCGCGCGGCATCGCCATCGCGCAGCGCATCGAGAGCGGCATCTGCCACGTGAACGGCCCCACCGTGCACGACGAGGCGCAGATGCCCTTCGGCGGCACCAAGGCCAGCGGCTACGGCCGCTTTGGCGGCCGCGCCGGCATTGCCGAGTTCACGGAGCTGCGCTGGATCACCGTGGAAACCCAGCCCGGCCAGTACCCCTTCCCGCCCGCCGCGAAGGCGCCGCCGCCCGCGACGCCCGGCGCGCACTGATCGCCGGACCAGGAGGGAACGAAGGAAAATGGCCACCATCACCCGCCGCGCGGCGCTCGCCGCCGTGCCGGCCCTGCTCGCGGCGCCCTCGCTCCGCGCGCAGGGCGCCAATCCCGGTGCCTATCCCAGCAAGCCCGTCCGCATCGTCGTCCCCTTCCCGCCCGGCGGGCTGGTGGACGTGCTCGCGCGCTCCGTCTCGCAATCTCTCGCCACCCGGCTGGGCCAGCCCTTCGTGGTGGACAACCGCGCGGGCGCGGGCGGCAACATCGGCGCCGATCTCGTCGCCAAGGCGGCGCCGGACGGCTACACCCTGCTCGCCTCCTCCATGGGGCCGCTGGCGGTGAACCAGTTCATCTACCCGTCCATGCCCTACGACACGAACGCCGCCTTCGCGCCGATCACCCTGCTGGCCACCACGCCGAAGGTGATCTGCGTAGCGAACAACCGCCCCTGGCGCAGCCTGGCGGAGCTGGTGGCGGCGGCGAAGGCGCGGCCGGGGCAGCTCACCGCCGGCTCTGCCGGCTCCGGCAGCAGCCTCCACCTCGCGCTGGAGCTGTTCAAGGGCGCGACCGGCACGGACATCCAGCACGTCCCCTATCGTGGGGCCGCACCTGCCGTGACGGACCTCGTCTCCGGCAACATCGACATGGTCATCGATAACGTGCCGAACATCCTGGCGCAGATCCGCGGCAACGGGGTTCGCGCCCTGGCCGTGGCGACGGAGAAGCGCCTGCCCCAGCTTCCCGATATCCCCACCGCCACCGAGGCCGGCGTGAACTTCCGCTTCGGCACCGCCTTCGGCATGGCCGCCCCCGCCGGCACGCCGGACGCCATCATCACGGCCGTCGCGGAGGCCGTTGCCACGGCCCTGCAGGACCCGGCCATCGGCGGCAAGCTGGCCGAGCAGGGCACCATCCTCGGCGGCCAGGGCCCGCGTGCCTTCGCGGCCCTGGTCGAGGAGGAGAAGCGCACGCTGGAGCCGGTGATCAAGCGCGCCAACATCCGCGCGGACTGATCCATCAGTAGGACTTCGGCAGCCCCAGCACCTTCTCCGCGATGAAGCAGAGGATGAGCTGCGGGCTGACCGGCGCGATGCGGGGGATCATCACCTCCCGCATGTAGCGCTCCACGTGGTACTCCTTCGCGTAGCCGAAGCCGCCATGGGTCATCACGGCCTGCTGGCAGGCCGCGAAGCCGGCCTCCGCGGCCAGGTACTTCGCCATGTTCGCCTCGGCCCCGCAGGACATGCCCTTGTCGTAGCGCCAGGCCGCCTGCATCACGCTGAGCCGCGCGGAATCCAGCCGCATCCAGCACTCGGCCAACGGGTGCTGGATCGCCTGGTTCTGGCCGATGGGCCGCCCGAACACCACGCGGTCCTTCGCGTACTGCGCGGCGCGCTCAATGGCGACGAAGCCAAGGCCCAGCGCCTCGGCGGCGATCAGGATGCGCTCGGGGTTTAGCCCGTGCAGGATGTACTCGAAGCCGCGCCCTTCCTCGCCAATGCGGTCCTCCTCCGGCACCTCCAGGTTGTCGAAGAACACCTGATTCGAATCCACGGCCTTGCGGCCCATCTTGTCGATCGGGCGCACCTCGATCCGGGAACGGTCGAGGTCGGTGTAGAACAGCGAAAGCCCCTGGGTCGGCTTGCGCACATCCTCCAGCGGCGTGGTGCGCGCCAGGATCAGGATTTTTTCCGCCACCCCGGCAGTGGAGATCCACACCTTCTGCCCGTTTACCACGTACTTGCTGCCCTGGCGCTCCGCGCGCGTGCGAAGGCGCGTGGTGTCCAGGCCCGTGTTCGGCTCCGTCACCGCGAAGCAGGCGCGCTCCTTCCCCGCAATCAGCGGCGGCAGCATCCGGCGGCGCTGGTCGTCCGTGCCGAAGACCACCACGGGCTGCAGCCCGAAGATGTTCATGTGCACGGCCGAGGCCCCGCTCATCCCCGCGCCGGACTGGGAGATGGCCTGCATCATGATCGCGGCCTCGGTGATGCCGAGCCCGGCGCCGCCGAACTCTTCCGGCATGCAGATGCCCAGCCATCCATCGGCCGCCAGCGCCTGATGCAGCTCCACCGGGAATTCGCCGGTGTGGTCGCGCTCCAGCCAGTAGTCGTCCCCGAAGCGGGCGCAGATGCGGGAGACGGCCTCGCGAACGGCCTCCTGCTCCTCGGTCAGCGCGAAGTCCATGCGATCTCCTCGTCACCGTTCGCCGGCAGGTCGGGCGATGGCCGTAGGGGCGCGTCCTCCTGCCCGGCCCAGCGTCCCACCGGCGCGGTGGAACGCAGCGTGCAGCCTTCCGGCAGCGCCGCCTCTCGCCAGTAGCCCACGGCCCGCAGATGCGGATCGTCCAGCAGCGCCTCGACGCTGTTCACCGGCGCTGCGGGGATATCCAGACCGCAGAGCAGCTCCAGCCACTCCGCCGTGCCGCGCTCCGCCAGGATTTCGCCGACCAGCCCGTAGGCGTGGTGGAAGTTGGCGGTGCGCCCGGCATGGTCGCGCAGCCGGGGATCGGCCTCCATCTCCGGCTCGCGCCCCACGGCGCGGAAGAAGCGGCGCCAGTGGGCGTCATTGTAGAGAAGCACGGCGATATGGCCGTCCCGCGTGCGGTAGGGGCGGCGCTGCGGCGTCATCAGCCGCGGGTAATGCGGCCCGCCCTGCGGCGGATCGAAGCTGAGCCCTCCGAGATGATCGCCCAGCACGAGGTCGGCGAAGGTCTCGAACATCGGGATCTCGATCTCCGCCCCTTCCCCGCCCCGCTCCCGCGCGAAGAGCGCGGCGGTCACGGCCTGGGCGAGCTGGATTCCCACCACGCGGTCGCTCAGCGTCAGCGGCACATAGCGCGGCTCCCCATCCGGCGAGACGCGGCCCATCACATCGGCCAGCCCGCTCGCCGCCTGGATCAGGTCGTCATAGGCCGGGCGCGCGGAATAGGGGCCGCCCGCGCCGTATCCCACCGCGCTCGCCACGATCAGGCGGGGGTTCACGCCCCGCAGCGCCTCGCGCGTCAGTCCCAGGCGTGCCGCGGCATCCGCGCGCATGTTGTGCAGCAGCACGTCCGCGCCCTCTGCCAGGCGCCGCAGGGCGGCCTTGCCCTCCGCCGCCTTCAGGTCCAGCGCCACGGCGCGCTTGCCGCGGTTGAGATGGGCGAACATGGCGCCGCCCTGGCCGGCGCGGCGCAGAACGTCGCCCTCCGGCGGCTCCACCTTCAGCACCTCCGCTCCCTGGTCCGCCAGTAGCCGGGCGGCATAGGGGCCCATCACGACGGAAGAGCAATCCAACACGCGGATCCCGGCCAGGGGGAGAGGCAAGCCGGTCACTCCTTCGGAATGCCGGCGGCCTCGACCATCTCGCGCCAGACGACAATTTGCTGCTTCACGAAATCGCCCAGTTCCCCCGGCGTGCCGGAAAAGGCGTCGAAGCCGATATCGGCGAAGCGCTGCTTCACCTCCGGCCGCTCGATCGGCCCGCGGATCGCGGCGTTCAGCGCCTCGATCACCGGCGCCGGCGTGCGGGCCGGCGCGAAGACGCCGTTCCAGGAGGTGATGTCGAAGCCCGGCAGCGCCGCCTCGGCCAGCGTCGGCGCGTCCGGCATCAGGCGCGACCGTTCCTTCGTGGACACGCCGAGATTGCGCAGCTTGCCCGCGCGCAGGTTGCCCAGCCCCGCCGCGATGTCCACGAACATGCAGTCCACGCGCCCGGCGATCACGTCCGTGATGGCGGGCGGGGTGGAGCGGTAGGGCACGTGCAGCATCTCCGTGCCCGCCATCCGCGCCATGGTGGCGCCGGCGACGATGCCCGTGCTGTTGCCGCTGGCATAGCTCATCTCGCCCCGACGCTTCCGCGCCATGTCCAGGAAGGACCTGGCGTCGCGCGCGGGCGATCCCTCGCCCACCACCAGCATGAAGGGCAGATTCCCCACGCGCGCGACCGGCGCGAAATCCGCCACCGGGTCGTAGTCCAGGTGCTTCAGCAGCGCAGGATTAGCGGAGTGCGTCGTGTTGGTGGTCACGAAGATCGTGTGCCCGTCCGGCTCCGCCCGCGCGACGAATCCTGCCGCGATGGAGCCATTGGCGCCCGCGCGGTTGTCCACCACGATGGCCGCGCCGCCCAGCGCCTCGCTCATCACCTGCGCCAGGATGCGCGCGCCGGCATCCGTGCCGCTGCCGGCCGCGAAGGGCACGACCATGGTGATCGGCCGCGTGGGGCGCCAGGCCTGTGCGAAGGCGGGGCGGATGGCGGGCAGCGCCAGCGCGGCGCCGAGGAGGGAACGGCGGCGCATCACGCGTGCCCTCCCGCACGGCGCGTCACCTTGGCAGGATCCTCGCCATAGGGCGGCGCGTAGATCACCATCAGCTTCAGCGGCTCCTCGCTCGTCACGGTCACCACGTGCTCCACGCCGATCGGGAAGAAGCAGAAGTCGCCGGGACCGACATCGCGCGTCTCGCCGCCCACCTCCACGCGCGCGCGGCCCTCCATGAAGTAGCAGGTCTGCTCCAGCGTCGGATGCGCGTGCGGCAGCGCGCCGTTGCCGCGCTCGATCGTGCCGATCAGCACCTCCATCTGCGTCGCGCCCACCGTCTCGGGCGCGATCACACGGCGGTTGCTGGTGCCGGTGTGGTTGGCGGGGCTGTAGGGGGTGACATCCTCGGCGCGCAGGAAGAAGCGGCGCGCCTCGGCCGCCGGGATCGGGGCCTCGGGCATCTGGACTGGTCCTCTCCAACGGCCCGCTGTCGCGGGCTCTCTCGTTCAGTGCCGGGAAAGCTGGGAGGCGGGCGCCGATAAGGCAATTGAAAACTTGTTCTCGCCCGATAAGGTTCCTTTATGGACGTCACGCTCAAGGGCCTGCGCGCCTTCCTCGCCATCGCGCGCCATCGCTCCTTCACCCGCGCCGCCGGGCTGCTGCACGTTACCCAGCCCGCGCTGACCGTGCAGATCCGCGGTCTGGAAGCGGCGCTCGGCCTGCGCCTGCTGGACCGCACCCCACAGGGCGTGGAGCCGACGGAGGCCGGGGCGGAACTGGCGCGGGTGCTGGAGGTGCAGCTGCGCGACCTCGACCACACGCTGGAGAACGTGCGCGACCTCGCCGCCCGCCGGCGCGGCACGGTCCGGCTGGCGGCCCTGCCCTCCGTCGCCTCCGGCCCCCTGCCGCGCGCCATGCTGCGGATGCGCGGGCAGCACCCGGAGTTGCGCGTGCAGTTGCAGGAGGCGGTGACGGGCCGCATCCACGACATGGTACGGGCGGACATGGTGGATATCGGCATCGCCAGCGGCCCGCCCCCCGGCCCCGACCTGGCGCGGGAACCCCTGTTCCAGGACCGGCTTCTGGCCATCCTGCCCGCCGACCACCCGCTCGCCTCACGCCGCCGCATCCCGCTGGAGGCCCTGGCGCGGGAACACCTGCTGCTGCTGGAATCCAACACCTCCGTCTGGCGCGTGCTGGACGATGCCTTAGCAGCGAAGGGCCTTCGCCTTTCGCCCTTCCAGCAGGCAGTCCACACCAGCTCCCTCATCGGCATGGCGCAGGCCGGGCTCGGCATCGCCCTCCTCCCCTCCACGGCCGTGGAACTCCGCATGGCGCCGGAACTCGCCCGCCGGCCGCTGCAGCCGGATCTGGTGCGGGAGATCATGGTGGTGCATCGCGCCGGCCGCTCCCTCTCCCCTGCCGCCGAGGCCCTGGTGGAGGCCCTGCGGGAGGTCGCCAGGGACTGACGCCCTCGCCGGCGAAGGCTGGTCTGGCTCTTCGCTGGCGGTCTGTCCCGGGGAGAGGAAGAAGGAATTCTTCCTCTCCCCGGCCCCCTCACCATCATCTTCTTGTAGGCATTGGGTTTACTTCGCTGGCAATGCGCCTGAGGTCGATGACCTCAGGCGACTGAAGCGACAGGATCAGGCCATCATCAGCGATACCGCGTCAGGTCAGTTCCGCGGCAGCCAGACGGGGTTCCAAGGGCCTCAGGCCCTTGGCGGGGGTTCCAGGGGGCAGCGCCCCCTGGCTCCGGACAGTTCAGGATGAAGACACCCGGCGGGCCATTACCGGGAAAGCCATCTTCACCGCCGCCGCCGGATCTCCCCCAGGTGCAGCCCGCCGATTGCGTGGGCCAGCCCGAAATACACGCCCAGGCCGACGACGACATAGGCCGCGAGGAAGGCGAGGCGCATCGTCGATCCCACGGGGTCCGGCAGCAGCGCGCGCATCGCCAGCAACACCACGGCCATGGCGAGGGTGGCCATCAGCAGCCGCGGCACGCGGCGGCGCAGGCGGCGGTCCGGCCGCCAGTGGCCGCGCCGGCGCAGGAACACGGCCAGGGCGATCACGTTGACCCAGGCGGCGATGCCCGTGGCCAGCGCGATGCCGACATGCGCGAGGTAGCGCGTGAGGATCAGGTTCATCGCCAGGTTCAGCACGACGATGACGAGGCTGATCTTCACCGGCGTGGCCGTGTCCCCGCGCGCGAAGAAGCCGGGCACGAAGGCCTTCACCAGCACGAAGGCGGGCAGTCCCAGCGCATAAGCGACGAGGGCGACGGAGGTGGCCGCGGCCTCCAGCTCCCCGAAGGCGCCGCGCACGAACAGGGCGGAGATGATGGGCCAGGCCAGCACCGCCTGCGCGGCGGCGGCGGGCAGGGAGAGCGCGAGGGAGAGCTCCAGCGCCCGGTTCATCGTGCGATGGGCGGAGAGCGGGCGGCCGCTGCGGAGCTGCTTCACCAGCAGGGGCAGCATGGCCGTGCCGACGGCGGCCCCGATGACGCCCAGCGGCAGCTGCCCGATCCGGTCCGCGTAGTAGAGATAGGAGACGGCGCCGGCAGGCAGGAGGGAGGCGATGACGACATCCACCGCCAGGTTCAGCTGCGTCACCCCCGCGCCGACGAGGCCAGGCACCATGCGCCGCAGCACCAGCCGCACCTCCGGCGTGATGCGCGGGAGGGAGACGATGCGCAGCGGCATCCCCGCCCGCGCCGCCGCGATCCAGACGAGGAGGAGCTGCGCGGCGCCGGAGATCGTCACGCCCCAGGCCAGCGCGTGCCCGGGCGTCGGCACGATCGGCGACAGGATCCAGAGGGCGGCCATGGAGAGCAGGTTGAACAGCACGGGCGCGCCGGCGGCGGCGCCGAAGCGGTCCAGCCCGTTCAGCACGCCGGAGATCAGCGCCGTCAGGCAGATCAGCAGCAGGTAAGGGAAGGTGATCCGCGTCATCTCCACGGCCAGCCCGAAGCGCAGCGGGTCGTCCGTGAAGCCGGGGGCCAGCACCGTCAGCACCTGCGGCATGAAGACCATGCCGAGCACCGTGAGCAGAGAGAGCCACAGCGTCATCAGCGTGGACATGCGCTCCGCCAGGAAGCGGGCCTGGGCCGCGCCCTCCGTCGTCAGGGTCGCGGCGAAGGCGGGGACGAAGGCGGCGTTGAAGGCGCCTTCCCCGAACAGGCGGCGGAACAGGTTCGGCAGCTTGAGGGCGATGAAGAAGGCATCCGCCACAGGCCCGGCGCCGAGCGAGGCCGCGATCAGCATGTCCCGCAGGAAGCCGAGCACGCGGCTGGCCATGGTCCAGCCGCCGACGGTGAGGATGCTCTTCAGCATGGCGCGCTGTTGATCAGCGGGCCGGAAGGAAGCCGACCAGCTGCTCCGCCTTCGCCACGATCGGCTCCGCGATCTCCCTCGCCCTGTCCGCGCCGCGGCGCAGCAGCGCGTCCACCGCGCCGGGATCGGCCAGCAGGCGGCGCGTCTCGTCGGCGATGGGCGTCAGGTGGGCCACCAGCGCATCGGCCAGGATGCCCTTGAAGGTGCCGAAGCCCTGGCCGCCGTGCGCGCGCAGAACCTCCTCCGGCGTGCTGTCCGTGATGGCGGCGAGGATGCCCACGAGGTTGCGCGCCTCCGGCCGCCCCTCCAGCCCCTGCATCTCGGAGGGCAGCGGCTCCGCATCCGTCTTCGCGCGGCGGATCTTCAAAGCAATCGTGTCCGCGTCGTCATTCAGGTTGATGCGCGACTGGTCGGAGGGGTCCGACTTGCTCATCTTCTTCGTGCCGTCGCGCAGGGACATCACGCGGGCGGCCACCCCCATGATGTGCGGGTCGATATGCGGGAAGAAATCAACCCCGTAGTCGTGGTTGAACTTCTCGGCGATGTCGTTCGCCAGCTCCAGGTGCTGCTTCTGGTCCTCGCCCACCGGCACGCGCGTGGCGTGATAGGCGTGGATGTCGGCCGCCATCAGGTTCGGATAGACGTAGAGGCCGGCGCCGGCATTGTCCCGGTCCTTGCCCGCCTTGTCCTTGAACTGCGTCATCCGGTTCAGCCAGCCGATGCGGGCCACGCAGTTGAAGATCCAGGCCAGCCGCGTGTGCGCGTGGACATGGGACTGCACGAAGAGGATGCAGCGCTCCGGGTCCAGCCCGCAGGCCAGCAGGGCGGCGGCCATGTCCCGGGTCTGGCGCGTCAGCTCCTTCGGGTCCTGGAACTGGGTGATGGCGTGCTGGTCCACCACGCAGAAGATGCACTCGTTCGTGTCCTGCATCGGCACCCAGTTGCGCAGCGCGCCGAGGTAGTTGCCGAGGGTGGGGACGCCCGAGGGCTGGATGCCCGAGAAGACGCGCTGGGACATGGAGGATGGGCTCCTGGCCGCCCGGCGGTTGGAGCGCCGGGGGCTTCGTGGGGTGGGCCCCGGGTGTCCTGCCCCCGGCCCACGGCGTCAAGGCGCCCCCCCGTCTAGGCCTGCCCTGGCTCCCAGCCCGGCGGCGCCATCTCGAACCCCTCGAACAGGAAGGCGGGGCTGACGGTGCAGCCCACCAGGGTCCAGGCGCCGAGGCTCTCTGCCGCCTGCCACTGGCCCTTCGGCACCACCGCGAAGGGCGTCTCCCCGGCGGAGAGGTCCGGCCCCAGCCGTGTCCCGCCGGGCGTCCCGCCATCGGAGACCCGCAGGAGAAGCGGCGCCCCGGCATGCCAGTGCCAGCCCTCCGCCGCGTCCACCCGGTGCCAGTGGCTGCGCTCCCCGGCCGCGAGGAGGAACAGGATCGCCGTCCCGGCGCCACGCCCGCCATCGGCCGGGGCATCGCGCCAGGTCTCGCGGTAGTGCCCGCCCTCGGGATGGGGGCGCAGGTCCAGCGCGGCGATCACCGCGGCGGCCGCCAGCCCGGAATCGCGCAGGTTCATGCGGGGATCAGCCCTTGAACACGTCCTTGCCGCGCCGCCGCTCGGCCAGGGTCGCCTCGTCCCCGGCGCGCAGGAAGGGATTGGTCGCGCGCTCCTGGTCCAGCGTGGTCGGCACGGTGGGGTGGCCGGCCTTGCGTTGCTCCCGCACCTCCTCCGCGCGCGCCTTCAGCGCGGCGTTGTCCGGCTCCACCGTCAGGGCGAAGCGGGCGTTGCTCTCGGTGTACTCGTGGCCGCAGAGCACCAGCGTGTCGCCGGGCAGGGCGTCCAGCAGCCGCAGGGCGCGGAACATGTCGGCCGGCGTCCCCTCCAGCAGCCGCCCGCATCCGAGTGAGAAGAGGGTGTCGCCGCACAGCACCGCGTGCGCCTCGGGAATGAACAGCGCGATATGTCCGATCGTGTGGCCCGGGCTGTCCAGCACCTCGATCGTGCCGCTGCCCAGCGGGATCGAATCCCCGGGATGCACGGACAGGTCCAGCGCCGGCAGGCGGTGGGAATCGGCGGCCGCCCCCAGCACCTTCGCCCCCGTCGCGGCCACCACCTCCGCCACGCCGTCGATATGGTCGGGGTGGTGATGGGTCAGCAGCACCCAATCCAGCCGCCCGGGCTCCGGCATGTCCTGCAGCGCCGCCAGGTTCGGCTCCGCCTCCCCGGGGTCGCAGAGGGCCACGGTGCCGGTCGCCTCGTCCCGCAGCAGCCAGGCGTAGTTGTCGGAGAGGTTGGGCACGGCCCGGATCGTCCAGTTCCCGCGCTGGTGCCCGCTCTGGCTCCCGTTCTGGGTCATGCGCCGCGTTCTCCCTCTGGTGTCAGGCCGGATTCGTGATCCTATATCCGCCGCATGGCCGCCGAGGTCCACTTCACCGCCCGCGGGCTGCAGGGCTTCTACGAGGCGCCGCTGGGCGCCACGACCCGCCGCGTCCTGCGCGCGCGGCTCCGCCGCGCCTGGCCGGAGCTGACGGGGCTGGAGGTGCTCGGCCTCGGCCATGCCGGCCCCTATCTCCGCCTCTGGCGCCGCGGGGCCGCCCGCCTCGTCGCTGCCTCGCCCGAGGCCCTGGGCGCGGGCGGCCTGCCGCCCTGGCCGCCGGACGGCCGCAACGCCACCGCCCTGGTGGAGGAGGACCGCCTCCCCTTCGCCGACCTCTGCTTCGACCGCATCCTCCTCGTCCACGGGCTGGAAGGGGCGGAGAATGCCCGGCGCCTGCTGCGCGAGGCCTGGCGCGTGCTGCGCCCTGAGGGGCGGCTGCTCGCCGTCGTGCCCAACCGCCGCTCCGTCTGGGCGCATCTGGAACACACCCCCTTCGGCCACGGCCAGCCCTACTCGCCCCGCCAGCTCGCCCGCCTGCTGGAGCGGTCCATGTTCACGGTGGAGGCGCGGGAGGCCGCCCTGTTCGTCCCGCCCTTCGCCTTCCGCCCCCTGCTGCGCGGCGCCCGGCTCTGGGAGACGGCGGGCGAGGCCCTGGCCCCGCAGCTCGGCGGCGTGACGCTGATCGAGGCCCGGAAATCCGTGCTGGCCCCCATCGGCCGCAAGGCCGCGCCAGCCCGCCCCCGCCGCGTGCTGGTGCCCCAGCTCCTGCCCCAGGGCGCCTGGCAGAAGGCGGGGCCGGAAGCAGCAATGAAGCCCCGGCGCTAGCGGCGCGTTCTTGCCTCCCGTCCGGGGAAGCGCCCGGGGCCGCCTGAACGGTCCCCGTCACTACCCCGGCCAGAGAAACAAGGATCGAACGCCATGAACCGTCCCACCTTCCTTGCCGCGGCCGCCCTGCTCGCCTTCGGTGGCCCCGCCCTCGCCCAGAGCACCGCCCAGAGCACCGCCCCGGGCACCCCCCCCGGCACGGTCGCTCCCGGGACCGTTATTCCCGGCCAGGGCGTGGTACTGCAGCCCGGCCAGCCCATTCCGCCCGGCATGGTCCAGACCGGCACGGCGATGACACCGCCGCCGGGCCAGCAGGCCGGCAACACCCGCGTCGGCCAGCTCCAGTGCGACGTCTCTGGCGGCATCTCCTTCGTCTTCGGCTCGACGAAGGACCTGTCCTGCGAATTCAAGCCGGTGAACGGCGCCGCCGAGCGCTACACCGGCGAGATCCGCCGCTTCGGCGTGGACCTCGGCTTCACCGGCCGCGGCACCATGGTCTGGACGGTGGTGAACACCGGGTCCGACATCGCTCCGGGCAGCCTTGCCGGCACCTATGGCGGCGCTTCCTCCAACGTCTCGGCGGGCCTGGGCCTCGGCAGCAACGTCCTGATCGGCGGCAGCCGCGACCAGGTGGCCCTCCAGCCGCTCTCCATCGAGAGCAGCACGGGCATCAACGTGGCCGCCGGCATCGCCGAGATGACGCTGAAGGCGGGCGGCTGAACCGCGGGGGAGACCCCGCCTCCCCCTTCCGGCGCGGTGGTTCCCCGGGGGTAGCAGCCCCTGGGGAACCACCGCCCTACTTCCTCTCGTAGGCCAGTCGCCCGGCCAGGTAGGTCGCCCGCACCGCCCGCTCGTCCCCCAGGGCCATGAGGGCGAAGAGCCGGTCCGCCGGGTCCCGCGCCCCCTCCGTCCGCAAGGCGAGTTCCGGGGTGGCGGCAGGGTCCAGCACCACGAGGTCGGCCTCCATGCCCGGGGCCAGGGTGCCGATGCGATCCTCCAGCCGCATCGCCTCCGCCCCGCCGCGCGTTGCCAGCCATAGGGCCTGGGCCGGGTGCAGCCGCGCCCCGCGCAGCCGGGCCACCTTGTAGGCATCACCGAGGGTGCGAAGGGTGGAGAGGCCCGTGCCCGCCCCCACGTCGCTTCCGAGCCCGACCCGCACGCCCGCGGCCGCCATGGCGTGCGCCGGGAAGAGGCCGCTGCCGAGGAAGAGGTTGGAGCTCGGGCAATGCGCCACGCCGCAGCCCGTCTCCCTCAGGCCGGATAGGTCGCCCTCCGTCACATGGACGGCATGGCCCATCACGGCGCCCGGCCCGGCCAGCCCGGCAGCGCGGTATACGTCGAGGTAGGAGGCGGCGGCCGGGAACAGCTCCCGCACCCAGGCGATCTCCGCCTCCGTCTCGCACAGATGCGTCTGCACCAGCGTCCCGGGATTGTCGCACCACAGCCGCCCGGCGGCGCACAGCGCCTCGTCGCTGCAGGCGGGGGCGAAGCGCGGCGTGATGGCGTAGAGCAGCCGCCCGCGCCCGTGCCAGCGATCAATCAGGCGCTGCGTCGCGGGGATGCCGTGGTCCGGCCCGTCCAGCAGTTCGGCCGGTGCGTTCCGGTCCATCAGCACCTTGCCGGCGGCGATCCGCATGCCCAGCCGCTCCGCCTCCGCGAACAGGGCGTCGGCGGAGTGCTCGTGCACGGTGCAGTAGACGAGGGCCGTGGTGGTGCCGGCGCGCAGCAGGGCGGCGAGGAAGGTCTTCGCCACGCGCGCGGCATGGGCGGGGTCGGCGAAGCGCGCCTCCGTGGGGAAGGTGTAGCGCCGCAGCCAGTCCAGCAGCGTTTCCCCGAAGGACCCTGCCATCTCCAGCTGCGGGTAGTGGACATGGGCGTCCACGAAGCCCGGCAGGATCAGCCCGTCCGGGTGGTGATGCACCACCAGGTCGTCCGGATGGCGCGGGCGCTCCGCGGCGTGGTCGCCGAAGCCAGTGATCTTCCCGCCCCGCATCACCACCAGCGCGTCGGGCCAGTGGACCAGCGCCGTGTCCGCCTCGCCCCGGAAGGGATCGTGGCGGAAGGTCAGGGCGGGGCCGCGCAGGCCGAGGCCGGGCGCAGGGGTAGGCTGGGTCAAACGGCGCTCCATCGTCGCCGCCCCATCATGCCACCCCGCACCGATCCTTGAAGCCGGAGCTCCGATGGCGCCTTGCCGCGGCCCCGCGTCCGTGCCCATTTCCGGCCCAGATCGAAAGGATTCCGCCATGCGCCGCCGTCATGTCCTGCCCCTCATCGCGGCCCCCTTGGCAGCCCCGGCCCTGATCGGGCGCGCCGCCGCCCAGGGGCGCAGCATCACCCTCGTCGTGCCCTACGCCGCCGGGGGCGGCACGGACATCGTGGGGCGCGAACTCGCGCCCATCCTGATGGAGCAGCTCGGCCAGAACGTCATCGTGGAGAACCGCGGCGGCGCGGCGGGCCATGTCGGCGCCACCTCCGTCGCCCGCGCGCGGCCGGACGGCACCACCCTGCTCTTCGCCGTCTCCACCAACATCGTGGTCAACCCGCATTTGCAGCGGAACGACCGCGTGAACCTCTCCACGGCGCTGACGCCGGTCACCAAGGCCAGCTCCTACCAGTACGTGCTGGCGATCGACCCGAAGGTGCCGGCCAACACCCTCCAGGAGCTGATCGCGGCGGGCAAGAAGCCGGGCGCGGGCTTCACCTTCTCCTCTGGCGGCGTCGGGTCCAACAACCATCTCGCCGGCATCCTCTTCTCGGAGGCCGCCGGGGTGGAGATGGAACACATCTCCTACCGCGGCACCGCCCCGGCCCTGCAGGACGTGGTGGCCGGGCGCGTGACGATGAATTTTTCCTCCCCGCCCCCGGCCGTGCCGCTGGTGCGGGATGGCCGCCTGCGCGCGCTGGCCGTGACGGGCGACCACCGCCTCCCCTCCCTGCCGGAGGTGCCCACGCTCTCGGAAGCCGGGCTGCCCGGCATCGTCATCCTCGGCTGGCACGGCATCTTCGCGCCCGCCGGCACGCCGGAGGCGGAGCTGAACCGGCTGGAGGCCGCCGCCAACAAGGCCATCCGCGATCCCCGCTTCGCCCGCAGCCTGGAGCGCGACGGGCTGGAAGTGGCCGCCGAGCAGCCCCGTGCCGAGTTCGCGAAGGCCATCCGCGAGGAATACGAGTTCTGGGGCCGGAAGGTGCGGGAACTGGACCTGAAGGCGGAGTAGCCGCCGCACGGGCTTCGCCCGGCGCTTGATCAATTCTGCTCCGAAACAACCCGGCGGGCCTTGGAAAGAGGCCGAGCCCCGCCGGGGAACTCTAAGATCGGAAGTTGCGCAAGCCGGCGCAGCACCAAACTAGACTGCCCTCTTCTCCTACGCAACATGAACTCGCGCCTGGAAGCACCGGAAGAGTCGTGATATTTTCAGATCGGACCGACACGATAGCCATCTCGATCCGGTCACGACCCGAAAGACGATCGGACTGAAGGACATCGAGACTTCGAATGATCCGGCGGGCGCGAAAAAGGCCCGCGGCCCGCCGGGATCTCCGATCGGCGCATAATCCGGCGCTCAGAAATTAACTTATGTGAAAATTAGAATTGCATGCAATATAAGTTTGTTCCGTTTAACGCGAAAACTTTGTGACAGGGCCGCAGGAGCAACCTGCTCCTCCCCCCCGTTGCCGCGCCCGCAACAACCCGGCGCGGGTCACACAAGATTCACGCCGTGCGCGCCCGCGCCTGCGTAAGGACACGGCCGGCACGTCGGTGCCGCCGCACAACGGCAACGGGTTCGATCTTGGCAGGAGGGAGCTCTCGGCTTGGGACCTGACGCTTACGGCCGCCATCGGTTGACCCGCTGCTGATGCGATCCACCACCCCCGCCGGGGCAGGCTTCGGTGCCCTGGGCCGCGTGTCTGGCACGGCGCCTCCCGTCCGCAAGGCCGGGGAAGCCGCGCAGGCCACGGCAAACCGGCACGCGCGCGGTGCCGAGGGGGTGTCCGGCCCCGCATCGCCCGCCCGCATCCTCATCGTCACCGATGCCTGGCGCCCCCAGGTGAACGGCGTCGTCCGCACCCTCTCTACCGTGGTGGAGCACCTCCGTACCCGCGGCGACGTGGTGGAAGTGATCGGGCCGGAGCGCTTCCCCACCGTCGCCCTGCCCTCCTACGCCGAGATCCGCCTCGCCCTCGTCCGCAGCGGCCGCTTCGCCGGCATGGTGGACGCCTTCGCCCCCAGCGCCATCCACATCGCCACCGAAGGACCCCTCGGCTGGGCCGCGCGCCGCCTGTGCCGCCGGCGCAACTGGCCTTTCACCACGTCCTTCCACACGCGCTTCCCGGAATACCTCCATCTCCGCGCCCACGTCCCCCAGGCGCTCTCCTGGGCGCTGCTGCGCCGCTTCCACGCCCCCGCCGCCGCCACCCTCGCCGCCACCACCTCCCTGCTCGGCGAGTTGGAGTCCCGCGGCTTCCGCCACCTGCGCCGCTGGTCCCGTGGCGTGGACCTGGACCGCTTTCCAGCCGCGCCCCGCGACCCCTGGCCCGGCTTGCCGCGCCCGGTCTTCCTCTATGCCGGCCGCGTCGCCGTGGAGAAGAACATCGAGGCCTTCCTTTCCCTCGACCTGCCCGGCTCCAAGGTCGTGGTCGGCGACGGTCCCCACCGCGCCGCCCTCCAGGCCCGCTTCCCCGAAGCCCGTTTCACCGGCTACCGCGAAGGCGTGCCCCTCGCCGCCGCCTATGCCGGGGCCGACGTTTTCGTTTTCCCCTCCCGCACCGACACCTTCGGCTTGGTGCTGCTGGAAGCGCTGGCCACCGGCACCCCCGTCGCCGCCTTTCCCGTCACCGGCCCGCTGGACGTACTCGGCGGCGCGACCGAACCCGTGGGCGCCCTGGACGAGGACCTCCGCGCCGCCTGCCTCGCCGCCCTCGGCGCGGACCGCGCGGCCTGTCGCCGCCACGCCGCGAAATGGTCCTGGGCCGCCTCGGCCACGCAGCTGCGGGACGCGCTGGCCGCCCTTCCCCAGGGGTGACGGGGGAATGCTGCCTCTGACAGGTCCGGAACCCGGGGGCGCCGCCCCCTGGAACCCCCGCCAAGAGGCTGAGCCTCCTGGACCTGCATTCGGCTGCCGCGGGAGCGATCCGGCCCTTGCAGTCGCCTCGGGTCATCGACCCGAGGCGCATCGTCAGCGACGTGATTCCAGCTTGAAGAAAAAGATGATGGAGAGGGGGCCGGGGAGAGGAAGAGTTCCTTTCTCCTCTCCCCGGGACATCCTGCCGCCGCCAGCATCACACGGGAAGCCGTATCAGCGCCTGCCCCGCACGGATCGTATCGCCTTCCCGCACCGCCTCGTGCAGCCGGAAGCCCGGCGGCGCGAAGAGCACGATGGTCGAGCCGTGCTGGAACCACCCCATCTCGTCGCCCTTGCGGAGCGGCACGTCGCAGGGGATGCGGCGCGGTCCGGCTTCGCGCAGATCCAGTTCGCCGCCGAGGAAACCCAGGCGGATGCTGGCGACGAGGATGGCGGCCACCGGCACGAGGGTGATGACATGGCCCGTGCCGGCCAGCCGCGCGCGGATCGGCGCGCGCTCGTTCTTGCAGAACAGGCGCTCGATCCGCTTCAGCGCGATAGGGTTCACGTTCCAGGTGTCGCCGGAGATGTAGGTTACCGACTCCACCCGCAGGTCGTGCGGCGCGTGGAAGCGGTGGTACATGGCGGAGGTGAGGCGCAGCGTGACGTAGCTGCCGCCCTCGTAGCGCGCCGCTTCAGCCTCGTCGCCCAGCAGGTCGCGCAGCGGGTAGGGAAAGCCCTTCACCTGCAGCACCTGGCCCCTCTCCACCGTGCCGTGGGCGCCGAGGATGGCATCGCTGGGGCTGGCGAGGATCGTGGCGTCCGGATCGGCGGGGCGCGCGCCATCCTTCAGTTGCCGGATGAAGAGGTCGTGCAGGCTGCGGAACCGCGCCTGCCGCGCGTCGCTGAGGTCGAGGTCGGTGAAGAGCCGCCACGTGGCGATCGAGAGATCGCGCACCACCGGGTTCTCGATCCGGCTGAACCAGCCGATGAAGCGCGTCGCCAGGCGGCGCGGGATCCTGTTGGTCAGGAGGAAGTTGATGTCCTCCTGCTGCGCCACCCGCGCGAGGGTGGAGCGGAATATCGGCATCATTGTCAGCCCTGTCTGGGAATACTGGAATGTTGAGCACGCAGATCGGTGCCCTCGCGCCCTACGCCGCGGGGGCGGGCGCCCTCGCCGCGCTCTTCGTGAAGGGTCGTGCACGCCTCGCGCTGTCCCGCGCGAAGCACCGATCGCTGACGGGGCACGCCCGCATGGCCCGCCGCGTCGCCTCCCTCATTCCCTATTATGAATACGGCGAGGAACGCTTCTTCTCCTCGGACGGCGCGTCGAAGGATGTGGTCGCGCGCCGGCGCGAGGGGTTCCACCGCCTCGCCGCCCTTTACCGCGCACGCTTCCCGCTGAGCGCCGCTATCACGGAGGAGGTGAAGGAAGGCCTGTCGGACCTGCAGTTCACCGCCGCCTACCGCGTGCCCTTCCAGTACAGCCGCTACCTGCGAGAGCACCTCTCCGGCGGCTCCTTCCTTGCCTCCTCGGCGGGGGTGACGGTAACGGACCTGGACGGCAACGCACTCTACGACCTTACCGGTTCCTACGGCGTGAACCTGATGGGCTACGACTTCTACAAGGACTGCATCGAGGAGGGCGCGGCGCGCGTGCGCGACCTCGGCCCCGTGCTCGGCGCCTATCATCCGGTGGTGGCGGAGAATGTCGCACGGCTGCGCGCCCTCTCCGGGCTGGAGGAGGTCTCCTTCCACATGTCCGGCACGGAAGCGGTGATGCAGGCCGTGCGGCTGGCGCGTTATCACACCGGCCGCTCGCACCTCGTCCGGTTCTCCGGCGCCTATCACGGCTGGTGGGGCGACGTGCAGCCCGGCATCGGCAACCCCGTGCCGGCAGACCGGACCTATACCCTGGCCGAGATGTCGGAGCGCACGCTGCACGTGCTGCGGACGCGCGGGAACATCGCCTGCGTGCTGGTGAACCCGCTGCAGGCGCTGCATCCGAATGCGGGGGCGCCGGCGGACTCCTCGCTGGCCGATAGCGGCCGCCGCGCCGGCTACGACCGCGCCGCCTACACGGCCTGGCTGCACCAGCTCCGGCAGGTCTGCACGGAGCGCGGCATCGCCCTGATCGTCGACGAGGTCTTCATGGGCTTCCGCCTCGCCCCGGGCGGCGCGCAGGAGTACTTCGGCGTGCGCGCCGACCTCGTCACCTACGGCAAGACCCTCGGCGGCGGCCTTCCCATCGGCGCGCTCTGCGGCACGCGCGCGCTGATGCGCCGCTACCGCGACAGCAATCCCGTGGACGTCTGCTTCGCCCGCGGCACCTTCAACTCCCATCCCTATGTCATGGGCACGATGGACGCCTTCCTGCGGCGCCTGGGAACACCGGAGGTGCTGGCCCTCTACGACGGGCTGGAGGAGCGCTGGGCCGGCCGGGCCGATGCGCTGAACGCGCGGCTGGCGGCGGCGGGCCTGCCGGTGAGCGTTGCCGGCATGTCCACGGTCTGGACCGTCCTCTACGCGCGCCCGTCGCGCTACAACTGGATGCTGCAATACTACCTCCGGGCGGAGGGCCTGGCGCTGAGCTGGGTGGGGACGGGGCGGCTGATCTTCAGCCTGAACTACGGGGATGCCGAGTTCGCGGCGGTGGCGGACCGCTTCGTGGCCGCCGCGCGGGCGATGGAGCGGGACGGCTGGTGGGCCGGGCCGGAGACCACGAACAAGGCCATCCGGCGCGGGATCCTGCGGGAGATGCTGCGCCACCGTGGCGGGCGCCGGGCCGCGGAGGCGGCCTGATCCCACCCGCGCCCCGGCTCCACCGGGGCGCGGAATGGGCGCGGGGTTCAGGCCTTGCGCTCTTCCGCCTCGGGTACCCAGTGCTCGTCCTCCTCCGCATGGCCTCGGCCATGGGCAGGGTCGATCAGCTGGCCCTGCAGCAGGTAGCCGGGGGCGCGGTGGTAGAGCTTGATGTCGTGGAACGGGTCCGTGATGATCTTCGTGGCCCAGACCAGCGCCGTCCGCACGTCCCGGATGATGATCAGCTGCGCCACGCGGAACAGCAGCCCGCCGATGCCGACGAAAAACCAGAGCATTCCCACATTGTGCACGAAGCCGCCGAAGCCCTCATGCGGCGTCATCAGCCCGAACAGGCTGGGGTCGAGCACCAGCAGAAGGGGTGAGGCCGCCCAGAACGCCATGAGGACGATCTTGCGGTTCAGGTTGTACCCGACCTTGATCTTCTCCTTGTGCTCGTGCGTCGCCTCGTTGACGTGGTCATAGCCCCGCGGCTCGAAGAAGAAGTGCCCGGCCTGGCGGCTGTTCATGGAGATGAGCCACGCGATCAGGGCGGCCGTGGCAGGATCCTTGAACGCGACCATGTAGGCGCAGAGGAAGCTGATCGCGCTGAGCAGGTGCAGGCTCTGGTTGATCCGGCTGTGGTGGTAGTAGCGGTGGTCGTCCCAACGCTGTTCCCGCAGCTGCTCGAAAAATCCGTTCATCACGACTCCTTATGGGGTGACGAGGCCATGCGCTGCGCCACCGGCCCCCCGCCGGTGGACGCGGCCATGCTGCTGGTGGCCTTCGCGGACCGCGCGTCCTTGGTGATGCGGACGAGCGAGAAATGGCCGAGCGGCGGCAGCGGGCGCCGTTCGAGAAGCTTCGCGCCCGCGGCGCCGGCGACCCAGTCCGCGTAGCGGCTCCAGGGGAACTCGGTGCGCCAGCCCAGCCGGCTGGTCACGGGCATCAGCGCGCGCTCGATCGTGCCGCGCAGCCCCGATTCCGCGCCCACCCGCGTGGCGATGATGATCTCGCCGCCCGGCCGCACCACGCGCAGGAACTCGTCCAGCGCGCGCTCGGGGTTCGGCACGGCGGTCACGACGTACTGCGCCACGATCACGTCGAAGCTGTCGTCCCCGAAGGCCAGCCGCTCCGCGTCCATCACGGCCAGCCCGCCGACATGGCCGAGCCCCTGGCGCTCCACCCGGCCGCGCGCCTTCCAGAGCATCGGGGCGGAGATGTCCATCCCGAAGATCGTGTTCTCCCGCCGGTAGCCGGCAAGCGACAGGCCGGTGCCGACACCCACCTCCAGGATGCGGCCGCCGACGCGCTCGGCGGCCTGGGTCGCCACGCGGCGCCCCTCGCGGAACACCGGCCCGAAGACCAGGTCGTAGATCGGCGCCCAGCCGTCATAGGCGAGGGCGACGCTGTCCGCCCCATTCCTCTCGGTCAACTCTCGTGATCCTCAGCGGTGAATCGGCGGCGGCAGCCCCGCACTCCCGGGCAGGGGGCGGGCATCAGGCGGCGTGCGGGCGGGCGCGAGCACAGCATCATGTCGTCACGACTGCAGCCAACCGTCTCTGAACGGGTGGACGAAGTGTCACGGAACGCGCGGGGTTACCAGCGACGGAATTCCGGCAGAACCGTTGCGGAAAGATGACAGTCCGGAACGTCGGGGATTCCCGCCCGATCGGTGCCGGCATGGGCTCCGTCTCCGCCGAGGTCAGGGCCGCGGGTTCCATCGATAGGCGTTGACGATGGGTCAGATCGACACGGCCACTATAGGCAAGGTTTCCGACAATCGGCATGGTTGCGAAACCAAAACCCGTAAGGAAGACCGATATGACCCGGAAGCCCATCGATTCCGCAGCCCTCGAGAAGGTGGTCGGCGGCGCCTACCTCCCCGGCACGGACGGGCACGACACGACGATCGGAACCAACGAGGCCGACAGCATCGTCCTCGGCGCCGGGAACGACTACGCGGAAGGCCGCGGCGGCAACGATTACATCGATGCCGGCGCGGGCCATGACGAGGTCTACGGCGATGCCGGGGACGACGCGATCTTCGCCGGCGCGGGCAACGACTTCGCGGCCGGCGGCGCGGGCAACGACTACATCGAGGGCAATGACGGCGACGACGTGATCCTCGGCGAAGCCGGCACCGATGCCCTGACCGGCGGCGCGGGCAACGACATCGTCGTCGGCGGCGACGGCGCGGACAACCTCCAGGGCGACGCCGGCGACGACACCCTGATCGGCGGCTTCAGCGACCGCGCCGCGGACTCCGCCTTCGGCGGCGAGGGCAACGACACCTTCTCCTGGAGCCCCGGCGGTGGCAACGACTACTTCGACGGCGGCAACGGGCGCGACGCGCTGACGATCTCGGGCATGACCATGGCCCAGCTCCAGCAGGGCCTGCAGGTCTACACCCCCGGGCTGCAGCTGCTGGAGAACAGCGCCGGCGGCGTCTCCTTCGTCAATTCCCAGGGCCAGCCGCAGTCCTTCAGCGGCCAGCTGACCATCGGCGGCGAGACGCTGCGCTTCGACAACGTGGAGCGCCTCCAGGTCGGCTGAGGCGCCGGGCGGGAGGAGGCCCCCCTTCCCGCACCACCCGGGCGCCTTTCCCCTGGAGCCGGCTGGTACCCCAGCCGTTTCCTTCTCTGCAATTCCCTTCGTTCCGGGGCAGGGGCATAGTCACGCGGGGGCCAGGATCGCCGGGCTCTCCCAAGAAGGTCCGATCCCCGGCATGTCCCAGCCCCCC
Organism: Roseomonas indoligenes; assembly: GCF_017813365.1. Lineage (GTDB taxonomy): Bacteria > Pseudomonadota > Alphaproteobacteria > Acetobacterales > Acetobacteraceae > Roseomonas > Roseomonas indoligenes. The sequence goes on from NZ_JAGIZA010000009.1 coordinate 43,596, forward strand.
CTCTTTCGCAGCCAGGCCGTCGCCGAGGCCGCAGCGCCGGACCGCTATGACGAGCCGCTCCGCGTCATGCGCCCCTGGAACTGGGTGGTGGGCGGATCGCTCCTCGCCCTCGCCGTCATCGGGCTCGTCTGGTCCTCCCTGGTGGACGTGCCGCTGAAGGTCACGGGGCGCGGGATCCTGCTGCCCTCCGGCGGCGTGGTGGACATCGTGGCGGACACGGATGGCCGGATCGACCGGCTCGTCGCCCGGCCGGGCGACCACATCCGGGCCGGCCAGTCCATCGCGACGGTGGACCAGTCCGAACTGCGCCTCCAGCTCGCCCTCGCCGAGGGCCAGGCCGCCGACGCGCTCCGCCATCGCGACGAGCTGCGCGCCTTCCACGGGCGGGAGACGGCGGCGGCCGAGGCCTTCCGCACGGCGCGGGACGCGGCGCTGGCCGGCAACCTGCGGATGCTGGACGAGCGGCTGGGCATGATGACCCAGCGCGAGGAGGTGATGCGCGGGCTGATGCAGCAGAACCTCATCAACCGCGACCGCGCCCTCTATGCCCGGGTGGAGGTGTTCCAGGTGCGTGAGCAGATGGCCACCTCGCGGAACGAGCGGGAGCAGCTCGTGCTCGACCAGGCGATGAAGCGCACCCAGCAGGAGCGCGAGGCGCTGGAGGCCGAGCGGCGCGTGGACGAGACGGCGCGCCAGGTGGAAGCGCTGCGCACCCGCCTCGGCCGGCTGGGCGAGGTGCTGGCACCCTATTCCGGCACGGTGGTGGAGCAGAAGGCGAATGACGGCCAGGTGGTGCAGCGCGGCACCGCCCTGCTGACGGTGGAGCGCGACCCGGAGGGCGGCGCCGGCGCGCTGGTGGCCGTGGTCTATGTCACCGCGCAGGACGGCAAGCGCCTCTCCCCCGGGCTGGAGGTGGAGGTCTCCCCCTCCTCCACACGGCGGGAGGAGGATGGCTTCATCCACGGCCGGATCACCCGCGTGGCCCATGCCCCCTCCTCCTCCGCCGGGCTGCTGCGGACCCTGCAGAACGACCAGCTCGTGCGGAACTTCACCACGGAGCTCGGCGCGCCCTTCGAGGTGGAGGTAGCGCTCTCGCCCGATCCCGCCACGCGCAGCGGGCTGCGCTGGTCCACCGCCACCGGGCCGGATTTCCCCATCGAATCCGGCACCCTCGCGGGCGCCGACATCACTGTGCGCTCCGTCCGCCTGATCGGCCTTGCCTTCCCCGCCGTGCGGGGCTGGCTGACCCGCAACGCCGAGGCGTCAACGTCGCCGGGCGCGGCAGGGGCCGCGACATCCAAGGGCGCGGCAGGGGCCGCGACACCTTGAGCGCCACGGTGGCCGCCGCCCCGCCCCGCGCGCGGCCCGGGCGGGTCCGCACGCCCACGCTGCTCCAGATGGAGGCATCGGAGTGCGGCGCCGCGGCGCTGGGCATCGTGCTCGGCAGCTACGGCCGTTGGGTGCCGCTGGAGGAGCTGCGCGCCGCCTGTGGCGTCTCCCGCGACGGCAGCCGGGCCAGCCACGTCGCGGCCGCGGCGTCGGAATATGGCCTGGCGGTGGAGGCCTTCCGGGTGGAGCCGGCCGACCTGCCGGGCATGGCGATGCCCCTGATCGCCCATTGGGGCATGAACCACTTCGTCGTCATCGAGGGGGTGGACCGCAGCGGCGCCCGCATCAACGACCCCGCCACCGGCCCGCGCCGCATCACGGCGGAGGAACTGGACCGCAATCTCACCGGCGTCGTCCTCTCCCTGCGCCCGGGGGAGGGCTTCCGGCGCGGCGGGGAAAGGCCGCGGGCGCTGCGCGGCATCCTGCGCCGGCTGCGCGGCAACGGGGCGGGCTTCGGCTTCCTTCTCGGCCTGAGCCTGCTGATGACGATCCCGGCGCTGCTGGTCCCCGCCTTCTCCCAGGTCTTCGTGGACGACGTGCTCGTCGGCCGCTTCGAGAGCTGGCTGCAACCGCTGCTCTGGGGCATGGCCGGCACCTCCCTCCTCATGGGCCTCATCACCTGGTTGCAGCTGGACCTGCTGCTGCGGCTGGAGACGCGGCTCTCCGTCTCCGGCTCCGCCGCCTTCCTGGACCGGCTGACGCGGCTTCCCGTCGCCTTCTTCGCCCAGCGCCACCCTGGCGACATCGCCGGCCGCGTGGCGCTGAACGACCGCATCGCGCGGCTGGTCTCGGGCGATGTCGGGCGCGGGTTGCTCGGCCTCGTCACCGCGCTCGCCTACGCCGCCGCGATGCTGCTCTACGACCCGTTGCTGGCGGGCATCGTGGTCCTCGCCGCGGCCGTGAACCTCGGCGCCCTCGTCGGCCTCGGCCGCTCGCTCAGCGACGACAACGGGCGCCTCCTCTCCCGCAACCTCCGCACGGAGGGGCTGGCGCGGGGCGGGCTGCGGATGATCGAGACCTACCGGTCCTCTGGCGGCGAGGGCCTGCTGCTGGCCCAGCTCGCGGGCACGCGGGCCGGCGCCGCCAACGTCACCCAGCGGCTCGCGCTGCGGCGCGCCCTGCTGGAGGGGCTGCCGGCCTTCATCGCCATCGCCGCCTCCGCCGCCGTGCTCGTCCTCGGCGGGCGCCGAATCATGGATGGCACGATGACCGTCGGCCAGCTCGTCGCCTTCCAGGCCCTCACCACCGGCTTCATGGGGCCGGTTGCCCAGCTAGTCGGCGTCGCCACCCAGATGCAGGACGCGAAGGCGAACCTCACCCTGCTGGAGGACACGCTGCACCACCAGCTAGCGCCGGAATTCGAGACCGCGCCCGCCCCGGCCGGCACGCGCCGCGCCGGCGCGCGGCTGGCCGGCCATGTGGCGCTGCGCGACATCGTCTTCGGCCACAGCCGCCTCGCCCCGCCCCTGCTGGACGGCGTCTCCATCACGATCGAGCCCGGCCGCCGCCTCGGCATCGTCGGCGGCTCCGGCTCCGGCAAGTCCACCCTCGCCCTGCTGATCGCCGGCCTTTACCGCCCCTGGTCCGGCGAGGTGCTGATCGACGGAAGGCCGATCGAGGGCATCCCGCGCGCGGAGCTCCGGCGGGAGGTCTCGGTGATGGACCAGCAGGGCTTCCTCTTCGACGGCACAGTGCGCGACAACATCGCGATGTGGGATCCCACCCTGGCCGACGAGCGCCTGGTGGAGGCCGCGCAGGACGCGATGATCCACGACGAGATCCTGGCCCGCCGCGGCGGCTATGCCGGCCCCGTGGCAGAGGAGGGGCGCAACTGGTCCGGTGGCCAGCGCGCGCGGATGGAGCTGGCCCGCGCCATCGTCACCGACCCCGCGATCCTCGTGCTGGACGAGGCGACGGCGGCGCTGGACAACGCGGCGGAGGCGGCGGTCATGGCCAATCTACGCCGGCGCGGCTGCACCATGGTCGTCATCGCCCACCGCCTGGCGCTGGTGCGGGACTGCGACGAGGTGATCGTGATGGAGGCGGGCCGCATCGTGCAGCGCGGCCACCCGGACGACCTCGCGGCCGCCCCCGGCCCCTTCCGCACCATGCTGGCGAGTGGCTGAGCCGTGCCCGACGACATCGCCCCCCCGCCCCCTGCCCTGCAGGACGCCGCGGCGCCCGGACTATCGCCGCGGCCGCGCCCGATCCCCCTGGCCATCCCCCTTCCGGCCCATGCGCCGCTTCGGCTGGACGATCCCGCCGCCCGCTGGATCGTTGCCGCCGGCACCGTCACCCTCTTCGCCACCGCCGCCCCGCAGCCCCCGGCGACGGAGGGGCCGCGGCGCTATGTCGGCACCCTCCGCGCCGGCGAGATGCTCTGCGGCGTCGGCACCGCCATGACCGGCGCCACCCTCCTCGCCATCGGCGGCGCCGATACACGGCTGCTGCCCCTGCCCGAGCGGAAGGATGAGGACGCGACCGCCCGGCTCGCCGTCGCGGTGGAGGGCTGGGGCCGTGCCCTCGCCTCCGGCCTCGCCCGCCCCATGTCGCCCCGCCCGCGCACGGATATCGCGGTTTCCGGCGGCACCGGCACGCTCTATCCCCCCGCCGGCGCCGTGGTCGCCGCGCGGGGCGCGCCGGCCTGGGCCCGCATCGGCGGCGGGGGCTGGCTGCTGCTGGGGCTGGAGCCCGTGGAGGGACTGATCCCCCTGCCGGCGGAGGCCTGGCTGGTCGCCGGGGGCGGCAGCCTCCAGCCGATCCTGGCCGAGACCGCCCTCGCGGACCCGGACTGGGAGGACGGGCTCGCCGCCCTCAACGCCGCTTTCCTAGACGCCCTGCCCGCCGCCCTGGCCCTGAGCGCCGCCGACGAGCTGAACCGCCGCCACCTGCGCGAGGAGCGCGAGGCCGAGGCGGAGGCCGAGGGGCGCGCCTCCTTCGCCGCCATCCTCGGCAACCCCGTGGAGCGGCCCGAGCCGGCGAACGCCGACCCGCTGATGCCGGTGTTCCGCGCCGTCGCCGCGGGCCTCGGCCTTCGCGCCCGCCGGCTGGTGCGCGTCCGTAGCACCGACGTGGACGCCACCTCCACGCTGGAGGAGCTGGCCCGCGCCTCCGGCCTGCGCCTCCGCCCCGCCTATCTGGAGGGGCGCTGGTGGGAGGAGGATCACGGCCCCCTTTTCACCGCGCGGGCGGATGGCGCCACCGTCGGCCTGCTGCCGGAGGGGCGCGGCTACCGCATCGTCACCCCGGAGCACCCCGGCGGCGCGAGGCTGGATGCCGCAATGGCGAAGGCCCTGTCGCGGGAGGCCCAGGCCCCGATCCTGCCCCTGCCGCGCAAGGTCCTCGGCCTGTTGGACCTTGTCGGGGCGGGGATGCGGCGCACCGGCGGGGACGTGACGGCGATCTTCGCCACCATGCTTATCGGCGCGGCCCTCGGCCAGGCCGTGCCGCTGGCCACCGGCGTCGCCTTCACCCTTCTCATCCCCGGCGGCCACCTGCCGGAACTGGCGCAGCTCGGCCTCGCCATGGTCGTGGTCGCCGCCGTGGCCTGGGCGACGCGGCTGGGCGGGGAGATCGCGCGCCAGCGCATCGAGGCGCGCGCCGCCCCCGCCCTGCACGCCGCGATCTGGGACCGGGTGGTCCGCCTGCCCCTCTCCATCCTCAACCGCCAGACCGTGGGCGAGACGGCGGGCCGTGCGGCCTCGGCCATCTCGCTCGCCGGGCAGCTCCGCGGCTTTCTCTTCGCCGCCGTCTCCGCCGTCTCCATCATCCTCTCCGCCAGCGTCGTGATGCTCGTCTCGCAGCCCCTGGCCGCCGCGATCGGCCTCAGCCTGCTCGCGGTCCAGATCGCCGCCGCCAACCTGGCTGGCTGGCTGCAGGCCCGCGCCTACGCCACGGGGGAGGCGCTGTCGGGCCTGGCGGACGCCATGGTGTTCCAGATCGTCTCCGGCCTCGTGAAGCTGCGCCTGGCGGGCGCGGAGCACCGCGCGGCCGGCGTCTGGGCCGCCCGTTTCGCCGGAATGCGCGCCCGCCTGGCCGCCTCCCGCCGCATCGGCAACGGCTACGACGCTTTCGCGGCCGGCTTCGCCGTGCTCTCCACCGCCGCCGCCTTCCTCGTCATTGCGGGGCTCCAGAAGGTCGAGCCGGGGCAGGCGCCCCCTTCCCTCTCCTCCGTCATGACCTTCCTCTCGGCCTACGGGCTGATGGCCGGGTCCGGCACGCAGCTCGCCCGTGCCGTCTTCTCGCTCTGGCTGATGGCGCCCAGCTATCGCTTCGCCAAGCCGCTGCTGGAATCCCTCCCGGAGGCCGAGGAGGGCCGCGTGGACCCCGGCCGTCTCAGCGGCGCGCTGGAGCTGTCCAACCTCGCCTTCCGCTACGGCCCGAGCGATCCCTGGATCTTCGCCGGCCTCAGCCTGCGCGTGGAGCCCGGCGAGTTCATCGCGATCGTCGGCCGGTCGGGCGCCGGCAAGTCCACCCTCGTGCGCCTCCTCCTCGGGCTGGAGCAGCCCGCCAGCGGCGCCATCTTCATGGACGGCCACGACCTGCGCGCGCTCGACCTCGGCGTGCTGCGACAGCAGGTCGCCACCGTGCTGCAGGCCGGGCGCGTGCCGCCCGGCAGCGTGCGCGACGCCGTGCGCGGCCTCACCCCCGCCAGCGATGCCGCCGTCTGGGCCGCGCTGGACGCGGCGGCCCTCGGCGCCGACATCCGCGCCATGCCCATGGGGCTGGAAACCGTGCTGACGGATGCCAGCCGCGTCCTCTCCGGCGGTCAGGCCCAGCGTCTGCTGCTCGCCCGCGCGCTGCTGCAGAAGCCCGCGGTGATGATCCTGGACGAGGCGACGAGCGCCCTCGACAACGTCACCCAGCGCGCCACCATGCGCGCCATCCGCACGGTCTCGGCCACCCGCATCGTCATCGCCCACCGCCTCTCCACGATCCGCCACGCGGACCGCATCGTCGTGCTGGACAACGGCCGGATCGCGGAGACCGGGAGCTTCGACGAACTGATCCGGCGCAAGAACGGCCTCTTCGCCCGCCAGTTCGCGGAGGAGGCGCGCTGGCAGGCTTCGACCCGGCGCGCGGGGTCCGGCGCGGCCCTGTCCTGATGGGGCCGGAGCCAGGGGGCGCTGCCCCCTGGAACCCCCGCCAAGGGCCTGAGGCCCTTGGATCCCCGTCTGGCTGCCGCCCGCGCCGGCCTGACTTGGGGTCTCGGCATGGTGGCCTGATCCTGCCCTTGCAGTCGCCGGAGGTCGTCGACCTCAGGCGCACCGTCAGCGGGACGATCCCAACTCGAAGAAAAGGATGATGGGTTCGAAGCACTGCTTCGAACGGGTCCGGGGAGAGGAAGAATTCCTTCTTCCTCTCCCCGGGCCAGACCGACAGCGAAGAATCGGCACCACCCTCCGTTAACCCTTGCGCCCTAACCTCCCGGCCATGAGCACGCAGGCAGTGCAGGCTATCGCGCCACGGACCGCCCGCCCGGCGAAGGCCGTGGCAAAGACGGCGGACTTCAAAGGCGCGCTGGTCCGCGCCCAGGCCCCTTTCGCGCCCGCTCCCCGGCCCAGTGCCGCGGCGACGACCACGGCGGCGCGCGCGGTGGACTCCTCGTTCCGTAACCGCATCGCCGCGCAGGAGAGCGCGGGCGCCGGCTGGGCGGCCCGCAACGCGGCGTCCGGTGCCCTCGGCCGCTATCAGATGCTTCGGGTTGCCCTGCGCGACATCGGCTGGCAGGGCGCGGATGGCGGCTGGACGGAGCGCGCGGCGGCCCTGGGCGTGCGGAGCGAGGCGGATTTTCTCGCCAGCCCCGCCGCGCAGGAGACTGCGATGAGCCAGTACCTCCAGCGCACGGAGCGTCAGCTTGCCGCCAATGGTGCGCTGGATGCTGCGGGGCGCATCGTCACGGCCACGGACGGGCAGCCCCTGGCGATCACGCAGGCCGGCCTTGTCGCCGCCGCCCACCGGCGTGGTGCGGGCACCGTGGCCCGCTGGCTGGATCATCGCACCCGCACGCCGGACGCGCCGCTGCCGGAAGCAACCCGCACCGCCTTTGCCAGCGTGGAGCGCCGCCTGCGCGACTTCGCCGGGACCAGCCTGGCCACGCGGCCCGCTGCCGGGGCGCCTCCCGCATGATCGGTGCGGGTTCGGGAACTTCTGCCGCTGGGCCGAGGCGCGGCTCAGCGATTCCCGGGCGGACCGGCTTGGTCCTTCCGCATGAACAGCACGGGCAAGATCACCCCGTCGCCCACGGGCCGCTCCCCCGGGCGTTCGGCAACGTAGCCCAGGCTCTCGTAGAAGGGCACGGCGCCGAGATAGGCGCGCAGGACGAAGCGCGCATGCCCCGCCGCCCGCGCCCGCTCCTCCGCCGCCTGCACCAGCCGCGTCGCCAGGCCCTGCCGCGCGGCGTCCGGATGCACGAAGACCTTGCGGATCCGCGCCGCACCGTCCGCCTGCGGCAGCCAGCCCGCGCTGCCCAGCAGGATCCCCTCCCGCTCCGCCACCCACATGTCGCTGGCCAGCACCTCCGGCGCGTAGTCCGGCGCCTCCAGCATGGCGCGGTAGGCGGGCACGACGGAGGGTGGGTAGGCGGCGGTGGCCAGCGCCGCAAAGGACGCGCCGTGCAGCGCCACCAGCGCCGGGATCTCCCCCTCATGCAGGGGGCGCAGTCGGGCTGGGTTCATCACGGCTTCCGGGATGGGGTTGTCGGGCGCAAGATCGCTGCCTCGAACGGCCCCGCCAAGGGCCGCGCAACGGGCTGAGGAAATACCATGCGCTCCCCCATCACCGGCCGCCGGCCCCTCCTGGCCGCAGTCCTGCCGGCCCTGGCCGCCCCCGCTCTGCTCCCCACCGGCGCGCTGGCCCAGAGCGCCTTCCCGAACCGCCCGATCCGCTTGGTCGTCGCCTTCGCCGCCGGCGGCAACTCGGACACCATGTCCCGCCTGATCCAGCCCCGCCTCTCGGAGTTCCTGGGCCAGCCGGTGGTGGTGGAGAACCGCGCGGGCGCGGGCGGGGCGCTCGCCGCCGGCCAGGTCGCCAGCGCCCCGCCAGACGGCCATACCCTGTTCTTCGACGCGGCCTCCTTCATCATCGCCCAGTTCATTCACCGCAACCTGCCCTTCGACTACGAGCGCGACTTTCAGCCCGTCGGCATGGTGGCGGAGGTGCCCTACATCCTCGCCGTCACCGCCGGCACCGGCATCCGCGACCTGCAGGGCTACCTGGAGCAGACGAAGATCACGCGGGACGGCATGCCTTTCGGCTCGCCCGGCGTCGGCAACACCGGTCACCTCGCCGGTACCCTTCTGGCCCACCGCAGCAACACGAAGATGGAGCACGTGCCCTACCGCGGCGGCTCGGAAGTCGCGCGCGACCTGGCGGCGGGATCCCTCCCCTCCGGCTATCTCTCCCTCAACTCCCTCTCCCCCGTGCTGGAATCCGGCAAGGCCCGCGCCATCGCCCTGACCAGCGGCACCCGCATGGGGATCGAGAGCGTACCCACGATTGCCGAATCCGGCTTCCCCGGTTTCGACCTCACCAGTTGGAACGCCATCTTCTGCCGAACCGGCACACCCGAGCCCATCCGCCGCAAGCTGGAGGAGGCGGTGAACTTCGCGACACGCGACGACGAGGTGCGCCAACGCCTGGCCACCATGGGCGCCACCGCCGTGCCCGCCGAAGCGGACCGCCTGGCCGCGCGCCTGGTGAGTGAGCGGGCGCTTGTGCAGAACCTGATGCGGGATACGGGGATCAGCTTCGGGTAGGGAAGTCGCTGTCCCGATCCTTTACTTCCGGTCTGTCCTGGAGAGAGGACGAAGGAATTCTTCCTCTCTCCGTGCCCGTTCGAAGCAGTGCTTCGAACTCATCATCTTTTTCTTCAAGTTGGCATCACCCGGCTGACGGTGCGCCTCGGCTCGATGAGCCGAGGCGACTGCAGGGACGAGATACGGCCGATCACGCCGAAACCCCGCATCAGGCCGATGCCGCGCCAGCCTGAAGCAGGTCCAGGAGCCTCAGGCTCCTGGTGGGGGGTCCAGGGGGCGGCGCCCCCTTCCGGACCGATCAGAACAGGCCCAAGGCCCAGCCTAGTCCACCTGCCGCTTCTCGAGCTTTCGCGCCAGCGTCCGCCGGTGCAGCCCCAGCCGGCGCGCGGATTCGGAGACGTTGAAGCCCGTTTCCGCCAGGGTCTGATGGATCCGCTCCCATTCCAGGGTCTTGATGGAGGTGGGGCGATGGCTCAGCGGGATGTCCGCCTTTCCTTCCACCCGGCCGAAGGCGGCCTCGATATCGTCGGTATTGGATGGTTTGGCCAGGTAGTGGCAGGCGCCAAGCTTGATGGCTTCCACCGCCGTCGCGATGCTCGCGAAGCCCGTCAGCACCACGATCCGCATGTCCGGGTCGTGCTCGTGCAGGGCCTGCACGCAGGTCAGGCCGCTGGCGCCCTCCAGCTTCAGGTCCACCACCGCGTAGTGCGGCGTCCGCTCGCGCAGCAACGCCGTCATCTCTTCGAGGCCTGAGGCGACCATCACCTCGTAGCCCCGCCGCTCGAAGGAGCGCCGCAGGGTGCGGGAGAGGCTGACATCGTCCTCCAGGATCAGCAGCAGCCGCTCAGGCGGCGTCTCGTCCGGCATCCTCGCCTCCCTTTCCGATCGCGATGGCGGAGAGCGGCAGCGTGACCGTGACCACGGCCCCGCCCTCCGGCCGGTTCGCCGCGCCCACGCTGCCGCCGAGCTTTCGCACCACGTTCACCACCAGGAACAGGCCGAGGCCGCGCCCCTGCTTGCCCTTGGTGGAGCTGTAGGGCTGCCCCAGCCGCGCCAGCATCTCCGGCGGGAAGCCCGGGCCGTCGTCGCTCACCGCCAGGCGCAGCAACCGTCCCTCCCGCACGGCGGTGAGGCGGATATGGGTGGCCGGGGCCTCCTGCGCATTGCTGGCAAGGTTGAACAGCACCTGCTTCAGGATCGGGTCCGCGGCGATGGCCAGATCCGGGCCGGAACGATCCACGAATTCCAAGGTGCTGCCCGGCCGCGTCTCGTTCCACTCGGCCACGAACTCCGCCAGGAAGGGCCGGAGCGTTGTCCGCGCCGCCCCCTCCCCCCGCGCCTCGCCGGCGGAGAGGAGGATGCCGGAGATGATCGTCTTGCAGCGCCGCACCGCCACCTGCATCTCCTCCATCTCCGCCTGCAGGTCGGGGATGGCCCGCAGCGCCGGCATGCGCTGCCAGTCGCCGAGAATGACCGAGAGGGTGGCCAGCGGCGTGCCCAGCTCATGCGCGGCGCCGGAGGCGAGAAGGCCCATCCGCACGATATGCTCCTCCTGCATCGCCTGCTCCCGCAGATGGGCCAGCCGCGCGTCGCGCACGCGCAGGTTCCGGCTGATGCGGGTGACGAAGATCACCAGCAGCACCGCGTCCAGCACGAAGCAGACGAGGAAGCCCTGGAGGTGCAGCCGGTAGGGATCGGCGCCCAGCGTCTCCGGCAGGATCAGCGGCCGGTGCAGGAAGGAGAGGCCGAGCACGCAGAGGCAGGTGACGGCCGCCACCGCCCAGGCCGCGCGCAACGGCAGCAGCACCGCCGCCAGCGTGACCTGCAGCAGGAAAAGCGAGATGAAAGGGTTGGTCACCCCGCCGCTGAGGAAGAGCTGCGCCGTCAGCGCCGCCACATCCAGCATCACCACGACGAAGAGTTCCCAGGACCGCACGGGCGCCCGCAGCCGCAGCCGCACCAGGCTGGCCAGGTTCAGCAGCACCAGCCCCGCCGCGACCATCCCCATCCCGCGCAGCGGCAGGGAAACCCCCAGCCCCACATGGGAGAAGCCCGCCGTCACCACCTGGCCGAACACGGCCATCCAGCGCAGCTGCACGAGCTGCAGCATGTTCTTGCGCCCGGCCGTATCGGCCCGCACCGCGGGAGGAGGGGGAAGCCCCGCCACGGTCGCCACGGCCTCCGTTTCCCGGCCCATCACACCCTCCGAACCCGGCCCGCGGGTGGCTTCAACGGCCCGGTGCCGGGGATGTCACGCCCGGCCCCGCCGCGCCCGCCACTCCGACAGGAGCAGGAAACAGGTGGCCCCGGCCAGCATCAGCGCCAGGCCGTACCAAGTCAGCGCGTAGATCAGGTGGGTGTTGCGGAAGGCGATCACGGTCAGCCCACCCACCGGCGGCCTCGGATCGGAGGAAACCTCGGCATCCACGAAGTACGGGGCGACCGGCCCTTCGAGGCCCCGGGCGGCGGCAATGGCGGCCACGTCGCGGGAGTACCACCAGCCGCCGGCGGGGTCGTTCGCGCGCAGGAACCCGCCACCGGGTTCAGTGATCCGCAGCAGCCCGACGATCTCCTCCTCCGCGGCGGGGGGCGGCGTGGCCGTCCGCTCCGCCGTGCTCCGCTCCCCCGGCACGAAGCCACGGTTCACCAGCACCAGCCAGCCCTCATCCACGCGGAACGGCTCCAGCAACCAGAAGCCGCCGCCGAGCGCCGTGGTGCCGGCCACCAGCGTCCCACGCCCCGGCAGGAAGCGGCCGGAGAGGCGGACATGCCGGTACTCGTCGGAGGCCGTGCTCACCCCCGGCCAGGCGGCAGGGCCGGGCGCGGGCACGGCGGGGGCATGCACCCGCGTCTCCACCCGCTCGATCAGGTCCAGCTTCCAGGCCCGGCGCGCCACCTGCCAGTTGCCCAGCGAGACCGTCACGCCGACTCCCAGCAGCAGGAGCGCCAGAAACGCGAGGAGCCGGGCCGGCCGGCGGGCTCCCCCGTCTTCCACGCCCGGCCCCTTCATTCCGGCCATGCGACCCGGCGCCTTCCCGTCAGTCCATGTTCCGCATGTCATGCGGCATCAGCATCATGTTGGCATTCATGTGGTACATGACCCAGATCGAGCCCGCGAGGGTGATGACCACCACCACCAGGGTGAAGATCAGCGCCAGCATGGTCCAGCCGCCCTCGGCCCGGCTGTTCATGTGCAGGAAGTAGATCATGTGGACGACGATCTGCACCACGGCCAGGGCCATGATGACAAAGGCCGTCACCCGCGTGTCGGAGAACACGTCCCCCATCACGAGGGCGAATGGGATGATCGTGAGGATCGCGGCCAGCACGAACCCCGTCATGTAGCTCCTGAACGACCCGTGCGGCGCGGCGCCGTGGTCGTCATGCCAGTTGCCGCCATCGGCGCCGTGCGCCGCGTGGCCGTCGGCGCGCGCTGCTTCCGCGCTCATCCCAGAACTCCCATCAGGTACACGAAGGAGAAGACGCCGATCCAGATCACGTCCAGGAAGTGCCAGAACAGGCTGAGGCACATCAGGCGCCGGCGGTTGTCCTCGATCAGCCCGCGATGGGCCACCTGGATCATCAGCACCACGAGCCAGAGGATGCCGAAGGACACGTGCAGCCCGTGGGTGCCGACCAGGGTGAAGAAGGAGGAGAGGAAGGCGCTGCGCCAGGGGCCCGCGCCCTCATGGATCAGGTGGTTGAACTCATAGAGCTCGAGCCCGATGAAGGCCACGCCGAAGAGGCCGGTCACGCCGAGCCAGAACAGCGTGCCCCACTTCTTCCCCCCTTCCATCTGCAGCATCGCGAAGCCGTAGGTGATGGAGGAGAACAGCAGCATGGCGGTGTTCACCGCCACCAGCGGCAGGTCGAACAGCTCCTTCGGCGTCGGCCCGGCCGCGTAGCTGCGGCCGAGCACGCCGTAGCAGGCAAACAGCACGGCGAAGATGAGGCAGTCGCTCATCAGGTAGAGCCAGAAGCCCAGCGCGGTGCTGGACCCGGCATGCGCGTGCTCGTCCTTCTCGAGGTAGAAGACGACCTTCTCGCCGTCCGAGGCAGGGCTCACGGATGCGGACATGGCCTCAGTCCCCCGCCACGGCGACGCTGCGGGCCTGTTCGGTCCGCGCCACCTCGTCGGCCGGGATCCAGTAGTCCCGGTGATAGTTGAAGGTGTGGATGATGGCGCCGAGCACGATCAGCGCGAAGCTGCCGGCCGCCAGCCACCACATGTACCAGATCATCCCGAAGGCGAAGCCGGTGGAGAGGATCGAGAGGATCACCCCCGTGCCCGTGTTCTTCGGCATGTGAATGGGCTGGAAGCCCGAGAGCGGCATCTTAAACCCGCGCTTCTTCATGTCGTACCACGCGTCGTGGTCGTGGATGACCGGCGTGAAGGCGAAGTTATAGGGCGGCGGCGGGGAGGAGGTGGACCACTCCAGCGTGCGCCCGTCCCAGGGGTCGCCCGTCACGTCGCGCAGCTGCTCCCGGCGCAGGAAGCTCACCACTAGCTGGATCAGGAAGCAGGCGATGCCGCAGGCGATCAGCACGGCGCCGAAGGCCGCGATGAGGAAGTAGATCTGCAGCGACCCGTCCTCGAAGTGGTTCAGGCGGCGCGTGACGCCCATGAGGCCGAGCACGTAGAGCGGACCGAAGGCCACCCAAAAGCCCACCAGCCAGAACCAGAAGGAGAGCTTGCCCCAGAACGGGTCCAGCACGTAGCCGAAGGCCTTGGGGAACCAGTAGTTGATCCCCGCCAGCATGCCGAACAGCACGCCGCCGATGATCACGTTGTGGAAGTGCGCCACCAGGAACAGCGTGTTGTGGAACTGGAAGTCCGCGGGCGGCACGGCCAGCATCACGCCCGTCATGCCACCGATCACGAAGGTCGGCATGAAGCCCACCACCCACAGCATCGGCACCTCGTACCGGATGCGGCCGCGGAACATCGTGAACATCCAGTTGAAGATCTTCGCGCCCGTCGGGATCGAGATGATCATCGTCGTGATCCCGAAGAACGAGTTCACGCTGGCCCCCGACCCCATGGTGAAGAAGTGGTGCAGCCAGACCAGGTAGGCGAGGATGGTGATGACCACGGTCGCGTAGACCATGGAGGTGTAGCCAAACAGGCGCTTGCCGCAGAAGGTGGAGGTGATCTCGGAGAAGACGCCGAAGGCCGGCAGGATCAGGATGTAGACCTCGGGGTGACCCCAGATCCAGATCAGGTTCACGTACATCATCGCGTTGCCACCAAGGCCCGCGGTGAAGAAGTTGGTCCCGACGTAACGATCGAGCGAGAGCAACGCCAGGGTCGCGCCCAGCACGGGGAAGGAGGCGACGATGAGGATGTTGCTGCACAGCGCCGTCCAGGTGAAGATCGGCAGCTTCATCATCGTCATGCCCGGCGCGCGCATCTTCACGATGGTCGCGATCAGGTTCACGCCGGACAGCGTTGTCCCGACGCCCGCCACCTGCAGGGCCCAGATATAGTAGTCCACCCCCACGCCCGGACTGTTCGTGATGTCGGACAGCGGCGGGAAGGCCAGCCAGCCCGTCATCGCGAACTCACCGATGAAGAGCGACATCATCACGATGATCGCGCCCGCGGTGGTCATCCAGAAGCTGAAGTTGTTCAGGAAGGGGAAGGAGACGTCCCGCGCGCCGATCTGCAGCGGCACCACCAGGTTCATCAGCCCCGTCACCAGCGGCATGGCCACGAAGAAGATCATGATCACGCCGTGGGCGGTGAAGACCTGGTCGTAGTGATGCGGCGGCAGGAAGCCCGGGTTGTCGAAGGCGATGGCCTGCTGGGTGCGCATCATCAGCGCGTCGGCGAAGCCGCGCAGCAGCATCACCACAGCCAGGATCACGTACATGATCCCGATCTTCTTGTGGTCCACGCTCGTGAACCACTCCTTCCACAGGTAGCCCCAGAGGCGGAAGTAGGTCACCGCCCCCAGCAGCGCGAGCCCGCCCAGCGCCACCGCCGCAAAGGTGGCGACGAGGATCGGCTCGTGGATCGGCAGGCTCTCGAAGGAGAGCCGGCCGAAGACGGAGGTCCAGAAATCCGGGTTGGAGAACATGTCTTACTCAGGGGTTCCGGTAAGGGGGGCGGGAGCAAGGGCCAGGACAGGCCCCGCCTCGCTGGTCTCGGTCAGCAGGCCCGTGGGCCGGCTGGGGGTGCAGAAATCCAGCACGTAGGTGCGGTCCGATTCATGGCCCACGCCCTCGCGCCGGGCGACGCCGCCCGCGTAGACGCGCCGGGTGGCCGTGTTGATCGCCGCGACGGGGCCGATGCCGCCGCGCGCGTCCAGCCGCGCCATCTCGCTCATGCACATCCGGCCGGGCTCCACGCACTGGTCGGCGATGGCGTTGAACAGACCGGGATCGACGGAGGCGAAGCGTCGCGGCGCATCCTTGATGCTCGGCTTGGCGAGGGCGAGGTACTCCTCGCGGCCCAGGTTGCCCTGGCTGCCACCCTGGCCGGCCTTTGTCTCGGCCACCCAGCGGTCGAAATCGGCTTGCGGCATGGCGCGCATGTTGAAGTGCATGTCGGAGAAGCCCGCCCCACTGTAGTTGGCGGAGAAGCCCAGGTAGTCGCCGGGCTTGTTCATCACGGCGTGCAGCCGCGTCACCATCCCCGGCATGGCGTAGACCATCCCGGCCATCTCCGGGATGGAGAGGGTGTTCATCACGGAGGAGGAACTGAGGCGGAACTGGATGGGAACGTCCACCGGAACCGCCAGTTCGTTCACCGTCGCGAAGCCCTGCTGCGGGTAGATGAACAGCCACTTCCAGTCCAGCGCGACCACGTCCACCTCGACCGGCGCCATGCCCTCCGGCACGGGCCGCGAGGCGTCGATCCGCGCCAGCGGGCGATAGGGGTCCAGCAGATGCGTGCTCACCCAGGTGAGCGCACCGAGCGCCACGATGATGACCAGCGGTGCGGTCCAGATGATCACCTCGAGCCCGGTGGAGTGGTACCATTCCGGATCGTACTTGGCCTTCGTGTTGGAGGCGCGGTAGCGCCAGGCGAAGTACAGCGTGAGGAGGATCACCGGCACGACGATGATGAGCATCAGCACGGTGGAGGCGACGATCAGGTCGCGCTGCTGCATTGCCACGTCCCCCGAGGGGTGAAGGACGGAGAGCTTGCAGCCGGTGAGGACGGCCATGAGGGCCATCAGGGGCAGAAGACGCAGGATCTTGCGGGACATGCCGTTCATTTGTGGACCATGGTGCAGCGCAGCGCGGACATATAGATTGTGGGGCCGGAGCGGGATAGGACAGTTTGTCCTATCGGTTCCCGGCGGCGCGTTATGGTAGCTGCAGCAGGCTGCATCGGTGTTCCCCAGGGGATCACGACACTGCCTTATGTTAGGTGAGGGTTGGACTTGAGCACGAGCATCGGGCCCCAGGGCATGGCGCATTCCGCCGGCCAGCCGCATTCGACGGAGCTGGAACGCCACGCCCGCGAGGCCAACCGCGGCCACGGCGGCAAGGAGCATCCGGTCGCGCCGGGCGAGATCGCGATCGGCGTCGTCATCGGGCGCACGTCGGAGTTCTTCGACTTCTTCGTCTACGCCATCGCCTCGGTGCTGGTCTTCCCGCGCTTCCTCTTCCCGGAATCCAGCCCCAATACGGGGATGCTGCTCTCCTTCGCGCTGTTCGCCCTGGCCTTCGTCGCCCGGCCGATCGGCTCGGTGATCTTCATGTGGGTGGACCGCCGGCACGGCCGCGCGGTGAAGCTCACCATCGCCCTGTTCCTGCTGGGTTCCGCCACCGCCGGCATCGCCTTCCTGCCCGGCCATGGCTGGGTCGGCGGCTGGGCGGCCGCCCTCCTCGGCCTCTTCCGCTTCGCCCAGGGCATCGCCCTCGGCGGCACGTGGGACGGGCTGGCCTCCCTGCTGGCGCTCAATGCCCCGGAGAAGAAGCGCGGCTGGTACGCTATGCTGCCCCAGCTCGGCGCCCCGCTCGGCTTCCTCCTGGCGGCCTCCATCTTTGCCTTCCTCCTCTCCGCCCTGCCGGACGGGGATTTCCAGGACTGGGGCTGGCGCTACCCCTTCTTCGTGGCCTTCGCGGTCAACGTGGTGGCCCTCTTCGCCCGCCTCCGGATCGTGGCGACCGACGAGTTCTCCAACCTGCTGGAGAAGGACGAGCTGCAGCCGGTCCGCGTCAAGGCGCTGATGCAGGAGAACGGCCGCAACGTCGTCATCGGGGCCTTCGTCCCGCTGGCCACCTTCGCCCTCTTCCATCTCGTCACCGTCTTCCCCCTGGCCTGGATCATCCTCCAGACCGAGCGTGACGGGCGCGATGTGCTGGAAGCCCAGATGATCGGCGCCGCCGTGATGGTGTTCACGGTCCTGCTCTCCGGCTGGATCGGGGACCTGATCGGCCGCCGCCGCCTGCTCGGCATCAGCGCGGTCCTCATCGGCGCCTTCGCCTTCGCCGGACCCTACTTCCTCTCCGGCCGCAACTCCGGCCCCGATACCTTCATCATCCTCGGCTTCGCCCTGCTCGGCCTCTCCTTCGGGCAGTCCAGCGGCGCCGTGGCTTCCCGCTTCACCCGCAACCTCCGCTACACGGGCTCCGCCCTCACCTCAGACGCCGCCTGGCTCATCGGCGCGGGCTTCGCACCCCTGGTGGTGCTCGCCCTGTCCAACGCCTTCGGCGTCGCCGCCGTGGGCGCCTACCTCCTCTCCGGCGTGGCCTGCACCCTCCTGGCTCTCACCACGAATCGCCAGTTGGAGATGCGGGACCGCTAGGGCGGGCTCCTCCCGACAGGAAGGCGGGCGGCCCTAGGGTCGCCCGCTTTTTTTGTGCCTGGAGCGCGGGTGGTCCCAGGGAAGAGAAAGAAGCCTCTTCCCTGGGACGCCCTCCCATCTTTTTCTGGAGGCCTGCCGCGGGATGCCCGTTTCGCGGCTCGCCTGAGGTCGATGACCTCAGGCGACCAACACGGCGGCACTGGCTGACACGGTGTCGGGAACCTGTCAGCGCCCCCTTCGATCATCGCATGCGCGGTAGCCCGATCGCGGGGTCCGGGGTGGCCCTTGCCGTCCCGGCGGGGTTCCAGGGGCGGCGCCCCTGGAGACCACCGGCGCGTCACCCGATGGTTTCGTGGTGGCGGCAGTACTCTCGACGCCAGGCGTGGCTTGAGACATGCCCCCGGGGCGAAGGCCCGGGCCATTCGCCGCACCGCCCAAAGAAAAAGGGCCGTCCCTCACGGGACGGCCCTTTCAGACTGCCTTCCGGCGGACGATTACTCGTCCGAGGAGAGGTTCCGGCGGCGGATGGCCGCGCCGAGGATGTCGCCGAGCGAGGCACCGCTGTCGGAGGTGCCGAACTCCTTCACAGCCTCGCGCTCCTCCTCGATCTCCTTGCCCTTGATGGTCAGGGCCAGGCGGCGGGCGGCGCGGTCCACGGCCGTCACCTTCGCATCGACCTTCTCGCCGATCGCGAACTTCTCGGGGCGCTGGTCGCCACGGTCACGGGCCAGCTCGGCGCGCCGGATGAAGCCCGTGAGGACCTCGTCCACCTTCACCTCGATGCCGTTCGCCTCGACCTTCGTCACGATGCAGGTGACGACGTCGCCCTTGCGCACCTTGTCCAGCACCTCGGCGGCCGGATCGGCCTCGAGCTGCTTGATGCCGAGGGAGATGCGCTCCTTCTCGATGTCGATGTCGAGGACCTTGGCCTTGACCATGTCGCCCTTGTTGTAGTTCGCCATCGCCTGCTCCGGCGACAGGTCCCACGACAGGTCGGACATGTGGACCATGCCGTCGATCTCCGGCGCCAGACCCACGAACAGACCGAACTCGGTGATGTTGCGGATCTCGCCCTCGACGATCGTCCCGGGGGCGTTGTTCTCCATGAACACCTCCCACGGGTTGCCCTGGGCCTGCTTCAGGCCCAGCGAGATGCGGCGCTTCGGCTCGTCCACGTCCAGGATCATCACCTCGACCTCCTGGGAGGTGGCGACGATCTTGCCGGGGTGGACGTTCTTCTTCGTCCAGGACATCTCGGACACGTGCACGAGGCCCTCGACGCCCGGCTCCAGCTCCACGAAGGCGCCGTAGTCGGTGATGTTCGTCACGCGGCCGGAGAACTTGCCCTGCACCGGGTACTTGGCGGCAACGCCATCCCAGGGATCGGCCATCAGCTGCTTCATGCCGAGGCTGATGCGCTGGGTCTCCGGGTTGAAGCGGATCACCTGCACCTTGACGGGCTGGCCGATGGTCAGCGCCTCGGAGGGGTGGTTGATCCGGCGCCACGCGATGTCCGTCACGTGCAGCAGGCCGTCCACGCCGCCCAGATCCACGAAGGCGCCGTAGTCGGTGATGTTCTTCACCACGCCGTCGAGCACCATGCCTTCCTTGAGGCCCTGGATCAGCTCGGAGCGCTGCTCCGCACGGGTCTCCTCGAGAACGGCGCGGCGGGACACCACGATGTTCCCGCGGGCGCGGTCCATCTTCAGGATCTGGAAGGGCTGCGGGGAGCCCATCAGCGGCCCGACATCGCGCACCGGGCGGATGTCCACCTGGGAGCCGGGAAGGAAGGCCACGGCCCCGCCGAGGTCGACGGTGAAGCCACCCTTCACGCGGCCGAAGATCACGCCGTTGACGCGGACGTTCGCCTGGAACTGCTTCTCCAGGTTCGTCCAGGCCTCCTCACGGCGGGCCTTCTCGCGGCTCAGCACGATGGAGCCGTCGCGGTCCTCGTAGCGCTCCACGAAGAGCTCGACGAGGTCGCCCGGCTTCACCTCGGGCTTGGCGCCCTGGGGGGCGAATTCACGGAGGGGAACGCGCCCCTCGGACTTGAGGCCGACATCGACGACCGCGACGTCGTCATCGATGCGGATCACCTTGCCGGTGACGACCGAACCGGCAAACCCGGTGTCAGCGCCCAGCGTGGCGTCGAGAAGGGAGGCGAAATCCTCGCCGCCGGCGCCCATGGAGGACGAGGCCCGGTCGAGGGTGGTGGCAGAAGCCATGTAGCGATGTGTTCCTGAGAAGGCGGCAAGCCGCCCTGGGGTCCTGCGCCCCACCCCACGCCCGCCAAAGGCCGGCCGAGATGACACGACTTGCCCGGCTCACCGGGCCATCCTGGGGAAACACCCACGTATGGGTACGCAACCGCGGGTCGAACCCTCGGGCGCGACCGTGCTTTACGCCAGTCCAGCGCGAGAATGCAAGCATTCCGGCCAAGGGGCTCCGCCAAGGGCCTGAGGCCCTTGAATCCCCGTTTGGCTGCCGCCACGCCGGCCTGATACGGGGTTTCGGTGCAAGGGCTTTACCCTGTCCTTGCAGTCGCCGCAGGTCTTGGCCCCGAGGCAAGCATCAGCCGGGAAGGCCCAAAGTCTAGAAAAAGATGATGGTGAGGGGTCCGGGGAGAGGAAGAATTCCTTCTTCGTCTCCCCGGGACAGACCGCCCTCCCAGGACGCGCTCACCGCCCTGCCGCCAGCCCCAAGCCGCCGAGCGAGCGCGTCAGTTCCGCCGCGGCGCCAAGGAGGGATGGGCTGGCGTCCTCCGCCGCCTGCCGGGTGAGGCGGGTCACCGGGCCCGTGAGGCAGAGGGCGCCCGCGAAGCTCTCGCCCGGGCCGAAGACGGGGGTGGCCATGCCCGCGACGTGGGGATCCCTCTCTCCGCCCGTGTAGAGCGGAACTTCCATAGAAGCGGCTTCCGGCGGCAGCGGCACGGCGCCGAAGATGCGGAGCACCTGGGCGATGGCGGAGTTGTCCATCGGCAGCATGTCGCCCTGGCGGACATGCAGCCGCAGGCGGTGGGGGGAATCGACCCGGTAGAGGCAGAGCCGGTGCTCCCCGCTGCGCACGTAGAAGGAGGCGCTCTCGCTCGTTTCCGCCACCAGCCGCTCCAGCACCGGCATGACATAGGCCTCCACCCGGAAGGACTGCTGGTAGACGGAGCCGAGCCGGAACAACTCCGCCCCCAGGCGGTAGGCGCCGTCGGGCAGGCGGGTGAGGTAGCCGTGCTCCTCCAGCGAGATCGCCAGCCGCATGACCGTGGTCTTCACCAGCCCCGTCCGGGCGGTCAGCTCGGCCAGGGTCACCGCGTCGTCGCCCTTGCGGAAGGCCGAGAGCAGGGTCAGGGCGCGGCCCGCCGAGGCAACGCCTTCCAGCGAGGCGTTCGGGCGTGTGGGGGTCGTCATGGCGGGCACCGTTACGGTCCGCCCCGCGGCGCGGCAAGCCGGCCGGCCGTTCCGCGCCCCATCAGGGGGCGTGGGAGTGGAGCGGCAGGCCCGGCACCTCCAGCACGGCGCGAAGGATGCTCCCGGTCTCGGACTCAGTGATGAGGAGCTCCGCCGTGCCCGGGCGGAAGGCGAGGTTCGTGGTGGACCAGCCGGCGCAGGAGGCGATGCGCGCCAGGGGCTCGGCGCGGGGGGAGAGGCGCCAGACGGTCCCGAAGCCGGCATGGGCGACGAGAAGGCCGCCCTCCGTGTCCAGCGCCAGCCCGTCCGGGCCGCTGGGGCCGCCATGGAGGTTGCAGAAGATGCTCGCCTTCGTCACGCTGCCATCGGCGTGCAGCGGCAGCCGCCAGATCTGGTTGGCCCGCGTCACCGCCACCAGCAGGAAGGAGGCGTCCGGCGCGATTACGATGCCGTTGGGGCTGGGCACCGTGCCGATGAGGAGGTCCAGGCGCCCGTCCGCGCCCAGGCGGTACACCCGCCCCGTGGGGTCCTGGAGGCCGGTCTGCCCCTGGTCGGTGAAGTAGAGCTCGCCCGCGGGGCCGAAGACGAGGTCGTTCACGCCCTTGAAGCTCTCGGAGCGGGCCGTCTCCAAAAAGGGCGTCACCGCGCCGCTGTCGGGGTCCAGCAGCATGATCCCGCGCTTGTAGTCGGTGATGAAGATCCGGCCGTCCCGGTGGATCTTCAGCCCGTTCGGCCAGCCGTCATACTCGGCCAGCTGCTCCCAATCTCCCTCCGGCGAGACGCGGAAGACGCGGCCGAAGGGGATGTCGGTGACGTAGAGCCGGCCCTGCCGGTCGAAGGCAGGCCCCTCGAGGAAGCTGTCCACCGGCTTGCCCGCGCGATTGGCGTCGCCCCAGGAGGTCCGCCGCGCCTTGCGGAAGCGGTCGGGCAGGCGCGTGAAGAGTTCGGTCTCGATGCGAGGCGGCGGGGCGAAGAAGCTCATCGCCGCGCCCTACTGCCGCTCGATGCCGCCGGAGGCCGCGACCCCGCGCCAGCGCGCCGCCTCCTCCGTCAGCAACCCGGCGAAGGCGGCGGGGGTGATGCCGCCGGGCTCGGAGCCGAGATCGGCGATGAAGGCCTTCATGTCCGGTGCGGCGAGGGCGCGGACCATCTCGCCGTGCAGCCGCGCCACGATCGCGTCCGGCGTGCCCTTCGGCGCCACCAGGCCCGACCAGTTGATCACGCTGAAGCCCGGCAGACCGGCCTCCGCGAAGGTCGGCACATCAGGCAGGGCGGCCACCCGGTGCTCGCCACTGATGGCGACCGGGCGAAGCTGGCCGCCGCGGATGTTCCCCAGCGCCGAGCCGGGCGAGATCATCACCAGGTCCACATTGCCCGAGAGTACGCCGATCACCGCCTCTCCCGCCCCGCGGAAGGGCACGTGATAGAGCTTCACCCCCGCCGCCCGCTCGAAGGCGAGCGTGGCGAAGTGCGGGGCGCTGCCGTTGCCGCCCGTGCCGTAGGTGAGCTTCTCCGGATCCTTCTTCGCCGCGGCGATGAGGGAGGCGAGGTCGCGATAGGGCGACTTCTCCCCGACCGCGAGAAGGATGGGCGAGAAGGCCGTGACGCTGATCGGCTGGAAGGCGGTCGCCTGGTCGAAGGGCAGCCGGCTGAAGAGGTAGGGCAGCATGGCGTAGGTGTTGTCCATTGCCAGCAGCGTGTAGCCGTCCGCAGCGGCGCGCGCGGCCTCGCCGGCGCCGATCGTGCCGGTGGCGCCGGACCTGTTCTCCACCACGAAGCTCTGGCCCATCGCTTCCGTCAGCTTCTGGGCGATGCGGCGCGCCAGCGTGTCCACGGCCCCGCCCGGCGCCCAGGGCACGATCACCCGGACCGGGCGGGACGGGTATTCCCCGGAATTCGCCCCCTGGGCCAGGGCCGGGCGCGGGAGCCCGGCGAAGGGCGTGGCGAGGCCGGCCCCGAGAAGGGCGCGGCGGGCGATGCGGTGGGTCTGGCGACAGGACACTTGCGCTTCCTCTTCCCGTTCGGCTATTTCGAAACGCCGTTGCATTTTCTTGGCGCCGTTCTGGCACTGGGGAAGAGCCGGTGTCAACAAACTGGCGCGGAACAGCGCCGTATCCGGGAGGACGGCCGTGACGATCGGCTTCCGTATCCATCGGCGCACCCGTGAGGTCGACGCCGCGATCGTCACCCGCTTCCGCGACCTTCCCGTCGCGAATGTCAGCGACGTGATGTCGCGCATGACCGCCGGTGGCGCCCGCCTGCGGCCGATGCACACCCCCGGCGTCGTGCTCGCCGGCCCCGCCCTGACGGTGCGGACGCGCCCCGGCGACAACCTGATGATCCACAAGGCCATCTCCCTCGCGCAGGCGGGCGACGTGATCGTGGTGGATGCGGGCGGGGACCTGACCAATGCCCTGATCGGCGAGCTGATGCTGGCGCAGATGGTGCGCCGCGGCCTCGCCGGCATCGTCATCAACGGCGCGATCCGCGACAGCGCCGCCATCCGCGCGCAGGACTTCCCGGTCTTCGCAGCCGGGGTGACGCATCGCGGCCCCTACAAGGACGGCCCGGGCGAGATCAACGTGCCGGTCGCCATCGACGGCATGGTGATCGCGCCGGGCGACCTCGTCCTCGGCGACGATGACGGCCTGCTCTGCGTCCCCTTCGGGGAGGCGGAGGCGATCCACGCCGCGGCCTCCGCGAAGCACGCGGCGGAGGAGAAGCAGATGGCGAACATCGCCGCCGGAACCCATGACGCGTCCTGGGTGGACGCCTCGCTCCGCAAGCTGGGCTGCGAAGGGCTCGAGTAGAGCCCCCTTCCCCTCTCTCCAGGAAGCCGATCCATGACCGACAGCGCCGCGCGCCCCAATGTTCTCGTCTCCGCCGCATGGCTTGCGCAGGAAGCCGTCACGATGCTGGAGGAGGCGGGCTACGCCGTTCGCTGCACCAGCGGCTACCCGGGCGAGGCGGAGCTTCTTGCCGCCATCCGGGAACACCGGCCGGTGGCGATCCTGCACCGGCAGGGCCGCATCGACGGCACGGTGATGGACGCCGCCGCGCCGGAGCTTCGGGTGCTGGCGCGCCACGGCGCGGGGATCGACGGGATCGACATCCCCGCCGCCCGCGCGCGCGGCCTGACCGTGACGCGCGCGGCGGGCGCCAACTCCCGCTCCGTCGCCGAGCACGCCATGGCGCTGATGCTGGCGATGCTGAAGGACCTGCCCTCCGTCACCGCCGGGATGCGGGACGGACTGTGGGAGAAGACCTCGCGCATGACGCGCGACATCGACGGGATGACGCTCGGCATCGTCGGCTACGGCGCCATCGGCACGAAGGTCGCGCGCATGGCCGCCGCCTTCGGGATGCGCGTGCTGGCTTACGACCCCCTGCTGCCCGCCGGCCCGCTCCCCGGCCCCGCGGAGCGGGTGGAGGCGCTGCCGGAGCTGCTGCGGCAGTCCGAGGTGGTGTCCCTGCACCTGCCGCTGGAGCCGGAGACGCGCAACCTGATCGGCGCGGCGGAGCTGGCGCTGCTGCCGCGCGGCGCGATCCTCGTCCACACCGCCCGCGGCGGCATCGTGGACCAGGACGCGCTGCTCGCCGCCCTCGATTCCGGCGCGCTGAGCTGGGCGGGCGTGGACGTCTTCGCGATGGAGCCGCTGGAGGAGGGAAGCCCCTTCCGCACCCATCCGCGCGTGATGGCCACCCCGCATCTGGCGGCCAACACGCCGCGCGGCGCGACCGGCATGGCCTGCGGCGCGGCGGAAAGCATCATCGCCGTGCTCGCCGGCCGCCTGC
Organism: Roseomonas indoligenes; assembly: GCF_017813365.1. Lineage (GTDB taxonomy): Bacteria > Pseudomonadota > Alphaproteobacteria > Acetobacterales > Acetobacteraceae > Roseomonas > Roseomonas indoligenes. Next base: position 68,700 of record NZ_JAGIZA010000009.1, read on the forward strand.
CGGCGCTGGAGGGCGCGGTGGTGGTGCCGGGCGGCCTGCCGGGCGGCCTGCCGGCCGGCCTCGTGCCGGCGGTCTGACAGGGCACGACGAGCAAAGGCACGGCGCGCAAGGGCAGGAAGAGGAAACGGCCATGGAAGAACAGAGCAATCCCGGGCGCCGCGGCGTCCTGGCGGCCGGGGCGGCCCTTGTCGCCCTCGCCCGCCCGGCCCTGGCGCAACCGGCCTGGCCGGCCGGGCGGCCGATCGAGATCATCGTGGGCTTCGCGCCCGGCGGCGGCACGGACGTGATGCTGCGAGCCCTCGCGCTGTTCATGTCGGCCGAGCTGCAGGGCGCCAACTTCGTCATCAACAACCGCCCCGGGGCGGGCGGGGAGACGGCCTATGCCGCTATCCAGGCCGCGCGGCCGGATGGCTACACCATCGGCGGGCTGAACACGCCGGGCTATCTCTCGGTGCCCGTCGAGCGCCGCGTGCGCTATGACCGCACGAAGATCCGCGCCATCGCCCGCCTGGTGGACGACCCGACCGCCTTCGTCGTGCACCGGGATTCGCCCTATCAGTCGCTCTCGGACCTCGTGGCGGATGCCAGGCGCCGGCCGGGCGCGATCAGCGTCGGCTCGTCGGGCGTCGGCACGGACGACCATCTCGGCCTCACCCTGTTCCAGGCCGCCACGGGCACCGAATTCATCCACGTGCCCTATGCCGGGGCAGGACTGGTGAAGAACGCCGTACTGTCCCGCACCATCGACGTGGCCGGGCTGAACCTCGGCGAGATCGGCATGCTCGGACAGGAAAAGCCGGCCCTGCGCCCGCTCGCCGGCATGGGCGAGCACCGCTGGGACATGATGCCGGACGTCCCGACCTTCCGCGAGGCGGGCATCGACGTGCTCATGACGAGCGAGCGCGGCATCGGCGCGCCGCGCGGCATACCGGACGAGATCGCCCTGCGCCTGCAGGAGGCGATCGCCCGCATCGTCGCCACGCCGGAATGGGCGGAGAAGGCGCGGCAGCTGGAACTGCCCATGGCCTACCTGCCGGGTGCGGAGTGGGAAGCGGCGATGCCGGCCCAGGAGGCCCGCTACCGCCGGATCTGGGAGAAGACCCCCTGGCAGCAGTGACGGCACCGCGCGTGCCGACCGCCACCCATCGAGGCCGAAGAAGCAGGATCGAGGAACCGGTTCCATGACCATGTCCACAGCATCCCGGCGCAGTCTTCTGCTCGCCGCTCCCGCACTGACCCTCTCCGGCCGCGCCGCGCGGGCGCAGGAGGGAGGCTGGCCGGACCGGCCGGTGCGCGTGATCCTGCCCTGGCCGCCCGGCGGCACGGCCGACATCGTCGGGCGGCTCTTCTTCGCCTCCCTGTCCCAGGCCACCGGCAAGCCCTTCGTGATCGAGAATCGCCCGGGCGCAACGGGCACGATCGGCGCCGCCGCCTTCGCGCAGTCCGCGCCCGACGGCTACACCGTGATGCACGGCTCCACCGGCCTCTCGGTCGAGGGAGCCCTGTTCAGCAACCTGCCCTACGACGCCGCGCGGGACTTCATCCCCGTCTTCCGCACGATCACCGTGCCGCAGCTCGTGCTGGTGCCGGCGGGCCTGCCGGTCCGCACAGCGGCGGAGCTGGTGGCCTATGCCAAGGAGAAGCGCGGCATCAACGGCGCCTCCGCCGGCATCGGCTCCATCCAGCACCTCTCCATGGAGCTCTTCGCGCGGCAGACCGGTGCGCCGATCAACCACATCCCCTATCGCGGCGGCGCGCCGATCTACACCGACCTGATGACGGGCACGGTCGACCTCTACTTCGGCAATGCCAATGCCCCGACGGGCTTCGTCAGGGAGGGCAAGCTCCGCGCCCTGGCGCATACCGGCAAGGGCCGGCTCTCCTCGCTGCCAGAGGTCCCTCCCCTCTCGGACCTCCTCCCGGGTTTCGAGACCTATGAGTGGAACGGCGTCTTCCTGCCCAAGGGCACGCCCCCCGCGCTGGTGGCGCGGCTCAACGCGCTGCTGAACGAGGCGCTGGACCGGCCGGAGGTGGCGGAGAAGCTCCGCGCCCAGGATCTCCTGGCCGAGCACAACACGCCCGACGAGTTCGCCGCCTTCTTCGGCACCCAGAGCCGGCGCTGGCAGGGCTTCGTGCGCGAGGCCGGGATCAGGTTGGAGTAGCGCGATGACGAGGCCGGGACAGGCCTCGCCCCACCTTCCCGTGCGGGAGGATTGGCTGGCGCGGCGGCGGGAGGAGATCCTCGATCCCGGCCTGCCGATCGTGGACGCGCACCACCATCTCTGGGACAGGCCCGGCGCGCGCTACCTGTTGGACGAGCTGCTGCAGGACGCGCGCTGCGGGCACGACGTGCGCGCGACCGTCTACATCCAGGCCCGCTCGATGCTCCGCACGGAAGGACCGGAGGAGGCCCGCAGCCTCGGCGAGACGGAGTTCGCGAACGGGGTCGCGGCCCGCAGCGCCAGCGGCCTCTACGGCCCGGTCCGCGCCTGCGCGGGCATCGTCGGGATGGTGGATCTGATGCTCGGGGACGGCGTGGAACCCCTGCTGGAACGGCACATCCGGGCGGGCGGGGATCGCTTCCGCGGCGTGCGGAACCAGACGGCCTGGCACCCCGCGCCGGAGATCAACTCCAACCCCGTGCCGCCCCGCCCCGGCCTGCTCTCCGAACCCGCCTTCCGCCGCGGCGTAGCATGCCTGGCGCGGCACGGGCTCTCGCTCGACGTGTGGGCCTACCACACCCAGCTCGGCGAGGTGCTGGACCTCGCCCGCGCCCTTCCGGGGCTGACCCTGGTGCTGGACCACTGCGGTGGCCCGCTCGGGGCAGGCCCGTATGAGGGCCGGCGCGCCGAGGTGCTGGCGGAGTGGGGCGGGCGGATGCGTGCCCTCGCCGGCTGCCCGAACGTGCTGGTGAAGCTCGGCGGCCTCGGCATGGCCGTGAACGGCTTCGGCTTCGAGCGGCGTGAGCTTCCCTCCTCCTCCGAGGAACTGGCCACGGCTTGGCGCCCCTATCTGGAGACCTGCGTCGCGGCCTTCGGCGCTGGCCGCTGCATGTTCGAGAGCAACTTCCCCGTGGACAAGGGAAGCTACGGCTACGCCGTGCTCTGGAACGCCTTCAAGCGGTTCGCCGCGGCCGCTTCCGCGGAGGAGCGGCAGGCGCTGTTCAGCGGCACGGCGATCCGCACCTACCGCCTTCCGCCCCTGCCGGAGGGCTGAGAAGGGCCACACCCCGCAACGCAGCCCTCCCTCGACGCCCGATCGCCGTGCCGGAACCAACCCCCTTGCCTCATGGGGGAAACTCCCGTCATGTTAACGGCAAGAAATAAGTCGAGGGAGCGTTCGGGTGGGCGATCACGCGCCGATCCTGCAGGCGGATTCCGTGTCCCTGCGCTTCGGCGGCATCAGGGCGCTGACGGAAGTATCCTTCGCCGTCAGGCAGGGTGAGGTCTTCTCCGTGATCGGGCCGAACGGCGCCGGCAAGACCTCCATGCTCAACATCGTCTCCGGCCGCTACAGGCCGACCGAGGGGCGGATCCTGTTCGACGGGGGGGAGATCACGCGGATGCGGCCGAACCGCCGCGCCGCGATCGGCATCGGCCGCACCTTCCAGAACCTCGCGCTGTTCGGGCACATGAGCGTGCTGGACAACATCATGGTCGGCCGCCACCACCTGCTGCGCTCCGGCTTCCTCTCCGGCATGGCCTGGTGGATCGGCGGCGCGCAGAGGGAGGAGCTGGCGCACCGGCGCGAGGTCGAGGAGATCATCGATTTCCTGGGCATCCAGCACATCCGCAAGGCGCAGGCGGGCACGCTGTCCTACGGGCTGCGCAAGCAGGTGGAACTCGCCCGCGCCGTTGCGCTGCGGCCGAAGTTGCTGCTGTTGGACGAACCCATGGCCGGCATGAACCTCGAGGAGAAGGAGGAGATGGCCCGCACCATCCTCGACCTCAACGAGGAGTGGGGCATGACGATCATGATGATCGAGCACGACATGGACGTGGTGATGGACATCTCGCACCGCGTCATGGTGCTGGATTTCGGCCGCAAGCTGACGGAAGGGCGGCCGGAGGAGGTTCTGGTCCATCCGGAGGTGCGCCGCGCCTATCTCGGCGAGGACGACGCGGCCCCGGCGGAGACGGTGCCGGCATGAGCGCCCCATCCCGGGCGCCCGAGGACACCCTGCCCCGCCTTCTCCGCCGCAACGCGCGCGCCCATGGCGGCGAGGTGGCGCTGCGGGAGAAGGCCTTCGGCATCTGGCGCTGCTTCACCTGGGCCGAGTACGAGGCGCGCACCCGCGCGATCGCGCTCGGCCTGCAGGGCCTGGGCATCGGCGGCGATGCGGTGATCGGGCTGATCGGCGACAACCGGCCGGACTGGGTGATGGGCGAGATCGCCGCCCACGCGCTCGGCGCCCGCTCGCTCGGCCTCTACCGCGACGGGCTGGAGGACGAGGTGGCCGACCTCCTCTCCCGCGCCGGCGCGACGGCCGTGATCGCGGAGGATGAGGAGCAGGTGGACAAGCTCCTCAACATCGCGGATTCCGTGCCGTCGCTGCGGCACATCATCTACTCCGACATCAGGGGGATGCGGAAGTACAGCGATCCCCGCCTGCTGCCGATGGCCGATCTCGTCGCGGCGGGCGAGGCGGCGCATGCGGCGGACCCGGCCGCCTGGGACCGGCTGGTGGACGCCACGGATGGCGAGCGCTGCGCGATCCTCTGCACGACATCCGGCACCACCGCCCGCCCGAAGCTCGCCATGCTCTGCGGCCGCGCCGTGGTGCGGCACGCCGAGACCTATCTCGCGGCCGATCCGAAGCGGCCGACGGATGAGTACGTCTCCGTCCTGCCGCTGCCCTGGATCATGGAGCAGATGTACGTCTTCGGCTTCGGCCTCGTCGCGCGCATGCGCGTCTCCTTCGTGGAGGAGCCGGAGACGACCATGGCCGACCTGCGGGAGATCGGCCCGAACTTCGTGCTGCTGGCGCCCCGCGTCTGGGAGACGATCGCGGCCGAGGTGCGGGCCAAGGTGATGGATGCCTCCCCCCTGAAGCGCCGCGCCTTCGACCTGGGCCTGAAGCTGGGCCTGGCGGCGCAGGCGAAGGGCCGGCGGTCCCGCCTGGCCGACCTGCTGCTGTTCCGCGCGCTGCGGGACCGGCTGGGCTTCACCCGCCTGACCTCCGCGGCCACCGGCGGGGCGGCCATGGGGCCGGACACCTTCCGCTTCTTCCAGGCCATGGGCGTGCCGCTGCGCCAACTCTACGGCCAGACCGAGCTGCTGGGCGCCTATACCCTGCACCGGCCGGAGGCGGTGAGCCTCGACACGGTCGGCGTCGCCTTCGAGGGGGTGGACCTCCGGGTGCTCGACCCCGACGCGAACGGCGTGGGCGAGATCGTCACGCGGCACGGCAACATGTTCAGCGGCTATCACGGGGTGGTGGAGAACTCCGACATCCGCGATGGCTGGCTGCATACGGGGGACGCCGGCTACTTCGACAAGGACAGGCAGCTCGTCGTCATCGACCGGGTGAAGGACATCGCGACGACTGAGCGAGGCGAGCGCTTCAGCCCGCAGTTCATCGAGAACAAGCTGAAGTTCAGCCCCTACGTCGCGGAGGCCGTGGTGCTGGGCGATGGCCGCCCGCATCTGGCCGCCCTGATCTGCATCCGCTTCCCCATCGTGTCGAAGTGGGCGGAGCGGAACCGGCTCGCCTTCACCACCTATTCCGACCTCTCCGCCCGCCCGCAGGTGCTGGATCTCCTGCGGGGCGAGGTGGAGAAGGTGAACGCCACCCTGCCGCCGGCCCAGCGGATCCGCGACTTCGTGCTGCTCTACAAGGAGCTGGACGCGGATGACGAGGAGCTGACCCGCACGCGCAAGGTTCGCCGCGGCGTGATCAACCGGAACTACGGCGGGATCATCGACGCGATCTATGCCGGCGAGGAGGCGATCCCCGTGGACACCACCATCACCTTCCAGGACGGCACGAAGCAGCGGATCCGCACGGTCCTCCGCGTCGCCTCCATGGGCCGCGCGATGGAGGCGGCCTGAGCATGGGCACCTCCTTCCTCCTCCAGCTCCTCATCAACGGGCTGATCGTCGGCGCGCTCTACGGCGTCGTCGCGATGTCCTTCGTGCTGATCTACAAGGCGTCCCAGGTCGTGAACTTCGCCCAGGGCGAGTTCCTTCTCGTCGGGGCCTGGGTGTGCTGGTGGTTCCTCACGGAATGGCAGCTGCCCTTCGCGGTGGGGTTCCTCTTCACCCTCGTCTTCATGACGCTGTTCGGGATCATCCTGCAGGCCGTGGTCCTGCGGCCCCTGATCGGGGAGCCGGTGATCAGCGTCATCATGGCCACCATCGGGCTGGGCATCTTCTTCCAGGCGCTGATGAAGTGGATCTTCGGCGTCTTCGCCAAGCCCTTCCCCCAGGTCTTCGGGGCGGAGCGCGTCGCGGTGTTCGGGCTGGAGGTGCAGTCGGCCTATCTGCTCTCGCTCGGCATCTCCCTTGCCATCATGGCGGGATTCGGCTGGTTCTTCCGCTACTCCCGGCACGGGCTGGCGATGCGGGCCACGGCGTTTGACCAGCAGGTTGCGCAGTCCCTCGGCATCTCCGTCCCACGGGTCTTTGCCATGGCCTGGGCGATTTCCGCGGCCGTTTCCGCCGTCGCGGGGGTGACGGTGGGCATGGTGAACGGGGTGTCCGCCGCCCTCTCCGTCTACGGCATCAAGGTCTTCCCCGCCGTCATCCTCGGCGGGCTGGATTCCGTGGTGGGCGCGGTGCTGGGCGGGCTAATCGTCGGCGTGCTGGAGAACCTGGCGCAGTACGTGGACAGCGAGTGGCTGAACCTGGGCAACATGTACCAGGTGGCGCCCTTCTACGCCCTGCTGCTGATCCTGATGATCAAGCCCTACGGGTTGTTCGGCACGAAGAACATCGAGCGGATCTGACCCCATGGCCGTCCTCGCTCCCACCGGCGACTTCCGCACGAGCTACCGCGCGGACACGACGATCTTCCCGACCTTGGGGAGCCGCGCCGCCCTCTGGGCCGGGCTGGCGGTGCTCTGCTTCGCGCCGCTGGTGCTGGACCGCTACTTTCTCGGCCTGCTGATCAACGTCGGCACGCTCAGCATCGCAGCGCTGGGGTTGAACATCCTCGTCGGCTTCAGCGGGCAGATCAGCATCGGCCACGCCGCCTTCTTCGGGCTGGGCGCCTTCGCCTCCGCCTGGTTGCATGAGCGCTTCGGGATCCCCGTTCTGCTCTGCATCCCCATCGCCGGGGTGATGACGGCGGTGGTGGGGCTGGTCTTCGGCGCGCCGGCCGCGCGGCTGAAGGGGCTCTACCTCGCCATCGCGACCCTGGCGGCGCAGTTCATCCTGGAGGACTTCTTCGCCCGCGCGCAGTGGTTCACCGGCGGCGTCTCCGGCCGCATCACCGAATCCCCTGTCATCGGCGGCTTCGCCTTCGACCGGGAGGAGAGCTACTTCTATCTCGTCCTCGCCTTCGTGGTCGTGATGTTCGTGGCGGCGGCGAACCTGATGCGGACGCGGGACGGGCGGGCCCTGGTCGCGGTGCGGGATCACTACCTCTCCGCGGAGATCATGGGGATCAACCTCGCCTATTACCGCACCCTCTCCTTCGGGATCGCCAGCTTCTACGCGGGGATCGGCGGGGCGCTCTACGCGCACCACCTGCTCTTCGTCAGCGTGGAGGCCTTCAACATCCTCTTCTCCATCCAGTTCCTGGGGATGGTCATCATCGGCGGGCTGGGCTCCATCATGGGCAGCCTCATGGGAGCGGCCTTCATGGTCGCCCTGCCGGAGGTGGTGCAATCCGGCGCGGACGCCATCGCCGGCGGCGCGCTGGACCGGATGCTGAAGATCGGGGGCAACATCTCCTTCCTCAGGGAGATGGCGATCGGCGCGGCGATCATCCTCTTCCTCATCTTCGAGCCGGACGGGCTGGCCCGCCGCTGGAAGCTGATCAAGGCCTATTGGAAGCTCTACCCCTACTCGCATTGATGACGAGCCGCGGAACAGCGGCCGGCAAGACAAAGAGGGAAACGGACGTATGAAGGCACTTCTCGCCCTGGCGGCCACGGTCGCGATCGCGGCGCCGGCAATGGCCCAGCAGCGCATCCCCGTCGGGCACCTGATGGACAATTCCGGCGCCACCTCCGACGTCGGCGTGCCTTATGGGCAGGGGGTCGCGGACACGCTGGCCTGGGTGAACCAGACGCGCCAGGGTGTGGGCGGCCGCCAGCTGAATGTGCTGGGCTTCGATTACGGCTACCAGGCGCCGCGCGCCGTCTCCCAGTATCAGGCCTGGACGGGCCGGGAGCGGGTCGTGGCGATCCAGGGCTGGGGCACGGCGGATACGGAGGCGCTGGTGCGCTTCGTAAACCGCGACCGCATTCCCTTCATCTCCGGCTCCTACTCAGCCGCGCTGACGGATGCCGGCGGCAAGTCCGGCCGCGCGGGGGTTGAGGCCTCGCCCTACAACTTCTTCTTCGGTCCCTCCTACTCCGACGCGCTGCGGGGCATGCTGCGCTGGGCGGCGGATGACTGGAAGGCGAAGGGGCAGGCTGGCCGGCCGAAATACGTCCACATGGGCGGCAATCACCCCTACCCGAACTCGCCGAAGGAGGCGGGGGAGGCCATGGCGCGGGAGCTGGGCTTCGACGTGGTGCCGGCGATCCAGTTCGCGCTCGCGCCCGGCGACTACACCGCGCAGTGCCTGACGCTGAAGCAGCAGGGCGTGAACTACGCCTATCTCGGCAACACGGCGGGCTCCAACATCTCCGTGCTGCGGGCCTGCCAGGCGGCGGGCGTGCAGGTGCAGTTCATGGGCAATGTCTGGGGCATGGACGAGAACGCCATGAAGGCCGCGGGCACCGCCGCCAACGGCGTGGTCTTCCCTGTCCGCACCCAGGTGGTGACGGGGCAGGACGCGCCGGGGATGGAAACGATCCGCGCGATCAGCCGCATCTCCGATCCTTCCGGCAATACCTACCGGCCCGTGCACTACATGGCCGGCGCCTGCGCGGCGATGCTGATGGTGGAGGCGATGGACACCGCCGCCGCCAATGGCGGCCAGGTGACGGGCGAGCGCATCCAGAAGGCCTTCTACGAGCGCACCAACTGGGTGCCGCGCGGCTTCGAGGGCGTCTGCACCCCCTCCACCTTCACCGCCGATGACCACCGCGGCACGATGCGCGTGGCCATCTACCGCGCCGTCGTCACGGGCGACACCGCCCAGGGCAGCGTGGGCGACCTGATCCGGGCCGGGACCATGCGGCTGGAGCCGGTGACGACGGTGGAGCTCGAGCGCAAGCGCGAGCTGCTGGGCTGGTGATGTTGGACGCCGCGCAGCACCCCACCCCCGCCCCCGCGGCGGCGGTCGCGCCGCCGCTGCTGGAGGTGGCGAATATCGAGGTCGTCTACAACGACGTCATCCTGGTGCTGCGCGGCCTCTCCCTCGCGGTGCCGCAGGGGAAGATCGTGGCGCTTCTCGGGGCCAACGGCGCCGGGAAGTCCACCACGCTGAAGGCCATCAGCGGGCTGCTGAAGACCGAGGAAGGCGAGGTGACGCGCGGCGAGGTGCGCTTCGCCGGGGAGCGGATCGACGGCATCGACCCGCATGAGATCGTCCGGCGCGGGATCTTCCAGGTGATGGAGGGGCGGCGGATCATCTCCGACATGACCTGCCTCGAGAACCTCCGCCTCGGCGCCTACACGCGCCGTGACAACGAGGTGCGGCAGGACATCGAGAGGGTTTACGAGTTCTTCCCCCGCCTGAAGGAGCGCACGGGCCTCGCCGGCTATCTCTCCGGCGGGGAGCAGCAGATGCTGGCGATCGGGCGCGCGCTGATGGCACGGCCGAAGCTCATCCTGATGGACGAGCCCTCCATGGGGCTGTCCCCGCTGCTGGTGAAGGAGGTCTTCGGTATCGTCCGGCGCATCAACGCGGAGCTCGGCGTGACGATCCTGCTGGTGGAGCAGAACGCCCGCATGGCGCTCTCGGTCGCCGACTACGGCTACGTCATGGAAGGGGGCAAGGTGGTGCTGGACGGCACGGCGGCGGACCTCGCCTCGAACGAGGACGTGAAGGAGTTCTACCTCGGCGGCCACGGCACGGACCGGCGGTCCTTCCGCGGCCTGAAATCCTACAAGCGCCGGAAGCGCTGGCTGTGAGCGTGCATTTCGACGATCTGGAGACCCGCCCGCCGGAAATGCGCGAGGCGGCGCTGATGGAGAGCCTGCCCTACCTGATGGCCCGCGCCGCCGCCGGGTCGGCCCATGCGGCGCGCGTGCTCTCCGGCACGGCGCCGGAAGACATCGCCTCGCGGGCGGCGCTGGCGGCCCTGCCCGTCACCCGAAAATCGGACCTGATCGCGGCCCAGGCGGCGGACCCGCCCTTCGCGGGGCTGAACGGCGTGCCGGTGGGCAATCTCGCGCGTATCTTCGTCTCCCCCGGCCCGATCCACGAGCCGCAGGGACGCGGCGCCGACACCTTTCGCTTCGCCCGCGCCCTGCACGCCACGGGGCTGCGGGCCGGCGATGTGATGCAGAACTGCTTCGCCTATCACTTCACCCCGGCCGGCTTCATGCTGGAGGGTGGGGCGATGGCGCTGGGCTGCCCCGTCATCCCCGCCGGCACCGGCAACACGGAGATGCAGGCCGGGGCCATGGCCCGCCTGCGCCCGCGCGCCTGGTGCGGCACGCCGGACTTCCTGAAGCTCATCCTGGAGCGGGCGGACGCAATGGGGCTGGACACCTCCTCCCTCCGCTACGGCCACGTCTCCGGCGGCGCCTACCTGCCCGGCCTGCGGCAGTGGTACGGGGATCGCGGGCTGACGGTGCTGCAATCCTACACCACCGCCGAGTGCGGCGTGATCGCCTATGAGAGCGAGGCGCGCGAGGGGCTGATCCTGGACGAGGAGGTGATCGTCGAGATCGTCCGCCCCGGCACCGGCGACCCCGTAGCTGAGGGCGAGGTGGGCGAGGTGGTCGTCACCGTCCTGAGCGAGGCCTATCCCCTCATCCGCTTCGCCACCGGCGACCTTTCGGCGATCTTGCCGGGGGCCAGCCCCTGCGGCCGGACCAATGCCCGCATCCGCGGCTGGATGGGCCGCGCCGACCAGGCCGCGAAGGTGCGCGGCCTCTTCGTGCGGCCGGAGATGACGGCGGCGCTGGCGCGGCAGTTCCCCGGCCTCGGGCGCCTGCGCCTCGTCGTCGCCGCGGCGGAGGGTGGGGACCGGCTGGAGCTGCGCGCCGAAGCGCCCGAGGACCCGGCCCTGCGGGAGGCGCTGTCCGCCGCCCTCCGCACCGTGACCGGGCTGCGCGGCGAGGTGTCGCTGGTTCCGCCGGGCACGCTGCCGAATGACGGGCGGATGGTGGACGACACGCGGCCCGTGCCGGCCTGAGCGGCAGATCCGCGCGGAACCTCGAATTCCGGCGCGATGTGCCTCGCGGCGCGCCACCGTCCGACGGGGATCACAGCAGGTCCTGATCCGCCCCTTGCAGCGGGTCCCGGGTTGCGGTTCCCTGATATCACTCAAACGTGAGTGAATCGTGATGGACGGCTCGTACGCCTCCGCTTCCTGGCGCGACGCGCTGATTGCCCGGCTCACCACCCGGCAGGCCCGGATCGGCGTCGTCGGCCTGGGCTATGCCGGGCTGCCCCTGGCCCTCCGCTTCGCCGAGACGGGCTTCGCGGTCGAGGGCTTCGACATCGACCCTGGCAAGATCTCCGCCATCTCGGCCGGCCGCAGCCCCGTCCACGGGATCGCGGACGACCGCGTGGCGGCCAGCGGGATGCGCGCCCATGGCGATGCGGCGGCCGCGGCGGAATGCGATGTGCTGGTAATCTGCGTCCCCACCCCGATCGGCCCGCACAAGGAACCCGATCTTTCGGCCGTGCGCGACACGCTGGCGGCCCTGGCGCCGCATCTGCGCGCCGGCCAGGCGGTCGCGCTGGAGAGCACCACCTATCCCGGCACCACGGAGGAGCTGCTCCTCCCCGTTCTCGCCGCCGCCGGCCTGCGCGCTGGCCGGGACGCCTTCGCCATCTACTCCCCGGAGCGCGAAGACCCCGGCAACCCGGAAGGCACCGTGGCCCGTGTGCCGAAGCTGGTCGGCGGCGCGACGCCCGCCTGCCTCGCCGTCGGGCAGGCGCTCTATGCCCCCGTCGCCGGCGGGCTCGTCCCCGTTTCCTCCCTCGCCGTCGCCGAACTCGCCAAGTGCTACGAGAACGTCTTCCGCGCCGTGAACATCGGCCTCGTGAACGAACTCAAGCGCATCGCCCACGCCATGCACCTCGACGTGAACGAGGTGATCGACGCCGCCGCCACCAAGCCCTTCGGCTTCATGCCCTTCCGCCCCGGCCCCGGCCTGGGCGGCCACTGCATCCCCGTGGACCCCTACTACCTCGCCTGGAAGGCCCGGGAGCTCGGCGTCCCCAGCGACTTCGTGGAACTCGCGGGGCGCGTGAACGACGCCATGCCCGCCTATGCCGTGATGCGCCTGCGGGACGCGCTGGACGACCGCCGCATCCCGCTCCGCGGCGCCCGGATCCTCCTCCTCGGCCTCGCCTACAAGCCCGGCGTGCCGGACACGCGGGAGAGCCCGGCGGTGGAGATCTTCCGCCTGTTGCAGGAGCGCGGCGCGATCGTCGCCTACCACGACCCCCTCGTCCCCCGCTTCCCCGCCACCCGCCGCCTGCACGGTACCTCACCCGCGCTGGAGAGCATGGCGCTGGACGAGGCGGTGCTGGCCGCGCAGGACGCGGTGCTGCTCGTCACGCCCCAGCCGGGAATGGACCTGGACCTGGTGCGCCGCACGGCGCCGCTGGTGGTGGACACGCGCGGGGCGATGCGGGGTGCGGGACCGGGGACTGTGGTTGCGGCTTGAGAATGCGGACCAGAGAGAGGGAGAAGGAATTCTCCCTCTCCCCGGCCCCCTCACCCTCATCTTTCTCTACCGGACTGCCGGGGAATGCGGGGCTTGCGGTTCGCCGAGGGTCGATGACCCTCGGCGCGGCACAGACTTTCCAGGAATCAATTGATAGAAAAAGATGATGGGGGTCTGGGGGAAGAATTCTTTCTCCCACCGGCCTTTTAGCTCTGCGCCGCCAGCCAGGCCCGCCACCCGCCATGCGCCGTGATGTCCGGCGCCCCTTCCACGCCCGAGGCCTCGGCCAGGAACCCCAGGCAGGGACCGGCTTCCAGCGCCACGGTGCCGAAGCCCAGCGGCGCCGGCACCCCGGCCAGCAGTGGCCCGATCGCCGCCGTGGGAAGGGCCCAGACCTCGCCTTCGATCGCTGCCCCGCCCACCGCGCGCACCATTCCCGGGCGGTTGCCCAGTGCGTGGAGCCGGTATTCCGGTCGTGTGCGGTCCCGCCGGAGGAAGCGGCCGCCCAGCGACGTCACCTGCCCATTCAGCGGCAGGCCGGACATGTGGGCGCCGATGCAGAACAGCGCGCTCTCGTCGGGGGCCAGGGCGGCGCCGGGCGGGGGTGCCGGCGTCGCCTCGTCGGAGGCGCCCAGCCGCAGCCCGGCCGCATGGTGCACCGCGCCGCCAACGGCGCAGAGCAGCGCCTCCGCGAAGGCGGGCGCGATGAGCGTGATCCCGGCGGGGCGCCCATCGCCCCGGAAGCCGGCGGGCACGGCGACGGCGGAAAGGTCCAGCAGGTTCACGAAGTTCGTGTAGGTCCCGTTGCGGCTGTTCACCGCGATGGGCTCCGCCGCCACCGCCTCCAGCGTCGGCAGGCCGGGCGCGGTGGGCACGGCCAGCAGGTCGAAGCGCGCGAAGATGGCCCTGGCCAGCAGCCGCGCGCCCGCCTGGGCGTGGAAATCATCGAAGGCATCCACGGTGCGGCGGGAGAGGCCGCCCTCCAGGATGGTGCGGGTGACGGGATGCAGGGCGTCCGCGCGGTGCTCCACCACCTCCCGCAGCGCCGCCGTCCGCTCCGCCACCCAGGCCCCGTCGTAGAGCCGCCGGGCCAGGGCCAGGAAGGGCGCGATGGAGACCCGTTCCAGCACCGCCCCTAGGCTCTCCAGCCGGGCCAGCGCCGCCCGGAACAGCGCCGCATCGTCCGGCGTGTCCAGCACGAGTTCCGCCTCCTCCGGCACGGCCACGCGCAGCACCGGCGGCACCGCGCCGCCCGTGGCGCGCCAGGACGCCGGGGCGGCACGGGAATAGGGATCGGCGGCATCCGGCCCGGCCATCACGGCCAGCACCTCGCCCGCCTGCGCGGCCGTCATGGCGAAGACGGACACGGTGTCGATGGAGCGGCAGGCCGGCACCACGCCGCGCGTGGGCACCAGCCCAAGGCTGGGCTTCAGCCCCACGATGTTCTGGAACCCCGCCGGCACCCGCCCCGAGCCCGCCGTGTCCGTGCCCAGCGAGAAGCCCGCGATCCCCGCCGCCACCGCGCTGGCGGAACCGGAGGAGGAGCCGCCCGGCACGCAATCCGGCGCCAGGGCGTTGCGCGGCGTGCCATAGGGGCTGCGGACCCCCACCAGCCCCGTGGCGAACTGGTCCAGGTTCACCTTCCCCAGCAGCATCGCCCCCGCCGCCCGCAGCCGGGCCAGGCAGGGCGCGTCCTCCTTCGGCGTATAGGCATAGCCCGGGCAGGCGGCCGTGGTGGGCATGCCCGCCACATCGATATTGTCCTTCACCACATAGGGGACGCCCCAGAGCGGCCGGCCCATCGGACCTTCCAGGGCCAGCCGGCGCGCCTCCGCCATCACCGCCTCGACCGGCACGCGATGGATGAACAGGGCGGGGTCGGCCCAGGCCTCGATCCGGTTCAGCGCGGCCCGTGCCGCGGCCTCCGGACCCTTCGTCCGCGCCAGATCCCAGAGCATCGCTTCCCCCAAGTCGCCGATCTCCGGCCGGAAGGGCCGCGTGATCAGGCGGTTTTTGGCAAGAAACGGGCCGCCCTATCGCAGACGCGAACGAAATCGCCGCTTCTGCGTTAGCCGGGGAATGCTGACCGAAGCGCCCCCTCGCGCCCGGCCGCGGACCGTCCCCCCGGCGCCCGAGGCCGAGCCGCCCTCCATCCTTCGCCCCGGCCGCAACGTGTGGCGGGCCGCCCGCGCCGCGCGCGCGGCGATGCTGCCGGACGGCGCCAACTACTTCGGCGCGGTGCGGGCGGCGATGCTGGCGGCGCGCGACACCATCCACGTCGTCGGCTGGGATATCGACAGCCGCACCCGCCTGGTCGGCGACGCCCCCCCGGATGACGGGCTGCCGGAGGAGCTGGGCCCCTTCCTCACCGCCCTGGCGGAGGGCCGGCCCGGCCTCTCCATCAGGCTGCTGCTCTGGGACTACTCCGTCCTCTACGCGCTGGAGCGCGAGCCGCTGCCCGCCCTGCACCTGCGCTGGAACACGCCGGAGGGGGTGGAGCTCTGCCTCGACGACCGCACCCCCTTCGGCGCATCGCATCACCAGAAGGTGGTGGTGATCGACGGCAAGCTCGCCTTCGCCGGCGGGCTGGACCTCACCATCCGTCGCTGGGACCGCTCATCCCACGCCCCCGGCGATCCGGACCGGGTGGACCCCGCGGGCAAGCCCTACCCGCCCTTCCACGACGTGCAGATGGTGGTGGACGGCGAGGCCGCGGCAGCGCTGGAGGAACTGGTGCAGGCCCGCTGGAACGCCGCCTGCGCGGAGTGCCTGGACATGCCGGCACCCCCGCCCAGCGACCACGATCCCTGGCCCGCCGGGGTCGCCCCGGACTGGCGGGAGGTGACGATCGGCATCGCCCGCACCATGCCCGCCTTCGCCGGCCGCCCGGAGGTGCGCGAGGTTGAGTCCCTCTATCTCGACGCCATCGGCAGCGCGGAGCGCACGATCTACATCGAGAACCAGTTCCTCACCTGCGGCCGCGTCGCCCGTGCCCTGATCGCCCGCATGAAGGCGCGGCCCGCGCTGGAAGCCCTGGTGGTCGTCCCGAGGACCCATCACACCTGGCTGGAGCACCGCACGATGCTGGCCGGCCGCATCCGCTTCATGCGCGCAATCCGCCGCGCGGGGCTGGCCGATCGCGTGCGCCTGGTCTTTCCACACGTGCAGGAGGGCGGGGCGGAATCGGAGGTGATGGTCCACGCGAAGGTCATGGCAGTGGACGACCGCTTCCTCCGCATCGGATCCTCCAACATCTGCAACCGCTCCATGGGCACGGACACGGAATGCGACCTGCTCGTCGAGGCGCGGGATGCGACGCAGCGCGCCGCCGTGGCCCGCGCACGGGACCGGCTGATCGCCGAGCACACGGGCGTGGCACCGGAGGCTGTCGCCGCCAGCATGCAGGCCACCGGCTCCATCCTCCAGGCCACGCAGGGCCTCTCCGCCAATGGCCGGAGCCTGCAGGACGTGAAGGATGGCGACCGCCCGGCCCGCAGCCTGCTGCCGGGCATCGAGCGCGCCGCCGATCCCCGCCGCCCCATGGAGGCCGGCGAGTTCCTCTCGGACTACCTCGTCCACCCCGACGTGGCCCCGCCTTCCGGCCGGCCCTGGCCCTTTCTCGCCCGCGCGGCGCTGCTGCTGCTGCCTGTGGCGCTGCTGATCCTGCTGTGGAAGCTGACGCCGCTCGCCGGGCTGCTGACGCCGGAGGCGATGCGGAGCGCGCTGACGGATCGCGGCCACTGGGGCCCGGCCCTCTCCGTCGGGCTTTTCCTGCTGCTCGGCTTCATCGCCTTTCCCGTGAACGTCCTCATCCTCGGAACCGCCGCAGCCTTCGGCACCTGGCCGGGGCTGGCCTATGCGGGGGTGGGCGCCCTCGTCTCGGCCGCTGCCACCTATGGCCTCGGCCGCAGGCTCGGCCCGAATCTGCTGCGCCGCTTCCTCGGCCCGCGCATCAACCGCGTGAGCCAGGCGGTGAACCGCAACGGCATCCTCGCCGTCACCACCATCCGACTGCTGCCCGTCGCGCCCTTCACCCTCGTCAACCTCGTCGCCGGCGCCATGCGGATCCGCTTCCCGGACTACATGATCGGCACCGCCCTCGGCCTGCTGCCCGGCATCGCCCTCCTCTCCCTCGTGGGGGAGAGCCTGTCGCGCATCCTGGAGCACCCGACACCCCGCAACATTGGCCTGCTCACCCTCGTGCTGGTGGCCTGGGCCCTCGTCACCTGGGGCCTGCAGAAGCTGTTCCGCCGCCTGCGCCACGAATAGGCCCATGGAAGGCTTCACCTTCCGGGCCATGACCTGGAACATCCACGGCGCCGTTTCCCCCGCCGGGCGGCACGACCTGGACCGCGTCATCGCCCTCATCCGCCGGCACGAGCCGGACGTGGTGGCCATCCAGGAGGTGGAGGGCCGGAATCGCCCGGGCGCCCTCCCCTTCACCGCCTTGCGGGAGGCCCTCGGGGGCCACTCCCTGGACGCGCCGACCCTCCGGGCCGCCGATGGCTGCTACGGCCACACCCTCATCAGCCGCTGGCCCCTGCAGGATGGAACCCTGCACGACCTCTCCGTTCCCGGCCGGGAACCGCGCACCGCCATCGCCGCCCGCCTCGACACCCCCGCCGGCCCGCTGCGCCTCCTCGCCGCCCATCTCGGCCTCGGCTTCGGGGAGCGCCGGGCCCAGGCCGCGAAGCTCGCCGCCCTGGCACGCGCCAGCGCCGACCCGCTGCTCGCCATGGGCGACTTCAACGACTGGGAACCGCACGGGCCGGTGGACCGCGCCTTCCTCGGCACCCTCCCCTCCCGCACGCGCCTGCGCAGCTTCCCCGTCGCCCGCCCCCTCTTCGCGCTGGACCGCATCTACGCCCGCCCCCGCGCCGCCCTGCTGCGAAGCTGGACCGACAAAACCGCCCGCGAGGCATCGGACCACCGGCCGGTCATCGCGGATGTGGCCTTGGGGGCCGAGGTCGCTGTTCGGCTGGCTGTGGATTGATCGGTCCGAGACAGGGGGGCGCCGTCCCCTGGAACCCCCGCCAGGAGGCTGAGCCTCCTGAACCTGCATCGGGCTGCCGCAGGACTGACTTGAATCGCCAGCCCTCCACCAGAAGGTCTGATTCTACCCTTGCAGTCGCCTCGGCTCCAAAGGCCGAGGCGCACCGCCAGCACAGCAAGGCCAACTCCTGGAAGAAGATGATGGTGAGGGACCTGGGGAGAGGAAGAATTCCTTCTTCCTCTCCCCGGGACAGACCGTGAGGGTCAGGAAAAGACGCCGCCCCACCTGCGCGGAACCCTCGCGAGGCTTCGCCGTTGAGACCCGGCAATGCCGAGGTCCCCTTCATGCCCGCACCCAAGCTGAAACCCCTCTCGGAACAGGTCATCGTCATCACCGGCGCCTCCTCCGGCATCGGTCTGGCCACGGCCCGCATGGCCGCGGAGCGGGGCGCCTCCCTGGTTCTCGTCGCCCGCAACGGGGAGGCGCTGAACGCCCTGGCGGAGGAGATCCGGGCCAAGGGCGGGCGCGCGGAGCCCGTGGTGGCCGACGTCGCCGACATGGCGCAGGTGGAGGCGATCAGCGCCCGCGCCATCGAGGCCTTCGGCGGCTTCGATTCCTGGTGCAACAACGCCGGCGTCGCCATCTATGGCGAGCTGGAGGACGTGCCGCTGGACGATCAGCGCCGCCTCTTCGACACCAACTACTGGGGCGTGGTGCACGGCACGCTCGTCGCGGCCCGTCACCTCAAGGGCAAGGCCGGCGGCGCCATCGTCAACACGGGCAGCGTGCTGTCCGAGCGCGCGATGACGCTGCAGGGCCCCTACTCCGCGTCCAAGTTCGCGGTGAAGGGCGTGACGGAGGCCTTCCGCACGGAGTTCGAGGCCGAGGGCTATCCGATCAGCGTCACGCTCATCAAGCCGGGCCCGATCGACACGCCCTATATGGAGCACGCGCGCAACCTGCTGGGCTCCCCCGGCACGCGGAACCCGCCGCCGGCCTATCACCCGCGCGTGGCGGCCCGCGCCATCCTGCACGCCTGCGAGACCCGCACGCGCGACCTCTACGTGGGCGGTGGCGGCTTCATGATGTCCATGATGGGCACCCACTTCCCCCGCCTGACCGACATGATCTTCGAGAAGATCGCCCGACCCACCCAGGAATCCGAGGAGACCGGCCGCATGGAGCGCCGTGACAACCTGTATGAGCCGCGCGAGGATCTGGCCGAGACCTCTTCCCTCTCCGGCCCGCCGCCCCGCAAGACCTCCTTCCTGCTGGAGGCGCAGATGAACCCGCTCGGCCCGGCCGGGCTGCTGATCGGCGCGGCCGCGCTGCTCGGGGGCGCCGCGATCGGCATGTACACGCTGCGCCGGCCCAAGCCCGTGCCGCAGCGCCTGGCGGACCGCGCCTGGCACATCGGGCACCGCGTGGCGCGTGACGCCGGGCACGGCATCGGCACGCTGGGGCATGAGGCGAGCCGCATCGCCCACCGCGCGCTGGACTACGCGGAGCGGGCGGAGCGCGAGGCGCGCCCCCACCTGAAGCGCGCCCGCAAGCATGCCGAGCACTTCGCCGACAAGGCGAGCCGCTACGCCTCCTCTGTCTATGACGATGCGCGCGATCGCGGCGGCGACCTCTATGACGAGGCGCGCGACCGTGGCCGCGGCTACTACAAGCAGGCGCGGGGCCGGGGCGAGGATCTGTACGACACCGCCCGCCGGCGCGGCGCGGAAGGCTATGACGACGCCCGCGACCGCGGCTGGAGCCTCTTCAAGCGGGCCCGCAATGAGGGCCAGGACGCCTATGAGGAGACGCGCGACCGGGGCTGGAGCCTGTTCGGCCGCGCTCGCGACCGCGGCGAGGAGGTCTATGACCGCGCCCGCAAGCGCGGCGAGGACAGCTACGACGAGGCCCGCGACCGCGGCTGGAGCCTGTTCGGCCGTGCCCGCGACCAGGGTGAGGAGACCTACAACCGTGCCCGCAAGCGCGGCCGCGACGCCTACGAGGACGCGCGCGACGAGGGTTGGAGCCTGTTCGGCCACGCCCGCAAGGAAGTGGACCGCCGCAGCCGCCAGGCAGTGCAGGAGGGTGACGGCCTGCTGGACCGGATCAACGCCTTCCTCAAGTCCCGCCTCTGAACGGAAGCGGCCCGGGGAGAACCTCCCCGGGCCGTTTTCCTACTTCGCCTGCTCCGCCAGATGCGCCGCGTAGAAGGGCGCCGGCGCGACGATGCGGTTCTCCATCTCCTGCAGCACGCCCATCTCCGCCACCTTGGCGAGATAGGCCTGGAAGCCCGGGTCCTTCGCCATGGCCGCGCGCCGCGCCTCGCGGTCCGCCTGGCTGTCATAGGCCCAGAGGTGGACGATGCGGTTCAGCGGCCCCTCCACCGTGGTGTACCAGCCCAGGCAGCGGCCCAGATACTTCTTCTGGATCTCCCAACCCATGGTCTCGTAGGTCTTCACGAACTCCGCCATGCGGTTCGGCTGGCAGGTGTAGATCCGCAGGTCCACGATCATCGGCATCTCCCTTCGCCGCGTCCGGCGGCGACAGCTTCTGCTCTTATCGGGCGCGGCGGCCGCCCGGGAAGGGGGCAGGCCGGCCGCGCTGCGTCTGACGGTCCCTGGCACCGAACTGGCATCGGGCATCCCGACGCTATCCCGGAGGTGCAGATGAACGACGCGAAGACCGAACTCGGCCGGAAGATCCTGAAGCTGAAGAAGGGCAAGGGCCTGAAATGGACGGATGTGGCCGCCCGGATCGGGCAGAGCCCCGTCTGGACCTGCGCCCTCTGCATGGGCCAGATGAGCGCGGAGCCGCACCACGCCCGCGGCATCGCCGAGTTGTTCGGCCTGGACGAGGAAGAGGAGGCGACGCTCTGCGAGATCCCCTACCGCGGCGCCCAGCCCCTGCCGCCGACGGACCCGCTGATCTACCGCTTCTACGAGCTGATCCTGGTGTACGGCACCACGTGGAAGGAGATGATCCACGAGGAGTTCGGGGACGGCATCATGTCCGCGATCGACTACGACATGCAGCTGGAGCGCCAGCCCGACCAGAAGGGCGACCGCGTGCGGATCACTATGTCCGGCAAGTTCCTGCCCTACAAGCGCTACTGAGAGCCACCTTGGGGGTGGCTCCCGCCCTGGCCCTGCTCTCCGCAGGGCCGGCGGCGGCCGAGCCGCGCATCCCGCTTTCGGTCCTCCCCGGCCTAGGGGCCGGGGATGCGCGGCGCCTGGTCGATGCCGATGCCCCGCCCTGGTCCTCGCTCGGCCGCGTGCAGACGGAACTGGGTTCCCGCTGCACCGGCACGCTGATCGGCCCGCGCACCGTCCTCACCGCCGCGCACTGCCTCGTGGCGCCCCGCACCGGCCAGCTCCTGCGCCCTTCCTCCGTCCACTTCCTGCTCGGCTACCGCCAGGGCACCTGGAAGGCCACGGCCCGCGCCGCGAGTTTCCGCACCGGCCCCGGCTTCGACCCGCGCACCCGCCTCCCGCGCGGCGCCGACTGGGCCGTGCTGACGCTGGACACCCCCATTGCCGCCGCCCCGCTTCCCCTGCTGGAGGAGGATCCCGCCCCGGACCAGCCGGTGATGCTCGGCGGCTACCAGCAGGACCGGCCGGAGGTGCTGATGGCCGATACCGCCTGCCGCGCCCTCGGCACGGCCGCGCTGGACGGCCTGCGCCTGATCGTCCATGGCTGCGCCGCCACCCGCGGCGCGAGCGGCGCCCCGCTCCTGGCCCGCCGACCCGATGGCGGATGGGCGGTGGCCGGCGTCTCCGTGGCCATGGCGCTCGATGTCGCCCGCGGTATCGCCGTCCCGGCCCGCGCGCTGCGGGAGTGACGCGAGCCTAACCCAGCGCCTCCCGCCCATGCGGCGCGAGGAGATCCTGCTCCGGCCCGATGGGCACGATCCCCGTCGGATTGATGGTGGGATGGCTCTCGTAATAGTGCCGCTTCATGTGCAGGAAGTCGCAGGTCTCCCCGAAGCCCGGCGACTGGAACAGGTCGCGCAGATACGCGAACAGCGCGGGGTAGTCCGCGATCCGCCGCCGGTTGCACTTGAAGTGCCCGTGATAGACGAGGTCAAAGCGCACCAGCGTGGTGAAGAGGCGGATATCGGCTTCCGTCAGCACGTTCCCCACGAGATAGCGTTGCGCTGCCAGATGCGCGTCCAGCTCGTCCAACTTCGCGAAGACAGCGCGCGCCGCCTCCTCGTAGGCGGGCTGCGCCGTGGCGAAGCCGGCCTTGTACACGCCGTTGTTCACCGCGTCGTAGATGCTGGCGTTCACCTCGTCGATCTCAGCCAGCAGGCCGTGCGGGGCGTGGTCGCCGGGCTTGGCGCCCACGCCATCGAAGGCGTGGTCCAGCATGCGGATGATCTCGGCGGACTCGTTGTTGACGATCGTGCCGCGGTGCTTGTCCCACAGCACCGGCACCGTCACGCGCCCGGTGTAGTGCGGATCGGCCGCCGTGTAGACCTGGTGCAGGAAGCGCGCGTGGTTCACCGGATCGGGGATCACGCCCGGCCCGTCCTCGAAGGTCCAGCCATCCTCCCCCATGTGCCAGTGGACGACGGAGAGGCCGATCATCCCCTCCAGCCCCTTGCGCGCGCGCAGGATCAGCGCCCGATGCGCCCAGGGGCAGGCGAGCGAGACGTAGAGGTGGTAGCGCCCGGGCTCCGCGGCGAAGCCGCCCTCCCCGCTCGGCCCGGGGCTGCCATCCGGCGTCACCCAGTGGCGGAAGGCGCTGTCCTTGCGGATGAAGCGGCCGCCCGTGGCCTTGGTGTCAATCCACCGGTCCTGCCACTGGCCGTCAACGAGAAGTCCCATCGCCCTCAGCCCGCGCGGTAGGTGTTGAGGATCGCCGCGCCCTCGGCCCCGGCGCGCGACGTCCAGTCCGCCACCACCGGCGCAGCCGCCGCCGCCAGTGCGGCGCGCAGGGACGCGCCGCCCGCCAGCGTCACGCCGTTCGCCCGCATCCGCGCCTCGTTCTCCGCCAGCCGCGTGGCAATGGCCTGGAACTGCCGCGCCTCCGTCTCTCGCGCGGCCTGCTCCACATGGTCCTGCACCGGCTTGGGAAGCGCGCGCAACGCCGCCGTGTTGCAGAAGGCGAGGCTGAGGGGCGAGGCGTAATCCAGCACGGTGAAGTGCGGCAGGATTTCCCATAGCCGCGCCCCCGCCCCGCCATCGCCGGAGGACATCACCGCATCCATCTCGCCCGCCCGGAGCCGGGGCAGCGCATCGGCGAAGGAGATCTGCGCGGGCTCCGCGCCGGCATTCCGCATCACCGCCGTGCTCGCCGCGTCATAGGTCCGCACCTTCAGCCCGCGCAGCGTCTCCGGCCCGGACACCGGATTGCGGGACCAGAGCCCCGTCGCCGGCCATGGCGTGGCGTAGAGCAGCGTCACCCCCCGCGCGCCCAGGGCCGCCGCATAGGCCGGGCGCGCCGCGCGCAGCAGCCGCGCCGTGTCCTCGGCGGAGGCTGTCAGGAACGGCAGGGCGGAGAGCTGGAAAATCGGCGCCTCGGCCGCCAGCGCACCGGTGAAGGCGTCGGCCGCCTGCACGCGCCCCTCGGCGGCTGCGCGGATCATGGCGGCGGAGCGAAGCCCGTCCGGCGCGTCGAAACCCGGCGTTACGGACAGGGCGCCGTTGGAGAGGCGCGTCGCGGCCTGCGCGAAATGGGCGATGCCCTCGCCCGGCATGGCGTTCGCCGGATACTCGGTGACGATCCGCCAGGCTTCCGCCGCCCGGGCGGCACCCGCCAGCCCCGCGGCGGGCAGCAGGGCTAAAAAGGCGCGGCGCGTCGGCATCGGGCAGGTCTCCGGTTCGCCCGGAGTATCCCGCCCGGCGCCGCCGCGCCGCAAGCGGGCGATCAGGCCGCCTTGTTGCCGCCGATCACGCCGCGGCGCACCTGGTCCTCCTCGATGCTTTCGAAGAGGGCGCGGAAATTGCCCTCCCCGAAGCCGTCATCGCCCTTGCGCTCGATGAACTCGAAGAAGACCGGCCCGATGACGTTGGCGGAGAAGATCTGCAGCAGCAGCCGCGCCTTGCGGTCCTCCACCACGCCCTCGCCATCCACCAGGATGCCGTTCTTCTTCAGCCGCACGATGTCCTCGCCATGGCCGGGCAGGCGGGCATCGACCTTTTCGTAATAGGTCTCCGGCGGGCTCGGCATGAAGTTCAGCCCGGCCTCGCGCAGGCCCTCGATCGTGCCGTAGATGTCGTCGCAGCCGCAGGCGACGTGCTGGATGCCCTCGCCCTTGTACTCGCGCAGGTACTCCTCGATCTGGCTCTCCTCATCCGCGCTCTCGTTCAGCGGAATGCGGATGCGGCCATCGGGGGAGGTGAGCGCGCGGGAGAAGAGGCCGGTGTACTCGCCCTTGATGTCGAAGTAGCGGATCTGCCGGAAGTTGAAGATGCGGTTGTAGAAGTCGTACCAGTAGTCCATCCGGCCGCGGAACACGTTGTGCGTCAGGTGGTCGATGTAATAGAGGCCTGCGCCCACCGGCCAGGGATCGCGCTCGCCCAGCCACATGAACTCGGCGTCGTAGCAGGACCGGCCCTCGCCGTACTGGTCGATGAAGTAGAGATAGGATCCGCCGATGCCCTTGATGGCCGGCACGTCCAGCGTCTTGCCCTCGGTGGCCGGCTCCGCGCCGTTCTTCACCGCGTGGTCGAAGGCGTGCCGCGCATCCACCACGCGGAAGCCCATGGAGGGCACGCAGGGCCCGTGGTCCTTCGTGAAGCCCTGCGCGTGGGAGCCGGGCTCCTCCGTCAGCAGGTAGTTGATGTCGCCCTGGCGGTAGAGGGTGCTCTTCTTCGTGCGGTGCTTCGCCGACGCCTTGAAGCCCATCCTCTCGAACAGTGCGTGCAGCTTCTCCGGCTCCGGGCTGGCGTATTCCACGAAGGCAAAGCCGTCCGTGCCGGCCGGATTGTGCTCCGTGATCACCGCGCGCGGTGCGTCATGCGGGAAAGGACCCATGGAAGCCTCCTCAGGTTTATGGAGAAAGCCTACCGCGGCCGGACCGCAAATTGCGTGCGAACTGAGGTCCGAAACGCCTTCCGCCGCACGGTCCGTGCGTGCTACGCCTTCCTTATGCAAGAAGTCGTCGAACTCGATGGGATCGACCTCCGCCTCCTCGCTGCCTTGCAGGAGGATGGCCGGCTGACCAACCAGCAGCTGGGCGAGCGCGCCGGGCTCTCCCCGTCCCAGTGCTCCCGCCGCCGCACGGCACTGGAGGCAGCGGGCATTATCCGCGGCTATCGGGCGGAACTCGCGGCCGAGCCGCTGGGGCTGCACCTGCTGGTCTTCGTGCAGGTGACGCTCGCCACCCATAGCCGCGACAACGCCCAGCGCTTCCGCGAGCTCGTCACCCGGTTGGAGGAGGTGCAGGAGGCCTATGCCATGACCGGCGACGCCGACTATCTCCTCAAGGCCGTGGTGGGCGACCTCAAGGACCTCTCCGCCCTGGTGAACGACGTGCTGCTCCCGCATGAGAGCGTGGCCCGCGTGCGGTCCTCCATTGTCCTCGATCGCCTGAAGGAATCCGGGCGTCTGCCGCTCTCGCGGTTGAGGCGGGGATAGGCCGGGAGGCTCCGCCTCGCGGGCAGACCTGTCCCGCGCCGAGCGGCGTGGTCGC
The DNA here is from genome assembly GCF_017813365.1 of Roseomonas indoligenes. GTDB lineage: Bacteria > Pseudomonadota > Alphaproteobacteria > Acetobacterales > Acetobacteraceae > Roseomonas > Roseomonas indoligenes. The sequence goes on from NZ_JAGIZA010000009.1 coordinate 94,238, forward strand.
TCGGCGAGCCGTCAGGCTCGCATTCCGCGGCAGCCCGAAAGAAGAAGATGAGGGTGGGGGTTCCAGGGGGAGGAAAAATCCCTTCTCTCCCCCTGGTCCGTCGCGTCAGACCGCGCGTACCCGCATCCCCCAGATCATCACCGCCCCCAGCGCCACGATGCTCCCCGCCACCAGCCCGATGTCGCGCAGCCCGCCCACCCCGATCACCAGCCCGCCGAAGAGGGCGCCGAGGGAGGTTCCGGCATAGGTGGCCGATGAGTTGAGGGAGAGGAGGATCGGCGCCAGGGCGGGGGAGAGGCCGACGAGGCGGGCCTGCTGCACCGCCGGGAAGCACCAGCCGGAGGCGCCCCAGACCACCAGCAGCACCAGCACGCCAGGCGCCGCCGCGGTGATGGAGAGGCACTCCACGCAGACGGAGATGGCCGCGAGCGTCAGGCCCAGTACGGCGTTGGAGACAATCAGGAACCGGCGGGGATCGTGCCGGTCCGCCGCCCAGCCGCCGAGGGAGACGCCGAGCAGCCCCCCCAGGCCGGAGAGGAGGAGGGCCAGCGCCGTCCCCTCCCCCAGGAAGCCCAGCGTGCCGCGCACGAAGGGGGCGAGGTAGGAGAAGAGGGTGAAGGCCCCGGCGAAGACGACGACGGTCTGCACCAGCAGCGTCGCCACGGCGGGGCGCGTGGCCAGGGAAAGGCGCTCCGCGATCCCCGCCTCGCGGCTGCCGGGCAGGCGGGGCAGGAAGGCCAGGGCGCCGAGGGCGGAGACGAGGCCCAGCCCGGCCACGACGAGGAAGCTGGCCCGCCAGCCCAGGTGCTCCCCGATCAGCGTGCCCATGGGCGCGCCGAGCACGGTGGAGAGCGTCATGCCCCCGATCACCAGCGCCATGGCCCGCCCACGGTGGTGCGGCTCCACCAGGGCCACGGCGCAGGCCCCCGCCATCGGCGTGAACAGCGCGGCCGCCAGCGCCGCCAGGATGCGCAGCCCCATCAGCCCCGCATAGTCCGGAACCAGCCCGCAGCCGGCGGAGGCGAGGGCATAGACCGCCATGGACAGGACGAGCGTGCGCCGCCGCTCCAGCGAGGCGGTGGCGGCGGCCAGCACGGGGGAGGAGACGGCGTAGGCCAGGGCGAAGGCCATGGAGAGATAGCCCGCTGCCGGGACGGAGACGCCCAGGTCCTCCGCGATGACGGGCAGCAGCCCGGCGATCGAGAAGGTGCCCGTCCCCACGGCGAAGGCGCCGAGCGTGAGCCAGAGGATCGTTCGGGGCATCGCGCCCTCCTTGGTCCAATATTCTTTGAACTAGGCTTTGCTGCACCGCCGCGTCAAGCCAGTTCAAGGAGTCCTGGACCAAGCTCCTGGGGGCCCCTTGGAGACGGGGGCAGAACTGCCTATCTCGTGGGCATGTCCAAGGCGCTTTCCCATCCCGAGGCGGAGGCGATCGACCTCTCCGCCGTGCTGGATGCGCTGCGGGATCCGATCCGCCGTGCCATCGTGCTCATGGTGGCCGAGCAGGGGGAGAAGCGCTGCTCCTCCTTCCTCCATTGCGCGACCAAGACCAACCTGACCTACCACGTCGCCCGCCTGCGGGAGGCCGGCGTGATCCGGGTCCGGGTGGAGGGCCCCGCGCGGCTGATCACGCTCCGGCAGGATGAGCTGGACCGGCGCTTCCCCGGTCTCCTGCCCGCCATCCTCGCCGGCGCGCGACAGGATCCGCCCCTCGCGCGGCTCGTCGAGAGCGCCTGACGACATTCTCTGCACCCCTGTGGGCGCCCTCCCCGCGCCCGGATGACCTACCGGAATGAACACCCCCTCCCCCACGGAAGCCGTCAATCTCTCCCCGCGCGAGATCGTCTCGGAGCTGGACCGCTACATCGTCGGCCAGCACGACGCGAAGCGCGCCGTCGCCATCGCCCTGCGCAACCGCTGGCGCCGCCAGCAGCTCCCCGATGGGATGCGCGAGGAGGTGGTGCCGAAGAACATCCTGATGATCGGCCCGACCGGCTGCGGCAAGACCGAGATCGCCCGTCGCCTCGCCCGCCTCGCCAATGCTCCCTTCCTGAAGGTGGAGGCCACGAAGTTCACCGAGGTCGGCTATGTCGGCCGCGACGTGGAGCAGATCGTGCGCGACCTGGTGGAGGCCAGCATCGTGCAGCTGCGCGAGGCCGGCCGCGCCGAGGTGCAGGCCAAGGCCGAGCTGAACGCCGAGGAGCGCCTGATCACCGCGCTGGTGGGCGAGGGCGCGAATGGCGAGACGCGCATCAAGTTCCGCAAGATGCTGCGCGACGGCAGCCTCGACACCAAGGAGGTGGAGGTGCAGGTGGCCGAGCAGGCCACGCCCATCGGGGCCATGGACATCCCGGGCATGCCACCCGGCGCCGGCAACATCCAAGAGATGATGGGCAAGATGTTCGGCGGCCGCACCCGCGCCCGCAAGATGACCGTGGCCGAGGCCCGCGGCACCTTGCAGCGCGAGGAAGCCGACAAGCTGCTGGACCAGGAGAAGCTGACCCGCGACGCGGTGACCAACGCCGAGCAGAACGGCATCGTCTTCATCGACGAGATCGACAAGGTCTGCGCCCGCAGCGAGAACGGCTTCCGCGGCGGCGACGTGTCCCGCGAGGGCGTGCAGCGCGACCTGCTGCCGCTGATCGAGGGCACCACGGTGAACACGAAGCACGGCCCGGTGAAGACGGACCACATCCTCTTCATCGCCTCCGGCGCCTTCCACATCGCCAAGCCCTCCGACCTGCTGCCGGAGCTGCAGGGCCGCCTGCCGATCCGCGTGGAGCTGAAGGGCCTGACCCGCGACGACTTCCGCCGCATCCTGACGGAGCCGGAGCACGCGCTGACCTCCCAGTACACCGCGCTGATGGGAACGGAAGGCGTGACGCTGGACTTCGCGCCGGACGCGGTGGACGCCGTGGCGGAACTGGCGGCCGACATCAACGACCGCGTGGAGAACATCGGCGCCCGCCGCCTGGCCACCGTGCTGGAACGCCTGCTGGAGGAGGTCTCCTTCACCGCCTCCGACCGCCGCGGCGAGACGGTGCGCGTGGACGCCGGCTACGTGCGGGAGAAGGTGGCACCGCTGGCCGCCAACACGGACCTGTCGCGGTTCATTCTCTGATCCTGCGCTTCCGGCCTGTCCCGGGGAGAGGAAGAAGGGATTCTTCCTCTCCCCGGACCCCTCACCCTCATCTTCTTCTAGGTCTTGGGATTGCCCGCCTGACGATGCGCCTCGGGTCCAGGACCCGAGGCAACAGCTCAGGGCAGGCTCGAACCTCTCGTGCCGAGACCCTGTGTCAGGCTGGCGTGGCGGCAGCCAGATGGGTTTCCAAGGGCCTCAGGTCCTTGGCTCGGGACAAACGCTTCGCGTTTGCCCGGGGGTTCCAGGGGCGGAGCCCCTTGGGGCCGCCCGCTCCCTACCCGTTCAGGTGCGCGCTGAACTTCGCCATCCAGAAGTTCGGCGTCTCGTTCCCCGGTCCGGACTTCATGCGGATGGTCCAGATCGGTTCCAGCGGGTCGCCGGTCTCGATGATGAAGTTCCAGCCCACGCGCTTCTCGGCCTTGTAGACCGGCTCCGTCCGCCACTTCCGAATGAGGGAGAAGGGCAGCAGCTTGATCAGCCGGTGGGAGGCAAGGCCGACCATTTCCTCCGCCCCGCTGAACAGGACCGTGGTTTCCCGTCCCTCCAGCCGGTCGTCCAGCCCCGGGCACTCGTGGATCAGCGCCGCCACCGCCTTGCGCCGCCCCTCCCGCAAGGACCAGATCCGCCAGCCGAGTGCCCCGAGCAGGGCGAGCACGACCAGCACCGCCAGCGTCACCAAATCCTCAGCCCCTCTTCCGGGCCGCTTCTCCGGCCTCGGGCGCGGGGATAAGGCCATCCCCACGGCGGATCAACGACCCACCGTGCGAAGGAGCGATGCGGTGATGCAACCCCACCGCCCCCCCGCCATTTGTCAGGCCATGAGCACCACCTCGTCCGGATCCACGGGCAGCACGCTGCCCGCCCTGCTGACCCTGCCGGAGGACGCCCAGACGGAGCTGGCCAAGGCGGTGGCCACGCTCGAAGGGCCCTCCTTCGCCGCGCGGCTCGCCGCCATCGCCGGCACGCCGATCGAGGCCCTGAAGGATCGGCTGCCCGAATCGATTCGGGACCAGGTGGACAGCGCCGTGCGCCGGGCCTTGGAGAAGGCCTGGTCCGCGGCGGTGGGCACGGAGCCCCGCCGCACCCCCTTCGGCATGGACGTGGCCTGGTTCCACCGCGGCGTCGCCATGGCCAGCGGGGCGGCGGGCGGCGCGCTGGGCCTGCTGGGCACCATGGCGGAACTGCCGTTCTCCACCACCATCCTGCTGCGCCAGATCGCGGCCGAGGCTGCCGCGGCGGGGGAGGACCCGAAGTCGGCCTCCACGGCCGCGGAGTGCATGGCCGTCTTCGCCCTCGGCAGCCCCACGACGGAGGAGGACGACGTGGCGGAGACGGGCTACTTCGCCGCCCGGATCGCGCTGGCCCAGATGCTGCCCAACGCGGCCTCCAGCCTCGTCTCCGGCCTGGTGCCGGGCTTTCTGGGTGCCATCGCCGCCCGGTTCACGGGCACGGTGGGCCTGAAGCTCTCGGCCCAGGCCGTGCCGGTCATCGGCGCGGCGGCCGGGGCGGCCATCAACCTCGCCTTCCTCGAGCACTTCCGGGGGGTGGCCCACGCCCACTTCACCGTGCGGAAGTTCGAGCGCACCTATGGCGCGGACCGGGTGCGCGCCGCCTACGACGCCCTGCGGGACGGCAGCACGCGCTAGGGCGGCATCCAAAGGCGCCGGTCGGCCCCTTCCGGCACCGCCGCCGGAAGCCGATCGGCTCCGGCAGGCCACACTCCTCATCCTTTGCCGCAATTCCGCACTGCAAGGTCCGGAAAAGCCCGGTGACGCGCGCCGCGCGGCGCCCTAGAAGGGCCGGCGCCCCGCCCATGGAACGGTCCTGCGGGGCCCGTATTCCAAGGACGAACCAGTGACCAAGACGATCCTCAAGGCCGTGCTGCTCCCGTCGCTGGCGCTGATGGCGGCGTGCACCACCCCGCCCCCGCCGGCGCCCACCGTCGCCCCGCCCCCGGAAGAGGCCTTCCGCCCGGCCTGCCAGCAGCGCCTGCCCGCCGCGACCGAGTTCGGCCTGAAGAAGTGCATGCTGGAGGAGCTGGACAAGTCCCGCGGCGTGACCCCGGCCAGCGCCGCCGCCACCCCCCCGGCCGCCGAGCCCGCCGCCCCGGCCACGACGACCCGCCGCAGCGGCACCAGCCGCACCCGCAGCCAGCGCTGAGGCTACACCCCGGGGAGGAGAGGCGGCGCCCTCCCCTCCCCGGGGCCACTGATCCGCGGTCAACTCCGCCTTAACCTGATGGAGTCACCCTCCGCCCGATCAACAGGTGCGGGACCGTGGCAAAAGGCAGGGGCGAAGGCGCCACCATCATCATCAGGCGCGAGGAGGGTGGCGAGGGCGGCCATCACGGCGGCGCCTGGAAGGTGGCCTACGCCGACTTCGTGACGGCGATGATGGCCTTCTTCCTCCTGATGTGGCTGCTGAACGCCACCACGGAGGAGCAGCGGCGCGGCCTCGCCGACTACTTCAACCCCACCAACGTCATGGGCCGGAACAGCACCGGCTCCGGCCAGCCCTTCGGCGGCAGGACGCCCAACGAATCGGGCGAGGCCGCCTCCAACGCCTCTGCCCTGCGGGTGGAGACCGGCCCCCGCCCCGTCATCTTCGACCTGGAGGAGGATGACAGCGACACACCCGCCCAGCCGGTGGAGCGGCGGGAGGCCCCGAAGGGCGACGACGAGGAAGCCACCCCGGCCCGGCTGCAGGCGGCGCGCGCCGATGCGGGGAACGGACCCGGCACCGCACCCGGCACCGGCGGCAGCGCGGCCGATGTCGCGAAAGCCTCCGCCGAGGCCCTGCGGGAGGAGCTGGAGCGCCGCGAGCGCGAGGCGCTGGATCGCCTGGCGGAGCAGGTCCGCGCCGCCGTGCGGGACGACCCGGCCCTCGCCGACCTCGCGAAACAGCTCCAGGTGGAGCAGGTGCCGGAAGGCCTGCGGATCCAGCTGCTGGACGCGGAGCGGCAGCCCATGTTCGCCCTCGGCGGCAGCGCGCCCTCGAACCGCGCCCGCGCGCTGATGGCGAAGGTGGCGGCGGTGATCAACCGCGTGCCGAACGAGGTGGCGGTCACCGGCCACACGGATGCCACCCCCTTCCGCCCGGGCGCCCGGTCCAACTGGGACCTCTCGGCGGAGCGCGCCAACGCCACGCGCCGCCTCCTCACCGATGGCGGCGTGGCCGAGGCCCGGATCCGCAGCGTCGCCGGCCTCGCCGAGCGCGAGCCGATGCTGCCGGCGGAGCCGCAGAACCCCGCCAACCGCCGCGTTTCCGTGCTGCTGCTGCGGGAACCCGCGGCGCCGGGAAGGAACTCTGCCCCGTGACGACGATCATCGGCTTCGTGGTGATGATGGTCACCGTCTTCGGCGGCTATACGCTCGCGGGCGGCAAGTTCGATATCATCATGCACGCCCTGCCGCTGGAGGGGATGATGATCGGCGGCGCCGCCATCGGCGCCTTCGTCATGTCCAACTCCATGCACGACGTGAAGCACACGCTCGGCGGCTTCGGGAAGATCTTCAAGGGCGCCCGCTTCCACAAGGCCGACTACGTGGAGATGCTCTCCCTCCTCTACTGGTTCGTGCGGCTGGTGCAGACCAAGGGTGCCATGGCGCTGGAAGCGCATATCGAGAAGCCGGAGGAGAGCCCGGCCTTCGGCAAGTTCCCGAAGATCAGGGCGAACCACCACGCGGTCGCGATGATCTGCGACTACCTCCGCATGGTCGGCATGAACGCCGACGACCCGCACCAGATCGAGGACGTGATGGCGCGGGAGTTGAAGAAGCTGAGGGAGGAGGAGCTCCACCCCTCCCATGCCATGCAGAGCATGGCGGATGCCCTGCCCGCCCTCGGCATCGTCGCGGCGGTGCTCGGCGTCATCAAGACCATGGCCTCCATCGACCAGCCGCCCACCGTGCTCGGCGGCATGATCGGCGGCGCGCTGGTCGGCACCTTCCTCGGCGTGCTGCTCGCCTACGGCGTGATGGGGCCCCTGGCTGCCCGGCTGAAGGGCGTGGTGGACGAGGAGTGCAAGTACTTCGAAGTGATCCGTGCCGTCATCGTCGCTCATCTGCAGGGCAACGCGCCCCAGGTCTCCGTGGAGACGGGCCGCAAGATGGCCCCCTCCTCCCACATGCCGAGCTTTCAGGAGCTGGAGGCGGCGCTGCAGGATTTGCAGATCGCCTGATCCGCGGCTACCTGCCCCCTATGGACGATACCGCCCCCTTCCACGACCTCATCGGCCTCACCGTGGACGAGTGGCGGGACGGCTTCGCCCGCCTCGCCCTCGTGGTGGACCGGCGCCACCACAACCGCAGCGGCGTGCTGCACGGGGGCGTGCTGCTCTCCCTCATCGACCAGGCCGGGGGCTATTCCGGGCTGTTCTGCACGGTGCCCGGCCATGTGCGCCGCGCGGTCACGGTGGACCTGAACACCCACTTCACCGGCCAGGTCACGGAAGGGCGCATCACCGCGGAAGGCCGGGTGGTCACGGCGGGAAACAGCATCTTCTTTACCCGGACCGAGGTGTTCGGGCCGGACGGCAAGCTCGTCGCCTTCGGCTCCGGCACCCATCGCTGGCGCAGCGGCAGCAACAAGCCTGAGGGCGTCCCGGCCGATTCGCCGCTGCGCTAGTCGCCGCCCTCGGCGATGATGGAGATCTTCCCGTCCCGCTCCGCCGTGGCGTAGCGGACCTGCTCCAGCCGCTCCAGCCCGCGCTGCCGGGCGGCGGCCATGATGTCCTGCTCGTTCAGCCGCAGCCGGTGCATGCGGTGCCGGTGCCATTGCCCGTGCTCGTACACCACCACCGGCTTGCCATCCACGATCCGCCCCACCAGCGGGTATCGGCTCTTCGCCCAGGAGACGAGGATGTGCATGAGCCCGATGGTGAACACCGCGGAGACGGCGCCGGTGAGGGACCGGTCGTCCCCGATCACCGCCGTAATGGTGATCCCGCCGAACAGGAACAGCAGCACAAGGTCGAATGGCGCCATCTGGCTGGCGGTGCGCCGCCCGATCAGCCGCACGGCAAACAGCAGGATCAGGTAGCCGGCCGCGGCACGGAGGACGAGGCTCATCGTTTCCTCAGGGCAGGACCGTCTGGGTCCAGGTCAGCGCCGGCCGGGTCCCCGCCCGGGCGGAGAGCGTGACCCGCCCCACCGTGGCCGGCCGCAAGCTCAGCCGGACCATCGGATCGGGCTCGCCCGGCGGCAGGTCGAAGGTCATGGCGATCCCGTCATGCTCCGCCTCCTGCCGCACCGGCCGCGGCCAGACGGATTGCAGCCCCATCGGCTCGACCAGGGCGGAGGGAAAGTGGACGAGGATCTGGTTCGGACCGGGCTGCGTGCCCGGCCGCAGGACGGGCGCCTCGGCCGGCAGGTGCAGGCTGATCCGCGTGTCCGTGCCGTAGCGGGCCACCGGCTCGTAATCCACGGCGAAGCCGCTCTCCGGTGTCTCGACCAGATGGTGGCTCAGGGGCCCGCGGCCGAGCAGCCCGGCCAGGGACGCCGCCACGAAGGCGATCATCACCCCGCGCCCGAGCAGCTCGATGCCGTACCAGCGCTTCTCGAAGCTCTCGTCGAAGCCGACCTCGAAGCCGCTGCCGATGGGATCGGCGCCGCGCGGAGCCTCGCCATCCATGGCGGCGCCTCCTCTCAGGCCGTGCCGCGACTCACCGGAGCCTCAGGCCCCGCCCCAGTTCATCGTCAGCCCGCCATCCATCACCACGGTCTGCCCGGTGATGTACTCGGCGTCCGGGCTCGCCAGGAACAGCGCCAGCTTGGCGATCTCCTCCGGCTGCCCCGCCCGGTGCCAGGGGATCTCCTTGAAGGAGGCCTCCCGCTTCGCCGGGTCGTCCAGGCGCTCCTGCGTCATCGGCGTCTGGATCAGCCCGGGGGCGATGCCCACCACGTTGATCTTCCTCGGCGCTAGTTCCACGGACAGGCTGCGGATCAGCGATCCCACCCCCGCCTTGGACATGCCGTAGGGGGCGCTCTCGGCCGTGGGCAGGTGCTGCGCCACGGAGGAGACGTTGATGATCTTGCTCCCCTCCCGCGGCTCCCCCTTGAGGAAGGCCCGGGCGCACCAGAGCGGGCCGAGGAGGTTGGTGCGGATCACCACCTCCGCGTCCTCGTCCTCCAGTTCCATCACGGGCTTCTTGCCGCCCATGCCCTTGCCCGCGTTGTTCACCAGGATGTCGATCGGGCCCAGCGCGGACCGCGCCGCCCCGAAGGCCGCATCCACGGCGCGCGAATCCATCACGTCCAGCTGCGTCACGAAGGCCTTGCGGCCCGCCGATTCCACGCGCCGCGCCGTCTCGGAAGCGCCGGCCTCGTCCGTGTGCCAGGTGATCGCCACGTCGGCCCCGGCCCGCGCATAGGCCACCGCGATCGCCTGCCCGATCCCGGAGTCCGCCCCCGTGATGAAAGCCACCTTGCCCTGAAGCATCGCCGTTCGTTCCATTCTTCGGAACACATGAAGCGCCGGCGGACGGGGCGGGTTGCCCTTCCACCGGCTTCGTCATGGGCTTGCCAGGGAAGGAGGGGTCAGCCCTTGTTCCGCCGCAGGGTCCGCAGGTTGGCGGAAACCCGCCGATGGGCCGGGCGGGCGGCGGCGGCCATCACCGCCTCCGGTCCCGCCCCGGCCATGGCGGCCCGGCCGGCAGCGAACATGCCGTCGGTGAAGGCCTTCTGCTTCTCCAGCGCCATCCGGGTCAGCTCCTCGCCCGCACCATCGGGCTTGGCCCAGAGGTCCATGCTGCGGAGGGTGAAGACCCAGCCGGCCTGCCAAGCCATCAGGCCCCAGCGCGTGGGGTCCGTCACAGCTGGGCCAGGATGGCGTCGGCGCTGCTCACCTCGAAGGCGCCGGGCTGCTCCACGCCCACATGCGTCACCTTGCCGCCCTTGGCGATAAGGGCGAAGCGCTGGGATCGCACGCCCATGCCGCGCGCCGTCAGGTCCATCTCCAGGCCCAGCGCCTTCGTGAACACCGCGGCGCCGTCGGCCAGCATCACTACCTCGTCCGTCACGCCCTGGTCCTTGCCCCAGGCGGCCATCACGAAGGCGTCGTTCACGGCCACGCAGGCCACCGTGTCCACGCCCTTGGCCTTCAGCGCCGCCGCCTGCTGCACGAAGCCCGGCAGGTGGCGGGCGGAGCAGGTGGGGGTGAAGGCGCCGGGCACGCCGAACAGGACCACGGTGCCGTGGCCGAGGATGGCGGCCGTATCCACCTCCTTCGGCCCTTCCGCGCTGGCCTGCATGATCTTGACGGAGGGAATGGCGTCGCCGGGCTGGATAGGCATCTGGAATCCTCGGAAGGGGTCTTGCCGCAGTTACGGCTCCCGTCTCGCGCCGCTGTCAACGGCTGGTTGTCCCGCATGTTTCGCCAGGCCGCAGCAACGCGGCTCGGGCGGGTTGCGGCCCCCCGTCCCCGGCTCCATCTTTCCGTCATGACACGGCGCCCGAAAGACAAGGCCCCGCCTCCGCCGCCCATCGAGGATGAGGACGAGCTGGATGAGGCGGAGGGCCAGACCACCCCGATCCAGCTGACCCGCATGGCCAGGCCCGGCCCGGCCTCGGAGGGCTGGCTCGGCGGGCAGATCCTGATCGCCATGCCCAGCATGGACGACCCCCGCTTCGCCCGGAGCGTGATCTGCCTCTGCGCCCATTCCCCGGAAGGGGCCATGGGCATCGTGCTGAACCGCACGATCGAGAACCTGACCTTCGACGACCTGCTGAAGCAGCTGGAGGTCACCCCCATCCCGCCCCAGCGCCGCATCCGGCTGCACGCCGGCGGCCCGGTGGAGGGCGGCCGCGGCTTCGTCCTCCACACCGAGGACTGGTCGAGCGAGGGCAGCCTCTCCATCGAGGGCGGCTTCGCCCTCACCGCCAGCGTGGACATCCTGAAGGCCATCGCCGGCGGCGATGGTCCCCGCCAGGGCCTGCTGGCCCTCGGCTATGCCGGCTGGGGCCCGGGCCAGCTGGAGAGCGAGATCGCCGGCAACGCCTGGCTCTCCGTCTCCCCTGACGAGGCCATCCTCTTCACCGAGGAGGACCAGGACGCCAAGTGGCGCCGGGCCCTGGCAAAGCTGAAGGTGGACCCGCTGTTGCTGGTGGGAACGGCCGGACGGGCCTGATCCGTCTGCCCCAGGGAGGCTCCGCCTCCCCGGACCCCTCCGCCAGGAGACTGAGCCTCCTGGACCTGCATGGGGCTGCCGCGGATGCGATGATCGAAGGGCTTTGACACCGTGTCGACCCGGGCCGCCGTGGCGGTCGCCTGAGGTCATCGACCTCAGGCGGGCCATCGGGCGGGTATTCCGCGGCAGCCCGACAGAAAAAGATGAGGGAGGGTCCGGGAGGGAGAATTCTTTCTCCCTCCCGGGAGCCATCAGCGCCGACATGCCAGGACAGGCCCTGCCGGGGTTGACACAGGGGCGCCCCCTGTCCCTCTTGCCGCCCCAAACGCGTCCCAGCCTCAGGTCCCTCGCCCCATGCATGCCTACCGCACCCACACCTGCGGCGCCCTCCGCGCCGCCGATGCCGGCCAGACCGTCCGGCTTTCCGGCTGGGTGCACCGCAAGCGCGACCATGGCGGCCTGCTCTTCGTCGACCTGCGCGACCATTACGGCCTGACCCAGTGCGTCATCCCGCTGGGCTCGGACGTCTTTGCCGCCGCCGACGACGTGCGGCCGGAGAGCGTGATCACCGTGACCGGCGAGGTGGTGGCGCGGGAGCCCGCCACCGTGAACCCGCGCCTGGCCACCGGCGAGGTCGAGCTGCGCGTGCGCGAGCTGGTCGTGCAGTCGAAGGCCGATGTCCTGCCCTTCCAGGTCGCCGCCGATGACGACGCGCCGGAGGAGATGCGCCTCCGCTACCGCTTCCTGGACCTGCGGCGGGAGCGCCTGCAGCGGAACATGATCCTCCGCGCCCAGATCATCCACGACATCCGGGAGCGGATGATCACGGCCGGCTTCAACGAGTTCCAGACGCCGATCCTGACCAGCAGCAGCCCGGAGGGCGCGCGGGACTTCCTCGTGCCGGCCCGGCTGCATCCCGGCAAGTTCTACGCGCTGCCCCAGGCCCCGCAGCAGTTCAAGCAGCTGACGATGGTCGCGGGCTTCGACCGCTACTTCCAGATCGCTCCCTGCTTCCGGGACGAGGCGGGGCGCGCCGACCGCACGCTGATGTTTTACCAGCTCGACGTGGAGATGAGCTTCGTCACCCAGGACGACGTCTTCACCACGATGGAGCCGGTGATCCGCGGCACCTTCGAGCGTTTCGCGGGCAACCGCGCCATGGATGCCGGCCCCTGGCGGCACATCCCTTACGCCCAGGCGATGCTGGACTACGGCTCGGACAAGCCCGACCTGCGGAACCCCCTGATCATCCGGGACGTGACGAAGCAGTTCGCGGGCTCCGGCTTCGGGCTGTTCGCCAAGATCGCGGCCTCCGGCGGCGTGGTCCGCGCCATCCCCGCCCCGGGCGCGGGCGGCAAGCCGCGCGGCTTCTTCGACAAACTGAACGAGTGGGCCCGCGCCCAGGGCGCCGGCGGCCTCGGCTACATCGCCTTCGACGCGGATGGACCGAAGGGCCCGATCGCCAAGAACCTGGAGCCCGAGCGGGTGGAGGCCATCCGCTCCGCCTGCGGCATCGGCCCCGGCGACGCCGTCTTCTTCGCCGCCGGGAAGGTTGACGAGGCCGCGAAGTTCGCCGGCACCGTCCGCACCCGCATCGGGCAGGAGCTGGAACTGATCGAGAAGGACGTCTTCCGCTTCTGCTGGATCGTCGACTTCCCGATGTTCGAGCTGAACGAGGAGACGGGGAAGGTGGACTTCAGCCACAACCCCTTCTCCATGCCTCAGGGCGAGATGGAGGCGCTGGAGAACCAGGACCCGCTGACCATCCCGGCCTACCAGTACGACATCGTCTGCAACGGCTACGAGATGGCCTCCGGCGCGATCCGGAACCACAAGGCCGAGATCATGGTGAAGGCCTTCGGCATGGCCGGCTACCCGGAGAGCGCGGTGGAGGAGCGGTTCGGCGGCATGCTGAACGCCTTCCGCTACGGCGCCCCGCCCCACGGCGGCATGGCCGCCGGCATCGACCGCATCGTCATGCTGCTGGCGGAGGAGCCGAATCTCCGCGAGGTCAACATGTACCCCATGAACCAGCAGGGCGAGGACCTGATGATGGGTGCCCCCAGCACCGTGGAGCCCGGCCGCTGGAAGGAGCTGCACATCAAGCCCGACCTTCCCCCCGCGAAGGACGCGGCCAAGGATGGGGCGGCGAAGGGCAACAAAGATGACGCAAAGGGTGCAAGCCAGGCGAAGACCGCCTAAGTCTGGGCCCTTCCGGAAAGGCTCCTCGATGCGCCTGCGCTCTCTCCTCGCTACCACGCTCACGCTGGGCGCGGCCCTGGTCCTCGCGGGCCCTGCGCCCGCCCAGCCCGCCGCCCCTAATGGCGGGGCGGCTGCCGGCACGGCCGCGGCCATGCCGGGCGCGGAGGCCATGGCGGCCCACCGCGCCGCCTACCGCCTGACCTTCGACCGCGCGCGGGACAATTCCGACATCGCCCGCGCGGAGGGCGTGATGCTCTTCGAGGTGCTGGACGCCTGCGACGGCTGGGCCAGCCGCCAGCGCCTGACCATGCGCATCCAGGACCGTGACGGCCAGACGGTCGAGACCGCCTCCGACTACTCCACCTGGGAGAGCAAGGACGGGCGCCGCCTGCGCTACTCCCTCACCCAGATGACGGCCGGCGCGGTCAGCAACCGCATCACCGGCGAGGCCACCCTCCAGCCCGACGGGACCGGCACCGCGCGCTACGAGCAGCCCCGCCCCTCGCAGGAAACCCTGCCGGCCGGCACCCTCCTGCCGATGGCACATACCCTCCGCGTCATCGCCGCCGCCCGCGCCGGCGAGAAGATCGTCAACGCGCCCCTGATGGACGGCACCAGCGACGACGGCGCGCAGGAGAGCACCACCATCCTCTCCCCCTGGCGCAAGGAGGCCGAGGCCAATCCCCGCTTCCCGCTTCTGGCGAACCAGGAGAGCGGCCGCATGCGCATCGCCTTCTTCGGCAAGGACAACAGCGGCGGCGGTGCCTCCTCCCCGGACTACGAGGTGGGGCTGCGCTACTACGCCAATGGCGTGGCGGACGAGATGAACATGGACTTCGGCGAGTTCGCGGTGAACGGGAAGCTGGAGACCCTGGAGGCCCTTCCGGGCGGGTGCTGAGGCGGCGTCAGGGGGGAGGAAGAAGTCCTTTCTTCCCCCCGGCTCTTCCCGGCGCGGTCAGAGATTGAACGACGCCCGCATCCCGATCGCCTGGAAGTCCCGGTCCACCCCTGTGCGCCCGTTCTCGTACTGCGCCTGGAGCCGGAACCGGTCGGTGAGATACCAGTTCACCCCCGCGGTCCAGATGGATTGCCGGGTCAGGCCGAGATCCGCCGTGCTGTAGCGCACCCCGATTTCCACGCTGCCGAACCGCCCCTCGGCCTTGGGGCGCTTCCAGGTGCCGGTGTCGTTGGACCGTTCCCGCGCCGGGCCTAGCACCGTGTACAGCCCTTCCATGTACCAGCCCTCGAAGCGGCGGGTCGGCGCGTCCGGGGGCTCCACGGTCAGGCGCTGCCAAACGGCTTCCAGGTAGAGGGGGCCGACCCGCCCGGCCGCTTCGGGCCCCACGGCCCAGGCCTGGTCCGCCCGGATGGACCCGCTGTCGAGGAAGCGGCGGGAATCGATCCGCAGCTCCGGGTAGTCCCGGAAGCGGCTGGATTCGGGGCCGGGATCGGTGCCCGGGTGGAACTGCGCCGCGGCATCGGCCCCGATCTGGAACTGCACGGGGCCGAGCGGGGGCAGCAGCACCACCGCCCGCCCGGCCGCGCCGCGCTGCCGCCCGTCATGCGGGGTGGAGCCGACGCCGCCGGTGACATAGGCGCTGGCATTCCACCGCGCGCCCCCGCCCCCCAGCTCGCCCTTGCCCTCGAGCCCCGCCGCCTCCCGCGTGTCGCCGGTGGCCAGCGAAGCGGCGAGGTTGGTGATCGTCGCCCGCTCCATGAAGGGAAGATCGAAGGAGGAGCCGGCGTATTCCGGCATGTGCTGGGGCGTGAAGATGCCCGCGCGCAGCGTGGCCCAGCCCAGCCCGGTATAGGCGAGCTGCGCCTCGAAGATGTTGTTGTAGTCGTTCGGGTTCTGCCCGCCGAACTCCCAGACGAAGCTGTAGGTGAAGTCCCGGAGCACCGTGCCGCCCAGGCCCAGCCGGCCGCGCCGGATGTTCACGCCGCTGCGGAACCCGTTCGACTCGTCCTGCCCGAAGAAGGAGCCGAGATCCGCGTCCAGCCGCACCACGGGCTTGGCTGTGAAGTTGCCCTCGGCCAGCTGCAGGGTCGGTGCGATGCCGTCCCAGCGCAGCCCGTCGGGGCGGGCCTCCTCGGCGGCGGCCGGCAGGGCGGCAAGCATCGCGAGGAGGAGGACCGGAGTGCGGCGCATGGAAATCCCCTGGGAAGGCGGCGCAGGGGTGGGCCGGGGCGTGCCCGGCGTCCAGCGAAACTTTGGTAATGGTATCGGCGGGGCCCCGGTCCATCGACGCGTCGGTCCCCGCCGATCGCCCTTAACGGTTGGGCATGGTCGCCAGCTTGTCGATCAGGGTGGAGGCGGCGTCCACGCAGGCCCGCGTCGGCTCGTCCTCGGCGCAGTGGATGTGGATGACCGAGTCATCCTTCTGGAAAAAGAAGCTCGCCGACTCGGAGCGCGGAGGGTGATGCCAGCCGCGCATGCGGCCCTCCGGGCCACCCATGGGGCCGCGCGGCCCTTCGAAGCCGGGACCACCCATCGGGCCACCCATCGGACCACGGGGTCCCTGGGCCTGCGGGCCCGGCCCCTGGGGATTGAGGGGCGGCGGCGGGGCGGGCAGCGGGGCCGCGGCGCCCGGGGCAGGCGGGGCCGGTGGCGCGGGCTGGGCGACCGCAAGGCCGGCAGCGCCGGTCAGGGCCAGGGCGGCAGCCAGGAACAGGGGCTTGTGCATCGTGTGACCTCCTTCGCCGGATGGGTCCGGCCGGGCCATCCTGCCCGCCGCCCGGGTTGCTTGTCCGGCGCGGCAGGAAACGGATGGTAACCCCTCCGGCTTCATGGCCGGGGCGTAATGCATCGGGCGTCCCGCGCCCTCGCTCAGTCCGGCAGCACGGCGCAGGTGATGCGGGACACGCAGGCCAGGCGCCCATCCGCCCGGCGGATTTCCGTCTGCCACACCTGGGTGGAACGGCCGAGATGGAAGGGCCGGCACTCCGCCGTCACCCCCTGGCCCTCGGGTACGGCGGCGATGTGGTTGGCGTTGATCTCGATCCCCACGCAATGGAACCCCTCCGGCACGGCGAGGTAGCAGGCCATGCTCCCCAGCGTCTCCGACAGCGCCACGGAGATGCCGCCATGCAGCACCCGCCAGGGCTGCACGTGGCGGTGGTCCACGGGCATGGTGGCGCGCAGGAAGTCCGGCCCGATCTCCGTGATCTCGATCCCGAGAAGGCTGATGGCGGTGTTCCCCGCCCGCCCCGCGATCTGCTCGAGGGTGGCGGATTTCTTCCAGATGGGCGTGCTCATGGGGCGGGATGGGGGCCCGGCCGCCCCGGGCCGTCAAGCCATCCCGGCCGCATGGCCGTCCGGCATTCCCGGGATATGGCGATCCGGCCCCGTCCTCAGGCCGGCCGCGCCCGTGCGGTGAGCCCGCCGCGGCGGGAGAGCCGCGCCCAGCGCCAGGTCATCGCCCCCGCCACCCCCGCCAGCCCCAGCACCAGCCCCGCCCAGATGCCCGCCGGCCCCAGCCCGGCCGGGAAGGCCAGCGCCAGGGCCGCCAGGAAGCCAAGCCCCCAGTAGCCGCCCGCCGCGATCAGCATCGGTGCGCGCGTGTCGTGCAGGCCCCGCAGGGCGCCGGCGCCCACCACCTGCACGCCGTCGCTCACCTGGAACAGCCCGGCGAGGAAGAGGAGGGTGGCCGCCAACGCCGCCGTCTCCGCCGTGTCCGGCGCGGCCGGGTCCAGGAACAACCGCGCCAGGGCACCGGGCGCCAGCATCATGCCCAGCGCCATCGGCAGCATGAAGGCCACGGCGAGCAGCACGGCCACCCACCCGGCCCGCCGCGCCGCCCAGGGGCGCCCGGCGCCGATGGCCAGCCCCACCCGCGCCGTCGCCGCCTGCCCCAGCCCCAATGGCACCGCGAAGGTGGTGCTGGCGATCTGCAGCGCGATGGCGTGCGCCGCCACGGCCTGCGCCCCGAAGGAGCCCATCACCAGCCCGACGGCGCTGAACAGCCCGATTTCCAGCAGCATCTGCGCCGCGATTGGCAGGCCCAGCCGCACCAGCCGGCCCAGCCGCGCCATGTCCAGCCGCCAGAGGCGGCCGAAGAAGCGGTAGCGCCGGAGGCGCCGGTCCCGCGCGATGAAGATGGCCAGGGCGACCGCCATGAACCCGTCCGCCACCGCCCCTGCGATCCCCGCCCCGCGCACCCCCAGCGCCGGGGCGCCGAGATGCCCGAAGATCAGGACCCAGCCCAGCAGCGCGTTCAGCGGCACGGCCAGCAGCCCCATCACCAGGGGCGGCCAGGGCCGCTCCATCGCCGCCATCAGCCCGCGCAGGGTCAGGAAGATGCCGAAGGCGGGGATGCCCCACAGGATGCAGCGGAGAAAATCCTGCGCCTTCTCCGCCAGCCCCGGTTCCTGCCCCAGCGCCAGCAGCACCGCGCCGCCGTTCCACAGCAGCACCATCCCCGGAACCGCCGCCAGCACCGCGCCCAGCAGCCCCGCCCGCAGCGTGCGCCGCATGGCCCGGACATGCCCGACCCGCCGCCCCCGTTCCTGCGCCAGCATCGCGGCCGCGGCGAAGGAGAGCCCGAAGCCCGGCGACAGCACCGTCCAGAACAGCGCGCCGGAGAGGGTGACGGCGGCCAGCGCCTCGGTCGAGAGATGGCCGAGATAGGCGGAATCCGTCGCCAGCAATGCCATCTGGGAGAGGTTGGTCAGCGCCAGCGGCCAGGCCAGCAGGACCATCGCCCATGCCTCCGCCCACCAGCCCGCGCGAGATGACGTGGCATTCATGCACGGGCTTGTAGCGCGGGCGGGGCACATTGGCAGGCCCGAGCGCTACTGGCACGGTCCCGGGCAACAAGTCTCCCGTGCGCCCGGTGGCGCCTCGTGAAGGATCCGCCATGCGTTACCGCACCGGAACCGGCACCCGGCCGGGATCTTCCGCCTCGGCGAAGCGTGTCCGCGTTCCTGGCCCGCCGCGGGCGCCGCGCCGCAGCCCCGGATGGGCCGCGCTACTGGCGCTCCTCCTCATGGCCTGCCCGGTCGCCTCCGCCCTGGCCTGCTCGTGCGCGCCGCGTACCCCTCTTGAAGCGATTGAGCACACGCCGTTCATTTTCTCGGGGCGCGTCACCGAACTCCGGCAGCCCGCCTCATCAAGACGCGAGGACAATTACCTCGCCAGCATCGCTGTCACCGGTCGGTGGAAGGGGCAGGTGCCGGACGTGACCCTGCTGTACGGGCACACGACCACCTCCGCCTGCGGCATTCCCCTGCGTGTAGGCCAGACCATGACCTTCATGGCGAACCCTATTCCCGCCGAGGGTTCTAACCCCGCGGGCTTCTCGACCAGTGCCTGCATGATGAGCGGCCTATCCCTCGGCCCCGCGCCCACTTGGCCAGCTGGTTACGCTGCCCAGCAGGAACAGGCCGCGCAGTCCGCTTCGATGGGCTGGAGGCTCCTCCAGACCTTCCGCGCGGAGCGCGAACGACTGGACGCGCTCATCGCGGTCTCGCCCGGCGCCCTGGAACCTGTGCTGGAACGCGCCCGGCTGCTGGAGACGTGGCGGGACACGGGGGCTCTCGGCGCCTATGCCGAACTCGCCTCCCGCGCCCCGGATCTCCTCCCCGCCCAGCTCGGGCTCGTGCGCAGCCTGCTCCGGGAAAAGCGCCCCGACGAAGCGAAAGGACATCTGGACCGGGCACTGGCACTCGCGCCCGGTGACGCCGGAGTGCGCCAGACCGTCGCCTATGCCCGCGCCCTAGCAGGCGACGAGGCCGTGCTGCAGGAGATGCGCAACTTTCGGGGCCTGGACCTCAGGCCGGTCCGGCGGCGCATCACCCTGAGCACTAGGAATCTGCGGGGGGCGGATTTCTCGGATGCTCGCTTCGGCTTCCTCGACCT
Source organism: Roseomonas indoligenes (assembly GCF_017813365.1). Classification (GTDB taxonomy): domain Bacteria; phylum Pseudomonadota; class Alphaproteobacteria; order Acetobacterales; family Acetobacteraceae; genus Roseomonas; species Roseomonas indoligenes. The sequence continues at coordinate 113,564 of NZ_JAGIZA010000009.1, forward strand.
GTCCGGCGCCGATCTGCGGGGGGTACGGTTCACCGGCGCCCTTGTCGGCCTGCTCCGCCTCTCCGGTGCCGATCTCCGCGGGGCCGACCTGGCCGGGCTCTCGGTCCAGGAACTCACCCTCGACAAGGCGCGCCTGGACGGCACGAACATCGTGGGCATCGACCTGTCCCGCCATGACCTCCGGGAGGCCAGCCTTCGCGGCGTGATCGGGCCCGATGCGCGGCTGGGCGGCGCCCGCCTCTCCGGGGCCGACCTTTCCGGCGCCAGCCTGCCCGGCGCGAACCTGAGCAGGGCGCTCCTCGTCAACGCCCGCTTCGAGAACGCCCGGCTGGTGGGCGCCAATCTCTACCGCTCCGACCTGAGCGGCGCGGACCTCTCCCGCGCCGACATCCGCGGCGCGGCCTTCGACGAGGCCTTCTTCGATTGCCGCACCCGCCTGCCGCGCGGCATCACGCCGCAAAGCCTGGGCATGTTCGCCGCCGATCCCTCCGCTCCCCGGTGTCAGTAGGCGCGCGGGGATGGTAAGCCTGCACCAGCCTCGCCGCCCGCGGGCCACGAGCGCGGGCCGGCAGAATTGAGGCCGCCTGGGAGAAATTGCATGACGCTTGCCCGTCGCAGCATGTTGGCCACGCCGCTTCTCATCCCGGCTACTGGCTCGGCCGGTCCGGCCGCGGCCCAGCCCACGGGAGTGGTCATGGACGAGGCCCTGATTCCCGGCCCGGACGGCGCCCAGCTCTATCTCCGCAACAAGCGCCCGGAGGCCGCCGCGCCGGCGCGGCCGGACCGCACCCTGTTGCTCGTCCACGGCGCCACCTACCCCGCCAGCACCGCCTTCGACCTGCCACTCTCCGGCGTGTCCTGGATGGACTACATGGCCGGGCGCGGCTTCGACGTTTGGTGCCTGGACCTTGCCGGCTATGGCCGCTCCACCCGCCCGGCGGGCGAGGCGGGCAAGCCCCCCACCAACGGAGAGGCGGCGGTGGCGCAGATCGGCGCCGCCCTCGCCCATATCCGGCAGGCCCGTGGCGTGGCGAAATGCGAGCTGGTCGGCTGGTCCTGGGGCACCTCGCTCGTCGCGCGCTTCGCGGCCGACAACCCCGCCCTGGTGGACCGCCTCGTCCTCTACGCCCCGCTCTGGCTGCGCGACCCGGCCAGCCGCGGCGCCGTGCCCGTGCCGGAAGGCCCACTGCAGCCCTATCGCACCGTCACCCGCGCCTCGGCACGGGAGCGCTGGCTGAACGGCGTGCCCGCCGACAAGCGCGGCTCCCTCCTGCCTCCCGGCTGGTACGAGTACTGGGCGGACGCCACCTTTGCGACCGACCCGGAAGGCTCCCGCCAGGTTCCCTCCGTCCTCCGCGCGCCCAACGGCGTGCTGCAGGACCTGCGGGAGTACTGGGACGCCGGGAAGCCCTTCTACGACCCGGCGAAGGTCACCGTTCCCGCCCTGCTGGTCCTCGGCGAATGGGACCGTGACACCCCGCCGGCCATGGCCACCACCCTGTTCCCGCTTCTCACCAATTCCCCGGGCAAGCGCCTGGTGATGCTGGCCGAAGGCACGCACTCCATCATGCTGGAGCGCAACCGCGGCGCCCTCTTCCAGGCCGTGCAGGTCTTCCTGGAGGAAGCCTTCGCCTGATCAGGCGAGGGTTCAAAAGGACAGAACGATGAAGCTGCTGCGACACGGCGCCCCCGGCGCCGAGCGACCCGGGCTGCTGGACGCGGATGGCACCATCCGCGACCTCTCCGGCACCATCCCGGACCTCGCCGGTGACGTCCTCTCGCCCGGGGGCCTCGCCCGCCTCCGGGAACTGGACCCCACCAGCCTTCCGGCCTTGCCCGCCACCACCCGCCTCGGCCCGCCGGTCGCCGGCACGCGCAACTTCGTCGCCATCGGCCTGAACTACGCCGACCACGCGGCGGAGAGCGGCGCCCCCGTGCCGAAGGAACCCATCATCTTCCTGAAGTCGCTCAATACCCTTGCCGGGCCCGATGACGAGGTCGCCATCCCGCCAGACAGCCGCAAGACGGACTGGGAAATTGAGCTGGCCGTCATCATCGGGACCAAGGCCAAGAACGTGCCGCTTGAATCGGCCCTGGACCACGTGGCCGGCTACGCCGTCTGCAACGACATCTCCGAGCGGGAATGGCAGATGGAGCGCGGCGGCCAGTGGACGAAGGGCAAGAGCGCGGACGGCTTCGGCCCGCTCGGGCCCTGGCTCGTCACCGCGGACGAGATCCCCGATCCCCAGGATCTTGCAATGTGGTTGGAGGTGGACGGCCAGCGCCGCCAGGACGGCTCGACCCGCACCATGATTTTCGACGTGCGGACGATCGTGTCCTATGTCAGCCGCTTCATCACCCTGCATCCCGGTGACGTCATCACCACCGGAACCCCGCCGGGCGTCGGCATGGGCATGAAGCCGCCCACCTACCTGAAGCCCGGGCAGGAAATCCGCCTCGGCATCGCCGGGCTGGGCGAGCAGCGGCAGCGCATGATCGCCGGAGGCTGAGGGCGGCAGCACTCGCCGGCAGCCGCCGTGGGGGATGGACCCCACGGCGACGCCTTTCGCTCAAGGTCGATCAGACCCAGTCGCGCTGGTACCAGGCCTTCGGCTCCGGGGCCGTGACGCGCCCCACGAGGAAGGCGAGCACGGCGACGATGCCGATGGTCGCCATCGGGTAGCCGCGCACGACGTTGGAGGCGCTCTCCGCGCCGGCGGCCACCACGTCCCGGGCCTCGCGGCCATATTCCGAGGCCTTGCGCCCGACCTGGTCGAGCAGCGGGCCGGTCCCCTCGTCCAGGGCGCGGCTGGCGCGCTGGCCGAGCTCGGAGGCCTTGTCCGACACGTCGCTGGCGACGTCGCGCACCGCGTCCTTCGCGCCGCCAACGGCGTTCCGGACGGTCCCGGCAACCTTGTCGGCAGTGCCTTCCGCCTGGAGCTTGGCGTCCCCGGTCACATTTCCAGCCGCCGACTTAACAGTCCCGGCCGCCTTGTCGGCGATGCCGCCAACCCGATCCTCGTCCATGTTCATGCCTCCTGCGAGCGTTGCGAAAGGGGACAGGGCGGATCGCGCTGCGCGCCCCCTCGGGGAGACCTAACGAACTTACAACTCAAAAGTTATGGGATGCCGTTCCCGGCGCAGAAAGCGGGGCAGAACGGCGCCCCGGGCGGCCGAAGGGCGATCCCGGGGCTACCCTCCCCCTACTCCGCCACCACGCTCACATGCGCCGCCACGACCCGCCATCCCTCGGGGAAGCGGGCCCAGGCCTGGCTCTGCCGCCCCACCTTCCCCGGCTGCCCCTCGCGCCGGAACATCGTGTTCGCCGTCGCGAAGTCCCGGCCATAGGTGGTGATCACCGTCCGCTCCAGCGCGCGCGCCAGCCCTGCGGAGGGACGAGCGCGGCGGAAGGCGCGGATCTCCTCCATGCCGTAGAGGTTCTCGGCCGCGCCGTAGCGGATGGTCTCCGGCCCGTCGCGGAACAGCTCTTCCAGCACGGGCACGTCGTTCGTCACCAGGGCCTGCTCATAGCGGGCGAAGGCGGCTTCCACCTCCGCCTTCACCTCGGGGATGTCGATCTCCAAGCGCGCTCTCCTCTGTCGTCCGGGCAAGATCCGGAGAGCGGATGCTGCCTTAGCGGCGGCGGGCCAGCCAGAAGCCGATGATCCCCGCCGCGGCCAGCCAGGCCTTGGTCGGGACCTTCACCGCCACCTCCTTCCGGAAGCCGCCATAGACCGCATGGTCCTCCGGCGCGTCGAAGAGATTGCCGGCCGATCCCTCCGCCTTTGCCCCGCCCGACAGCCCGCGCTTCATGATGACGCCCACCGCCCAGCGCAGCGGCTTCGGCGCCACCGTGGCGGCGAGGCGGGAGGCCCAGGCCGCCACCCCGATCACCGCCGCATTCCGCGGCCGTCGAATGAGGGAGGCGATCGTCTCCGCCACCTCGAAGGGGGAGGTGATGGGCCCGCCCACCTCGATCCGGTGGCCCGTACGGTTCGCCCCGTGCCGCAGCCCGGGCGTGTCCACCACGCTGGGGAACACGTCACAGACATGGATCCCCGGCTGGTCCTGCAACTCCGCCCGGAGCGATTCCGTGAAGCCCCGCAGCCCCGCCTTGGAGGCGGCGTAGGAGGAGGCGAAGGGTGTCGGCACCCAGCTCCCGATGGAGAGCAGGTTGATCAGCACCCCATTGCCCTGCCGCCGGAACACCGGCAGCGCGGCATGCGCCCCGTTCACCTGGCCCAGAAGGTTGGTGCGGATCGTCTGCTCGTGCTCCTCGATCGGCACCTCGTCGAAGGGTCCCACGACGCCCACGCCGGCATTGTTGATCCAGACGTCGATCCGGCCGAACCGCGCCCGCGCCGCGTCCGCCAGGGCCCGCACGGCCGCGGAGTCCGTCACGTCCGTCGGCACGGCGATCGCCTCCGCGCCCAGCCGCTCGCACTCGCCCCGCACCACTTCCAGCGTCTCCGCCCGGCGGGAGGCGAGGACGAGATGCGCGCCCTGCCGCGCCAGGTGCTGCGCCGTCGCCCGCCCGATGCCGCTGGACGCGCCCGCGATCACCACCACCGAACCCTGGATCCGGGGCATGGCTTTCTCCTTCGTCTGACCGGCCCTTAACCGGACGGAGGCCCAAGGGTTCCCACCCCTCGAAACGGGGCGATCAGGGGGCCGCCAAGGTGGCTTGAAGGAATGCCGCCCGGCCACACATCCCCCACCCCGGGGTCATCGGCCCGTCACGTGGGACGGAGGCGCAAGCAGATGTTCGACCAGCCCTTCGGACAGGCCGTGACCAGCGAGGACGGGCGATTCCTCCAGGTGAACCGCGCCCTCTGCGAGCTGCTCTGGACCGACGCCCCCGCCCTTCTCGCCCGCTCCGTCCGGGACATCACCCACCCCGCCGACTGGGCGGACAATGCGGCGCTGCTGCACCGCCTGCGGGACCACGGCGAACCCTTCACCATCGTCAAGCGCTGCTTCCGCGCCGACGGCACCACGATCTGGGTGCAGGCCTACGTCTCCATCCTGCACGACGCCGCGGGCCGCACCACCCTCAACGCGCTTATCCGGCCGGTTCTTCCGGAGGCGACCTTGCACCATGGCGCGGGGCGGATGGCCGCCCAGGGGATGCACTAAGCGGCCCCAGGGGGAGAGAAAGAGTTCTTGTTTCCTCTCCCCCGGGGCCACCCGCGCCTCACCCCGCCTTCGGCGGCTCCACATGCCCGCCGAACCCGTGCCGCATAGCCGACAGCATCCGGTCCGCGTAGGACGCCTCCTGCCGCGACCGGAAGCGGGCGTAGAGGGCCGCTGTCAGCACAGGTGCCGGTGTGGCCGTGGCCACGGCCTCCTGCACCGTCCAGCGCCCCTCGCCGCTATCGCCCACACGCCCGGCGTAGTTGGAAAGGTCCGGGTCCCCCGCCAGCGCCTGCGCCGTCAGGTCGAGCAGCCAGGAAGCGACGACCGAGCCGCGGCGCCAGGCCTCCGCGATGTCCGGCAGCGGCATCTCCAGCCCGTGCATCTCGTTGGCGGCACGCATCAGGTCGAAGCCCTCCGCGAAGGCCTGCATCATCCCGTACTCGATGCCGTTATGAACCATCTTCGAGTAGTGCCCGGCCCCGTTCGGCCCGGCATGGACATAGCCCTGAGGCGGGCGCGGGTCGCCGCTGCGGTTCGGGGTGGGCAGCGCCGTCCCCTCGCCGGGCGCGAGCGCGGCGAAGATCGGGTCCAGCCGCTCCACCTGCGCCGCGGGGCCGCCGATCATCAGGCAGTAGCCCCGCTCCAGCCCCCAGACGCCGCCGGAGGTGCCGACATCCAGGTAGTCGATCCCCTTCTCCCGCATGGCCTTGGCGCGGCGCACGCTGTCCTGCCAGTTGGAATTCCCGCCCTCGATCACGCAATCCCCGGGGGAGAGCAGGCCGGACAGGGTCTCCAGCGTCGCCTCGGTCGGAGTGCCGGCGGGCAGCATCACCCAGACCGTGCGCGGCGCCTCCAGCCCCGCGACCAGCTCGGCCAGGTCCGCCGCGCCCTGCGCGCCTTCCCCGGCCAGGGCGGCCACGGCCTCGGCGCTCAGGTCCCACACCGTGGTCGCGTGCCCGGCCCGCATGAGCCGCCGCGCGATATTCGCGCCCATGCGGCCGAGGCCGACGATTCCGATCCGCATCATGGCGCAGGCCCTCCGTTGCGGGGCCCGTCATACCGGAAAGCCCGGCGCCTCAGAAGGCCAGCAGGTTCTCCCGCAGCGTCGCGTGGTCGTAGCCGCGCCGCACCAGCCCGCGCGCCTGCAACGCCGGCACCAGCCCGTCCGCCACCTCCGCCACCACGCGGCGGGACACGTCCCCCATGGAGAAAAGGAAGCCGTCCCCCCCGATCTCCTGCATCGTCTCCGCCATCTGCCCGGCGACGGTGTCCACCGTGCCGCAGAGATCCACCGAGAGCCCCGTGCCGCTGTAATCCGTGAAGGCCTGCCGCAGCGTCTTCCCGCCAGCGCCCAGCCGCTTCAGCGTGTCCAGGTTCTGCTGGTGGCCGTTGGTCCGCAGGTTCTCGTCGATCGGCTTGTCGAGATCCATGCTGCCGAAGTCGATGTTCGTCACCTTGCTGAAGTGCGCCAGCCGCTGGACGATCTTGCGGTCCGCCGCCGCGATCCGCTCCAGCCGCCGCATCTCCGCGTGCTCCGCGCTCTCGCCGATGATGGGGTTCACCAGGAACAGCACCTTGATACTGTCGGGGCTGCGCCCCACCGCCGCGGCGCGCGCCCGCACGTCATCACGATAGGCCTTCATCGCCGCGATCCCCTTGGGGTTCGCCACGATCGTCTCGCCATGGGTTGCCGCGAACTGCCGCCCGCGCGGGGATCCGCCGGCCTGCGCGATCACCGGCCGCCCCTGCACGCAGGGCCCCGAGTTCAGCGGCCCGCGGGAGGAGTACCACTTGCCCTTGAAGTCCACCGTATGGACCTTCGTGTGGTCCACCAGCACGCCGCCCTCACGGTCCGCCACGATCGCGCCCGGCTCCCAGGAATCCCACAGCGCGTTCACGCAGGCCATGTACTCGTCGGCCATGTCGTAGCGCAGGTCGTGCTCCGGCAATCCGTCCAGCCCGTAGTTCCGGGCCGCCATGTCGCTGCTGCCCGTCACCATGTTCCAGCCCGCGCGTCCCGCCGAGACCTGGTCCAGCGAGGCGATGATCCGCGCCAGCAGGTAGGGGTGGTGCGTGAAGGTCGCGAGGGTCGTGCAGACCCCGATCCGCTTCGTCGCCGCAAACAGCAGCGTCGCCACGACCGAAGGATCCTGCCGCGGCACCGAGAGCCCGTTCTTCAGATAGATCTCGCGCGACCCGCCATAGGCCTCGCCGATATAGGAGCTGTCTTCCAGCAGGATATAGTCGAAGCAGGCCCGTTCCAGCGCCCGCGCCATGTCCACGAACAGGTCGGGCTGCATCCATTCCTGCCCGATATTCCCCGTCCAGGGCTCACCCCAGGCCTGCACGCTCGATCCCTGCAGGAACCAGCCGAGATGGAAAGGGTTGGACAAGGCGACGTCTCCGTTCAGGCGCGGCGGAAGTTCGCAAGGATCATGCCTGCGCTCCGTTATGCGCGCGATCCGCGACGAGAAGACTCTCGTCGAGGATCGCGAGCAACCGCTCCGCCTCCACCTCGCCGATCACCAGAGGCGGCGCCAGGAACAGCGAGGTCTGCTCCCCGCTCGTCCCGATCACCGCCCCCAGCTCCAGCGCCCGCGCCGCAACCTGCGAGGCCACCGGCGCCTCCGCCACATCCGCCCGCCACTCCCGCCAGTCCGGCCCGTGCAGCTCGATCGTCCAGTGCAGCCCCTGCCCCGCGACGCGGAAGGCCGAGGGGTGCCGCCCCGCCATCTCCACCAGCCGCCGCCGGAACAGCCCTTCCAGCGCCGCCACCCGCTCCAGCAGCGCCTCCTCCCGCAGGATGGTGAGGTAGGCGGACACGGCCGCCATCGCCATCGGGTGCCCGCGCAGCGTCCCGTAATTCTGCCAGGACGACCCCCGCATCCGCGCGACGACCTCCTCCGACAGCACCACCGCCGCCACCGCCTGCATCCCCCCGCCCAGCCCCTTGCCGAGCGTCACGATATCCGGCCGGCTCGCCCCGCCCTGGAAGGCGAAGGGCCGCCCCGCGCGCCCCAGCCCCGTCACCACCTCATCCGCGATCCAGAGGCACCCCGCCTCCCGCGCCATGCCCGCCACCGCGTCCTGATAGGCCGCGTCGTGGTAGAACCCGCCCTGCGAGTAATCGAGGATCACGGCCGCCGAATCCGCCAGCATCCCCGGCGCCCCGTGCAGCCGCTGCGCGATCGGCGGCACCACCGCCCCATCCGCCCGCCAGGCCGCGCCCTCCGGCGGCGGCAGCACATGCACCGGCGCCCCGGCCGGCGGCACCCGCGTCGCCCCCGGCGCCGCAAGGCCGCCATGCCAGTGCGGCTGCACCGTCACGTCGCGGGAAAGCCCGACCAGCCCGTGATAGGCCCGCTCCCGCGTCGCGATCGCCCGCCGCCCCGACAGCGCCTGGCACAGGGACAGCGCGATATCATTCGCCTCGCTGCCGGAAAGGCAGAAGCGCACCGCCCCCGCCCAGTCCTCCCCCGCCAGCCCGATCCCGAACAGCTCCTCCGCCGCCCGGTCCCGCCCGGCCCAGGCCCACCCCTCGCTCACCATCGGCAGCGAAGCGGCCTTGCGCAGCGCCTCCGCCATGCGCGGATGCCCGTGCCCCAGTGGCCCGCCGGTATTGCTGCCATCCAGCACCCGCCGCCCGTCGGAGAGCAGGAAATGCACCCCCTCCCCACCCACCACGGAGGGCGCCGCCGTCCCCGCGTTCAGCCCCGTCCGCAGAAGCCGGCTCATGCCGCGCCGAACCCGCCGCCGCCGCACCCTTCCAGCGTCACCACATCCCCGCGCTTCAGCAGCAGGTTCGCCTTCCCCTGCAATTCCGTCTGCACCCCCGCGCGCTCCAGCACGATGCGGAAGGGCTGCCCCGCCTCCCCGCCCCGCATGCCGTAGGGCCGGATCCTTGTCCGCTCCACGCAGGTCGTCAGCCACATCTCGTCGCACAGGATGCGGTAGCTGCGGACGATCCCATCCCCGCCGCGATGCGCCCCAGGGCCACCCGATCCCCGCCGGATCGCCTGCCGCTCCAGCCGAATCGCGTAATTCGCCTCGATCATCTCGGCCGGCGTGTTGGAGGTGTTCGTCAGATGCACGCGCGTGGCCGGCGAACCGTCGCGGTCATGCCGCGCCCCCTCGCCGCCGCCATGCACCTCGTAGAGCATCCGCCACCCGCCATCCGGCATCGGCTCCGCGAAGGAGAGCAGCCCCGAGGTCGTCGGCCCGCCCGCCGAGAGCCGCTCCGGGATCACTCCCTCCATCGCGCGGAACATCGCGTCCACGATCCGTGCCGCCGTCTCGTGGTTCCCCGCCGCCACCGCCGCGTTCCAGCCCGGCTCCAGCATGGACCCAGGCCGCGTCACGATCGTCAGCGGCCGCAGCGCCCCCGCGTTCTGCTGCATCTCCCGCCCGCTCATCACCCGCATCGCATAGGCCACCGCGGAGCGCGCGATGTACGGCGTGGTGTTGCAGAAGTTCTGCATCCGGTCGTCGCTGCCGGAAAGGTCGATCACCGCCTCGTCGCCGTTGATCAGGATGCGCGCATGCACCCGCGCCGGGCTCCCATCCGGCCGCCCGTCATCGAGGAAGTCCTCGCCCTCATAGGCCCCATCCGGAATCTCCCGGATCGCCTCCCGCATCTCCGCCTCGGACAGGTCATGCAGCCGCGCCATCGCGTCCACGAACCCCTGCGTCCCATGCACCGCGCAGAGCTCGCGGATGCGCCGCTCCGCCGCCTGCGTCGCCGCGATCTGCGCCATCAGGTCGCCCTCGCAGGAGACGGGATCGCGCACATTGTGCAGCACCATCTCCAGCACGCCCCGGTTCACCCCGGCGGCACTGGTGATCGGCACGGGCGGGATCCGCATCGCCTCCTGGAATGTATCCACCGCCTTCGCGAAGTAGCTCCCCGGCCAGGTCCCCCCCACATCCGGCCAGTGCGCCAGGGACAGCCCCCAGGCCACCAGCCGCCCCTCCACGAAGATCGGCCGCGCCACCTTCACGTCGTTCAGGTGGTTCCCCCCGAGAATCCCGAGGTTGTAGATCAGCGAATCGCCTTCCTTCAGCGTCTCCGCCGGGCAGACCTTCAGCAGCTCCCGCACCGTATAGGCCATGGCGCCGAGATGGACGGGAATGTCCCGCCCCTGCCCCACCAACCCGCCCTCCGCATCCGTGATGGCGGAAGAAAGATCCCCCGCCTCCCGCAGCAGCGGCGAGCGCGCGGACCGCACGACCACAAGGCTCATCTCCTCCGCCGCCGCGGAAAGCCCGTGGCGGATCACCTCCACCGCGAAGGGATCAAGGGCGCTCATGCGTCGCTCCCCGTCAGGAACAGGTTGCCCATCGCATCCCCCCGCGCCCGCCATCCCGGCGGCACGACCGTGGTGGACCACGCATCCTCGATGATCGCCGGCCCCGCCGCCGCCCCCGCCATCGTCTCGCGCGGCAGGATCACCGTGGAAACCTTCCCCAACCCCGGAAACACGCAATCCCGCACGCGCGAGGCCCGCACCGGCCGCCCCACATCCGGCCGCGCCAGCGCCACCGTGGAAGGCTTCCGCGCCTGTACCCGCAGCGCCTCGATCACGCAGGGCTCATTGGTGGCATAGCCATAGAGCTGCCGGTGCCGCGCATGGAAATCCGCTTCCAGCACCGCCGGGTCCAGCGGCACCGCGAACGGCACCGGCGTCGCCTCGCTCTGCGCCGCGTAGCGCATCAGCGCCACGTGCTCCATCGCGATCCCCTCCGGCTCCACGCCGTTGGCGATCAGCGGCCCCCGCGCCTCCGCCTCCATCTCCCCCACCCGCGCCAGGAACCCCACCGCGTCCAACCCCGCCAGCGCCAGCCGCACCGTCCGCTGCTGCAGGAAGGAAAAGTCCGCCGTCAAACACCCCAGCGCGGAAAAGGCGGAGGACGCCGCCGGCACGATCACCTCTCGCAGCCCGTACATCTCCGCCAACCCCGCCGCGTGCATCGGCCCGCCGCCGCCGAAGGCCAGCAGCGCGCAATCCCGCCCGTCCACGCCGCGCTCCACTGTCACGCGCCGCAGCGCCCGCGCCATGGCCGCGTTCGCCACGCGCAGGATCCCCAGCGCCGCTTCCTCTACGCCCATCCCCAGCGCCTCGCCGATCGGCGCCACCACCCGCCGCGCCGCCTCCACGTCCAGCTGGATCGTGTCCCCTAGCCGCGCCTCCGGATCGAGATAGCCGAGCACCGCATTGGCGTCCGTGATCGTCGCCTTCGTGCCGCCGCGGCCGTAGCAGGCCGGCCCTGGCTCCGACCCCGCGCTTTCCGGCCCCACGGAAAGCCCGCCCGGCCCGAGCTTCACGATGGAGCCGCCGCCCGCGCCGATCGAATGCACCGCCAGCATCGGCTGCCGCAGCGGCCGCCCACCGATCATGCGCGTGTCCGTCATCTCCGCCTGCCCATCGACGATGAGGCAGACATCCGTCGTCGTCCCGCCCATGTCGAAGGTCAGCACCCGCGGCCGCCCCAGTTCCCGCGCCAGCCGGGCGGAGGCCGAGACCCCCGCCGCGGGCCCGGAGGCAGCCATGACAAGCGGCCGCTTCTTCACGGCGGGCACCGGCACCATCGCCCCCGCCGAATGGAACACCTGCAGCCCCGCCCCGATCGGCAGCCGCTCCTCCAACTCCGTCAGGTAGTCCACAGCAACGGGCATCGCCGCCGCGTTGAAGGCGGTGGAGGAGGCGCGCTCATACTCCCGCGCCTCCGGGTTCACCTCGTGGCTCACGCAGAGATGCGGCACCACGCCCCGCAGCCGCTCCGCCACCATCCGCTCATGCGCGGGATTGGCATAGGCGTGCAGCAGCGAGACGGCGACGCTCTCCACCCCGCTCCCCTTCAGCCAAGCTGCCAGCCGGTCCAGCTCCGCATCGTCCAGCGGCCGCAGCACCTTGCCCGTATGGTCCAGCCGCTCCCGCAGCCCGAAGCACAGGATCGCCGGCACCAGCGGCGGGGCCTTCGGCGGCACGTCCAGCCGGTACAGCTCCCGCCGGCGGTAGCGCCCAATTTCCAGCACATCCTCGAAGCCCTCGGTGGCCACCAGCGCCACCTTCGGCAACCGCTCCTCCACCAGCGCGTTCGTCACCCGCGTCGTGCCGTGCACGAAGCGCCGCACGTCGCCGGCGGAAAGCCCCACCGCCGCCAGGGCCTCCAGCATCGCCCGCACCGGCTCCGCGGGGCGCGACGGCACCTTGGCGATCCGCGTCTCCCCACCACCCAAGGGACTCGAGATCCGAACTGCGATGATGTCGGTGAACGTCCCGCCGATATCGGTGCCGATGTCCCACTCGCCCCGCAACGCCTATCCCCCAGTTGCCGCAACGCAGCACGGAGCCTAGACCCGGGGGACCGGCAGGCCCACCCCCGCCCGACGCGACAGGACGCCCCATGCCCCCCATCGCCCGCGTGCAGAGCGACACCACCCTTCCCGCCCAGGTGGATGTCGCCGTTATCGGCGGCGGCATCGCCGGCACCATGGCGGCCTACTACCTCGCCGCCGCCGGGCGCTCCGTCGCCCTGCTGGACAAGGGCGTCATCGCCGGGGAGCAGTCCAGCCGCAACTGGGGCTGGTGCCGCGTGCAGAACCGGGACGAGCGCGAGATCCCGCTGATGCAGCGCAGCCTGGAGCTCTGGTCCGGCCTGCCCGCCGAGACCGGCGCCGATCTCGGCTTCCGCCGCGACGGCCTGACCTACGTCACCCGCAGCGAAGCGGAGGTGGCGAAGTGGGACCGCTGGGTCACCATGGCCCGCGGCTACCAGCAGCACAGCCGGATGCTCTCCGCCGCCGAGGCCCGCGCCGCCACCCCCGGCAACGACGGCGCCTGGATCGGCGGCGTCTCCTCCCCGCGCGACGGCATGGCCGAGCCCTTCATCGCCGTCCCCCGCCTCGCCGAGGCCGCCCGCGCCCGCGGCGCCACCCTCCACCAGCGCTGCGCCGTGCGCGGCCTGGACATCACCGCCGGCCGCGTCACCGGCGTCGTCACCGAACACGGCCGCATCAAGGCCGATGCCGTCCTCGTCGCCGGCGGCGCTTGGTCCGCCATGATGCTCCGCCGCCACGGCGTCTTCCTGCCCCAGGCCAGCATCCTCTCCACCGTCTTCCTCACGAAGCCCGCGCCGGAGGTGACGAAGGGCGGCATCTACACCCCGGACATCACCATCAGCCGCCGCAGCAACGGCGGCTACATCGTCGCCGCCAACAACCGCGGCCGGATCGAGCTCACCCCCGCCGGCATCCGCCAGGCCCGCCTCTTCTGGCCCACCCTCCGCAGCCGCTGGAACAGCGTCTCCTTCGGCGTCGGCTCCTCCTTCCTCCGCGGCCCCGATGCCTGGCACGGCAAGTGGTCCCTCGACCGCCCCTCCCCCTTCGAGGAGGAGGCCATGCGAACCCTCGACCCCGCCCCCGCCGCCAACGTCGCCGCCCCCGCCCTCGCCCAGCTCGCCAAGTCCTGGCCCACCCTCGCCGGCACGGAAGCCGACTCCACCTGGGCCGGCTGGATCGAATCCACGCCGGACGCCGTGCCGGTCATCGCCCCCATCGGCGCCCTCCCCGGCCTCTTCGTCTCCACCGGCTACAGCGGCCACGGCTTCGGCATCGGCCCCGGCGCCGGCCACCTCGCCGCCGACCTCATCCTCGGCCGCACCCCCATCGTGGACCCGGCGCCCTTCCGCCTGGACCGGCTGGTGGACGGCTCGCCCATCCGCGAGCCCGGGATGATCTGATCCTGCGGGGGGCGGTCCGTGGCCAGGGAGAGGAAGAAGGAATTCTTCCTCTCCCCGGACCCCTCACCATCATCTTTCTCTAGGAGTTGGAGTCACTCGGCTGACGGTGCGCCTGAGGTCGATGACCTCAGGCGACTGCAAGGGCCGGATCAAACCGCCAGGCAGAAACCTCATCTCAGGACGATGCGGCGGCAGCCAGATGGGGGTCCAGGGGCCTCAGGCCCCTGGCGGAGGTCCAGGAGGCGGAGCCTCCTGGGGCCGGAAAGACCAACCCCCGGATCACCCCGCATACCCCGTCGGCAGCGCCGTCGTGTACTTGATCTGCTCCATCGAGAAGCTGGACGACACGTCGAACAGGTCCGCCATCTCGATCAGCCGCTTGTACACCCCATCATAGGCCGCGATGTCCGGCACCACCACGCGCAGCAGGTAGTCCACGCTGCCGCTCATCCGGTGGAACTCCAGCACCTCCGGGATCTCGCTCACCGCCCGGCAGAAGCGCTCCGCCCATTCCATGGAATGGCGGTTGGTGCGGATGGTCACGAAGACCGTCACGCCCACCCGCATCCTCGCCGCGTCCAGCAGCGCCACGCGGCGGCGGATCACCCCCTCCTCCTCCAGCCGCCGGATGCGCCGCCAGCACGGGGAGGGCGAAAGCCCCACCCGCTCCGCGATCTCCGCCACGGGAAGGGTCGCATCGGCCTGAAGCAGGTCGAGGATCTTCCGGTCAAAGCTGTCCAGGGGCATGGGATTCCAGGATTCGCCCATTTCGGGGCACCGTATTCCACCATCCTGGGAAGCCGGACAGCCGAACGCAAGAACTTACCGGGGCCGCGCCCCTACCATGCCCAGGTCGTCGCAGAGGATACGGACATGGCGCTGCCCTCCTTCACGGAACACCCGGCCGCCGTCGGGGAGAGCTACGCGGAGCACATGCACACCGCGTCCTGGTTCGGCTGGCAGATGCTGCTGGGCGCCGGCGCCTGCTTCGTCCACGCCCTGCTGCCTTTCCTCTTCACGAGGACCGGCTCCGCCAAGATCGCCCTGCTGCACGACCGCATGGTGGCCAACCGCGTGAAGGCCACGAACCGCCACCTCGTCCCGGCGGAGTAGGCGCGGGGATCAGGCCATCCCGCGCCACACCTTCTCTTCCGTCCAGCCCAGCGCCGCGAATTCACCGGCGCGCAGAGGCGCCTCTTCCGAAGCATAGAACTCGTCCAGCTGCGGCGGCGCCACGCCCGTGCCGCTCAGCATGGCGTGCGCCTGCCCGCGATGATGGATATCGTGCTGGAACAGGTGAAGCAGCAGCCGGTCCATCCGCTCGTGCTGGATGCGGCTGCCCCGATGGACAGACACGATCCGGGCCAGCCCCGCAGCGTTCAGCCCATCCACCACCGCCATCAGCCGCGCATCCACCGCCGCCTGCGCTGCCTTCAGCGCGGCCACTGTCGCGCAGGGCTCCGGATCCGCCCAGGCCGCCGGCCCAAGCGTCCCGCCCTCCATCGCGTCCACGTAGAAGCGGTCGATGACGAGGATATGGTTCAGCGTCGCCCGCAGGCTCGGAAAGAACCCCGTCCGCGGCGCGGTGAACTCCGCCTGGGACAGCCCCTCGCAGGCCGTCAGCAGCCTGTGATTCGCCCAGGAATTGTTCCGGGCCATGGTGCGGTAGGGCAGAAGCTGGGCATCCATGCGCCCAGCCTGCCACGCCGGATCAGGCGGCTTCCAGCTTCTCGCTCAGTTCCAGCCACTCCTCCTCCAGCTTCGCCACGGTGGCGGCGATCGCCGCGCGCCGCGTATTCGCCCAGGCGATGTCCGCCGGCTTGAAGCGCGAGTAGGTCTCGGTGTCGGAAAGCTTCCTCTCCAGCAGCCCGTCCTCCAGGCGCAGCTTCTCGATCCGCGCCTCGATCTCCTTCACCCGCTCCCGGATCGGCGCCAGGGCGGCGCGCGCCGCCGCCCGGCTCGCCGCCGTCGGCTTGGCCGGCGCGGCGGGATCGCCCTTGGAAGCCCGCGCCTCCCGCCGGTCCTCCCGCGCCCGGTTCGCCAGCCAGGCCCGGTAGTCGTCCAGGTCCCCGTCGAAGGGCGAGACCTTCCCGTCCGCCACCAGCCACAGCCGGTCCGCCGCCAGCTCCACCATGTGCGGGTCGTGGGTGATCAGCACCACCGCGCCCTTGTAGTCCGCCAGGGCCCGGACCATCGCCTCGCGCGCGTCGATGTCCAGGTGGTTCGTCGGCTCGTCCAGGATCAGCAGCTGCGGCGCGTCCCGCGTGGTGATGGCCAGCATCAGCCGCGCCTTCTCCCCGCCGGAGCAGTTGCGGATCAGCGTCGTCGCCCGGTCCTCGTCCAGCCCGAACCGCGCCAGCTGGGACCGCGCCTGCGTCACCGTCGCCTGCGGCGGCATCGCCGCCTGCATGTGGGACAGCGGCGTCCCCTCCGGGTCCAGCGCCTCCGCCTGGTGCTGGTCGAAATACCCGATCTTCAGCCGCTGCGTGCGCTTCACCTCGCCGGAGCGCGCCTCCAGCTTCCCCGCGATCAGCTTCGCCAGCGTGGACTTGCCGTTGCCGTTCGCGCCCAGCAGCGCGATCCGGTCATCCTGGTCCAGCCGCAGCCCGAGCCCGGACAGGATCGTGCGGTTCCCGTACCCCACGCTCGCGTCGTACATCGTCAGGATCGGCGGCGGCACTTCCGGCGGATCGGGGAACTCGAACCGCGTCGATCCGTCCTCCGCCACCTCGATCACCGGCGGCAGCTTCTCGATCGCCTTGAGGCGGGACTGCGCCTGCCGCGCCTTCGTCGCCTTGGCGCGGAACCGGTCCACGAAGGCCTGCATATGCGCGCGCTGCGCCAGCACCTTCTCGTTCAGCGCGGCCTGCTGCGCCATCCGCTCCCCGCGGATCCGCACGAACTCGGAATACCCGCCGGGATAGGTGGTGATCTTCCCGCGATCCAGATGCGCGATGCTGTCCACGCACTCGTCCAGCACCTCCCGGTCGTGGGAGATGATGATCGCCGCCCCGGGGAAGCGCCGCAGCCACCCCTCCAGCCAGATCGTCGCCTCCAGGTCCAGGTGGTTCGTCGGCTCGTCCAGCAGCAGCAGGTCCGGCTCCAGCGACAGCGCGCAGGCCAGCGCCACGCGCATCCGCCACCCGCCGGAGAACTCCTTCACCGTCCGCTGCTGCGCCTCGGCGTCAAACCCCAGCCCCGCCAGAACGGTGGCCGCCCGCGCCGGCGCCGCATCCGCCCCGATCGCGATCAGCCGCTCCTGCACCTCCGCCAGCCGGGTCGGATCGCCGCTCTCCATCTCCGCCAGCAGCTCGGACCGCTCCCTGTCCGCCGCCAGCACCGTCTCCAGCAGGGAAACATCCGTCCCCGGCTGCTCCTGCGCCACATGCGCCATCCGCGCCCGCGCCGCGATCCGCACCTCGCCGCCATCCGGCTGCAAGGTGCCCGTCAGCACCCGGAACAGGGTGGACTTCCCCGTCCCGTTCCGCCCCACCAGCCCCAGCTTGCGCCCGGGGTCCAGCTGCAGGTTCGCGCCGTCGAGAAGGGTGCGCCCGGCCATGCGGATGGTCAGGTCGCGAAGGGCAAGCACCGTCATGCCCGGCTTCTACCGCGCCGCCCCCGGCAACGGAACGGAGATGATGCGCCGCATCATTCCGGGAGGAACCCTGGAATGTTCCTGCTCCCCGCCGCCCCCCGTGCTAGTGCCGCGCCACGCATCCCACGGAGTCCCAATGGCCCAGGCCGCCCACCACGACGCCCGCCCCAGCGCCCTGCGCCGCTTCCTCGAAGGCCAGTCCTCCGCCGGGCTCGTGCTGATGGCCGCCGCCGCCCTGGCCCTCGTGATCGCCAACACCCCCCTCAACCCCGCCTACCAGGCCGCCCTGCACGCCCCCCTCGGCCCCCTCTCCGTCGAGCTCTGGATCAACGACGGCCTGATGGCCGTCTTCTTCCTGCTCGTCGGCCTGGAGATCAAACGGGAATCCCTGGACGGCCAGCTCTCCACCTGGCCCCGCCGCGCCCTGCCCGGCATCGCCGCCGCCGGCGGCATGGCCGTCCCCGCCCTCGTCTTCCTCGCCCTCAATCCCGCCGGAACCACCCATGGCTGGGCCATCCCCGCCGCAACCGACATCGCCTTCGCCCTCGGCGTCATCTCCCTTCTCGGCAGCCGCGTCCCCGCCTCGCTCCGCGTCTTCCTCGCGGCACTGGCCATCATCGACGACCTCGGCGCCGTCCTCATCATCGCCCTCTTCTACAACACCGGCCTCTCCTGGCCCGACCTGGCCGGCGCCGCCCTGGTCCTCGCCCTTCTCTTCGCCCTCAACCGCCTGGGCGTGCTGAACCTCCTCCCCTACCTCCTCCTCGGCGCCGTCCTCTGGGTCCTCGTCCTCCGCTCCGGCATCCACGCCACCCTCGCCGGCGTCCTCCTGGCCCTCGCCATCCCGCTCCGCGCCCGCCCCGCCGCCCCGGACGACGAAGTGGCGAGCCCCCTGCACCGGCTGGAGCACGCCCTCCACATCCCCGTCGGCTTCCTCATCGTGCCCGTTTTCGGCCTCGCCAACGCCGGCGTCCCCTTCCTCGGCCTCCCCGCCTCCGCCTTCGCCGCCCCCGTTACCCTCGGCGTCGGCCTCGGCCTCCTGGTCGGCAAGGCCGTCGGCGTCTTCGGCGCGGCCACCCTCACCATCCGCCTCGGCCTCGCCGACCTCCCCCCCTATGCCAGCCGCACCCAGCTCTTCGGCACGGCCCTCCTCTGCGGCATCGGCTTCACCATGAGCCTCTTCATCACCCTCCTCGCCTTCCCCGGGGACCCGGTCCTCCAGGCCGAGGCGAAAATCGGCATCCTCGGCGGCTCCCTCGTCTCCGGCCTCCTCGGCTACGCCCTGCTCCGCGTGGCCCCGAACGACTGGCCCGGCTCGCCCTCCCGATAAGGCGGCCCGGTTACCTTTTTCCGCCCCGGCCCCCGCCCCCCTTGCCGAACGGCCCGGGCACCGCTACCGGGCCCCCCGACTCCAAACAGGGAATCCGCCGCCATGGCCACCGAGCGCACCTTCTCCATCCTCAAGCCCGACGCGACCCGCCGGAATCTCACTGGCAAGATCAACGCCGTCTTCGAGGAGAAGGGCCTCCGCATCGTCGCCCAGAAGCGCATCCTGATGAGCCAGGCGATGGCCGAGACCTTCTACGGCGTCCACAAGGAGCGGCCCTTCTTCAAGGACCTCGTCTCCTTCATGACCTCCGGCCCTGTCGTGGTGCAGGTCCTCGAGGGTGAGAACGCCGTTCTCGCCAACCGCGAGATCATGGGCGCCACCAACCCCGCCAACGCGGCCGAGGGCACCATCCGCAAGCTCTTCGCCGAGAGCATCGAGGCGAACTCCGTCCACGGCTCGGACAGCGCCGAGAATGCGGCCACCGAGATCGCGTTCTTCTTCGCCGGCTCCGAGATCGTCGGCTGAGATCATTCCAGGGGGCTCCGCCCCCTGGACTCCCGGGCAAACACGAAGTGCTTGTCCCGAGCCAGGAGCCTGAGTCTCCTGGACCTGCATCGGGCTGCAGCAGGACTGACTTGAACTGCCAGCCCTCTACGATCGGGTCTGATTCCGCCCCTGCAGCCGCCTCGGCTCCACGAGCCGAGGCGCACCGTCAACGCGGCAAGACCAACTCCTGGAAGAAGATGATGGTGAGGGGTCCGGGGAGAGGAAGAATTTCTTCTTCCTCTCCCCGGGACAGACCCTCAGCGCAGGATCATCCCGCCCGCCGCGCCCGCCAAGCGCCCCAGAGCCGCGGCCCCACCAGAGCGAGCACGGCGAGGGTCAGGATGAAGAGTGAGATCGGCCGGGTGAGGAAGGTGGTCCAGTCCCCCTGGCTGATCGTCAGCGCCTGGCGCAGGTTCTGCTCCGCCATCGGCCCCAGGATCATACCGATCACCACCGGCGCCGTCGGGAAGTCAAATCGCCGCATGAACATGGCGATGATGCCGATCCCGTAGAGCAGGACGAGGTCGATCACCGAGTTGCTGATCCCGTAGGTGCCGATCGTCGCGAAGACGAGGATGCCCGCGTAGAGCTGCGGCGTCGGGATCTTCAGGATGCGCGCCCAGAGGCCGACCAGCGGAAGGTTCAGCACCACCAGCATGATGTTGGCGATGTAGAGGCTGGCGATCAGCGTCCAGACCAGCGCCGCCTGCTGCGTGAACAGCATCGGCCCGGGCTGGATGCCGTAGGACTGGAAGGCGGAGAGCATGATGGCCGCCGTGGCGGAGGTGGGCAGGCCCAGCGTTAGCATCGGCACCAGGATGCCGGCGGCGGCCGCGTTGTTCGCCGCCTCCGGCCCCGCCACGCCCTCGATGGCGCCGGTGGTGCCGAACTCGTGCCGGTGCTCCGGCTTCACCAGCTTCCGCTCGGCATAATAGCTGAGCATCGTCGGCATTTCCGTGCCGCCCGCCGGCAGCACGCCGAAGGGGAAGCCCAGCAGCGATCCGCGGAGCCACGGCCCGATGCTGCGCTTCCAGTCGCTGGCGCTCATCCACAGGCTGCCGATCGGGCGCACCACCTGCCCGCCCTCCGTGTGGCGCCAGGCCAGGTACATCGTCTCGCCCACGGCAAACAGGGCGACGGCAACGAGCACGACGTTCACCCCGTCCAGCAGCTCCGGCACCCCGAAGGTGAGGCGCGGCTGGCCGGTCTGCAGGTCGATCCCCACCAGCCCGAGCATCAGCCCGAAGCCGAGCGAGGTGAGGCCGCGCAGGGCCGATCCACCCAGCACCGCGGAGACGGTGACGAAGCACAGCAGCATGAGGGAGAAGTACTCGGCCGGCCCGAGCTTGAGGGCCACCTCCACCACCAGCGGCCCGACGAAGGAGATGCCGAGCGTACCCACCGTGCCCGCCACGAAGGATCCGACGGCGGCGGTGACGAGGGCGGGCCCCGCCCGCCCGTTCCGCGCCATCTTTGCCCCTTCGAGCGCGGTGATGATGGAACCGGACTCACCCGGCGTGTTCAGCAGGATGGAGGTGGTGGAGCCCCCGTACATCGCCCCATAGAAGACGCCGCAGAACAGGATGAAGGCCCCCGTCGCCTCCACCTTGAAGGTCACGGGCAGCAGCAGCGCGATCGTCAGCGCCGGCCCGATCCCCGGCAGCACCCCGATCGCGGTGCCGAGGAAGCAGCCCAGCAGCGCCCAGGCCAGGTTGATCGGCGTCAGCGCATTGCCGAAACCGGCCGCGAGGTTGGCGAAGGTGTCCATCAGAGAATGCCCTCCAGCACGCCTGCGCCGATGTTCACGCCCAGCAGCCGCGAGAAGCCGAGGAAGGCGCCGAGGGTGACGAGAATGCCGATCACCAGGTCCCGCAGCGGCCGGCGGGACCCGAAAGCCGCGCAGACCAGCACGTACTGGATGGTGGCCGCGATCACGAAGCCCAGCCAGTCGATCAGCGCGAGCTGCACCGCCAGGCCCGCCCCCAGCAGCCCCAGCGCCCGCCAGTTGGTCGGCGGGGCGGCCATCTCCTCCTCCAGCCCCCCGCTCCATCCGCCGCGCGAGGCCGAGATGGAGAGCGCGATGCCCAGCAGCACCAGCACCGCCCCGATCAGGTAGGGCACGGCCTTCGCCCCGACCTGCGCGTAGATCGGCGAATCCGGGATGGCCCAGGCCGCATAGAGCGTCAGAAGCCCCAGCAGCACGACGAACAAGCCGACGCCGAGATCAGCCCCCGGCGTGCCGGTAGGCGCGCGCAGGGGTTCCGCGGCTGGGGGTTCCATCATGGCCTTTCACTCCCTCCTCCGCCGGGCCGCTGCGCGGCGGGACGCACCGCCCGGTGATTCGCCGCCTGCATGGCATGGCCCTGCCGGGAGCGGAAGCGGGAGCTGCCCGTTCCCGGGCGCGCAGGTCTTACCTTTCCTTCACCCGCGCCTTCCGGCGCGCCGGGGGAGGAGCTCGGGGCTGCCCCCAGGGGCTCCGCCTCCTGGACCTGCCTGGGGCTGCTGCGGGACTGACTGAAGTTGTTGGCCCCTATGAGCGGGTTTGATCCGGACTTTGCAATCGCCTTGGCTCCACGAGCCGAGGCGCACCGCCAGCCGAAGAAACCAAAGCCTAGAAAAAGATGATGGTGAGGGGTCCGGGGAGAGGAAGAATTCCTTCTTCCTCCCCCCGGGACAGACCGAAAGCCTCAGGAACCGCCCCGCCGTGGCCGCGGCACCTGCGGCTGGGGCGCACCGGATGGCGGAACCGGCTCGGGCGGCGGGGTCGCCGAGCTCGCCAGCCATCCGCCGCCGAGCACGCGGTAGAGCGTGACCTGCGCCGAGAGCCGGTCCCGCTGCAGCCCGATGAGAAGCTGCTGCGCCGCGTAGAGGTCCCGCTGGGAGACGAGGACGGTCAGGTAGTTGTCCACCCCGGCCCGGAAGCGCGCCTCGGACAGCTGGTAGCTCGCCGCATAGGCGTCGGTCAGGGCCTGCTGCGCCCGTAGCTGGTCCCCGTAGGTGCCGCGCGCTGCAAGGGAGTCCGCCACTTCCCGGAAGGCGGTCTGGATCGCCTTCTCGTAGTTGGCGACCTCGATGCGGCTCTGGATCTTCGCGAAGTCCAGGTTTGCCTCGTTGATGCCGCCGGTGAAGATCGGGACGTTGATCTGCGGCGAGAAGGCCCAGATGCCCGAGCCCGGCTGGAACAGGCGGGCGAGCGAGGCGCCCGCCGTGCCGTAGGAGGCGGTGAGGGTGATGCTCGGGAAGAAGGCCGCGCGTGCCGCGCCGATATTGGCATTGGCCGCGCGGAGCAGCCGCTCCGCCGAGAGCACGTCCGGCCGCCGCAGCAGCACCTCGGAGGAGAGGCCGGCCGGCAGGTCCCCGACGATCAGCGGGGAGGCCAGGTTCACCTCCTGCGGCAGGTCCGCGGGCACGGGCTGGCCCAGCAGCAGCGCCAGCGCGTTCTCCGCCTGCGCCAGCTGGCGGGTATAGAGGGACAGGTTCGCCCGCGCCTGCTCCACCTGCGTCTGGGCCTGGCGCAGCACCAACGCGGTGGAGGTGCCGCCCGCGACGGTCGCCTGAGTTAGCCGGTAGGACTGCTCCTGGCTCGCCAGGGTCTGTTTCGTCAGCTCCAGCAGCTGCCGGTTCGCCAGCACGGTGAGGTAGGCGTCGGCGACGGAGGCGACGAGGCTGATCTGCGTCGCCCGCTGCGTCTCCGCCTGCGCGAAGGCCGTCTCCAGCGCCGCCTCGCTCAGGCTGCGGATGCGCCCGAACAGGTCGATCTCCCAGGAGGTGAAGCCGCCCTGGATGCCGAAGGTGCTGGAGGTGGTCGGGCTCGTCCGCCCGGTCCGCGCCCCGGCGCCGAGATCCGCTGGGGTCTGGGCATAGTCCGCGCTGCCGGTGGCGCCGATCTGGGGGAAGATCTCGCCTCGCTGGGCGCGGAACTGCGCCTCCGCCGACTGCACGTTCAGCGCCGCCACCCGCAGGTCACGGTTGTTCCGCAGCGCGATGTCGATCAGCCGCTTCAGGGCGGGGTCCAGGAACACGTCCTGCCAGCCCAGCGCGTCCACCGTGCCGGCGCCCGGGCGCACATCGCCGTAGGCACCGCCGCTCGGGAAGGTTCCGGGCACGGGCGCCGCCGGGCGCTCGTAATCGGGGGCGAGCGAGCAGCCCGCGAGGGCGCCAAGGCTCAGACTGAGGCCCAGGGACAGAAGGTTACGCATGTGTCGATCCCTGGTCCTCAGTCGCCCGCCGCGGGCTGGGGCTGCGTGTTCCGGTCCGTCTGGGCCTCCTGCTCGGCCTGGCGCTCCTTCTCCACGTCGATCGCCCGCTTCGTGCGGAACAACCCGAGCACCAGCACGAAGAAGAGCGGCACGAAGAAGATCGCCAGCACCGTGCCGGTGACGACGCCGCCGATAATGCCCGTGCCGATCGCCACGCGCCCGCCCGCCCCCGCCCCGGTCGCAATCGCCAGCGGCACGACGCCGAGGACGAAGGCGAGCGAGGTCATCAGGATCGGACGCAGCCGTTCCCGCGCCGCGTGCAGCGCGGATTTCAGCAGGTCCTCACCCGTCTCAAAGTGCTCCTTGGCGAATTCCACGATCAGAATCGCGTTCTTCGCCGAGAGGCCAACGGTGGTGAGGAGGCCCACCTGGAAGTAGACGTCATTGGAGAGGCCGCGCAGCCAAGTGGCGGCCACCGCGCCGAAAACGCCGAGCGGCACCACCAGCAGCACGGAGACCGGGATGGCCCAGCTCTCATAGAGCGCAGCGAGGCAGAGGAAGACCACGATCAGCGAGATGGCGTAGAGCGGCCCGGCCTGGGCGCCGGAGGCGCGCTCCTCGTAGGAGAGGCCGCTCCACTCCACCCCGAAGCCCTGGGGAAGCTCCTTGGCCAGCCGCTCCATCTCCGCCATCGCCGCGCCCGTGCTCTGCCCCGGCGCCGCGTCGCCCTGGATCTCGACCGCGTTGATGCCGTTGAACCGCGCCAGGCCCGGCGAGCCGATCTCCCAGTTCGCGCGGGCGAAGGTGTTGAAGGGCACCATCGTGCCCGTGCCGTTGCGGACGAACCACTGGGCGAGGTCGGTCGGCAGCATGCGGTAGGCCGCCTCGGACTGGAGGTAGACGCGCTTGATGCGCCCGCGGTCCAGAAAGTCCCCGGCATAGGTGGAGCCGAAGGCGGCGGAGAGGGTGTTGTTGATGTCGGTGACGGAGAGGCCGAGCGCGCTCGCCCGCTCCCAGTCGATCTCCAGCTTGTACTGGGGCTCGTCCGGCTGGCTGTTCGGGCGCACGCCGACGAGGATGGGGCTTCTGGCGGCCGCCGCCAGCAGCTTGTCGCGCGCCGCGTTCAGCTCCGTCGGGCCCTGGCCGGAGAGCGCCATCAGCTGCATCTCGAAGCCCGTGGCATTGCCCAGTTCGGACACGGCGGGTGGGGAGAAGGCGAGGATCCGCGCGTCCCGATAGCCCGCGAAGCGCTTGATCACCCGGTTGGCGATGGCCTGGGCCGTGTGTTCGCCACCTTCGCGGTCATCCCAGTGCCGGAGGCGGACGAAGGCCATGCCTGAATTCTGGCCGCGGCCGGCGAAGCTGAAGCCAGTGATGCCGTAGACAGATTCCACATCCGCCTTCTCGTCGTTCAGCAGGTACCGCGTCACCTCGTCCAGCGCGTTCTGCGTGCGCTCCACCGTCGCGCCCGGCGGGCCGGCGATCTGCACGTAGAACACGCCCTGGTCCTCGTTCGGGAGGAAGGAGGAGGGCAGGCGGACGAAGAGCAGGGCGAGGCCGGCGGCCATCGCCGCCCAGACGATCATGAAGCGCCAGGGCCGGCGCGCCATGATCCCGACACCGCCGACATAGCCGTTCGTCATGCGGTCGAAGCCGCGGTTGAACAGGCCGAAGACCCCGCGCTTCGGCCCGTGGTTCTTGGGCCGCTTCAGGATGGTGGCGCAGAGGGCGGGGGTGAAAACCAGCGCCACGATCACCGAGAGGGTCATGGCGGTGATGATGGTGAGGGAGAACTGCCGGTAGATCACGCCCGCGGAGCCCGCGAAGAAGAACATCGGCAGGAACACCGCCGAGAGCACCATGGCGATGCCCACCAGCGCGCCGGAGATCTGGTCCATGGACTTGCGCGTGGCTTCCAGGGGGGAAACCCCCTCGGTCTCCATCACGCGCTCCACGTTCTCCACCACCACGATGGCGTCGTCCACCAGCAGGCCGATGGCCAGCACCATGGCGAACATGGTCAGCGTGTTGATGGAATAGCCCGCCAGCGCCAGGACCGCGAAGGTGCCCAGCAGCACCACGGGGATGGCCAGCGTGGGGATCAGCGTCGCCCGGAAGTTCTGCAGGAAGACGTACATGACGACGAAGACGAGGACCATCGCCTCGACCAGCGCCTTCACCACCTCATGGAT
This sequence comes from Roseomonas indoligenes, assembly GCF_017813365.1. Classification (GTDB taxonomy): domain Bacteria; phylum Pseudomonadota; class Alphaproteobacteria; order Acetobacterales; family Acetobacteraceae; genus Roseomonas; species Roseomonas indoligenes. Next base: position 139,301 of record NZ_JAGIZA010000009.1, read on the forward strand.
GGAGATCTCCACGAAAGGCGTGGTGTCGAAGGGGTAGACCACCTCCAGGTTGGAGGGGAAGGTCGGGCGCAGCCGCTCAATCGTCGCCCGCACCGCATTGGCGGTGGAGACGGCGTTGGCGCCGCTGGCCAGCTGCACGCTGATGGCGGCGGAGGCGCGGCCGTTGAACTGGGCGCTGACCGCGAAGCTCTGCGCGCCCAGCTCGATCCGCGCCACGTCGCGCAGCCGCACCTGGGACCCGTCCTGGTTCACCCGCAGCAGGATGGCACCGAACTGCTCCGGCGTGTTCAGGTAGCTCGGCCCGATCAGCGTGGCGTTCAGCTGCTGGCCGGGCAGCGCCGGGCGCGCGCCCAACTCGCCGGAGGCCACCTGCACGTTCTGCGACTGCACCGCCGCCGAGACATCCGACGGGATCATGTTGAACGCGGTCAGCTTCGCGGGATCGAGCCAGATCCGCATGGCATACTGCGATCCGAACAGGTTGTAGTCGCCCACCCCCGTGGTGCGGGTGATCGGGTCCTGCACGTTGCTGGCGATGAAGTCCGCTAGGTCGCTGCTGGTCATCGTCCCGTCCTTGGAGACGAAGCCGATGACCATGAGGTTGGCGCGGCTGGCCTTCGCCACGCGGATGCCCTGCTGGCGCACGGTCTCCGGCAGGCGTGGCTCGGCGAGCGACAGCTTGTTCTGCACCTGCACCTGCGCCGTATCGGCATTGGTGCCCTGGGCGAAGGTCAGCTCAATCGTGGCGCTGCCGTCGCGGTTGCTGGTGGAGGTGAAGTAGAGCAGCCCGTCCAGCCCGGTCATCTGCTGCTCGATGGGCTGCACCACCGTGTTCTGTACGGTCTCCGCTGAGGCGCCGGAGTAGCTGAGCGAGATGCGGATCGTGGGCGGCGCGATGTTTGGATACTGCGAGACCGGCAGGGTCCGCAGGCAGATCAGGCCGATCAGCATGATCGCGAGCGCGATGACCCAGGCGAAGACCGGCCGGTCGATGAAGAAGCGTGCCATGATGCGGCCTCAGCCCTGCCGGGAAGCCTGCTGGCCCTGCGGCCGCTGCTCCCTCTGTGCCTCGGGCGGCCCGCCGCCCTCCTGTCCCTGCCCCTGGGGCTGTCCCTGGGGCTGCCCCCCCGGCGCCGGCTGGCGGGACCGGCGGTCCAGCTCCTCCAGCGTGATCTCCTCGATCTGGGGCTTCGCGCCGGGCTGCACGTTCTGCGCGCCCTGGACGATCACCTTGTCGCCCTGCTGCAGCCCGGCATTCACCACCCAGCGCGTGCCGACGGCCTGGCCGGCATCCAGCACGCGCTCCTGCACCGTGCCGTCCGCCTGCACCACCTTCGCCACGGCCTGGCCGCGATAGTTCCGCGTCACCGCCTGTTGCGGCACGAGAAGCGCGTCGGAAACACCCTCGGCCAGCCGGGCGCGGACGAACATGCCGGGCATCAGCACGCCATCGGGGTTGGGGAACACCGCGCGCAGGGTCACCGCGCCGGTGGTCGGCTCCACCGTCACCTCGGAAACCTGGAGCTGGCCGGGGCGAGCGTACTCGGTCCCGTCCTCCATCAGCAGCCGCACCTCGGCCGCCGTGTCGCTCGCCCGGCGCAGGCTCCCGGACTCCATGTCCCGCCGCAGCCGCAGCAGGGTGGAGGCGGGCTGGGTCACGTCCACATAGATCGGGTCCAGCCGCGTCACCGTCATGAGGGCGGTCGTCTGGTCCGCCGTCACCAGCGCGCCCACCGTCACCGCGGCGCGGCCGGTCCGCCCCTCGATGGGAGAGGTGATGTTGGTGTAGCCCAGGTTGATCCGCGCGGTCTGGACCGAGGCCTGGCTAGAGGCGACATCCGCCTCCGCCTGCTTCTGCGTGGCCACCGCGTTGTCGTAGTCCAGCCGGCTGACCGCGTTCTGCTGCACCAGCGGGCGGTAGCGTGTCACCGTCACCCGCGCCTGGCCCAGCGTCGCCTGCGCCTTGTCCAGCGCGGCCTCCGCGCTTGCCAGGGCCGCCCGATAGGGGGCGGGGTCGATCTGGAACAGCGGGTCACCGGCCTTCACCTGCTGCCCCTCGCGAAACTTCCGCTCGCGGATCACCCCGCCCACCTGGGGCCGGATCTCCGCCACCTCAAAGGCCGCGGTCCGCCCGGGCAGGGTGGTGTTGAGCGTCACCGCCTCCGGCCGCAGGCTCACGACCGAGACGGTGGGGGGCGGGCCGGCATTCGCGCCCTTGCCCTCAGCCTCCGCTTTGTCGTCGCACCCCGCTACCGTCAGGGCCGCCACCAGGGCCAGCCCGCCCAGCAGGGCATCCCGCCGGCTGGCGGGCCGGGACCGTCGCGGCTCGTTCGTGAAGCTCGTCATGAAAGGCCTCGCAATCCCTTGCGTAACACTGGGAAACTTTCTAGTTTCCGCAAGCCGGAAACTCTGCCGTTTCCGGTTCGCCGTCAAGGCTCCTTGTTGCAGTGCAGCAGCCCCAGGTGAAATGGAGTTAACGTGAGCATCAGCGTGCCGGCCCTGGACTTCCCCTGTACGGCGGAGCGAGGCGATCCCAGAATCCGCATCATGGCTGCCGCCGAGGCCGCCTTCGTCGCCCAGGGCTTCCGCCTGACCACGATGGACACCGTGGCCCGGGGCGCCGGATGCTCAAAGAAGACCCTCTACAAGCTCTTCAACTCGAAGGAGGAGTTGTTCCAGGAACTCCTGGCGACCTCCCGCCGCGCCTTCGAGCGACTGCCCGTGGCCACCACGCTGCCCCCCGAAGAGGCGCTGGAAGCCTTCCTGGCCGACCTCGCCGCCATGATTCTGCGGGACAGCCACATCGCCCTGACCCGCATCGCGGTGGCGGAGGCCGGGCAGCTCCCCCGTCCGCTACCCGCCCCCGCCGGCGAGCCGGAGATCGCCCGCCTTGCCCTGGACGACTACCTGGCCGAACTCGGCCGGACCGGGGCCTACGACATGCCCGACCCCGCCGAGGCCGCCCGCATGCTCATCGGCATGGCGCTCGGCGCCTTCCACCACGAGCTTCTCGCCGGCCTCGAGGCCCGGGTGCCCGAAGACACCCTGGCCCGCCGCATCCGCACCTCCGTCCGCATCTTCCTCCTGGGCTGCCGAGCCCCGGTTGCCATGGCCTGATCGGTCCGGAACCAGGGGGCGCCGCCCCCTGGAACCTCCGCCAAGGGCCTGAGGCCCTTGGATCCCCGTCTGGCCGCCGCCTGTGCCGTCCTGACATGGGCTTCGGCGTGAGGGGATTGATCCTGCCCCTGCAGTCGCCTCGGGTCGTGGACCCGAGGCGCACCGTCAGCAAAACAGGACCAACCGCTAGAAGAAGATGAAGGTGAGGGGTCCGGGGAGAGGAAGAATTCCTTCTTCCTCTCCCCGGGACAGACCGACAGTGAAGGACCAGAGACGGCGCTGCAGCCCCGCCTACTGCCCCTCATCCCGGAGCGCGTCGAGGCAGCGCGACAGGGACACCCGCCAGTCCGGCGCCGGGATACCGTGGATCCGTTCGATGCGCCCGCAGTCCAGGCGCGCATCGGCCGGCCGGCGGGCCGGGGCCGGATAAGCCGCGCTCGGGATGGCTGTCAGCGCCGGCACCCTCCGGCCGCGGGCGGCGGCTTCCTTGAAGATCGCCTCCGCGAAGCCGTGCCAGCTGGTGTGCGGCCAGCCCGTGAGGTGAAAGATCCCGAAGCCCGGATCGCCGGCGGGCCGGGCCGCCAGCGCGGGCAGCAGGCGGGCGATCGCGTCGGCGAGATCCTCGGCGAAGGTCGGGGCGCCGAGCTGGTCGGAGACGACGGAGAGCTGCTCCCGCTCCGCCCCGAGCCGCAGCATGGTGCGGAGGAAGTTGGAGCCGTGCGGGCCGCAGACCCAGGCCGCGCGGAGGACGAGGCTGCGCGGGTGCGCGGCGAGGACGGCCGCCTCCCCCGCCAGCTTGGAGCGGCCATAGACATTGAGGGGCCCGGTGGGCGCCGCCTCATCGAGAGGGGCCCCGCCATCCCCGCCGAAGACGTAGTCGGTGGAGACCTGCACGAAGGGGATGTCGCGGTCGGCGGCCGCCCGGGCCAGCCTCCCCGCGCCCTCCGCATTGATGGCGAAGGCCGGTTCCGGCTCCGCCTCCGCCCGGTCCACAGCCGTGTAGGCGGCCGCGTTCACCACCGCGTCCGGCGCCGCCGCATCCACTGTCCGCGCGATGCCCGCAGGATCGCCCAGGTCCAGCTCCGGCCGCCCCAGCGCGATCACGCCGTGCCCGTCCCGGGGAAGGCGGTCCTGAAGCGCCCGGGCCAGTTGGCCCGTGCGGCCGGCGATCAGCACGCGCATGGGGCGGGCCTCAGAAGAAGGGGGGCAGGTCCCGCAGGCGGGGATGGAGGCGATCCTTGTCCGAGAGGATGGGGCCGCCGGGCAGTTCGGGCCAGGGCAGGCCAAGCTCCGGGTCGTCCCAGGCCAGTCCGCGATCCAGCTCGGGGGCGTAGAAATCGTCCACCTTGTAGGCGACCTCCGTCTCCGCCTCGAGGGTGACGAAGCCGTGCGCGAAGCCGGCGGGCACGTAGAGCTGCTCCGCCCCCTCCCCCGACATGTTGCAGGCGACGTGGCGGCCGAAGCTGGCGGAACCCCGGCGCAGGTCCACGATCACGTCCAGGATCGCCCCGCGCAGCACGCGGACGAGCTTCGCCTGTGCGGCCGGCGGCGCCTGGAAGTGCATCCCGCGCAGCGTCCCGGCCGCGCGGGAGAGGGAGTGGTTGTCCTGCACGAAGCGCTCCGTCACGCCCAGCGCCTGGAAATCGCGCTCGCTATAGGTCTCGCAGACGGAACCGCGGGCATCGGCGAAGCGGCGCGTGCAGAGCAGGAGCGGCCCCTCGATCGGAAGGCGCCAAGCGGAGACGTTGCCGCTCTTGGCGTCCGGTGCGCGCAGGAAGGGATGGAGAAGGGAAACGCCGGTCGGCGTCTCGCTGAACCCGGCTGCGGCCACCTCGCCCTGCGGCATCCTCGTCCCCCTTTCTACCGCCCTCTTGGCAGCGGGACGGACCGGCGCCAGCGGGGCGCGGATCGTCGTCCTGGCCGCGATCCTCGCCCGCCGGGCCGTCCCAAAGCAAGGCAGGTCCGGTCACAGCCCGGCCAGCCCCGGCGCCCGGAAGACAGGCCTCCGGAACAGGGCCTTGTCAGGCGGTAGCCGGCCGGGAATACCGGATTCCATGAGGGTCCTGCTCGTTCATCCGAACTTCCCGGGCCAGTATGCCCACCTTCTGCCCGCCCTTGCTGCCCGGCGGGGAACCCAGGTGGTCGGGATCGGCGCGCGCAAAGCTCCCGTGCCCGATGGCGTGACCCTGCGGGTCTACGAGCCGCCCCCGCCGGCGCCCGATGCCGTCCACCGCTCCGCCCGCCCCACCCACGCCGCCGCAGCCCGCGCGGAGAAGGTGGCGGCCCACGCGCTGGAACTGCGGCGCGACGGTTTCGTCCCCGACGTCATCTTCAGCCATATCGGCTGGGGCGACACCCTGTTCCTGAAGGATGTCTTCCCCTCCACGGCTCTGCTCCTCTACGCGGAGTTCTTCTACAGCCCGACCGGCGCCGATGTCGGCTTCGAACCGGGCAGGCCGACCACGGTGCAGGACGCCGTCCGCGTGCGCGGCCTGAACATGCCCCTCCTCGCCTCCGTCCAGGCCTCCGACTGGGGCATGACCCCCACGCGCTGGCAGCGCGCCCGCTTCCCGGACTGGTTCCAGGACCGCATGAGCGTGGTGCACGAGGGCATCGACACCGCGGTCTGCCGCCCCGATCCCGCCGCGCGCTTCACCCTGCCGGACGGCACCGTGCTGAAACGTGGGGACGAGGTGGTGACCTACGTCGCCCGGAACCTGGAACCCTATCGCGGCTTCCCTACCTTCATGCGGGCCCTGCCCGCGCTGCTGGCCGCGCGCCCCAACGCCCGCGTGGTGATCGTGGGCGGCAACGGCACCAGCTACGGCGCCCCGCCCCAGAACGCGGCGACCTGGCGGGAGGCGATGCTGGCCGAGACCGGCCCGCTGGACCCCGCGCGCGTCCACTTCCTCGGCCAGATCCCCCACCCGGCCCTGCACGCGCTGTTCCGCGTCGCCTCCGTCCACGTCTATCTCACGCTTCCCTTCGTTCTCTCCTGGAGCGTGCTGGAGGCGATGGGCTGCGGCACTCTCATCCTCGGCTCCGCCACCCCACCCGTGCAGGAGGTGATCGAGGACGGGCGGAACGGCCTTCTGACGGACTTCTTCGACCACGACGCCCTGGCCCGCCGCATTGCGGAAGTGCTGGCTGACCCCAGGCGCTTCGATCCGCTCCGCCAGGCCGGCCGCGAGACGATCAAGGCGCGCTACGACCTCCGCCGCGTCTGCCTGCCCCGGCAACTCGCCGTCCTCGACGCCCTGGCCGCGCGGCGCCGGCCGGCGACCTATCTCGAGAACGCCTGAGGATTGCGAGCACGGCCCCAGGGAGGCGCCGCCTCCCTGGAACCCTCCGCCAGGAGGCTGAGCCTCCTGGACCTGCATCGGGCTGCCGCGGATGCGATGATCGACGGGCGGCAACGAAGGGATCCTAGATCCGCGTCAGTCCTGGCCGCGCTGTCAGTCGCCTGAGGTCATCGACCTCAGGCGCGCCGCCAGACGGGTATCCCGCGGCAGCGGACCAGAAAAAGATGAGAGGGGGCCCAGGAGGAGAGAACTCCTTCTCTCCCCCTGGGCCACCAGAACCACGCCGTCAGGAAGCCTCCGGAACCGCCCGCGCCAGGACGATACGAAAGCGCGCGCCCTGCACCGCGGGCATCACCTCGATCCGCCCGCCCGCGCCCTCCACCAGGGATCGCGCGATGGCCAGGCCGAGCCCGGTTCCGCCCGCCTCCCGCGCCGTGGTGAAAAAGGGGTCGAAGGCGCGGGCGGCGTTGGCGGGGGAGAGGCCGGGGCCGTCGTCGGAGACGGTCATCGTAGCGGTCGCGGCGTCCTGGCGGAGGGTGACAGCCACGGTGGTGCCGGGCCCGGCATGGGCCAGGGCGTTGCCGAGCAGGCTGTCCAGCACCGTCGCGACGGCCTGCGGGGCAATGGCAGCCCCGGCCTCGCCGGAGATCGTGACGCGGAGGGCGGGATAGCGGGCGGCGGCGGCCTCGGCCAGCGGGCGCAGGGCGGAGCGGCCGCCGGCCGCGGCCATGTCGGCGCGGGCAAGGGCGAGAAGGCCGCCGACGAGGCGGTCCAGCCGCGCCACGCCGTCCTCGATCGTCGTGGCGAAGCGGGCGCGCTCCTCGGGCGACATGGCCTCGCCGTGCTCGGCCAGCAGCTCGGCGGCGCCGCGCATGGCCGCAAGCGGCGTCTTGAACTCGTGGCTGACATGGGCGGCCAGGCCGCGGACATAGGTGGCGCGGCCCTCCAGCGTGGCGGTCATGCGGGCGATGGCCTCGGACAGCTCGGCGGCCTCGCGCACGGCGGTGCGGGGCACGGGCGGCAGGCGCGCGGTGCCGCCGGCGGCCACCTCGCGCGCGGCGCGCACCACGACATCCAGCGGGCGGGTGATGAGGCGGGAGGCGAGGGCCGCGAGGGCGGCCACGAGCAGCAGCAGCAGCAGCGCCACCGCCGCGATTTCCGGCACCTTGCCCGAGACGGTTTGGGTGACGGTGGAAGGGGTGCGGGAGAGGAGGATGACCGCGTCCACCCTCTCCCCGTCCAGCACGGGCATGGCGAGGTGGACGCGCAGGCCGGCGGTGCGGCTGATGCCGCCGGGAACCTCGGTCGCGATCTTCTCCCGCCGGCGCAGCACGGCCAGCGGGCGGCCCGCGCGCGCCGCCTCCACCTCCTCCAGCCCGGCGAGGGAGAGGCCGGTGTCGGCGCCGGTGGAGGCCACCACCACGCCCGAGGCATCCAGCAGGCGCAGGGCCGCGAGCGTCACGGCCTGGGTGTCGCGCAGCACGGGCAGCAGGCGGGCGCCGGCCGCGGCGGCCTCTGGCTCGGGGGGCGGGCCGGGGCGCGGATCGGGGGCCAGGGGCAGCACGGTGTCGTGGGCCAGGTCCAGGCCGCGGCGGCGCGCCGTCTCCAGCGCGCGGGTCGTCAGGCCGTCCGCGAGGCTCTCCGGCGCGATGCCCCGCGCCGCGCGCCACGCGCCGGCCAGGACAGCGGCCTGGGCGCGCAGCTCCGTCTCGGTCTGCCGCACCAGCGCGCTCTCATACAGGCGCAGCGCCCAGAAGCCCGTGACGGGCAGGACGAGCACGACGAGGTTGCTCAGCAGCAGGAGGGTCCGCAGGCGCGGGCGCCGGAAGGCGGGCATCGCGGGGCGGTGCCCGGCGGCTACTTCCGGCCGCCCTCGGTCACGACGCGGGCCGGCCGCTCGCCATCGGGCTCCTCGGCCGTGGTGATGGTGCCAGTGCCCAGCAGAACCGCGAAGAGGAGCATCGGGGCCGCCCAGATCTGCAAAGGGATCCCCCAGAAGGAGTGCTGCGTCGGCCCACCGCGGTTCCAGCGCAGCCCGAGCACGAGGGTAGCGATGCCTGCCAGCCCCATGGTGACCGCGACGGCGCGGTCCACCTCCGGCCCGTCCACCTGCCGCAGGACGATGAGGGGCAGGAACATCGCGAGCGCCGCGAGGAAGATCACCCAGTGTCCGCGGCCCTGCCAGAACACGATCATGCGCCAAACTCCATGATGCCGACGCCTGGTCGCGCGCGTCTATTCGCACCCATCTAATCGCACGGCCCGAGCCGGTAGCCGAAGCCCGGCAGCGTCTCCACCGGCGCGGCGCCGAGGGCGGCGAACTTCGCGCGCAGGCGCCGGACGTGGCTGTCGATGGTGCGGTCGGACACGATCCGCTCCACCGTGTAGGCGCCGTCCATCAGCGCGTCGCGGTTCAGCACGCGGCCCGGGCGGCGCATGAGGGTGCGGAGCAGGCCGAACTCGGTGGCCGTCAGCACCACTTCCCGCCCGTCCCAGGTCACGCGCGCCGTGCCGGGATCCAGGGCCAGGCGGCCATGGCGCAGCACCTCGTCCACCGGCGCCGGGACCGCCGCGACCGGCGCCCCGCGCCGCAGCACGGCCCGCACCCGCGCCACCAGCTCCCGCGGGCTGAAGGGCTTGGTGAGGTAGTCGTCGCCGCCGATCTCCAGCCCCACGACGCGGTCCACCTCGTCGTCGCGCGAGGAGAGGAACAGCACGGGGATCGCGGCTGCGGCCCCGCCTGAGGCGCGGAGGGCGCGGCACATCTCCGTGCCGTCCATCTCCGGCAGCATCACGTCCAGCACGACGAGGTCGGGCAGCGCCTCCCGCGCGGCGGCGAGACCCGCGGCGCCGTCGGCGGCCTCCAGCGTGGCGTAGCCGGCGCGGGAGAGGGCGAAGCGCACGACATCCCGGATCGCCGGGTCGTCGTCCACGATCAGGATCCGCGCCATGCCCCTCCCCGTCTGCACCGGATTTGCACGGGCCCGGCACCGCCTTTCCCCGCCCGCGTCATCGGCCGGGCACGGCGGGCCGCGAGGATGACCGCCTCATCCCCGGAGGCCAAGACCGTGAGCGACATCCCCCATCCCTCCCCCATCCCCGCCGCGCAACCCCGCCCACCGCTGAAGCTCGGGCGCGCGGGCAAGCTCGCCCTCGTCGGCGGGCTGCTGCTGGTGCTGCTGCTGCCCCACCTCATGATCGAGGGCGTGATCGAGGAGCGCGAATCCTACCAGGACCAGGTGCGGGAGGGCATTGCCCGCAGCTGGGGCCCGGCCCAGTCCGTGCTCGGCCCCGTGCTGGTCGTGCCGACCCGCGCCCCCGCCCCGCGCGCCGTGAACGAGACCGGCCCGATGCGCTGGGACCGCGGGGCCGTGGCCGTGCTCCCCACGCGGCTGGGGGCGGAGGCACGGCTGGCGCCGGAGCGCCGCCGGCGCGGGCTGTTCGAGGCGGTGGTCTACGAGGCGGAGGTCGCGCTCACCGCCACCATCGCCGTGCCCGCGATCACCGCGGAACCGGAGACAGAGCTGCTGTGGCGGGAGGCCTTCCTCGTCACCGGCGCCAGCGACCTGCGCTCCGCCGCCGCCGGCGCCCGCCTCTCGGCGGATGGGCGCGACCTCTCGGCCCGCGACGCGCCCGACGCCAACTGCTTCGGGGCCGAGCTGGTGCGCTGGGACCTGGGGCTGGACGGCCCGCCGGAGCCCGGCCGCACCCTGACGCTGGCGGGCGGCCTGTCCATGCGCGGAACCGGCAGCTTCGGCCTGCTGCCCCTGGCGCGCCGGGCGGAGCTCTCCGTCGCCGCGCCCTGGCCGACGCCGAGCTTCACCGGCGCCGGGCTGCCCGTGCGCTCCGACGTGACGGAGACGGGCTTCAGCGCGAACTGGCAGGAGGGCACGGGCCAGCCCCTGGTCCGTTCCCTCGGCAGCAGCTGGTGCCAGGCCCTGACCGCCTCGGGCACGAGCGTCGGCGTGGACCTGCTGGAGGCGGTGCCGACCTATCGCATGGTCACCCGCGCCTCGAAATACGCAGCGATGTTCCTGGCGCTCGCCTTCCTCACCTACGTGCTGTTCGAGCTGGTGGCGGGGGTGCGGATCCACCTCGTGCAGTACGGGCTGCTCGGCCTCTCCGTCGTGCTCTTCCCGCTGCTGCTGCTCGCCTTCGGGGAGCCGCTGGGCTTCGCCGCGGCCTATGCGATCAGCACCGCGGCGGTGGTGGCGCAGGCCTCGGCCTATACGGCGGCGGTCACGCGGCGGGCGGCGCTGGCCGGGCTTTTCGCGGGGATCCTCGGCGGGCTGTTCGGCTTCCTCTACGTGGTGCTGAGCCTGGAAGCCTACGCGCTGCTGGCCGGCACCGTCGCCCTCTTCGCCGCCCTCTCGGTGGTGATGGCCGTCACCCGCCGCGTGGACTGGGCGGGGGAATAGCCGCGGCGCCCGCGAGGGTTGGGGGGCCGGGACGTCCCGGCCCCTTCGGCGCGGGGGATGGCGGGCGGGGACGGCCAGGCCCATCTCGCTCACCGATGGACATGATCCTCTCCGCGATCTGGCACGGGTTCTGGGGGCTGATCCGGGCCCTGGGCGCCCTGGTCAGCCTTCTGTTCGACCCGCTCTCCCTCCTGCCGTCCGGAAAGGGCGGGGCGGAGCAGGTCCCGCCGGAAACGGAGGAGCCGGCGGCGCGGCAAGTCGTCGCGGGCGATCCGCCCGTGCCGTTGGAGGAAACCCGGCGGCAATGGCCGGCGCCGCCGGAACGCGGGCCGTCCCCGAAGAACGGCCAATAGCCGGGTCAGGTGGATGGCCGGCATCGCGCCGCTGCCCGCCCCGCGCCCATCCCGGCCGCTCCGCCGCTTCAGCCGACCGCGGCCGGGTCGAGAACGACGGCGGTCCGATCCGCCAGGTCGTTGATGACCGACAGGTAGTTCTGGAAGTGAGGGGTCGCGCGATGGGCCGCCACCGCCTCACGATCGGCGTAGAGCTCGTCGAGCACGAAGCGGTCGGCATCGGCCTGGTCCTGCCACAGGTCGTAGCGCAGGTTTCCCGGTTCCGCGCGGCTCCGGGCGATCATCCCGTCCAGCAGGGTTCTGAGTTCCGCGGCCTTTCCCGGCCGGGCGGCGAGGATCGCCATGATCTTAACCTGGTTGGTCATCTCGCCATGTTCTCCTGAAGGTGCAGCCTCGGCGGGGCGGGGGCGAAGCGCCCCGCCCGTCATGCGCGTCCTCACGCCTCTGCCAGCGCGTGGTCGAGCGCCTCGATCAGCCTGGCGGCAAGCTGATGGTCGGAACTCGGGTTCTGGCCGGTGATCAGCTCGCGGTCGACGACCACGTTGGGCGCGAAGTCCACGGGATTGACGCCCACCCTGCCGCCCGCGGCCTGCAGCGCCTCGGGCATGTCGAAGTACAGCTTGCCGTGCAGGAGAGCGTCCTCGGCAATCCTCTCCTCGCTGGCCGAGAAGACGGTCATCCGGTAGCCCGCATAGGCCCAGCCCCGGGCATACTCGGCCGCCCCCGCCTCGTCGCCCGCGATCAGTGCGGCGCGGAACTCCCGGGCACGGGGCATTGCCGCGACGATGGCAACCGGGCCATGGCAGAGCAGCGCCGTCGGCTTTCCGGCCTCATGGAAGTGGCGGAGGATCGTGCCGAGATCGGCGTCCTGCATCAGGTCCACCACGGGCGCATGGCCGCCGGGCACGAAGAGGCCGGCGAAGCGGTCCAGCCCGTCCTCCACCACCGAGCGCAGCCTGCGCACCTCGTTCATCGAGGGATCGTCGGCGTAGAAGCGCCGGGCGCGCGCATAGGCGGCCTCGTCGCCTCCAAAATGCTGCACGGAGTCCGAGGCCTCGTCGATATGCGGCCTGGTTCCGTCCGGGGTGGCGAGCACGACGTCGTAGCCGGCCTTGATCAGCGCCATCGCGGGCACGACCGTCTCGTTGAGGTACTGCCCGATCGCGGCCGTGCCGCCGCCCCGCAACTCGATCCGCGTGGCGTTGGAACCGGCCACAAGCACTGTTCCCTTGGTCATCTGAGCCTCCGTTGCGCGATCCGCGTCTCCTGCGGACAGGCAGAACTTGGCTCAGGCCGAGATATTCCAGAACTTTATCTTCTTGATTTCAGATATTCATCTCACACTATAAGTCATGCGCTACGACCTGAACCTCCTGCCGATCTTCATCGCCCTCATGGAGGAGCGTAGCGTCACGCGCGCGGCGGAGCGGCTGGGCATGACGCAGCCGGCGCTGTCGAACGCGCTCTCACGCCTGCGGGTCATGCTGCGCGACCAGCTCTTCATCCGCGAGCGCTACGGCATCCAGCCGACCGCGGTGGCCCAGGAACTGGCGCCCGGCATCGCCGAGGCGCTGGCGAGGCTGGACGACGCCGTGCTCGGCCAGCAGGACTTCGATCCCGCCAAGGCCGACCGGCTCCTGACCATCGCGCCCAATGGCTATGTCGAGTTCGTGCTGGTGCCCGCTATCGTCGCGCGGCTGCGGCAAGTGGCTCCCGGCATCAGGCTGCGGCTGACCCCCTACAGCAACGACCTGGTCGAGACCGGCATCACCTCCGGCACCACCGCGCTGGTGCTCGGCCGCATCGTCGATCCGCCCGACAATCTCGTCGTGCAGCACCTCATGGATGAGGGGCTCGCCTGCGTGGTGCGGGCGGACCACCCCGAGGTCGGCGACACCCTCACCCGCGAGGGATTCGAGCGGCTCAGGCACGTCAACGTGGTTCCGCCCGGCCGCATGCGGGCAGGGCTGTTCCAGGCGATGGCGGAGCAGCGGCTCCGGCGCGAGGTCGCCATCTCCGTCACCAACTTCTTCGCGGTCGCGGAGATGGTCGCCGTCACGGACTACTGCGCGACGCTGCCGGAGCTGATCTGCCGCAGGCTGGCGCACGACCCCCGGCTGAAGGTCCTGCCATCGCCCGTCGATCTCGGGACCTTTCCGGTCGAGATGGCCTGGCATGTGCGGTACCGCCACGATCCGGCGCACCGCTGGCTGAGGTCGCTCATCGCCGAAGTGGCGGGCCGCATGGTCCGGCCGCTTTGATGGCGGCGCGGCCCTGCGCCCATCCACGGACCCGTGCCGGCTTCCCAGGAGCGGCCGTTCCGTGGATCACGCCGGACAGTTCGGTGACCGGCGCAGAGCCGGGGCCAGACAGCATGAGAGGACTTCGTGAATGCCGCGGGGCAGCGTGAACGACCTGCTGGCCTTCCTGGCCGTCGCCCGGGAGCGCAGCTTCACCAGGGCCGCCGCCAAGGCAGGGGTCTCGCAATCCGCCCTCAGCCACACGATCCGGCAGTTGGAGACGAGGCTCGGTGTGCGCCTCCTGACCCGCACCACGCGGGCGGTGTCGCTGACGGAGGCGGGCGCCCGCCTGGCCGAGGGCATCGGCCCGCATTTCGAGGAGATCGAGCACCAGATCGAATCGCTGAGCGAGCTGCGCGACAAGCCGGCCGGCACCATCCGCATCGTCGCCTCGGACCACGCGATCGCGCATGTCCTGTGGCCGAAGCTGCGGGGCTTCCTGCCGCGCTACCCCGACGTGAAGGTGGAGCTCAGCCTCGACAACGGCCTTACCGACATCGTCGAGGAGCGGTTCGACGCGGGGGTCCGGATGGGCGAGCACCTCGCCAAGGACATGATCTCCGCCCGCATCGGCCCGGATTTCTGCCTCGCGGTCGTGGGCTCGCCCTCCTACTTCGCCGGCCGCACGAGGCCGGCGCGGCCGAGGGACCTCGTCAACCACGCCTGCATCAACTTCCGCCTGCCCAGCGCCGGCGGGTTCTATGCCTGGGAGTTCGAGGAGGACGGGCGGGAGATCAGGATCCGGGTCGAAGGCCAGCTCGCCTTCAGCAACACCTTCAACCTCCTCGAGGCGGCGCTCGACGGCTTCGGCCTCGCCTATATCCCGGAGTCGATCATCCTGCCCTATGTCGCGGAGGGGCGGCTCCAGCGCGTGCTGCAGGAGTTCTCGCCGCATTGGGACGGCTACTACCTCTACTATCCCAGCCGTCGCCAATCCTCCCCCGCCTTCGTCGCGCTGGTGGAGGCGCTTCGCCACCGCGGCTGAGGCCCGGCCTGCGGCGGGGGGCAGGCTGGATCGATGAACTGCGTTCATAGGTCCATGCGGCACGGAACCGCTAATCGCTGACTGGTGCCCGGGCTACCTCTCACGCGGCAGGCCGGGGCGGAACCCGGCCATGGCCTCGCTCCCGGGTTCCTCCCGGGGGCCTTTCCCCGCTCTCGATGCGCTCCTGCCGGGGTGCGGCACCGCCGCCCCCGGCGATGGCCGTCCCGCAGCCTCCATGACGGGTCAAGGTAAGAAGATGCTGATGCAAGCCGCATCCGGGAGCAGCCCGGCCGATGAGGGGCGGGCCTCCTGGGGCGCCGTCCTCGCGCTGTCGCTCGGCGCCTTCGCCCTCGTCGCCTCCGAGTTCATGCCGGTCAGCCTGCTGACGCCGATCGCGTCCGACCTGCAGGTCAGCGAGGGACAGGCGGGGCAGGCGATCTCGGTCTCCGGCGCCTTCGCCGTGTTGACGAGCCTGTTCATCGCCTCCGCCGCGGGACGGCTCGACCGGAAGGTGCTGCTGCTGGGCCTGACCGGCCTCATGGTCGTCTCCGGCGCGATCGTGGCGGTGGCGCCGAACTACCTCGTCTTCATGCTCGGCCGCGCGCTCGTCGGGGTCGCGATCGGCGGCTTCTGGTCGATGTCGGCCGCCACCGCCATGCGGCTCGTGCCGGACCGGCAGGTGCCGCGCGCCCTGGCGATCCTGAACGGGGGGAATGCGCTGGCGACCGTGGTCGCGGCACCGATGGGCAGCTTCCTCGGCGGGCTGATCGGATGGCGCGGGGCCTTCTTCTGCGTCGTGCCGGTCGCGGCGGCCGTCTTCCTCTGGCAGCTGGCGAGCCTTCCTTCCATGAGGCCGGAAACCCGGTCGAACCCCGCCGGGGTCTTCGGCCTGCTGGGCCGCCCCGTGGTCGCCCTGGGCATGGCTGCCGTCAGCCTTTTCTTCATGGGCCAGTTCGCGCTCTTCACCTATCTGCGGCCCTTCCTGGAGATGGTGGCCCATGTCGACGTGCCCACGCTGTCGCTCATCCTGCTCGCCATGGGCCTGGCCGGCTTCATCGGCACGACCCTGATCGGCGGCTTCCTGGAGGGCGGCCTGTACCGCACGCTGATTGTCATCCCCGCGCTGATGGCCGTGATCGCGGTGGCGCTCACCGCCATCGGGGGCTGGATCGGGCTCTCGGCCGTGCTGCTCGGCCTTTGGGGCCTGTTCGCCACCTCGGCTCCGGTCGGCTGGTGGACTTGGCTGGCGAGGACGCTGCCGGAGGAGGCGGAGGCCGGCGGCGGCCTGATGGTGGCCGTCGTCCAGCTCGCCATCACCCTCGGCGCGACGGTGGGCGGGCTGCTCTTCGACGCGAGCGGATACCGCACGACCTTCGTCTTCAGCGCCGTCCTGCTCCTCCTCGCGGCCGTCCTGGCGGGCTTCACCCGGCTCGCCTCGGCCCGCGCTGCCGCGGCCGGCTAGACCGCGCCCGGAACAGGCCGCGCTCCCGGAGCCCCGCCCCTTCCACACGCCATGATGATCGTGGAGCGGGCCTGACAGCCCCCTCCGGAATGGCGAGGATGCCCCGGTCCCGAACCGAGCGGAGCGACCGCTGCCGATGAGACGCCTCCTCGCGCCGCTTTTCCTGGCCCTCGCCCTCGCCGCCCCATCGGCCGCCCGCGCCGCGAGCTTCGACTGCGCCCGCGCCGCCACGGCGGACGAGCGCGCCGTCTGCGCCGACCCGCGCCTCTCCGAGCTGGACGACCTGCTGGGGAAGGCCAACCGCCAGGCCCGGGCGGAGGCGACGCCGGAGGAGGCGCCGCGCCTGGCCGTGGTGGCGCGCGGCATCCTGGCGGACCGGCGGAACTGCGGCACCCGGCGCGGCTGCCTCCTGGCCGTCTATGCCGGCGGGATCGAGAGCTACCGCCGCTTCGGCTCCTCCATCCCCCTGCCAGGCTGGGTGGACGCGACGGAGATGGCGGAGGGCACGGCCCCCGAGAGCGACGCGCCACCGGCCCGGCTCGCCGCCTGCACGACCACGCGCGTGGCCGGCATCGGCGCGCGGCTGGAGGGCGAGGGACCGGGCGATTTCTCCTCCGGCACCTCCGTGGTCTTCGCCAACGGCGTGCGGCAGGTCTCCTATGAGCGGGAGAATGCCGTCATCGCCTCCCGGCCCGGCGACCGGGTGGTGATGTGCCTCACCGTCATCCCGCGCGCCTGCCCGCCGGGCGACGACCGCGGGCGCTACTACAGCGTCACCAACCCGCGCACGCGGGCCTCCTGGTCGCTGCCGGATTCCCAGCACCTTTGCGGCGGGGCCTAGCGATGATCCGCCGCCTGATCGCCGCCGCCCTTCTCCTCACCATGCCAGCGCTGGCCGCCGACCTCCCGCGCGACGTGGCCGCCTTCGTCGCCCGGCGCGACCGCTGCGACCATTTCCGCGGCGAGGGATCCGACGACCCGGCCCGCGCCGCCAGGATCGCCCGCGCGCTGGAGCGGAATTGCCGCGGCACCGACGCGGATCTGGCCCGGCTCAAGCGCCGCCACGCGGGTGACCCCGCCATCCGCGCCCGGCTGGACCGCTACGAGGCGCAGGTCGAATGACGCGGATGGCCTAGTTCAGCCGGTGGCACTCCGAGGTGGTCTCGCGCGCGCCGCGCATCCCGCCGGCCGGGCGGACCTCGCAGGCCACGTACTTGCCGTTCCGCTCCAGCGTGAAGCTCGGCCCCATGGAGGAAACGATGCGGTGCCCGCCGTTCAGCAGGGCACTCATCGGCTGGTCCACATCCTCCCACATCGTCGCGGGGCGCTGCGGAGCGGCCGGCGCCGTGGCGGGCGCCTGGGCGCGCAGCGGCGAGGCCGCGAGGGGAAGCAGAGACAGGGCGAGAAGCGCGTGACGGATCATGATGTGTCCTTGCAGCAGCAATGTTCGGGGCGTTGGATCCCGGGGCGCCATGATAACTTCGCTCGCGCCGATCCGGCGGATGAGAAGCCGGTGAGGAACGGCCGCGCCTCGGATGGGCCCGCGCTGCCCCGCAACGATACCGGCGGGCCGGCCTTCTACCGCGCGAAAGCCTCGCGCAATTGTCACGCTTGGCGTTCTTGCCGGAACCGTGCCGCGCGGCTCCATTCCCGCCGCGCGAACAGGACAGCACCGCCGCTGCCGGCGCATCCACCGGGAGAACGCGATGACCACACGGCGCAGCATGATCGGCCTCGCGGCCGCACTCGCCTCCACGCCCGCGCTCGTTCGGGCGCAGGGCACGATCGGCCTCGCGGAGCGCCGGGCCATCGCGGCCTACCGCCAGGAGAAGTACCCGGCCATCGAGAGCGGCATCCAGCAGGCCGCGGGCTTTGCCGTGCCCGTGGAGGTGGAGTGGGACCAGCTCACCCTGCCCGGCGACGCGCAGTATTACGCGCGCGACGACTACTTCGGGAAAACCATCTTCGAGCCGCTGACCGCCGCGCTGCGGAGCATCACCGCGGATGCGATGGGGCGCGACGCCCTGCGCGCGAAGCTGCAGCGCATCCACATCCGCTACGACGAGAAGACGGCGCCCGCCTCCAACTACCCGAACGGGCTCTCCTTCCAGGGCGGCACGCTGGATATCAACTGGCGCCCCTACGCCAATACCGGCGACGTGGCGGAGCGCACGCAGGCGGTCACGCATCTCCTCGAGAAGAACCTCTGACGCCTGCTGCCGGAGCGGGACCTCATCCGTCCCGCTCCGGGTCGTGGACGGGCTCGAAGGCCCGGGCCGTGCAGCGCGGGCAGTGGAGAAGGATCACGTCGCCCCCTTCCAGCGCGACGATCCCGCGCCGCTCCCGGTCGATACGCCATCGCCCGCGCCGCCCGTCCGCAAGGGTGACCAGGCCTTCGGCGTGGCAGCGGGACATCTCCAGATCGTGGTGATAGGCCCGCTCATCCACGAGCCGGGCGGTTGCGAAATAGGCGCGCACCTCGCGCTGCCGCAGGCGGAAGCGGGCGCATTGCGCGGCCGTCTCCTCCCCGCTCACGTCGTTCCCGCGCGCGCCGTTCACGGTGATGCGGATGTCCGATACCGGCCCGGGCAGGCCCGTGGCCGCGACCGGCCCGGCAGCGAGAAGCGTCAGAAGGTGGGCCACGACCCGGCACGTCCAGCGCACCCCCTACTCCTCCGGCCCACGATAGATCGTGACGAGCCGCCAGCCATCCCGACCGCGCGCGAAGGCCAGGCTACTGACGCGCGCTTGGTCCGGGGCGGAGTTGCGGGGATCGAGCGTCGGCTCCGGCGTGTCGCGGATCACCTCCAGCACCGTGCGGTTGGTCCTCACGTCCTCCACCGTCCGGAGCAGCCGGCGGAAGGCAGAGGGCAGCGTCGCCGCGGTCAGGCGCCGCACGGGCTCGTCGTCCAGCTCGCCCCGGCTCTCCAGGGGAAGGCGGCTCATCCGCGTGACGGCGCCCATGTCCCCGGCCAGGACGGCAGCGCGGAAATCGTGCCAGTAGGCCGCGAACGAGGCGCGGGAATCCCGCTGCGCGGCCGCTGGACGGGCGCCGGACAGTGCGGCGGCGAGGAGGAGGCGGCGCGTGGTCATGCCCTCATCCCTTGCGCCGGTAGAAACCGGAGAAGCTGACATTGAGGCCGCCGCAGCCGTTGTTGTCGCGCGCCAGCAGATAGGGGCCGCGCCGCCACAGGCGGATGCGGCAGGTGTACTCGTCGCCGGCCTCGTAGGGCTTGGTGGTGTCGTCATCGCCCATGGAGAAGGCGAGCACGCCGTTCACGGGGCGCGCCTCGCCCGCCACCTCGCCGGTATGGATGCCGCCACGCCGCACGCGCTCCGGGTCGCCCATACCCCAGGTGGCCTCGCCCTTCACGCGCAGCGCGCCCTTGCCTCCAGGGGTGATGGCGATGTCCTGCTCCGGCGCCGTCCACTGGCCGTTCCAGTCGGCGGGGACCTGCTCCGCTTCCGGCAGGGGGAGGAGCGCGGCGCTGGGCATCCAGCCGATCGTCGTCGCGCCCCGCGCGCCCACGAAGCCGGCGCAGGTATAAGCGCCCTGGGTGGGCCCGGTCAGCACCACGTCGCCCGGCGTCAGATAGGCCCGCGCCCGGCAGGCCGCGCTCTCATTCGGGCAGCCGCGCGCAAGGACATCATCCTGCACGAAGTTCACGCGCGGGGCGCCCGGCCGCACGGCAGCGGCGCGCGCCTCCTCCGTCACCAGGTCGGACCAGACGCAGCCCGCCCGCGCCGCGGCGGGCAGGAGAAGGGGCAGCGCCGCCGCCGCGATCCGCAAGGCCCTCATTTCCCGTCCCTCCGCAGGTAGTTGTTGCCGTCGATCACCAGCAGCCCGTCCTTGCCGGGATCGGGCAGGATGAGGCTGAAGCTCTCCCGCCGCCCATCATCGCCGACAAGGGTAAGGCGGTAGCCCTCCGCCTCGTAGCGGCCGCTCTCCGCCGGGCGCTCCCGCCCGCTCGTGAAGCCCGTCCGCCCGCCGCCCGCCTCGTTGGAGGAGGAGGCGCCGGTGAAGCCCGTGCGACGGAAGCGTCCGTCCCGCGAGAGGGTCAGCAGCCGCTCCACCGCCACGCTGCCGGAGGAGAAGGCGGTGCTGCCGGAGGAGGCGAAGAAGTAGCGCCAGGTGCCGTCGAAGACGGTGCCGCGCGGCAGCGGCGGCACGCGGCGATGCGCGTCGCCGCCGATCCGCAGGTTCTCGCCGTCCCGCGCGAAGGGCTTCTCCTTCACCTCGATCAGCCCGTAGCGGGAGGTCATGTCCCGGAACTCGATCCGGTCCGGCCCGCGCAGCATCCCGCCCCCGATCAGGCGGTAGGTGCCGCAATCCGCGGGCACCCTGCGGCAATGCGCCGCCACGTCCTCCTCCCCCGAGGGGACGGCGCGGCTGTAGAGGCCGCCCTTGTCGAAGACGCGCACCTCGTTCTCCGCCCGGAAGTCAATTCCGCCGAAGGCGTTGGGCATCACGCCCGTGCTGAGATGCGTGAAGGTGCCCTCCAGCCCGCCCGCGCCCTCGGGCGGGGCCAGGGTGGCGGAGGGCTCGGCGGCATCCAGGCGGAAGGAACGGACGAAGGCGTCGAAATCGGCGCGCGCCTTCCGCGCGGAATCGCCGCGCAGCCCCATGCTGACGAGCATGAGGACGGCGTGGCGCCGGCCGTCGCTGATGCCCACCGTCTCCGTGCCGATGGAGACGTCGTTGCGCCGGGTGCAGCAGCGGCTCTCGTGGCGGATGCGGTGGCCGGCGGCGGTCACGCCCTCCCCCCGCATCGTCGGCCGCTCCCTCTCCAGGCCGGGGATGCTGGCGGCCAGGCGGGTGAAGACGGCGTCGAAGGGCCCTTCGAAGGCGGGGATGGGGCGCGCCACCTGGATCAGCGCGGCCCCACGGTCCCGCCCCTCCTCGAAGCGCCGCTGGGCCTGCCAGATCCCCGGGCGGGTGTCCGGGTTCACCACCCAGCCCCCTCCCGGTGGCTCGAAGGCGGTGCCCTCGAAGCGGAACTCCTGCGTCGCCCCGGCGGGCGATGCCGCGGGTGGTGCCGCGATCAGCGCGGCGGCCAGCGCCAGGGCGGTCCATGAGGCACGGCGGAGCGGCATGTCGGTCCTCCCATCCTGCCGCACCGGCATAGCCCACCGGGCGGGGATGGCGACCCGGGCGCCGATCAACTCCCGCGGCGCGGCCGGGCGGGTTCCCCGCCCCCCGCGGATCGGACACCATCCCCGGGATTCGCGCCCGGACAGGGCCGTGGGGGACACGATGGTGAAGGTCACGCTCGACCTGTCGCGGCTGCTGCAGGAAGGGCAGATCACCGGGGAGGAGCACGATCGCCTCGCCCGGCTCGGGCGGCGCGACACGGGCTCGCTGCTGGTAAATGCCCTGGTCGGCTTCGGCGTGGTCGCCGTCAGCGCCGGCACCGTGGCCCTGCTGCCGAGCGTGCTGACCGCGATCCCGCTAGGGCTGGTGCTGATGGCGGTCGGGGCCTGGCTGGTGCTCTCGGGCCGCGCGCGCTGGGGGGTGCTGGCCACGATGCTCGTCCTCGTCGCCGCGCTGCTGCTGGGGGCCAGCATCCTCATGCTGAGCGCCGGCATGACGGGCCTGGACAGCGCCCCGGACGCGGAGGCGCAGCCGCTGCTGGGGATGCAGGCGGCCCTGCTCCTCGTCGCGGCGCTTTTCGCGGGCTCCGCGATCCTCGCCGGCAGCGGGCTGCTGATCGCGCTGGCGGTGCTGCTGCTCTCCGCCACGATCGGCAGCGGCGCCGCCTATGGCCATGCCTTCTACGCGCTGGGCGTGGAGCAGCCGCTGGCCACGATCCTCGCCTTCTCGGCCCTCGCCGCCGCCGCGCATGCCACCGCCCCGCGCCTTCGCCCGGCGGGGGAGCGGCTGGCGAACATCGCGGCGCGCACGGCGCTGCTGCTGGTGAATCTGGGCTTCTGGGTCGGCTCCCTCTGGGGCGACGACGCGGGGTGGATCCGGCGGGTCCTCGGTCGCGCCATCCCGGACGACGCCTTCAGCATCGCCTGGGCCGCCGCGCTGCTCGGGGCGGCGGTCTGGGCGGGGCGGACGAACCGGCGCTGGCTGGTGAACCTCGCCTGCGTCTTCGGCGGCATCCACTTCTACACCCAGTGGTTCGAGCGGCTCGGCGCCACGCCCCTCAGCCTCTTCGGCGGGGGTGTCCTGATGCTCGCCTTCGCCCTCGGGCTCTGGCGCCTGAACGAGGGGTGGGCGGGGAACGGGGCGGCCAGGGAACAGGCCTGAGGACCGCCGGAAAGCGGTGCGGCCCTGGCGCGGCCCAGCCGGCACCCGGCCCCGTGCCTCACGACCAGAAATCCCGCCCCATCAGCCGCACGAGACGCGCATGCACCGCCCGCAGCCTGTCGCGCGCCGCCGCGGCCTGCCCGGCGAGGACGGCGGCCTCCAGGCTCCAGGCCGCATCCGCCGGGGGTGGCCCCTCCGCGTCCCATTCGACGAGGAGGACGGTCCCGGGCCCGGCGACCATCCGCAGCGCCCAGCCCTGGTCCTGGTCGTCCAGGATGGGGGTGCCCGGCGCGGCCGAGGCGGCGCGGGCCAGCGTGACCAGCACGTCCCGGGCCTCGCGGAGGCCATCGCTCCAGGGCCAGGAGGCCAGCACCTCGTCCCCGGCCAGGATCTTCGGGCGGACGGCGAAGTAGGGGAACCGTTCGACCAGCGCCGCCATCTTGCCGTGCGCGCGGGCGATGCGGATCAGCCGGTCGAGATAGGCGGCCAGAGCCTCCTCCCGCCCGGCAAGGTCGGTGGAGGCGACCCAGCCGGGGGCGCGGAACGGCAGGTCCGGCGGCGGCAGCGGGACGCGCTCCGCCTCCCACTGCGCCGGGGTCATCCCGTTCTCCGGCCCGACATAGACGCTCCCGGACACCCGGAACATGGCGTCGCAGAGGAAACTGGCGACCGGGCGGGCGGAGGACGCCCAGGCGGCGTCCTCCGGGTCCAGGCCGTCCGGTTCCCTGCCGTGCTGCGGGGCGTCCCCGGCGCCGGGGCCTTCCACCCCTAACGGGCGGGCATGGCACCCGGCGTGCCGGGCGCGCCGTTGGGCATCTGCATGGCGTTATAGCCCGAGGGCACGGTCAGGCGGGCGGGGTCCACCGGGCCATAGGTGACCTGGGTGGCCTCCATCACGACGTTGGTGCCGTCCGGGGCGGTGGCGGCGGTGCGCAGCAGCACGCCGTCATCGGTGATGCAGGAGGTACCCTTGGCCGTGCCGGCGGTCATTTCCCATTCCGTGCAGGCCGTGCCGGCGATGGTGGCGTTGCCCTTCACGCGGAAAGTGGCGCCGGCCGGCATCTCCTGCGTCATGGCGGCAACAGCCTCCTGCGGCATGGCCATGGTCATGCGCTGCGCGTCCATCACCATGACGGCGGAGTTCGCCCGGCGGTCGATCAGCATCCAGCCCACGCCGCCGGGCGGATCGACCCGCTGCTTGCCGGTGCTGGGGGAGAAGGCCATGCGGACCTCCTGCGGGGCCGTGCCGGTCACGCCGACCATGCGGTAGGTGACCGTCACGTCCCGGGTGGGGCGAAGCTGGGCGGGCTGGGCGAGGGCCGGGACGGCAACGAGGGCGAGGGCTGCCGTGGCGGCCCCCACACGAGCCAGGATGCGGATCACAGGAATCTCCGTGTGCGGGGGGGCGGAATGTGGTCCAGCGTTCCGCGAGCGCACAGGCACCGGGCGCGCACGATCCGGAGAGGCAGCGGCCGCCGGGAAGTGCGCGTTCCGCCCGGCGAACCCCGCCCCGCGCACGACCGCGTGGGATCGGCGCCACCGGGTGCCTCCCCGGCTTGGCGGAACCGGCACCGCCGGGGCATGGAGGCCGGAGGGCAGGGGAGAGAATGCCGATGAGCGCACCGTTTATCCGGGGCTGGGCCATGCTCGCCCTTCTCGCGGCTCCGCCTGCCCTGGCCCAGGCGCCGGGCCCGCAGGACCGGCCCGCCCAGGTGCCGGCGACCCAGATGTCCGCCAACCCGGCCGAAGTGCCGGGCCTCGTCGCGGTTGGCGCCGAGGCCCGGCGGCGCCTGCCCGCCACCGTGTCGGACGCCGTGGTGACGATCGAGGTGCACGGGCGCGACCTGCGCGGCACGGCCGCCGCCCTTGCCGGAAAGTCCGGCACCCTCCTCGCCTTCCTGCGCGCGCAGGGGGCGGAGCGGTTGCGGACGGAATCCACGGGCTTCGAGCCGGAGTTGCAGGAGGTCCGCAACCAGCCCGACCGCATCAAGGGCTATGCCGGCCGCGCCACGGTCTCCTTCCGCACCGTGCCGGATCGGCTGCCCGCGCTGCTCTCGGGCAGCCTGGAGAACGGCGCCACCGGCCTGCTGCAATCCGGCTCCCTGCCCCGGGAGGAGGAAGTGGAGGCCGCGCGCCAGGAGCTGGCGGCGGAGGCGACGCGTACCGCGCTGGCCCGCGCGCGCGCCGTGGCCGCCGCCGCGGAGGCGCGGGTGGCGGGGGTGCAGCGGATCGAGATGGACCCTCCCGGCGCCGTCCTGCCCTACGGTGCGGAGGCGGCTGCGCCGATGATGCGGGCCCAGGTCCCCGTGCCCCCCATGGCCTCGGCCGCCGGAGAGGCGGAGGTGGTGGTCCGGGTGACCGCCGTGCTCCGCCTCGCGCCCGGCGCGGCGCAGTGAGCGAGGGGGTGGAAGCGGCCGCCGGGCCGCCCCGCTACGCCCTCCAGGTGCCGGCGCTGGGGCTTGCGGACTACGGGCGGATGCAGGTTGTGCTGATGCGCGCCGCCTCGGTGCGGCCGGGCTGGCGCAGGCGCCTCCTCGGGCTGGCCGGGGGATGCCTCGTCGGCGGGACCGCCGGCTACCTCGCCGCCTCCAGGGAGGTGAGCGCGGAAATGTGGCTCGTGAGCGGGCGGGATGGCTGGGCCTGGAGCCTGGACGGCTTCGGCCTCGTCCTGGCCGTCCTCGGCGTGGTGCTGGCGACGGTGCTGGCGCTCGGGGTGATCCTGTCGTCCCGGCAGCGCCGGGGGATCCACGCCCTGCACGCCGCGGCGGGCGACCTTCTCGGCGCGCACGAGCTGCTGCTCGGCGAGGACGGCCTGCTCTGGCGCAATCCCAGCCGCACCCTCCTCGTGCCCTGGTCGCGCGTGACGGGCGCGGTGCGGCAGGGGGGCATGCTCCTTATCATCGCGGACCGGATCAGCGCCTTCTGGCTGCCCGAGGCGCTGATCGCCGCCCATCCCGACCGCGCCGGGCTGGAGTCCCTGCTCCGCCGGCACGGGGCGCTGCCCTGATCCGCGGCCCCTAGCCGACAACCGCACCCGTCACTCGCCGCCGCCATCTCCTCCTCCGTCGCCGTCACCGTCGTCGCCATCGTTTCCGCAGACGTCATGTCCAGGGGCATCGTCGGCCGAAGAGCCGTCCGCGCCCGCGCCGGTGCTCTCCTGCTGCCGGGCGCGGGCGGGACAGAACAGGAAGGACAGCACGAAGCCGATCAGGGCTGCGATGCCCAGCCGGGTCAGCACGGCGCCGGGCGCGTCGAAGCCCGAGACCGCGAGGGAGGCACCGCCGAGCAGGACCACGCTGCCCCCGATCCATCGGGTCCGGCAGCGCGGGGTCCGGTCCTCCGGCAGAGGCGGCATGGCGGGATCCTCTGGCGGCCGCGACGGGACGGGCGGCGACAAACTGTCTCGAATCCTTCGCCGCCCCGTCATCATGGCGTCGGCACGGCTCATCTAGCCATCCGCCCCCTGATGCACAGTTCCGATCCCCCCAGGCCCCTCGCGGCCCATCCCGACACCCTCGGCAAGTCCCTCGGCCAGGACCCCGCGATCCACCCGACCGCCGAGGTGCGGGACAGCCACTTCGGCCGCTGGTGCGAGGTGGGGGCCCGCACCCGCGTGGCCGAGAGCCGCTTCGGCGACTACGCCTACGTCGTCAACGACAGCGACATCATGGGCGCGGAGATCGGCCCGTTCTGCTCCATCGCCGCGAATGTCCGCATCAACCCCGGCAACCATCCGATGGACCGGGTGGCGCTGAGCCACTTCACCTACCGCTCCTCCGCCTACGGGCTCGGCGACGACGACGCCGCCCTCTTCGCCTGGCGCCGGAGCACGCCGGTCACGCTCGGCCCCGATGTCTGGGTCGGCCACGGCGCGATCATCCTGCCGGGCGTGACGATCGGGGCAGGCGCCGCCATCGGCGCCGGCGCCGTCGTCACGAAGGACGTGCCGGACTTCGCGGTCGTCGTCGGCGTGCCCGGCCGGGTGCTGCGCTATCGCTTTCCCCAAGAGATCATCGCGGCCCTGCACCGCATCGCTTGGTGGAACTGGCCGCACGAACGGCTAGGCGAGGCCATGCAGGATTTCCGGACGCTCGGCGCGGCCGCCTTCTGCGCGAAGCACGATCCGGGCGGGTGATCCTTCCGGCCCCAGGGGGCGCCGCCCCCTGGCCCCCCCCCCGGGCAAACGCGAAGCGTTTGTCCCGAGCCAAGAGCCTGGTTGGACCTAAGGTCCAACCCTGGACCTGCATCGGGCTGCCGCGGAACTGACCTGATCTGTCAGCACTCTACGATCGGGCTCGATCCTGCCCTTGCAGTCGCCTCGGCTCCACGAGCCGAGGCGCACCGTCAGCCGGGGTGTCCCAAAGCCTAGAAGAAGATGATGGTGAGGGGTCCGGGGAGAGGAAGAATTCCTTCTTCCTCTCCCCGGGACAGACCGCCACCGAAAAGCCCGACCACCCACCATCACCCGCCCTGATGAGCACCATTGACGCCCTCGCCTCGACGTCCGCCCCGCGCCCTCCCACCTTTGCCCGCGACCGCCACTGAGGGACTTCGCGTGACCACCCCCATTGAATTCGCCCTGGACACTTTCGGGGACGTCACTTCCGGCCCGGACGGTGCGCCGCTTCCGCACGCCCAGGTCATCCGCAACCTTGTCGAGGAGGCCGTGCTGGCCGATGGCCTCGGCATCGACTTCTTCGGCATTGGCGAGCATCACCGCGCCGACTTCGCGGTTTCCGCACCGGAGGTCCTGCTCGGCGCCATCGCCGCACGCACGGAGCGCATCCGGCTCGGCACCGCCGTGACCGTGCTGTCCTCCGACGACCCGATCCGCGTGTTCCAGCGCTTCTCCACGCTGGATGCCCTTTCCAATGGACGGGCGGAGGTGGTGCTGGGGCGCGGATCCTTCACCGAATCCTTCCCGCTCTTCGGCTTCGACATGAACGAGTACGAGACTCTGTTCGAGGAGAAGCTGGACCTCTTCGCGGAGCTGCTGAAGGGCGGGCCCGCCAAGTGGAAGGGCAGCATCCGCCCGGCGCTGGACGTGCCCGGCGTTTTCCCGCCGATCGAGAACGGCACGCTGAAGACCTGGGTCGGCGTTGGCGGCAGCCCGCAATCCGTGGTGCGCGCGGCGCATTACGGCCTGCCCCTGATGCTCGCCATCATCGGCGGCGATCCCGCGCGCTTCCGCCCCTATGTGGACCTGTACCATCAGGCGCTGGAGAAGTTCGGCAAGGCGGCGCAGCCCATCGGCGTCCACTCCCACGGCTATGTCGCCGACTCGGAGGAGGCGGCGAAGGAGGAGCTGTGGCCGCACTGGAAGGCCGGCCGGGACCGCATCGGCGCCGACCGCGGCTGGCCGCCGGCGCAGCGCGCGGATTTCGAGCGCGAGATCGAGGGCGGCTCCCTCTATCTCGGCACGCCCGAGACCGTGGCGCGGCGCATCGCGAACACGGTGAAGGCTCTCGGCCTTGCCCGCTTCGAGATGAAGTACAGCGCCGGCACCCTGCCGCATGAGCGGATGATGCGCAGCATCGAGCTCTACGGCACGAAGGTCGTGCCGATGGTGAAGGACATGCTCGCCTGAACCGGGCGTGAACCAGGGGGCGGGAAGGACGTTGCCTTCCCGCCATGGCCGATGATCCCCTCGCCCCCTATCGCGCCAAGCGGGATTTCGGGGCCACCCCGGAACCCCGGGGCGGCGCCCCGAAGCGCCGCCGCGCGAAGTCCCTCTCCTTCACCGTCCAGAAGCACGACGCCACCCGCCTGCACTACGACTTCCGCCTGGAACTGAACGGTGTCCTGAAGTCCTGGGCCGTCACCCGCGGCCCCAGCCTGGACCCCGCCGAGAAGCGCCTAGCGGTGGAGGTGGAGGACCACCCCGTGGAGTATGGCGGGTTCGAGGGCACGATCGGCGCCGGCTACGGTGCCGGCACGGTGATGCTCTGGGACCGCGGAACCTGGGAGCCGGACTCGGAGGACCCCACCGCCGACCTCGAAGCCGGCCGCCTGCGCTTCACCCTGCACGGGGAAAGGCTGCGCGGTGCCTGGCACCTCGTCCGCATGCGCCCGCGCGGGCGGGAGAAGAAGCACAACTGGCTCCTCATCAAGGACGAGGACGGCGAGGCCCGCCCCGGCGATGCCGACGCGCTGCTGGAAGCCCATGACCGTTCCGTCAGCACGGACCGCGACATGGGCGCCATCGCCGGCAAGCCCCGCGAACCCGCGAACCCCGCGGCGAAGAAGCGCGCGAAAGCCGCCCCGGAATCTGCCAGAGAACCCGCCATCGAACCCGCCAGGCCACGCCGCGCCGCCACGCCGGCCATCAAGGTGGCCGGCGTCGCCATCACCCATCCCGACAAGCTCCTCTGGCCCGAGGACGGCATCACAAAGCACGACCTCGCCGCCTACATGGAGGCGGTGGCCCCCCGCCTCCTCCCCTGGATCGCCGGCCGCCCCCTCTCCCTTCTTCGCGCGCCCGACGGCCTTTCCGGCGACCGCTTCTTCCAGCGCCATGCCGGCCGCGGCACCTCCGCGCTCATCACCCACGTCACCCCGCGCGGCGAGACGTCTCCGCTGCTTCAGGTGGACACGCCCGAGGCCCTGGTCGCCCTGGCCCAGTCCGGAGTGCTGGAAATCCATCCCTGGCCCGCCCTCAGCAAGGCAGTCACGAAGCCCGACCGCCTGATCCTCGACCTCGACCCCGCCGAGGACCTGCCCTTCGCCGCGGTGGTGGAGGCCGCCCAGACCCTGCGCCGCCGCATGGAGGAGGCGAACCTCGTTCCCTACTGCAAGACCACCGGCGGCAAGGGCCTGCACCTCGTCGCGCCCGTGCAGGGCGCCACCTGGAAGTCCCTGCACGCCCGGGCCGCCGCCCTCTGCGACACCCTGGCGCAGGATAGCCCGGACCATTTCACGACGGAGAGCGCCAAGTCCGCCCGTGAGGGCCGCATCTTCCTCGACTACCAGCGCAACGCCCGCGGCGCCTCCGCCGTCGCCGCCTGGTCCCCTCGCGCGCGGCCCGGCGCGACCGTTTCCATGCCGCTGGACTGGTCCGAGGTGACGCCGGATCTGGAGCCGAAGGCCTTTACCCTCCGCACCGCGCCGGAGCGGCTGAAGCGGCCGGATCCCTGGGCGGATTTCGGAGAGCAGGCGCGGGCGCTGAAGTAGCGCGCAAGGGGCTCCGCCCCCTGCACCCCCAGCAGGAACCTGAGGTTCCTGCACTCCCCATGAATGGGAACTGACCTGAACTGGCGGGCTACGCCAGGGGATCCGGTGCTGCGCTTGCAATCGCCTCGGGTCGTGGACCCGAGACGCGCCGTCAGCCGGATAGTTCCAAAGCCCGGAAAAGGATGACGGGGCTGAAGGCACTGCCTTCTACGGGTCCGGGGAGAGGGAGGATTCCCTCTCACTCTCCCCAGAATAGCGTCACCGGAACGGCACCGCGTACATCAGCCCGCCGCCGTTCCACAGCCCGTTCAGTCCGCGCGGAAGCTTCAGCGAGCTGCCGCCGCCGACATTCCTCTCGAACACCTCCCCGTAGTTCCCGACGGCCTTGATCGCTTTCAGCATCCAGTCGTTGGGCAGTCCCAGGCGGGAGCCGAACTCGCCGCTCGTTCCGAGAAGGCGCTGCGCCACGGGGTTCTGCCCGCGCGCCATCTCATCGGCGTTGGCGGCGGTGATCCCGGCCTCCTCCGCCTCAACCAGCCCATAATGGACCCAGGCCACGATGTTGCTCCAGGCGTCGTCGCCGTTCCGGGTGAACGGACCCAGCGGCTCCTTCGAGATGGTCTCGGGCAGCACCATGTAGTCCGCCGCGCTCGGGGCCACGGTGGCGATCGCGCCGGCGAGTGCGGAGGCGTCCTGCGTCATCGCGTCGCAACGGCCGGAGAAGAAGGCCTGCTGCATCGTGTCCACCCGCTCGAACACCACGGGCTGGAAGCGGATGTTCCGCGCGCGGGCGATGTCGCCGAGCGTCACCTCATGCGTCGTGCCCTGGGCCACGCAGACCGTCGCGCCGTCCAGTCCCTTCACGTCGCGCACATTGGCGTCGCGCCGCACGGCGAAGCCCTGGCCGTCGTAGAAGTTCACCGGCCCCGCGTTCAGCCCGATGGAGGCGTCGCGCAGGAAGGTCTGGGTGGAGTTCCGCAGCAGCACGTCGATCTCGCCGGATTGCAGCGCGGTGAAGCGGTTCTGCGCGGTCAGGCCGACGAAGCGCACCCTCGTCGCATCGCCCAGCACGGCGGCCGCGATGGCGCGGCAGTAATCCGCGTCCAGCCCGCGCACCTCTCCGCGCGAATCCGGCACGGAGAAGCCCGCGAAGCCCGTGGAGACGCCGCAGGCCAGCGTGCCCCGCTGCTTCACCGTGTCCAGCGTGGCCGCCTGGACCGCGCCCGAAATCCCCAATGCCGCGCAGGCGGCCAGCAGAAGTCTCTTCATGGTCGTCCCCTTCAGGAAAAAGCCAGAATGATGGCCGCGATGGCCAGCACGATTAGGGCAAGGAAGGTCAGCACCATCCCCGCCACGCGGGGCCGCATGCGGTGCCTCTCCCCGCCGATGGAGACGGCGTGGCACAGCCGCCCGAGCACCAGCGCAATCCCCGCGCCGTGCAGCAGCGGCACCGGGGCCCCGGCCAGCTCGTCCGCCAGCATCAGCACCAGCACCACCGGAACGTACTCCGCGAAGTTGCCGTGCACCCGTGCCGCGCGCTGCAGCGCCGCGTCCTCCCCCGTGCCGAGCGAAACGCCCGCCTGCCCCCGCGCCCGGATCACCCGCCAGGACAGCCAGAAGAAGGCCAGCCCCAGCAGACCCGCGTAAAGAAGGGTCACCCGCGGCATGGACCGCCCCCCGCGTCTTGCCCCGCCCGGAGGGCCTGATTAGCGTGCGCCGGCATCGACGGAAGGGAAATCCCGGCATCATGCGGCATCGCCACGCCCTCGCCGCCGCGGCGCTGGCCGCGGCCTGGCACATCCCGGCCCAGGCCCAGACCCAGGGCCAGATCCAGGCCCAACTCCAGGCCCAGACCGCCGGCGGCCCGGGTTGCGCGGAGCTGGCGCGCATCGTCCAGCTCCTGCCCGGCGGCCCGAATGTCTTCCCGACGGAAGCCGCACCCAACGGCGCCCCGCCCGCCGCGGGCGGCACCCCCCCGGCGGCCCGGGGAGGCACCCAGGCCAGCGGCCCACCCGGCGCGGCGCCGGCCACGGCCACGCCCGTGGGCCCGGTCCGCACCACCCTTCTCCCGCCCGGCGCGCTGCGCGCCACGGTCTCCGCCCAGCCGGCCGAGACCCGCTACGTCGCCGACCTCTCCGAGGGGAATGGCCGCCGCGGCGGAGCCGACCGCAGCCCGCAGGTGCTGCGCCAGGCCGCGGAGCGCGTGGCCGCCTGCTACCGCGGCGTCCGCCCCGCCCGGGAACCCAACGGCACGGGGGAAGACAACTTCCGCTTCACCGTCGCCCCGGGAACCGAGATCGCGGTTGTCCTTGACGGCGGCCCCGCGTCCACGGTCAGCCTTGTCGCCACGCGGCGGGTGCGGCGCTAGAGCGACAGTGGTGCTGGCGGCCCCAGGGGGCTCCGCCCCCTGGACCCCCGCCAAGGGCATGAGGCCCCTGGACCCCCGGCTGGCTGCCGCCGCGCCGGCCTGACACGGGGTTTCGGCGCGAAGGACTTGATCCTGCCCTTGCAGTCGCCTCGGGTCGTGGACCCGAGGCGCACCATCAGCCGAGCCAGACCAACTCGAAGAAAAAGATGATGGTGAGGGGTTCGGGGAGAGGAAGAATTCCTTCTTCCTCTCCCCGGGACAGACCAACAGCAAAGGACCGGCACCCCCCACCATTAGGCCGCGAGCGCCGCGTCCACAGCCTCACCGAGCCGCTCAACGATAAGGTCGATCTCCGCCTCTCCAGCGATGTAGGGCGGCGCGAGGAGGATATGGTCGCCCCGTGCCCCGTCCACCGTGCCGCCGCCGGGGTACACGGCCAGCCCGCGCGCGAAGGCCTCGTCGCGGATGCGGAGGTTCAGCTTGCGGGTGGGCTCGAAGGGGGCGCGCGTCGAGCGGTCCGCCACCAGCTCGATGGCCCGGAACAGGCCGCGGCCGCGGATGTCGCCGACGTGGCGGTGGTTGCCGAAGCGCTCCACCAGCCCGGCCTCCAGCCGCGCGCCCATGGCCTGCACGCGGTCCAGCAGGCCGTCGCGCGCGATCACCTCCTGCACCGCCAGGGCCGCCGCGCAGGCGACGGGGTGGGAGAGGTAGGTGTGGCCGTGCTGGAAGGCGCCGGAGCCCGCCATGATCGGCGCCAGCACGCGGTCGTTCATCAGGATGGCGCCGATCGGCTGGTAGCCGCCGCCGAGGCCCTTCGCGATCGCCTGGATGTCCGGTGCGATGCCCTCCTGCTCCCAGGCGTGGAGGGTGCCCGTGCGGCCCATGCCGCTCATCACCTCGTCCAGGATCAGCAGGGCGCCGTGTCGGTCGCAGATCTCGCGCACGGCCTTGAAGTAGCCGGTGGGGGCGGCCACGCAGCCCGCGGTCGCGCCCACCACCGTCTCCGCCACGAAGGCGGCGACCTTGGCCGGGCCCAGGCGCTGGAACTCCGCCTCCAGCTCCCCGGCCAGGCGCGCGACATAGGCCGCCTCGTCCTCGCCCTCGCGCATCCCGCGATAGGGGAAGGCGGCGGAGACGTGGCTGAAGGCATCGGCCAGGATCGGGGCATAGGGCGCCCGCCGCGCCGCGTTCCCGCCCAGCGCCAGCGCGCCCAGCGTGTTGCCGTGGTAGCTCTGGCGGCGCGCGATGAAGCGCGTGCGCCCCGGCTCGCCCTTCTCCACGAAGTGCTGCCGCGCCAGCTTCAGCGCCGCCTCCATCGCCTCGGATCCGCCGGAGACGAAATAGGCCCGGCTCAGCCCGCCCGGCTCGTGGCCCAGCAGCGCCTCGCCCAGGCGCTCCGCCGGCTCGTTGGTGAAGAAACCGGTATGGGCGTATTCCAGCGCCGCGACCTGCTTCTGCACGGCCGCCACCACATCCGGGTGCGCGTGCCCCAGGCAGGACACGGCCGCCCCGCCCGAGGCGTCCAGCACCTCCCGCCCGCCGGAATCCCGCAGCCAGCACCCGTGGCCGGACACGGCCATCGGAGGCGTGGCGCGGCCACGATGCAGAAGACGAGACGTCATCAGAGATCCCTTTCCGTTTCCGGCGCGTAGCGGGAGAGTTCCGCCAGCCGCGCCTCCGCCTGGCGCAGCCGCTCCATCGCCGCCGCACCGCCTTGCGCGAACACAGCCGCCGCCAGGGCCTGCGCGAGCGAGACGGCCCCGGTCAGCGAGTGGAAGAAGCCCGGCCCGTCGGCCTCGAAGCGCAGCAGGTGCGCCGCCCCGCGGGCCACGGGCGCGTTCGGCGAATCTGCCAGTGCCACCAGCACCGCCCCTGCTTGCCGCGCCGCCGCCGCCGTCCGCACCGCCTCCGCCGCGTAGGGCGCGAAGCTCGCCACCACCACCGCGTCGCGGCTGGAGAAGGCGTCCAGGTCCAGTTCCTCCGGACCCTCCGCCCCCACCAGCCGCGTCTCCGGCCGGAACAGCCTCAACTGGTAGTGCAGCAGCCCCGCGACCGCGCGGCAGGATCGGAACCCCGCGCACCAGATGCGGGGCGCCCGGTGCAGTGCGGCCGCCGAATCCGCCACCGGCCCGGCCTCCAGTCCCAGCACCGCGGCCGCATCGGCGGCCAGCATCGCGGCCGGCAGGTCATCCCGGCTGCGGGCGCGGCCGGAGAACGGCGCGGGCGGCCGCCGCGCCTCCACCAGTGCCGCGCGCAGGGGCTCCCATCCCGCATAGCCCAGCGCCTGGGCCAGCCGCGTGAAGCTGGCCGGCGTCGCCCCCGCATCCGCCGCCAGTTCCCGCATGGAACGTGTGGTGGCGTCGAAGGCGTGCTCCGCCAAGTACCGCGCCGCCTCACGCAGCCGCGGCGGAAGGTCCGGCAGAGCAAGGCGCAGCCGATCGAGGGGCGCGTCGGAGGACATGAAACATATAGTGCATCAAGGACCAAACGACGCAACAGTTGTTTCATCAAGCGACCCGCGCCAGGATCGCCCCATGCGGATCGCCCTCATCCACGCCCTGCGCCATTCCCCCCCGCCGGTCGAGGAAGCCTTCGCCCGGCTTTGGCCGGAGGCAGAGCTTATGAACCTGCTGGACGATAGCCTTTCCGCCGACCTCGCCCGCGAGGGCGCCCTCACCCCCGGGATGACGGACCGCTTTCTCGCCCTCGCGCACTACGCCCGCGGCACCGGTGCCACCGCTATCCTCTTCACCTGCTCCGCTTTCGGCCCCTGCATCGAGGCCGTGGCGGCCGAACTCGCCCCCATGCCCGTCCTCAAGCCCAACGAGGCCATGGTGGCGGAGGCTGCCGCGATCGGCGGCCGCATCGGCCTCCTCGCGAGCTTCGCTCCCACCCTCGCCAGCATGCCGCCCGAGTTCCCGCCGGGCGTCACCCTCGTCCCGCGCCTCGCCGATGGCGCCCTGGATGCCCTGAACCGCGGTGACGTCGAGGCGCATGACCGCCTCGCCGCCGAGACCGCGAAGGGCCTCACCGATTGCGACGCCATCGCCCTTGCCCAGTTCAGCCTCGCCCGCGCCGCGTCGCTCGTCGCGGCCGCGACCGGCAAGCCCGTCCTCACCACGCCGGACAGCGCCGTGCGGGCGTTGAGGGCGCGGCTTCTGCGCTGACGGTCTGTGCCGGGGATAGGAAGAAGGAATTCTTCCTCTCCCCGGCCCCCTCGCCATCATCGTTTTCTAGAGGTTGGAGTCATCCGGCTGGCGGTGCGCCTCGGCTCATGGAGCCGAGGCGACTGCAACGACAGGACCTAGCCCCTTTCTGCGGAATCACCGTGTCAGGACGGCGCCGCGGCAGCCAGACGGGGATCCAAGGGCTTCAGGCCCTTGGCGGGGGTCCAGGGGGCGGAGCCCCTTGGGGTCGCAAATCTCACCCCTCCGTCTCGGCCTGTAGCAGGAACACCACCACCGAGCGCCCGGTCACCTGATACGTCTCCCCGCACTCGAACACGCGCTCCTCCTCGTCGTCGGGGATGTTCGTATCGGCCAGCAGAGTCCAGCCCTGGCAGCCCGCGGCTTCCGGCAGGTTGAATTCCACGACGTCGTGGTGGCCGTTGATCACCATCAGCACCGTGGCGTCCTGGCCACGCTTGCGGATGCCGGTGACCTGCGCGCGCCCGTCCATCAGCATGCCGAAGCACTTGGTACTGGCGTCGTCCCAGTCGCCGGGCTGCATGTCGGAGCCGTTGGCGTTGATCCAGGTCACGTCCCGGACGCCCAGCTCCTCGTTCATCTCCCCGGTCAGGAAGCGCGTGCGGCGGAGGATAGGGTACTTGTGCCGCAGCTCCAGGAGCTTGCGGGTGAAGCCGATCAGGGTCTGCCCCTTTTCCTCGATCGCCCAGTTCACCCAGCTGATCTCGTCGTCCTGGCAGTAGGCGTTGTTGTTGCCGCCCTGCGTCCGCCCGAACTCGTCGCCCGCCAGGAGCATCGGCGTGCCCTGGGAGAGAAGGAGGGTGGAGAGGATGTTCCGGATCTGCCGCTCGCGCAGCGCATTGATCTCCGGATCCTCCGTCGGCCCTTCCGCCCCGCAGTTCCAGGAGCGGTTGTCAGAATGGCCGTCCTTGTTGTCCTCGCCGTTCGCCTCGTTGTGCTTCTCGTTGTAGGTGACCGTGTCGTTCAGCGTGAAGCCGTCATGCGCGGTCACGAAGTTCACGCTGGCCCAGGCGCGGCGACCGCTGTGGTTGAACTTGTCCGGTGAGCCGCAGAGCCGCGGGGCCAGCGCCTGCGCGCTCGCCTCGCCGCGCCAGAAGTCTCGCACGGTGTCGCGGAAGCTGTCGTTCCACTCGGCCCAGCCGGCGGGGAAGCTGCCGACCTGGTAGCCGCCGGGGCCGATGTCCCAGGGTTCGGCGATTAACTTCACCGTCTGCAGCAGCGGGTCCTGCTGGCACACCTTCAGGAAGCCGCTCTGCTCGTCGAACCCGTGCGGCTCGCGCGCCAGGATGGTGCCGAGGTCGAAGCGGAAGCCGTCGACGTGCATCTCCTGCACCCAGTAGCGCAGGCTGTCCGCCACCATCTGGATCACGCGGGGGTGGGAAAGGTTCACCGTGTTCCCGGTGCCCGTGTCGTTGATGTAGAAGCGCTTCTGGTCGGGCAGCAGGCGGTAGTAGCTGGCGTTGTCGATGCCCTTGAAGGACAGCGTCGGGCCCTTCTCGTTTCCCTCGGCCGTGTGGTTGTAGACCACGTCCAGGATCACCTCGAGGCCCGCCTCGTGGAAGCGCGCCACCATCTCCTTGAACTCGCGCAGGCTGTTCGGAACGTCGGAGGCGTAGCGCGGGTCGGGCGCGAAGAACCCGATGCTGTTGTAGCCCCAGTAGTTCACCAGGTTCTTCTGCAGCAGAAAGTCGTCGTCGATGAAGGTGTGCACCGGCAGCAGCTCGACCGAGGTGACGCCGAGCGACTTGATGTAGTCCACCACCGGCTTCTGCCCCAGTCCGGCATAGGTGCCACGCAGGTTCTCCGGCACCTCCGGGTGCAGCTTCGTGTACCCCTTCACATGGGTTTCATAGACCACCGTGTGGTCCCAGGGCACGAAGCGCCGCCCCGGCTCACCCTGCCAGTCGAAGTTGGGATCCACGATCACGCATTTCGGCACGAAGGCGGCGCTGTCGCGCTCGTCAAAGGTCAGGTCGTCCCCGCTCTCCATCTTGTAGCCGAACACGGCCGGATCCCAGGTGAGCGATCCCGCATGGGCGCGGGCATAAGGGTCCAGCAGCAGCTTGTTCGGGTTGAAGCGGTGCCCCGACTCCGGCTCATAAGGCCCGTGCACGCGATAGCCGTAGAAGGTCCCGGGGCCGACATCCGGCAGGTAGCCGTGGAAGATCTGGTTCGTGTACTCCGGCAACTCGACCCGCTCGATCTCCTTCTCGCCGGTGCTGTCGAAGAGGCACACCTCCACCTTCGTCGCATTCGCGGAGAACAGGGAGAAGTTGGTCCCCTGCCCGTCCCAGTGGGCGCCACGCTTCGCGGGCGAACCCTCTTTGATCCGCCCCTTGATGATCTCTGACAACGTCCGGTCCCGTCCACTATGCCCGCGCCGCAGGGCGCTGATCGCGGAGACCGGAACGGACAGCAGGGCCGCCGGTTGAGGCCAAAAGGCCGGAAGGGGCGCGAATCCCCTGGCGCGCCTCCATTTTTCCCAGTGGCGCGGCAGGGGGGCCGCACCATGGCGGCCCTGGTGTGAGGTTGGGCTTGCCCAGGTCCTGGCGTGGCGGTCTGTCCCGGGGAGAGGAAGAAGGAATTCTTCCTCTCCCCGGACCCCTCACCATCATCTTCTTCAAGTAGCTGGGCTTACCTGACTGACGGTGCGCCTCGGCTCGTGGAGCCGAGGCGACTGCAAGGGCAGAATCGATCCCGATCGTAGAGGCTGCCAGGTCAGGTCAGTTCCGTGGCAGCCCGATGCAGGTCCAGGAGGCCGCGCCCCCTGGGGCCGGCAAGACCAGCCCCGGCCTATTCCGCCGGTGCCGGGTGCACCGCTGTCCCATGCGGCACCCGTCGGCCGCGCCGCAGCCCCTTCACGCTCCGCTCCAGCGCATCGAAGCCGAGATAGAGGACGGGTGTCACAAAGAGGGTCAGCACTTGGCTCACCGCCAGCCCGCCCACCACGGCCAAGCCCAGGGGCTGACGCAGCTCGGCGGCCGCACCCCAGCCAGCGGCGATGGGCACGGCGCCCGCGGCGGCAGCCAGGGTGGTCATCAGGATCGGCCGGAACCGCAGCACGCAGGCGTCCCGCACGGCCACGCGGGGGTCCATGCCCTCGCGCTGCCGGCTGAGCGCCACGTCCACGATCATGATGGCGTTCTTCTTCACCAGCCCGATCAGCAGCAGCACGCCGATCACCGCGATGACGGAGAGGTCCAGGTCGAAGAGCCACAGCGTCGCCAAGGCCCCCAGCGCCGCCGCGGGCAGGCCGGAGAGGATGGTCAGCGGGTGGACCAAGCTTTCGTAGAGGACGCCCAGCACCACGTACATCACGATCACCGCCGCCAGGATCAGCATTCCCTGGCCCGCCAGCGCCTGCTGGAACACCTGCGCGGTGCCGGAGAAGGCGCCGATCACGCCCGGCGGCGGCTGCATCTCCCGCTCAGCCGCGCGGATGGCGTCGGTGGCCTGCCCCAGCGCCACGCCGGGCGGCAGGTTGAAGCCGATGGTCACCGCGGGAAGCTGGCCCTGGTGCCCCACGGTCAGCGGCCCGGTGCCGCGCTGGATGGTCGCCAGGGCGGAGAGCGGGACCAGCCGCCCGGTGTTGGAGCGGAGATAGAGCTTCTGCAGCCCGTTCTCGTCCCGCTGGTCCTCCGGTAGCGCCTCCACGATCACGGGATAGGCGTTGGCCTGGGCGTAGATGGTGGAGATCTGCCGCGCCCCGAAGGCGGAGTAGAGGGCCTGGCGCACCTGGTCCACGTTCACGCCCAGCGCGGCGGCCCGGTCGCGGTCCACCTGCACGTTCACAACGGGCGCATCCAGCTGCAGGTCCGTGTTCACGTCCTGCAGCAGCGGGTTGCCCCGCAGCCGCGCCGCCAGCCGCTGCGAGAAGTCGTAGAGCGACTTCGATTCCAACCCCTGCAGCGTGTACATGTACAGGGTCCGGGACTGCCGCGCCCCGAAGTTCAGGTTCTGGATCGGCTGCAGGAAGGTCTGCATGCCCGGCACGCCGGCGACCTCGCGCCGCAGCCTCTGGATCACCTCCGTCACCATCGGCCGCTCGTCGCGCGGCTTCAGCTCGATGAACATGCGCCCCTGGTTCACCGAGAGGCTCTGCCCGGTGGCGCCGATGTTGGAGGAGACGCTCTTCACATAGGGGTTGCGCCCGATGATGGCCGCCACCTGCCCCTGCAGCTCCGTCATCGCGTCGTAGGAGGCGTCGCGCGGCCCCTCGGTGGAGGCGCTGACGAGGCCCGTATCCTCGATCGGAAAGAAGCCCTTGGGCATGGCCATGGCCAGCCAGCCCGCGGCGAAAAGCGAGGCGAAGAACACCCCCCAGACCACCAGCCGGAAGCGAAGCGCCCGGTCCAGCAGCCAGGCATAGCCCCGCTCGATTCCCCGGAACCCCGCCTCCAGGAAGGCGTCCACCCGCCCGGGCTTCGCATCATGGGAATGCGCCGGCAGCCAGGAGGCCATCAGCGGGGTGAGGGTGAGGGAGACGAAGCAGGACACGGCGACCGCAAGGGTCACGGTGGCCGCGAAGGCGTTGAACACGCGCCCCACCACGCCGCCCATCAGCAGGATCGGCAGGAACACCGCCGTGAGCGAGAGGGTGATGGAGATGATCGTGAAGCCGATCTCCCGCGATCCCTTCATCGCCGCCTCGAAGGGGTTCATCCCCTCCTCCACGTGGCGGATGATCGCCTCCAGCATCACGATGGCATCGTCCACCACGAGGCCCACCGCGAGGGTCAGCCCCAGCAGGGTCACGTTGTCGATGCCGTAGCCCATCGCGTACATCAGCGCGAAGGTGCCGCAGAGCGAGATGGGCACGGCGATCATCGGGATCAGTGTCGCCAGCAGCCGGCGCAGGAACAGCCAGACCACCAGCACCACCAGCCCGATCGCGATGAACAGGCTCTCCTGCACGTCGTGGACGGCGGCCCGGATGGAGAGGGAGCGGTCCAGCGACACGTCGATCCGCGCCCCCGGCGGCAGGGCGGATTGCAACTCCGGCAGGGCCGCGAAGACGCCGTCCACCACCTCAACCGTGTTCGCGTCCGGCTGGCGCTGCACCGCCAGCGTCAGCCCGCGCACCCCGTTGCGGTAGGAGGCGAT
The DNA here is from genome assembly GCF_017813365.1 of Roseomonas indoligenes. Classification (GTDB taxonomy): domain Bacteria; phylum Pseudomonadota; class Alphaproteobacteria; order Acetobacterales; family Acetobacteraceae; genus Roseomonas; species Roseomonas indoligenes. Next base: position 179,338 of record NZ_JAGIZA010000009.1, read on the forward strand.
GCGGTCGTTCTGCACCCCGTCCACCACCTCGGCGATGTCGGCCAGCCGCACCGGCGCGCCGTTCCGCCCGGCCACCACCAGCTTCCCGAAGGCCTCCGCGTCCGGCGGCTGGTCATTCGCCCGCAGCACCAGCTGCTGCCGCTGGCCGGAGAGGGTGCCGACCGGCGTGCTGGAATTGGCGGTCGCCACCGCGCCGCTCACCTGGTCCAGCGTCAGCCCCATGCTGGCCAGCCGGTCCGCCCGCATCCGCACGCGCACGGAAAACAGCTGCTCGCCATAGGTCACCACCTGCGCCACCCCCGGCACCCGCGACAGCGCGGGGGAGACGAGGGTCGAGGCGATGTCGTTCAGCTGGTACAACGGCACGTCGCCGCCCGAGAGGGTCAGCAGCACCACCGGCGCGTCCGCCGGGTTCGCCTTCCGGTAGGAGGGCGGCGTCGTCATCTCGATCGGCAGCCGCCGCTGCGCGCGGGTCAGCGCGGCCTGCACGTCCTGCGCCGCCGCGTCGATGTTCCGGTTCAGCACGAATTGCAGCGTGATCTGCGTCGTGCCCTGGCCGGAGGTGGAGGAGATCGAATCGATCCCCGTAATGGTGGAGAACTCGCGCTCCATCGGCAGCGCGACGGAGGTCGCCATCGTCTCCGGGCTCGCGCCCGGAAGCTGGGCGGAGACGGTGATGACGGGGAAGTCCACGCGCGGCACGGCCGCCACGGGCATCAGCCGGTAGCCCATGATCCCCGCCAGCACGATCGCGGCGGAGAGCAGCCCGGTCATGATCGGGCGGCGGATGAAGATCGCGGAGAGGTTCATCGGGCGCTCGCCTGCCGGCCCGTGCTGCCTTCGGCGGGCGTTGCCTCGGCCTGGGGCCGTGCCGGCGGCGGGCCGCCGGGGTTTCGCACCGCCACCCGCGCCCCGTCGCGCAGGCGCTCAATGCCCTCGGTCACCACCATCTCGCCATTCGCCACCCCGCCCTCGATCACGGCGCGGCCGGCGGCGTAGCGCACCACCTTCACCGCCACCCGCCGGGCGGTGTTCTCCGGGGTCAGGGCATAGAGGAAATTGCCGCCCTGCCCGACGCGCACCGACGCCACGGGCACGGAGACCGCCTGCGGCTCCACGCGCGGCACCATCACCACCTCAAGGTACTGCCCGGGCCACAGCCGTGCCGGGGCATTGGCGAAGCGCGCCTTCAGCCCGATCGTGCCCGTCGCCGTGTCCACGGAGCTGTCCACGAAGACCAGCTCGCCCTCCGCCGGGCGGCCGCTGTCGCCCGGCGCGCCGGCCCGCACCCTCGGCCGCTCGCCCCGCCCCTGCGCCTCCCGAAGTTCGACCAGCCAGCGCTCGGGCACGGAGAAGGCGACGTTGATCGGGTCGGTCTGGGTGATGGTGGCCAGCACCGCCCCCTCCGCCGCGCGGACGAAGTTGCCCTCCTTCACCGGCAGCGCCCCCAGCCGCCCGCTCGCCTCGGCGCGGATGGTCGCGAATTCCAGCGTCAGCCGGGTCTGCGCCACCTGCGCCTCATCGGCCCGCACGGTCGCTGCCAGCCCCGTCGCATCCGCCTGCGCCTGCTCGGCCCGCTGGGCGGACGCGAAGGCATCGGAGCGGAGGGAGGCGTAGCGCCGCGCGTCGGACTGCGCCCGCTCCAGCTGCGCCCGGTCCCGCGCCAGGATCGCCTCCTGCTGCTGCAGCAGGGCCTGGGTGTTGCGGGAGTCCAGGGTGAAGAGGAGGTCGCCCGCCTTCACCATCTGTCCTTCCTGCACGTGCACCCGCTCGATCTGCCCATCCACGCGGGAGCGGACGGAAATCACGGAGACGGGCTGCGCCGTCCCGTTCGCCGTCACCTCCACGGGCAGCGGCCCGACGGCCGCCGGCGCGGCCGCAACGGAAACGGGCGCGGCCTCCTGCGCCAAGGAGGGCGCGGAAGCGAGCAGCAGGCAGCAGAGCGCGGCAAAAAATGGGCGCATCATCATTTCCCGGCCGGAAAGCACCATTCTGATGTGTGCTGTGGATAATCGAAAGTACGATCTTGGCCCGATACGATCCGGAAGGTCTGAGTCACCCGCCGAAACACCCGCGCCGAGCCGCCTGGCGGCAGCAAAACCTGCGCCATCGTAAGATTCCGTGCCCGCAAGCGTCTTTCCCCCTGGCCGTGGACGTGTTCCCGTCCCCCTTGCCCGTCGTCCCAGGGAGGCGCCGCCTCTCCGGCCTCCTGGTCGCCGCAATACATCCATCCCGAGCCGGGCTCGCGACAGCCGTCCCGGACCCCGCGACCGGGCTGCCGCCGATAGCCCGATCGAAGATGGCACCGCAGCTTAAATTCCTGTCAGCCCCGGCCGCCACCAATCGCCGGTGGTCATCGACCCTCGCGCCTTCGGCCCCGAGTTCCGCGGCAGCCCCGACGAGAAAGACGATGAGGCTTCGAGGGTAGAGCATCCCTGCGGTAGGCCGCACCGCTCCCACGGGTGTATCTCCCGGGACGATGACCGCCCTCCCCGACCCCCGCCCCACCCTCGCCGCCCCGGACGATGATCCCTGGCTCTGGCTCGAGGAGGTGGAGGGCGAGCGCGCGCTCGCCTGGGTGGCCGGGCAGAACGCCGCCACCCTGGCCCGCCTGGCCGATGCGCGGTTCGAGGCGGACCGGGACGCCGTGCGCATCGCGCTGGACCGCCCGGACAAGCTTCCGCACATCACCCGCCGGGGTTCCTGGCTCTATAACTTCTGGACGGACGGCGCCCAGCCGCGCGGCCTCTGGCGCCGCACGACGCTGGAGAGCTATCGCACGCCGCAGCCGGAATGGCAGGTGCTGCTGGACCTCGACGCCCTGGCACGGGAGGAGGGGGAGGACTGGGTCTGGCACGGCGCCGCCACCCTTCCCGGCACGCACGACATCGCCATTCTCCGCCTCTCCCGCGGCGGCGGCGATGCCGTGGTGCTGCGCGAGTTCAGCCTGGAGACCCTGCGCTTCGTGGAGGGCGGCTTCGCCCTGCCGGAGTGCAAGGGCTCCGCGGACTGGCTGGACCGGGACACGCTCCTCCTCACAGCCGCCTACGGCGAGGGCATGGCGACCACCTCCGGCTATTCCCGCACCGTCCGCCTCTGGGCCCGCGGCACGGACCCGGCCGCGGCTCCCGTTCTCTACGCCGTCCCCGAGGACCACATGGGCGCCTGGGGCGGGCTGGACCGCGACACCGGCCGGCTGCTCTTCATCGACCAGATCGGCTTCTACGACACCGAGGTCCATCTCGGGGACCGCACCGGGCCGCAGCAGCGCATCGACCTGCCCACGGACATGGATTACCGCTGGCAGCGCGGCTGGCTCGCCGCCCGCCCCCGCACGCCCTGGACGGTGGGCGGCGCCACCCACGCCCCCGATACCCTGCTCGGCGTTGGCCTCGACGCCTTCCTGGCCGGCAGCCGGGACTTCACCACCCTCTTCACCCCCGGCGAGCGGGTGGCGCTTCAGGGCTTCTTCTGGGCCGATGGCCGGCTGATCGTCTCCGTCCTGGACGAGCTGCGCCCGGAGTTCACCCTGCTCACCCCGGGTGAGGGCGAGTGGTCCGGCGCCCGGCTGGAGCTGCCGCGGACCGGCGTCGCCAGCCTCTGGCCGCTCGACAACGAGGTGGAGGAATCGGACGGCACCCTGCTGGCCCAGGTGGAGGACCCGATCACCCCCGCCACCCTCCTCCTCACCAGCACCACCCTCGCCACCCCGGAGGTGCTGCGCCGCTCCTCCCCGGTCTTCGACGCCACCGGCCTCGTCGTCACCCGGCACGAGGCGGTCTCCACGGACGGCGAGCGCATCCCCTATGTCCAGACCGGCCCCGCCGCCGAAACGGGCGATGCCCCGATCCACCTCTCCGGCTATGGCGGCTTCCGCGTCTCCCGCCTGCCCCACTACCAGGGCATGACCGGCAAGCTCTGGCTGGAGAAGGGCGGCACGACCGTCATCGCCAATATCCGCGGCGGCGGTGAATTCGGCACCCGCTGGCACGAGGCCGGGCGGCGCGAGGGCAAGCGCCTCTCCCACGACGACTTCGCCGCCGTCGCCGCCGACCTGGTCCGCCGCGGTGTCACCACCCCCGGCCGCATCGCGGCGGAAGGCGGCTCCAATGGCGGCCTTCTCATCGCCAACATGCTCACGCGCTATCCGGAGCGCTTCGGTGCCCTGTTCTGCACCATCCCGCTCATCGACATGCGCCGCTACACGAAGCTCCTGGCCGGGGCGAGCTGGATCGCCGAGTACGGGGACCCGGACGTGCCGGAGGACTGGGCCTTCCTTCAGCACATGTCCGCCTACCACGCGGCGGAGCCCGGCCGCCCCTACCCGCCGATCCTCATCGCCACCACCCGGCGCGACGACCGCGTCCACCCCGGCCATGCCCGCAAGATGGCCGCCAAGCTCCAATCCCTCGGCTACCCCGCCCTGCTCCACGAGCCGGCCGCGGGCGGCCATGGCTACGGCAAGGACAACTCGGAGGTTGCTACCTTCGCCGCCCTCGGCGCCGCCTTCCTGCGGCGGGCCATCGGGTGGGAGAAGGGCTGATCGGTCCGGAGCCAGGGGGCGCCGCCCCTTGGAACCCCGTCCCGCTACCTCCGCGCCGGCCTGACAGGGGGTTTCGGCGCGAAGGGCTCTATCCTGCCCTTGCAGTCGCCTCGGCTCATGGAGCCGAGGCGCACGGCCAATTCAGTAATCCCAAAGCCTAGAAAAAGATGATGGTGAGGGGTCCGGGGAGAGGAAGAATTCCTTCTTCCTCTCCCCGGGACAGACCACCAGTGAAGGATCGAGGCAACAGGCCCCATGGCGCAGGGGGCAAGCGCCTTGGCGCAAGGGGACAAGGGCGCTAGACCCGCCCTGCCCCATGCCCGACTCAGCCCTGACCGATCCCGCCGCCGTGCAGCCGGAGGCCCTGGCCGCCGCCCGCGCCGAGTTCGACGCGATCGACGACCAGCTGCACGACCTGCTGATGCGCCGCGCCGGCCTTTCCGCCGGGCTGGCCGCGCAGGGGATGAAGGCGAGCGGGGCCAGCTTCCGCCCGGGGCGGGAGGCGATGATCCTCCGCCGCCTGCTCGGCCGGCACCGCGGGCCGATGCCGCGCGCCGCCATCGCCCGCCTGTGGCGGGAGGTGATCGCCACCTCGCTCCGCCAGCAATCCGCCTTCTCCGTCGCAGCGCTCGGCGGCACGGAGCACCTGGCGCTCGGCCATTTCGGGCTGGATACGCCGATGCGGACCCATGCCACCCCGTCCCGCGTGCTGGCCGCCCTCTCGGCGGGGGAGGCGACGGTGGCCATCCTTCCTTCGCCTGCCGATGGGGAGCCGCTGGCGGATGCCTGGTGGGCGAGCGTGGAGGCGCCGCGCCTGCAGGTGGTGGCCGCCCTGCCCTTCCTGCTGCGCGCCGGACAGACGCTTCCCAGCGCCCTCGTGGTCGCGGGCTTCGCCGCCGATGCCACCCCGAAGGACCGCGGGCTGATCCGGCTGGAGCGCGCGCCGAACACCTCACGCGGGGCGCTCGTCTCCGCGCTCGCTGCCGCCGGCCTGCCGCCGCTCCGCGTCATCCTCTCCGCCGACGGAATGCGCGGCCTGGCGGAGGTGGAAGGGCTGATCCAGCCCGGCGATCCCCGCCTGGCCTCCCTCTCCGCGCTGCGCCCGCATCCGATCGGCGGCTTCGCCGAGCCGTCGCTGGACGAGCCGCCCCTCGAGACCCTCTGAACGCCTTTCGACACCCCCTCTGAACGCCCCCTGAAGGCCGCCGCCATGCCCGTGATGCCCCGCCCCTCCATCCTCTCGGTCGAGCCCTATGTCGGCGGCGAATCGAAGGTCCCGGGCGTGAACCGGATCGTGAAGCTCTCCTCCAACGAGGGGCCCTTCGGCCCGCCGCCCGCCGCAGTGGCCGCCATCACGGAGGCCGCGAAGGAGGCGAACCGCTACCCCGACGGCGGCGCCACCGCGATCCGGGAGGCAATCGGCAAGCACCACGGGCTTGATCCGAACCGCATCGTCGTCGGCAACGGCTCGGACGAGCTGCTGGCCCTCCTCATCCTCGCCTATGGCGGCGAGGGGACGGAGATCGTCATGTCCGCCCACGGCTTCCTCATGTACGAGCTGACCGGGCGCTGGGCCGGCTGCAGCGTGCTGAAGGTGCCGGAGAAGGACCTGCAGGCCGATATCGACGGCATCATCGCCGCCTGCGGCCCGCGCACGCGCCTGGTGATCCTGGCGAACCCCAACAACCCCACTGGCGCCCTGCTGCCGCAGGCCGAGGTGGACCGCCTGCGCGCAGGGCTGCGCGAGGACATCCTGCTCGTCCTCGACAGCGCCTATGCCGAGTACGTCACCGACCCCGACTACGACGCCGGCGCGAAGCTGGTGGATGCCGGCACCAACACGGTGATGACGCGCACCTTCTCCAAGGTCTGGGGCCTGGGCGGCATGCGCCTCGGCTGGCTCTACGGGCCGCCGGCGGTGGTGGACGTGCTGAACCGCGTCCGCTCCCCCTTCAACGTCTCCTCCACCGCCCAGGCCGCCGGCATCGCGGCGCTGTCCGAGCCGGGCTGGGTGGAGAAGAACGTGGCCCACAACAGGGAGTGGGTGGGGAAGATGACGGAAGGGCTGACGAAGCTCGGCCTGAAGGTCCACCCCAGCCACGCCAACTTCCTGCTGGTCGATTTCGGCAGCCCCGAGGCGAGCAAGGCCGCCGATGCTCACCTGCGCTCCCGCGGCCTGATCGTGCGCGGCGTGACCGTCTACGGCCTGCCGAGCTGCCTGCGCATCACCATCGGCACCGCCGAGGAGTGCGGGATGGTGCTCGACGCCCTGGCCGACCTGCGAAATGGCTGAGGCCCCTCTCTTCCGCCGCCTCTGCGTCATCGGCCCCGGCCTCGTCGGCTCCTCCATCCTGCGCGTCGCGCGGGCGCGGGACGACATCGCGGGGGAGCTGGTGGCCACCGCGCGCAGCGAGCACACGCTGGAGCGCGTGCGCGCCCTGGACATCGCCGACCTGGCGGAGCCCGACGCGGCGAAGGCCGTACAGGGCTGCGACGGCGTGATCCTCTGCGTGCCCGTCGGCGCCTATGCCGGGGTGATGGCGCATATCGCCCCGCACCTGGAACCCGGCTGCATCCTCTCCGATGTCGGCTCCACCAAGGGCAGCGTGCTGCGGGACCTCTCGCCACTGCTGCCGGAGGGCGTCCACCTCGTCCCCGCGCACCCCATGGCCGGCACGGAGCATTCCGGCCCCGATGCCGGCTTCGCGGAGCTGTTCCAGGGCCGCTGGTGCATCCTCACCCCGCCCCCCGGCACCGATCCCGAGGCCACGGCGAAGGTCCGCGCCCTGTGGGAGCGCGCCGGCTCCATGATCGAGACGATGGACGCCGCCACGCACGACAAGGTGGTGGCCGTCGTCTCCCACCTGCCGCACCTCATCGCCTTCACCATCTGCGGCACCGCAGACGACCTGGCGCAGGAGACGCGGGAGGCCGTGCTGCGCTTCGCCGCCTCCGGCTTCCGCGACTTCACCCGCATCGCCGCCAGCGACGTGGACATGTGGCGGGACATCTTCCTCAACAACCGGGAAGCCGTGTTGGAAATGCTGGCCCGCCTGACGGAGGACGCCCAGGCCTTCGGCCGCGCCATCCGCTGGGGCGAGGCCGGCTTCATCGAGGATCGCATCCGCCGCGGCCGCAAGATCCGCCGCTCGCTCATCGAGATGAAGCAGGCCTGAGGCCCGGTTCTGTCCTGTCGTCGCTTGTGGCCCCAGGGAGGCGCTGCCTCCCTGGAACCCCCGGGCAAACGCAAAGCGTTTGTCCCGAGCCAGGAGCCTGAGGCTCCTGGACCTGCATCGGGCTACCGCGGATGCGATGATCGAAGGGCAGCGCCGAAAAGCTTTCAAAGCCGTGTCAGCCCTGGTGGCCGTGTCAGTCACCTGAGGTCATCGACCTCAGGCGCACCGTCAGACGAGCATCCCGCGGCAGCCCAATAGAAAAAATGAGAGGGGGTCCAGGGGGAGAGAATTCTTTCTCTCCCCCTGGGGCCACCCGCGCATCACGCCGGCACCGCAGCCCGCCCGCGCTCCAGCGCCCAGGCCACGGCGAAGACCGCCAACCCGGCGAGGGTGAGCACCGCCCCCACCCCGCCCGTCGCGGTCCAGCCGAGGCCTGCCGCCACCGCCGCCCCGCCCAGCCAGGCGCCGAGGGCGTTGGCCATGTTGAAGGCGGAGTGGCTGAGGGAGGCGGCGAGCATCTGGGCATCCGGCGCCACGTCCAGCAGGCGGGTCTGCAGCGCGGGCCCCAGGCCCATGCTGGTGGCGGCGATCAGGACGATGTTGAGGGTGACGAGGGGCAGGCTGACGGGCGTGAAGAGGAAGAGGAACTGCGCGACGAGGCCCACCGCCAGCATGATCCCGATGGCGCGCATCACGCCCCGGTCGGCCAGCCAGCCACCGAGCAGGTTGCCGAGGATCATCCCCGCCCCGAAGACGGCCAGCATCACCGGCACGGTTGATTCGCCCACGCGCGTGACCTCCGTCAGCGTGGGCGCGATGTAGCTGTAGATGGCGAACATTCCGCCGAAGCCGATGGCGGTGGTGGCCAGCGCCAGCAGCACCTGCGGGCGCAGCATCGCGCCGACTTCCCGCCGGGCGCCCAGGGCCGGGCCGGCGCCGATGACGGGGAGGCAGAGGCGGATCATCAGCGCGCAGCCCAGCGCGACGACGGCGACGAGGGCGAAGACCACGCGCCAGCTCACCAGCTGCCCCACCCAGGTGGCGAGCGGCACGCCGACCACGTTCGCCACGCTGAGGCCGAGGATGACGCGCGCGACCGCGCTCGCCCGCCGCTCCGGTGGCACGAGGGAGGCGGCGACCATGGCGGCGGTGCCGAGATAAGCCCCGTGCGGCAGGCCCGCGAGGAAGCGTGCGGCGCAGACGCCGAGGAAGTCCGGCGCGGCGGCACTCGCCAGGTTGCCCAGGGCGATGAGAACCGCGAGGCCGGAGAGGAGCGGCCGGCGCGGGAGGCGCGCCAGCAGCAGCGCGATCACCGGCGCACCGACGACCACGCCCACGGCATAGGCGCTGATCGCCAGCCCGGCATGTGGGACCGAGACGCCGGTTTCCCCGGCGATCCGGGGCAGCAGCCCCATGGCCGCGAACTCGCTGATGCCGAGGGCGAGCGCGCCGAGCGCCAGGGCCAGCTCCGCGGCGCCGGTGCCGTGGGGCGGGCGGGGGATGTCGGACGGGTTGGGTGCCATCGGGGTCCTCGCTTCAGCGAAAGGACGCCTCCCCGGGCAGATCTGACGGTGCCCTCCCGCTCTCTAGGCCTCTCCCCGGCCCGCTGCCAAGCGGGGCCACTCGCCCGTTCCTGTCAGGCCCCGTTCTGCCCTATGGTGCGGGCATGGTCGCGCTCACCTCCCCCGACTTCAAGCGACGCGCCGCCCGCGCCCTGGCGGATACAGACCTGCAGAAGGCGCTGCGCCGCGGCGGCAGCGGCTTCCACTCCAAACGCGCCCAGGCCACGGCGGCGCTGCCGGAGTTCGAGGCGTTGCGCGACATCGGGCGCGACATCAAGAATCACACGCTGGCCAACCTGGACCACTACCTGGAGGCCTTCGAGGCGAAGGTGGTCGCCAATGGCGGCCAGGTTCACTGGTCCCGCGACGCCGCCGAGGCGCGCGCCACCGTCCTGAAGATCTGCCGGGAGGCGGATGCGCGCACCGTTACCAAGGGCAAGTCCATGATCTCCGAGGAGATCGGGCTGAACGACCACCTGGAGGCGAACGGCATCACCCCCGTCGAGACGGACCTCGGCGAGTATATCCTGCAGCTGGTGAACGAGCCGCCCAGCCACATCATTGCCCCCGCCTTCCACCTGAACCGGGAGGACTGGGAGTCCCGCTTCCGCGCCGCCCACAAGGACCTGCCCGCGGACCGCGTGTTCCACGACCGGCGCGACATCATGGCCGAGGCCCGCCAGACCCTGCGGGAGCGCTTCATGCAGGCCGATGTCGGCATCACCGGCGCGAACTTCCTGATCGCGGAGACCGGCACCAGCGTCATCGTCACGAACGAGGGCAACGGCGACCTGACGCAGACCCTGCCCCGCGTCCACATCGCCCTGGCCAGCATCGAGAAGGTCGTGCCCACGCTGGAGGATTGCAGCACCCTGCTGCGCCTCCTCGCCCGCTCCGCCACGGGCCAGGACCTCTCGGTCTACACCACCTTCTCCACCGGCCCGCGCCGCGCCCCGGACCTCGACGGGCCGGAGGCGTACCATGTGGTGCTGATCGACAACGGCCGGTCCAACATGATCGGCACGGACTTCCACGAGATGCTCCGCTGCATCCGCTGCGCCGCCTGCATCAATCACTGCCCAATCTACAACGCCGCCGGCGGCCACGCCTATGGATGGGTCTATCCCGGCCCCATGGGCAGCGTCCTCACCCCCGCCCTCGTGGGCATCGAGAAGTCGGCGAACCTCCCCAACGCCTCCACCTTCTGCGGCCGGTGCGAGAGCGTCTGCCCCGTGAAGATCCCGCTGCCGAAGATGCTGCGGAACTGGCGGGAGAGGGAGTTCGAGCGCCACCTCACCCCCTCCACTGTCCGGCGCGGCCTCGGGGTCTGGGCCTGGTTCGCCCGGCGCCCGGCCCTGTACCGGGCCGCCACCCGACTTGCCATGGGCACCCTCGTCCTGCTCGGCCGCGGCACCGGCCGCTTCCGCCGCCTGCCCCTGGCCGGCGCCTGGACCGCCAGCCGTGACCTGCCCGCCCCGGAAGCCGGCGGCACCTTCATGGCCCGCTACGCCGCCACCCAGCGCAGCCGGCGCTGACCATCGCCGGTCCACCTATCGCGGCCTGCGCTTTGTCTTCGGCGGGCGCTCTGTCCCGGGGAGAGGAAGAAGGAATTCTTCCTCTCCCCGGACCCCTCACCATCATCTTCTTCTAGGCGTTGGGATTGCTTGGCTGACGGTGCGCCTCGGCTCCACGAGCCGAGGCGACTGCAAGGGCGGGACTTGGACCGATGGTCGAGATCAACGGTCCCAGTCAGTTCCGCGGCAGCCCCATGCAGGTCCAGGTGCCCCGGGGCTCCTGGAGGGGGTCCAGGGGGCAGAGCCCCCTGGGGCCGGACGGGCCTGGGATCAAAGGGCAGCGAACCACTCGGCATAGGGCGTGTTCGCGGCCATCCGGCGGTTGAGATCCGGCGCGCCATCGGTCCACCAGACCGGGCCGCGCTCGCCCAGGGCCACCTTCGCCTCGTCCACGGCCGCGCGGGCGGATCGAAGGGCATCATCGTCCCCGGCGCGGAGGGCGGTGCCGACGGCGCGGCGGGCGGCCATGAGTTGTTTTATCAGGGCTGCGCGCCGGTCCTCCGGCAGGGCCGGGTTGGACAGGCGCCAGAGGCGGCCGCGGACGACGAAGTAGCGCCCGTCCGGCGTCACGGGGTGGCGCAAATCAGGGCTTGCGGCTGAGGAGGAAGAGGGCCTGCTCCCCGAAAAGGTTGGCCAGGCGCAGGCTCTCGCGCCAGGGCGCACGCAGGCCGTGCTCGTCCACGGCCAGCCAGCCATCCACCCGGTAGCCGTCCTGCTCACACAGGGCGACGAAGTCCAGGATGGTGCAGGGGTGGATGTTCGGCGTCTCGTACCAGGCGCGGTTCCAGGTATCCGTATCCGGCATCCGGCCGGTCCAGAGGAGGCGCCAGCGCATCTGCCAGTGGCCGAAATTCGGGAAGGAGACGACCGCGTGGGTGCCGATGCGGAGCATCTGGCGCAGCACCTCGCGCGGGCGCTCCACGGCCTGGAGGGTGCGGGAGAGGACGACGTAGTCGAAGGCGTCGTCCGGGTAGTGGGCCAGGTCGGCGTCCGCGTCGCCGTGGATCACGGCAAGGCCAGCGGCCACGGCCTGGGTCGCCTGCTGCATGTCGATCTCGATGCCGCGGGCATCGGCGCGCTTTTCCTGCGTCAGATGCCCGATCAGAGCGCCGTCGCCGCAGCCGATGTCGAGCACGCGGGCGCCGTCCGGGATCATCTCCGCGATCAGGCGGAGGTCCAGGCGCATGTTCTTGGCGACGTACTGGATGGGCTCGCGCGGCTTCATCCCCATGATGGTCAGACCCCGACCGCATCGGCGGAGCCGGAGAGAAAGCCGCCGAGCGCGGCGTGGAACTCCGGCTCGTCCAGCAGGAAGGCGTCGTGGCCCTTGTCGGATTCCAGCTCGATGAAGGAGACGCGGGCGGCGGCGCGGGTCAGGGCGCGGGTGATGGCCCGGCTCTCCGCCGTTGGAAAGAGCCAGTCCGAGGAGAAGGAGGCGACGAGGAAGCGCGTCGGCGTGCCGTGGAAGGCGCGGGAGAGGTCGCCCCCGTGATCCGCCGCCAGATCGAAGTAGTCCATGGCGCGGGTGATCGTGAGGTAGGAGTTGGCGTCGAAGCGCCGGATGAAGGTGCTGCCCTGGTGGCGCAGGTAGCTCTCCACCGCGAAGACGTCCTCCAGGAAGGTCAGGGCCTTCGCGCCCTGCAGACGGCGACCGAACTTCCGGGTCAGCGCGCTCTCCGACAGGTAGGTGATGTGGGCGACCATGCGCGCCACCGAGAGGCCCTGGGCGGGGATCCGCCCCTCCCGCCAGTAGGCGCCGTGGCAGAAGTCCGGGTCGGCGTGGATGGCGGCGCGCCCGACCTCGTGGAAGGCGATGTTCTGGGCGGAATGGTGGGCGGCGGTGGCGATGGGGGCGCAGGCGAAGACGCTGCGGGGGTAGAGCGCCGCCCATTGCAGTGCCTGCATGCCCCCCATGGAGCCGCCGATCACGGCCAGCAGCCGCTCGATCCCCAGGTGCTCCACCAGCTTCTTCTGGGCCCGCACCATGTCGGCGATGGTGACGGTGGGGAAATCGGTGCCCCAGGGGCGGCCGAGGCCCCGGCCCTCCGCGTCCGTCATCTCCTCCCGCGGGCCGGTGCTGCCCATGCAGCCGCCCAGGACATTGGCGCAGATGACGAAGTAGCGGTCGGTGTCGATCGGCTTGCCCGGGCCCACGATGGTGGACCACCAGCCCGGCTTGCCCGTCACCGGCTGGGTTTCTGCCAGATACTGGTCCCCGGTGAGGGCGTGGCAAACGAGGATGGCGTTGCTGCGCGCCTCGTTCAGAGTGCCGTAGGTGCGATAGGCCACCGCCATGGGCGCCAGCATCACCCCGCTGTCGAGCGCCAGCCCCTCGGGGAAGACGACCCGCTGGTGATCCACGTCCGGCAGAGTGGTTGCAGCCTCGCTCATACCGGGAGGATTAGGAGTGCCGTCGCGGAACGGCAAGGCGGCGCCGGGGGAGGCAGCCCTTCCCCCGGCGCCGGGCCGGGCTACTGGCCCACCCGCACGTAGCGCAGCGGGAAGTAGTTGTCCGCCATCTGCTGCAAGGTGATGTTGCTGCGCGCCGCCCAGACCACGACCTGCTGGTGCAGGGGGATATGGCCCACTTGGTCGGCGTGGAGCTTCATCGCCTCGTCGATCATCTGCTGGCGCTTGGCGGAGTCGGTCTCCACCGCGATCGCGTCCGTCAGCTCGTCGAAGCGGGGGTTGCTCCAGCCGCCGGAGTTGAACACGCCGCGCTGCCCCTGGCGGGAGGCCATGATGTTGTAGAGCGTGTTGTGGGCGTCGTAGGTCGTCGGCGTCCAGCCCAGCATGTAGAAGCTGGTGTTGTAGCGGGGCGCCAGGATCTCCGCGAAGTAGCGGGCGCGGGTCTGGGCGGCGAGGTTCACCTTCACGCCGATGCGCGCCAGCATGGAGACGACGGCGGTGCAGATCGCCTCGTCGTTCACGTAGCGGTCGTTCGGGCAGTCCAGCGTCACACCGAAGCCGTTGGGGTAGCCGGCTTCCGCCAGCAGGGCCTTGGCGCGGTTGATGTCCGGGCGCACCAGGCGGTCCGCCGCCTCGGTGAAGCCGTTCACGCCCGGGCCGATCATCAGGTTCGTCGGGCGGGACTGGTTGCGCATGATGCGCGACTTGATCGCCTCCTGGTCGATGGCGAGCTGGAAGGCCTGGCGCACCCGCAGGTCCCGGAAGGGGTTCCGTCCCCGCACATCGGACTTCAGCAGCTCGTCCCGGGCCTGGTCGAAGCCGAGGAAGACGGTGCGGAGCTCCGCCTGCTGGTGGATCCGCACGTTCGGCGCGCGGGAAAGCCGCTCCGTATCCTGCGGCGGCACGGTGTAGATCATGTCCACCTCGCCGGAGAGCAGGGCGGCGACCCGGGTGGCGTCATTGCCGATGACGTTGAACACCACCTCGTCCAGGTTGTGCTCCGGCTTGTCCCACCAGTTCGGGTTCGGGCGCAGCACCGTGCGGCGGTCGGGCTCGCGGCTGGCCAGCATGAAGGGGCCGGTGCCGTTGGCGTTGCGGGTAGCGAAGTTCTCCTGGCCCGTCGTCAGGTCCACGGCCTGGGTGGCGTTGTTCGCCTCCGCCCACTTCTTGGACATGATGGCCCAGGTGGTGATCTCCTCCAGGAAAATCGGATCCGGGGCCTTCGTCTCGAACTCGACGGTGAAGTCGTCGATCTTTCGCACCTCCTTCACGGAGGAGAGCACGGAGGTGAGGTTGGAGCCCTGGGCCTGCACGCGCTGTGCGCTGAACACCACGTCATCCGCCGTGAAGGGCGTGCCGTCGTGGAACTTCACGCCCTGGCGGAGATTCAGACGCCACACGGTCGGCGAGGGCTGGGTCCAGGAGGTCGCCAGCGCCGGCTCCACCTTCAGCTCGCGGTTCCGCCGCACCAGCGGCTCGTAAATGTTGTGCGTGAAGGTGAGGAGGAAGGTCTCGTTCCGCGCGTAGGGGTCCATGGAATTGACGTCGCCGTCATTCGCCCAGCGGAAGGTCGCCGCCTCGGCCCCGAAACCGAAGCCCATGCCAAGCGCCAGCGCCGCGGCGCCGGCCAGGAGAAGTCGTCGCATCCCATTTGCTCCCCGTTGGATTCTGGCGGGGAGGCTAGGCGGGCGGCGCGGAAATGGGAACGGGTGACGCGTTCGGAGATTCCCGGCCCAAAATCCCCGCGAGAGGGAGGGAGACGGGAATTCCCGCCCTCCCTGGCCGGCCCGGAAACGCGAACGGGGGCCTCTCGGCCCCCGTAAAGCATTGGAAACCAGCCCGGATCAGGCGGCGCGCAGGACCCGGGGCAGGTCGGAGACGGCCTTGTCGATCATGGCCGCGTCGCCCTCGGCCGTCAGCTTCTCGGCGATGACGGAGCGGGCGGCGCTGGCCGCGATCTCGGCCGCGGCCTGGCGCACCTCGGCCAGGGCGCTGGCCTCGGCGGCGGCGATGCGGTCCATCGCCATGCGCTCGCGGCGGGCGGCATTGGCCTCGGCCTCGGCGGTGGCGGCGGCGGCCACGCGGTCGGCCTCGGCGCGGGCGCGGGTCACCATCTCCTCGGCCTCGCGCAGGGCGGCGGTGCGGTCGGCCTCGGCCGCCTTGCGCATGGCCTCGGCCTCCTCACGGAGCTTCACGGCCTCGGCCAGCTCGGCGCGGACCTGGGCGCCGCGGGCGTCCAGGGCAGCGCCGGCCTTGGCCCACATCGTCCGGCCCAGCAGGAGCAGGAAGACGACGAAGGAGACGGCGACCCAGAACTTCGGGTCCAGCCAGAAATGCTCGTAGTGGTGCATCACGCGGCTCCCATGTTCCGGGCGGCCAGTTCGCGGGCCACGGCCGCGTCCACCGCCGCCTTGTCGTCGATCCCGGCCAGGCGCTGCACCAGCGCGCCGGCGGCGTCGGCCGCGGCCTCGCGCAGGGCGCCCATGGCGGCGTCGCGGGCGGCGCCGATGCGGGTCTCGGCCTCGGTGATCTGGGCGTTCAGGCGCTCGGCCAGGGCCTCGCCCCGCTTCGCGGCATCGGCCTGGGCGGCCGCCGCGGCGGCGGCGATGGAGGCCTGGGCCTCGGCGCGGGCGCGGGCGGTGCTGTCGCGCTGCCCGGCCTCGGCGGCCTCGGCCCCGGCGCGGGCGTCACGCGCCGCGTCCAGGTCGGCGGCGATGCGGTTGCGCCGGGTCTCCAGCACCTCCGCCACCGGCGGCAGAAGATAATGGGCGGCCAGGAAGACCAGCAGCCCGAAGATGACGAAGAGCCAGATCACCTGCGCGATCGTCAGGGGATTGGCGAAATCCAGCTGGGGCATGCCGCCGGCATCGGCGGCCTCGCGGGCGGCGTGCTGGTACTCGGCCGCCGTGCGGTTCGCCTCCAGCACCGCGCGGGCGCGGTCGCTGTCCGCCTGCACGGGGACGCTCTCGCCCTGCTGACCCGGAAGGGGGGCGTTGGTCTGCACCCTGCCGGTCGGCGCGGGGGCCGTGACGTGCTGGGCCGAGGCGGGAGCCTGCGAGAGGAGCAGGGCCAGGGCGCAGGCCGTCCAGAACGGGGCGAGCGGGAGGCGGGTCATGCGGTCTCCGTTCCGCGGCGGACGGCCGGGGGCGTTCCCCCGGCCGCTCCGCGGACGCCGATCAGGCGAAGAGGATGAGGAAGGCGATCAGCAGCGCGAAGAGCGCCACCGCCTCCGTCAGGGCGAAGCCCAGGATGCCGATCGGGAACACCGCGTCGCGGGCCGACGGGTTGCGGGCAACGCTGGTGATCAGCGAGGAGAAGATGTTGCCGATGCCGAGGCCGACGCCGAAGAGCGCGATCACGGCGAGGCCGGCACCGAGCGCCTTGTAGGCACCGAGATAAGCGGCGGGGTCGTTCATCGAAGTGTCTTTCCTTGCTTGGAAAAGGGGACGTCCGGCACGTCTTGGTGCCCTGCCTTTTAGTGCAGGTGCACCGCGTCGTGCAGGTAGATGCTGGTGAGGATCGCGAAGACGTAGGCCTGAAGGAAGGCAACGAGGATCTCGAAGCCGATCAGGGCCACGTTCACCGCGAGCGGCAGGGCGGCGCCGAAGATGCCGACGGCGCCCAGCGAGCCGATCAGCACGATGAAGGTCGCGAAGACCTTCAGCATCACGTGTCCCGCGACCATGTTCGCGAAGAGACGGATGGAGAGGGAGACGGGCCGGGAGATGTAGGACACCACCTCGACCGGAATGATGATGGGGGCCAGCCACAGGGGCGCGCCCTCCGGGAAGAAGTAGCCGAAGAACTTCCGCCCGTGCAGCGCCAGCGCCACCACCGTCGTCACCAGGAAGACCAGGATAGCCAGCCCGAAGGTGACGGCGATGTGGGAGGTGTAGGTGAAGGCGTAGGGCAGAAGGCCCAGCATGTTGCCGAAGAGGACGAACATGAAGAGCGCGAAGACGAAGGGAAAGTAGCGGCGCCCCTCATGCCCGACCTGGCCGACCACCACGCCTTCCACGAACTCGTAGAGCATCTCCGCCGCGGACTGCAGCCGGCCCGGGATGATCGCCCGGTGGCGCATGCCGTAGACGAAGAGAAGGGTAATGAGGCCCACGGCCAGCAGCATGTGCGCGTTGGACTGGGAGAAGCCCACGGCGCGGCCGATGGGCCCGAGGACAGGCACCAGCTCGAACTGGCTCAGCGCGTCGATCGTCTTGCCTTCGGCGGCCACGTCTTGGTCCCTGTTCTACGGTCCGGCTTCCGGGCGGGGCTTGAACAAGCGGTAGAGGTTCAGCACCCCGGCGGCGCCGCCCACGAAGAAGAAGACGAGGAAGAGCCAGGGGAAGGTCCCGAGCCAGCGATCCAGGCCGAAGCCCAGCGCCGCGCCCACGACCAGCGCCGATACCACCTCGACCCCCGCGCGGAAGCCAATTCCCCACGGGCCCGTCGGCAGGCCGCCCTCATCCCCTGTTCGGGGCTTTGGATCCAGGCCCTGGCGGGTCCTGGCCTGCCGCAGCCGGTCGTCGAAGCCGTCCCGGTTTTCCACTCTGCCTCCTCCGCGGTTGTCCCCCGGAAGGCAGGGGGTCCCTAAATTGGCGTCCATGTGAAGTCAAGCCGGCGCGGGCCCGCAACGGGTGCTTAACAGCCGCTTCCCGCGCGCTGTTGCACCATGCCGCCACCGGGCGCCACCCGGGGCCGCGCCACGCCCGGCCTACGCGCCGATGAACCCGCCGGACTGCCGCGCCCAGAGCCGGGCATAGGGGCCGCCCCGGGCCAGCAGCGCCTCGTGCGGGCCGCTCTCGACGATCCGCCCCTCCTCCAGCACCACCAGCCGGTCCAGCTGCGCCAGGGTGGAAAGGCGGTGGGCGATGGCGATCACGGTCTTGCCCTCCATGAGGGAGGTGAGCCCCTCCTGGATCGCCGCCTCCACCTCCGAATCGAGGGCGCTCGTCGCCTCGTCCAGCACGAGGATCGGGGCGTCCTTCAGCAGCACGCGGGCGATGGCCACGCGCTGGCGCTGGCCGCCGGAGAGCTTCACGCCCCGCTCCCCCGCATGGGCCTCGTAGCCGGTGCGCCCCCGCCAGTCCGACAGGGTGCGGATGAAGCCGTCCGCCTCCGCCCGGCGGGCGGCGGCCACCACCTCCTCGTCGGTCGCCTCCGGGCGGCCGAATCGGATGTTGTCGCCGATGGAACGGTGCAGCAGCGCTGTGTCCTGGGTCACCATGCCGATGGCGCCGCGCAGGCTCTCCGCCGTCACGCCCGCGATGTCCTGCCCGTCGATCGTGATCCGCCCGGATTCCGGGTGGAAGAAGCGCAGCAGCAGGTTCACCGCCGTCGTCTTGCCGGCGCCGGAGCGGCCGACGAGGCCCACGCGCTCGCCAGGGCGGATGTCCAGGTCGAAGCCGTCCAGCACGGCGCGGTCCGCGCGGCCATAGCCGAAGCGCACCCCCTCGAACCGTATGGCGCCCCGGCGCACGGCCAGGGGCACGGCGCCGGGCGGGTCCGGCTCGGTGGGCGGGGCGGCGATGGTGCGGATGGATTCCTGCACCACCCCGATGCTCTCGAAGATGGCGCCGACGTTGAAGGCGACCCAACCCGAGATATTGGCCATCTGCCAGGCCATGGGCAGGGCGGTGGCGACCGTGGCCGCCGCGATCTCCCCGGCCATCCAGAGCCGGATGGAGAGCGCCGCCATGCCCACCAGCAGCCCCGCGTTGAGGGCGGAGAGGACGGCGGCGTTGAAGGTGATCTGCCGCATCTGCTGCTGGAAGGCGGCGGTGAGGCCCGTCACCCCCTCCGCCACGAAGGCATCCTCCCGCTCCGCGCGGGCGAAGAGCTTGATGGAGAGAATGTTGGTGTAGGCATCCACGATCCGGCCCGTCAGCAGGCTCCGCTGCTCCGAGGCGGCGCGGGAGCGGTCCCGCAGCCGGGGGACCACCATCCGCAGGAAGGCGGCGTAGGCGAGGAACCAGAGGAGGATCGGCAGCGCCAGGCGCCAGTCCGCCCCCGCCAGCCAGATCACGGCGGAGGAGCCGTAGACGAGGATGTACCAGACCGCCGTGACGGACTGCGTGACGGATTCCCGCAGCGCCGGCCCGGCCTGCATCACCCGGTTGGCGATGCGCCCCGCGAAGTCCTCCTGGAAGAAGGGCCAGCCCTGGCGGGAGACGAGGCGGTGGGACTGCCAGCGGATGAGGCTGGTGAAGGCGGGGTTGATCGCCTGGTTAGCGACGAGATTCTGGGCGAGGATGGAGGCCGGGCGCAGCACCAGCATCACCACAGCCATGCCCGCGAGCCCCCACCCTGCCTCCGCCAGCAGCCGGTCCGGCGCATGGGCGCCGAGGAGGGCGACGAGGCGGCCGATGAAGACGGGGATGAGGCTGTCCAGCACCGCCACCACGAAGCCGGCGGCAAACAGGGCGGCCACCAGCGCCCGCGCCTGCCGGGCGAAGTGCCAGTAGAAGCCGAGCAGGGTGGCCGGCGGCGGCCCCTCCGGCACCGGCACCCCGCCGATCCGCGCCGCCTTCACCCCGGGCGGCGCGACGGGGTCGAGGAAGGATTCGAAGGCGCGGAAGGGCATCGGCCCGATTTAGGCCCGCCCCGGGGGTGGCGATAGCCGCCCGCCCGTCACCAGCGGGCGAGGTCCGGCCTCAGGCCAGGAAGCGCAGGGCCACGAAGCCGGCCACGATCGCCAGCGCCGTGACGCCCGCGATGAGGTTCAGCCGCTTCTCGATGAAGACCCGCGCCGGCGGGCCGAAGCGCCGCAGCAGCCAGGCCAGCAGGAAGAAGCGCGCCCCGCGGGTGATCACGCTGCAGACAAAGAACACGATCAGGGAGAAATGCGCCGCCCCCGCCGCGATGGTGACGACCTTGTAGGGGATGGGCGTCAGCCCCTTGATGAGGATCACCGCCGCCCCCCAACGCTCGAACCAGCCCGTGAAGGTCGCCAGGGCGTCCGCATGGCCGTAGGCCGCGAGGACCGGCTGGGCCACCGCCTCGAACAGGAAGGCGCCGATGAAGTAGCCGAGCAGCCCGCCCAGCACGGAGGCGATGGTGCAGATCAGGGCGTAGCGATAGGCCCGGTCCGGCCGCGCCAGGCACATGGGGATGAGCATGGCGTCCGGCGGGATCGGAAAGAAGCTGCTCTCCGCGAAGGAGACCACGCCCAGCCATGTCGGCGCCCGGGGATGGGCGGACAGGGCGATGATCCGATCGTACAGGGCGCGCAACATGGGGCGGGGGCTTCCCATGGCGCGGGGTCCGGCACAAGGGCGGGCTCGTTGCCCCGAGGGAGGCCCTGCAGCCTCCGGCGTCCGAGGCAGTGCCTCGAATCCCGTGGGACCGTCCGCCAGAAGGCTGGTTGGACCAGCATCGGACTGCCGTGGCCGCGATGACCGCCGGCGGCGCCGGCGCCCTCGGGGCCCGGACCGCCGTGTCAGCTGCCCGGGGTCATCGCCCTCGGGCGTGCCGCCGGCGCCGCATCCCGCGGCAGCCCCGAAGAAAAAAGATGGGAGTTCCAGGGGGAAGAATTCCTTCTTCCCCCTGGGGTCACCAAGACCGCCCGATCAGGACAGCATCGACCCTTCGGGCGCCCCGGCGCCCTGCCCGCGGCGGGACTGCCAGAGGGCCACGAAGTCGATCGGCGTCAGCGCCACGGGCATGAAGCCGCCATCGCGCGTCACATCGGACAGGATGTTGCGCGCGAAGGGGAAAAGGAGGCGGGGGCATTCCACCAGCAGAACCGGCTCCAGCACGTCCGCCCCGACGTTGACTGTGAAGATGCCGCTATAGGCCAGCTCCGCGATGAAGGCGGTGGCGCCCTCGGTCGTCTTGGCGTCGGCGCGGATCTGCAGCGTCACCTCGAAGACGTTGCCGCCGTCCTGCAGGGCGCGGGCCTGCACGTCCAGCGCCACGTCGATGCGGGGCTGCTCGCGGAGCGCGGTGTAGATCTCCGGCGCGCCGGGGACCTCGAAGGAGAGGTCCTTCACGTACTGGAAGTTCACCACCAGCGGCGCCTGGGGCTGGCCGTTCAGGTTGCCGTCGGGCGGCATGTTGGCGGGCGGCGGCAGGTCGGACATGGGATCGGGCCCCTGAGCACTGGGAAGGGATGATGGCGCGGCGGGGTAGCACGCGCCGGGGCGGGTGTCAGGTCATTGCGGGCCGGGGCGTCGCGCGGCGGATCAGCCGTCCAGCCCGGCCAGGGCCTGCGCCACCGCCGCGCGCCCGGCCTCGTCCAGCGGCAGGACCGGGCGGGGCGGCTGGGCATCGGTGAGGCCAAGAAGGTTCGCGGCGGCAAAGACCACGCGGATGCTGCCGTGCCGGCGGAACAGGTCCCAGAGCGGGTGGAGGGTGGCGTCGATTCGGCGCATCTCCGCCTCGTCCCCTGCCTGGGCGGCACGGGTGAGGGCAAGACAGGTCCGGGGCAGGGTGCCGCCGAGGACGCTGTACCAGGCATCGGCCCCGGCCAGCACGGCATCCGGGGAGTGCCAGTCGGCGCTGTAGCCGACGGAGAAGCCGGCGGGCACGCGGGCGCGCAGGGCCTGCACCACCGCCTTCGCCTCGACGGGCGCCGGGGCGGGGTTCTTCACCGCCGCCACGCGGGGCAGCGCGGAGAGGCGCACGACGAGGTCGTCACTGAAGGTGAAGTGGGTGGTGGAGGGGTTGTTGTAGATGCAGACCGGCAGGCCGGTGGCGCCGGCCACGGCGGCGAAGTGCTGGAACACCTCCTCGTCGGTCAGCGGCGTGTAGGAGACGGGGGCGAGAAGCAGCCCGTCCGCCCCGGCCGCCTCCGCATCCCCGGCCAGGGACATGGCCTCGTCCGTGCGGAGGGCGCCGGCACCGACGATCACGGGAACGCGGCCACCCAGGGCCTCCACCGCCGCCTCCACGGCGCGGCGACGCTCCGCGCGGGTGAGGTAGGCGTAGGTGCCGGTGCTGCCGAGCAGCCCGACCGAGTCCACCCCGGCCGCCGCGAGCCGCTCCAGCAGTCCGGCGAGAGCACCGGTGTCCACGCGTCCCGCCGCGTCCGCGGGGGTGATGGGAAAGGCCGAGAGGCCGCGGAAGGGGGTCACGCCAGCCGCCATCCTAGCCATGGTGCCAGTTCACGGTCTCGGGCCCGGGCTGGCAGGGGTCCACGCGCAGCCACTGTCCGTTCATCACGGACTGGCCGGTCATCGCGAGGATGAAGCCCCAGTGGCAGACCACCACCGTGTGCGCCCAGTCCGGCCGCTCCCGCATCTCCTCCCGGAACATCCGAGCGCGGGAGAGGATGGAGTCCGTGCTCTCGGTCTCCTGTGGCCACCAGATCGTGTCCAGGTGGGCGAAGTCGTGCTCCGGCCAGTCCGTCGCCAGCGTGTCGCGGTGGGTGCCCACGTCGCAGGCGAAGGCGTAGCGCTCCCGCACCAGGGAGTGGACGTGGACGGGCAGGCCCAGGCGGCGCGCCAGGGGGGCGGCGGTCTGCAGGGCGCGGGTGTAGGGGCTGGCGACGATGCGGGTCACTCCCTCCCCGGCCAGGGCCTCGGCGGCCTGCTCGGCCTGGGCATGGCCCAGCTCCGTCAGGCGCGGATCCTCGATGCCGGGATCCTTGCGGGTCTCGCTGAAGCGCAGGTTGAACTCGCTCTGGCCGTGACGCAGCAGGATCATGCGGGCCTCCCCGTGTTGCCGCCGGCGATAGCGGCTGGGGCGCGCCGGCACAATCGGGCTGCCGCTCCCGCGGTCCCTTGAACAATGAACGGATTGCAATGTGGTTGCGGTGGGGGGCCCGCAGCCCTAACTGTCATCTCACAAGGAGATTGCGATGCAGGGCGGCGGCTTCCCGATTGATCTGATCCTGTTCGGGATGGTGGCGGCCTTCCTGGTGCTGCGCCTGCGCAGCGTGCTGGGGCGGCGCACCGGCTTCGAGCGGCCACCGGCGGAGCGCGGCCCCGTGGCCGTCCCCCCCGCGGCAGGCCCGGCCGTGCCCGCCGCCCCCGTGGCCGGGCGCGGCGTGCCCGATGCGCGCGGCCCGGTGGGCCAGGCGCTGGCGCGCATCCGCTCCGCCGACCCGAGCTTCGACCCCGCCGCCTTCCTCGGCGGTGCGGAGGGCGCCTTCCGCCTGATCGTGGAGGGCTTTGCCGCCGGCAACCGTCCCCTGCTGCGCGGCCTTCTTTCCGACGATACCTATGCCGGCTTCGAGGGCGCCATCGCCGACCGCGAGTCCCGCGGCGAGGTGCAGCGCACCGAGATCCGCGACATCCGGGAGGCCTCGATCGAAGGCGCCGACCTGCGCGGCACCACGGCCGAGGTGACGGTCCGCTTCGTCTCCGACCAGGTGAACCTGACGACCGACTCCGCCGGCAAGCCCGTCGCCGGCGCCGATGCGGTGACGGAGCTGACGGATATCTGGACCTTCCAGCGCGACACGCGCAGCACGGATCCGGCCTGGAAGCTGGTGGGCACGCGCACGGCCTGAGGCCTTGCGCGCCCGCTTCACGGTCCTTCTCCCCCTTCTGCTGGCCAGCTGCGGTGGCCTTCCGGGTTGGGAGCGGGACCGCGTCTCGGAGGCGGTGCCGGGCTTTCTCGCCGGTTGCGCCGCGTCCTCCGATCCCGGTCCTCTCGCTCCCGCCTGCTCGGAGGCGGCCCGCCTGCCCCCGGGCGACGAGGCCGCCGCCCGCGTTTTCCTGGCCCGCCACTTCGAGCCGGTTCCGGCCGGGGAAGGCCTGATCACCGGATACTATGAGCCGGTGCTGCGCGTTTCCCCCGTGCCCGCCCCGGGCTTCACCGCCCCGCTCCTGGCCACCGCCCCGGGCGCGCCCGACCTGGACCGGGCCTCTATCGAGGCCGCCGTGGCGGCCGGGGAGTGGCCCGGCGCCGTCCTGGCCTGGGCCGATCCGGTCGATGCCTTCTTTCTCCAGATCCAGGGCTCCGGTCGCGCCGTCTTCCCGGACGGCACCGCGCGGCGCCTGGGCTATGCCGGCAAGAACGGCCACCCCTACGTGCCCGTCGGACGGCTGCTGATCGAGCGCGGGGCGATGACGCGGGAGGAGGTCTCCATGCAATCCATCCGCGCCTGGCTGCGCGCCGCCCCGCCCGCCGATGCGCGGGCGCTGATGGACGCCAATCCCTCCTGGGTCTTCTTCCGCTGGCGCGACGACCTTCCCGCCGAGGGCGGCCCGGCCGGCACGCTCGGCGCCCCCCTGCCCCCCGGCCGCGCCGTGGCGGTGGACCGGAGCCACGTCCCGCTCGGCAGCCCGATGTGGATCGCCACGCGCGACCCGCTCACCGGCGGCCGCCTGGAGCGCCTGGTGATCGCCCTGGACACCGGCGGCGCCATCCGCGGCCCGGCCCGCGCCGACCTGTTCTGGGGTTGGGGCGATGCCGCCGGCGAGGCCGCGGGGCGCATGCGGGAAACCGGCCGGATCTGGGTGCTCCGGCCCCGGGTTACGCCAGGACCTCGCACGCCGGGCGGCTAGTGCTCGTGTCCTGGTGGATCGATCCTGCCTTTGCAGTCGCCTCGGCTCCATGAGCCGAGGCGCACCGTCAGCCGAGTGATCCCAAAGCCCAAAAGAAGATGATGGTGAGGGGTCCGGGGAGAGGAAGAATTCCTTCTTCCTCTCCCCGGGACAGACTGCCCTCGAAGGATCAGCCCATCACCCGCGGCGCCGCAGGACGGCCCGCGCCACCTCGGCATGGCCCTGGTGCTTCGGGCCTTCATCGAGAAGGACCGTCCCCTCCAGGCACTCCAGCACCTCGAGTTCCGGAAAATGCTCCCGCACCAGCGCGGCGGACCAGAGGAGATCGGGGTCGCGCGGGCCGCCGGAGCGGCGGCCTTCCTGGGCGGGGGTGAAGCCCTCCAGCACCAGCAGCCCACCGGGGGCCAGCGCGGCGGCGGCACGGGCGGCGACCAGGGCGCGGTCGGCCGGGGGCAGGTGGACGAAGATCCAGCCGATGACCTCGAACGCCGATTCGGGCCAGTCCCAGGCGGTCAGGTCCGCCACCACCGTCTCCAGCGCCACGCCGTGCTGCCGGGCGAGCGCCGTGGCCTTGGCCAGACCGGTCGCGGACCAGTCGAGGCTCGTCACCTCGAACCCACACCCGGCCAGCCACACGCCGTTGCGGCCCTCCCCGTCGCCGATCGCAAGCGCCCGGCCGCGCCTGGGCAGCAGGGCGGCCTGCGCGACGAGGTAGCGGTTCGGCGCCTCACCAAAGGCGAAGCCGCCGCCGGCGTAGCGGGCGTCCCAGGCGGCGGCGTCGCTCATGGTGCGGCGGGATAGGGTCGCGCGCCGAAGATGGCGCTGCCGACTCGGACCTGGGTGGCGCCGCAGGCGATGGCGGCCTCGAAGTCTCCGCTCATGCCCATGGAGAGGACGGGCAGTCCCTGGTCCCGCGCGAAATCCGCCAGCCAGCGGAAATGGGGCACGGGGTCCTCGCCCTCGGGCGGGATGCACATGGCGCCGGAGATGGCCAGCCCGTGCTCCTCCCGGCAGGCGCGGAGGAAGGCGGCGGCCTCATCTCGTGCGATGCCGGACTTCTGCGGCTCGGCGCCGGTGTTGACCTGGATCAGCAGCCCGGGCGCGCGGCCCTCCTTCGCAATGGCCTCCGCCAGGGCGGCGGCGAGCTTCGGGCGGTCCAGGCTCTCGATCGTGTCGGCCACGCGCACGGCGTCGCGCGCCTTGTTCGTCTGCAGGCCGCCGATGATGTGCAGCCGCAGGCCGGGATGGTCCGGGCGCAGTGCCGGGAACTTGCCGGCGGCCTCCTGCACGCGGTTCTCGCCGAACACCGCCTGGCCGGCCTCCAGCGCCGCCAACACTGCCTCCGCCGGATGGGTCTTGGAGACGGCGACGAGGGTGACGGTGGCGGGGTCGCGCACCGCCCGCTCGCAGGCGGCGGCGATTCGAGCCTTGATGCGGGAGAGGCTGGCGGCGATGGCCTCGGTGCCGGGCGTGGGGGATTGGGTCATGCGGTGGGGCAGGCTAGGGCAGAACGGGCGATCCCGGAACGGGCGGGGGATTCCGGCCCTGTGGCTGCTGAGCGACGCGCGGCGCCTCCCCGATCCCCGCGCTGCGGCGGCGCGGCTGCCGCGCGGGTCCGCGGTGCTGGCGCGGGATCTGGCACCGGGGCTGCTGCGGCCGCTGTCGGCGCTGGCGCGGCGGCGGGGGCTGGCGCTGGTGGTGGCGGGGGATGGCCGGGCGGCGCTGGCGCTGCGCGCGGGGCTGCACCTGCCGGACCGGCGCCCGGCAAAGGGCCTGCTGCCCTTCCTCGTCGCACGGCGGGGAACGGGGGGCGGGGGCCTGCTCTCCGTGGCGGCACATGGGCGGGCGGGAATCGCGCGGGCCCGGCGGCTGCGCGCGGACCTGGTGATCCTCTCCCCGGTCTTTCCCACGGCGAGCCATCCCGGGGCACCGGCACTCGGACCGCTGCGCTGGGCGGCGCTGGCGCGGCGGGCAGGGCGACCGGCAGTGGCGCTGGGGGGCGTGAACGCCCTGAACAGCCGCCGCCTGCCGCGGCTCGCGGCGGGCTGGGGGGCCATCGGTGGACTGTCCCGTCACACCCCTGTTGCGGCCTGGCCACAGTGTTTCGCGGATGTCGCGATCCGTTCGTTTGCGCATGGACGCCCCGGAAGGCACTGACCCATAGTCCCGGCGGGCTCGGCCACGGGGCGCATCCACCGGGATGCAATCCTCGCGGCACACCCGCCGAGGGGGGCGGGCGGGTCGCATGAAGCGCCGGGGCGGTTCCCCGGCACGTCAGGAGGATTTGGGATGCGCAAGCTTCTTCTCGGCAGCACGGCCGTCGCCGCCGCTGCCCTTTTCGCGCCAGGTGGCGCTTCTGCCCAGACGCTGAGCTCCGATGCGTTCGGCAGCACGATGGCCGGGCCCTCGGCCTCGCTGCGCGGCCTTGAGGTGCGCATCGGCGGTTACTACCGCGCGATGTACAACTACACCCGCCAGGAGAACGTGAACGTCCCCGGCGCCGCCGTCGGCAGCTCGGACTTCTCCAACGAGGTCGAGATCCACGTCCTTGCCTCCGGCAAGGCCGCGAACGGCCTGCGCTACGGCGCGGCGCTCGAGATCGAGAACGACGCGTGGCGCAACCCGGCGAACCTCACGGGCAACGCCAGTGCCGCCGGCCAGAAGAACACGCTCGACTACGATGAGGCCTGGGCCTACCTCGCGGGCGCATGGGGCCAGATCCGCTTCGGTGACGAGGACGGCGCGATCGGCCAGCTGCAGTCCGGCCACATCACCGGCTTCGGCGTCGGCGGCCTCGACTCGGGCGACCAGAACCAGCAGGTCATCGGCGGCAACTATCGCCGCAACCTGGTCGGCGTGAACGACCTGGGCGACAACACCAAGCTGATCTACCTGTCGCCGCAGTTCTTCGGCTTCGACGCCGGCGCGAGCTTCGCCTTCAACACGAACGAAGGCCCGCTCTCGGGCTGCGATGCCGTCAGCACCACGACGGTGACGCAGTGCGACCGCCTGGCGGTCTCCCCCACCTTCAACAACCGCCGCCGCAACGAGATCCAGGCCGCGGTCCGCTGGCGTGGGTCCTTCGGCCCGGTCGGCGCTGCCGCCACGGTCGGCTACATCGGCGCCGATGCGGTCCGGAACGCCTCCGGCCCCTCCGCCGACCGCCTGAACATGCTCTGGGCCGGCGCCACGGCGACCGCCTACGGCTTCACCGTCGGCGGCTGGTACGAGCGCGGCAACTTCAACGGCAACTTCAACACCGTTCAGCGCGACACCGCCGGCGCCCGGGTTGATGACCGCAACGGCACCGCGTTCCTGGCCGGCGCGACCTACACGATCGACGCGATCACCGTCGGTGGTCACTTCAGCACCAACTGGACCGCGGGCAGCCAGTCCATCGCCACGACCGGTCGTCGCGACCGTGGTTGGGCCGTTGGCGGCAACTACCGCCTCGCCCCGGGCCTCGACCTCTTCGCCGAGTACCTGAAGTTCGACATTAAGGAGACGGGCTTCCAGTTCAACAATGTCGGCCCGTCCGGCAGCACCAAGGTCGACATCGTGCTCACGGGCTTCCGGGTCGCCTTCTGATCCGGGCCTCCAGGCCAGACGAGAGGGGGCGGCGGGGCAACCCGCCGCCCCTTCCTTTTGCCCGCTCCGCTCCCGAAGGGCACTTTACGTTTTCTCACTTGCACGAGACCACGCCACAGCCTTAGGAGCGACGGCCATGCGCCACCTTCGCCTAGCGATCCTTGCCCTGCCCGTCCTCGTCGCCGCCTGCGGGAACTCCCGCCAGGTGCAGAACGACGAGTACTACGACGACAGCCGTCGCGCGCGCGTCGCGGGGCGCCTCTCCGGCAACCCGGACGGCCTCCTCATTCTCGGCACGGACCGCAGCAGCAACCGGGAAGGCGGTGGCGCCGGCGCCCCGGGGGATGGCAGCGCGCTCGGCGTGAACGCCTATCTCTGGCGCGCCAGCCTCGACACCCTCTCCTTCATGCCGCTCGCCTCGGCCGATCCCTTCGGCGGCGTGATCATCACCGATTGGTACTCCCCGCCCGCGGCTCAGGGAGAGCGCTTCCGGGCCACCGCCTACATCCTCGGCCGCCAGCTCCGCTCGGACGGGGTTCGCGTGTCGATCTTCCGCCAGGAGATGCGGAACGGGCAGTGGGTGGACGCCCCGGTCTCTGCCGGCACGAGCACGGAGCTGGAGGACAAGGTCCTCGCCCGCGCCCGTGAGCTGCGGAGCCAGTCGGCCGCGCTCTGACCTGACAATCCCCGGGGAGAGGAAGGGCTTCCCCTTCCCCTCGCCCTCCCCGGCTCTCCCTTAGCGGTAGTTCACGGCCGGCAGCGACCGTATCTCGGCGGAGGGCATGTCGATCGTCACGCGGCGCTCGCCAGGAACGGCGCGCAGCCGCTGCATGGGGACGGAGACGTATTTCTGGGTCAGGCCCAGGCGGCTCTCCACCTCGATCACGACCATGGTGACCTGCCCCTGCGCGTCGATGATCAGGTCCTCCACCTCCCCGATCTCCACGTTGTCCGTCGCATAGACATCCCGGTCCATCAGGTTCCCGGCGCGGAGCTGGCCAGCGGGGATCTCGGTCGCCCCCGCGGCTGGGGTGGTGCCGACGGGCTGGGCCAGGACGGGCGCGGAGAGGAGGCCGGCGAGCAGGGCGGCCACGGTCAAGGGACGCATATTACAATTCCTTCATGTTAGTCCGGCATGAAGAACCGGGGGAGCGCCCCTGGGTTGCCCCTTCCCACCCTGGCCGCCGGGGAATATCAGGACGGACCACTCTTGAAGGCCCATATTGGCCCCCCGCTATGACCGACGGCCCTTCCGACAGCCCCGCACGCTATGACTTCGTCGCCGCCGAGCTCCGCTGGCAGCGGGCCTGGAGCGACGCATCCCTTTTCTCGGCCCCGGACGTCCCGGACGGCTCGAAGCCCAAGTACTACGTGCTGGAGATGTTCCCCTACCCCTCGGGCAAGATCCACATGGGGCATGTGCGGAACTACACGCTGGGCGACGTGGTGGCGCGCTACAAGCGCGCCCGCGGCCACCAGGTGATGCACCCCATGGGGTGGGACGCCTTCGGCCTGCCGGCGGAGAACGCGGCGCGGGAGCGCGGCACGCACCCGGCCGCCTGGACCTACGCCAACA
The DNA here is from genome assembly GCF_017813365.1 of Roseomonas indoligenes. Lineage (GTDB taxonomy): Bacteria > Pseudomonadota > Alphaproteobacteria > Acetobacterales > Acetobacteraceae > Roseomonas > Roseomonas indoligenes. Next base: position 209,216 of record NZ_JAGIZA010000009.1, read on the forward strand.
TCGCGAACATGCGGGCCGAGCTGAAGAGCATGGGCCTCTCGCTCGACTGGTCGCGCGAGTTCGCCACCTGCGATCCCGAGTATTACGGCCAGCAGCAGGCGCTGTTCCTGGACTTCCTGGGCGCCGGGCTGGTGGAGCGCCGCAAGTCCTGGGTGAACTGGGACCCGGTGGACGGCACCGTGCTGGCCAATGAGCAGGTGATCGACGGCAAGGGCTGGCGCTCCGGCGCGCCGGTGGAGAAGCGCGAGCTCTCCCAGTGGTTCCTGGCGATCACGAAATACGCCCCGCAGCTGCTGGAGGCGCTGAACACGCTGGACCGCTGGCCCGAGCGGGTGCGGACCATGCAGGCCAACTGGATCGGCCGCAGCGAGGGCGCGCGGGTGCGCTTCGCCCTGGCGGAGCCGGTGGACGGCACGGCCGAGGTGGAGGTCTTCACCACGCGCCCGGACACGCTTTACGGCATGTCCTTCCTGGCCGTGGCCGCCGAGCATCCCCTGGCCGCTGCCGCCGGCGCGCGGGATCCGAAGGCCGCCGAGTTCATCGCGGAGTGCCGCAGCCAGGGCACGAGCGAGGCCGCCATCGAGCAGGCGGAGAAGAAGGGCTTCGACACCGGCTTCCGGGTGAAGCACCCCTTCATCCCCGGCGCGACCTTTCCTGTCTGGATCGCGAACTTCGTGCTGATGGAGTACGGCACGGGCGCGCTGTTCGGCTGCCCGGCGCATGACCAGCGCGACATCGACTTCGCCCGGAAGTACGGCCTGCCGGTGATGCCGGTGGTGCTGCCCCCGGGCGAGGACCCCGCGACCTTCGATGTCGGCAAGACCGCCTATACGGGCGACGGCACCCTGTTCCACTCCGAGTTCCTCGACGGGCTTGGAACCGAGGCGGGCAAGCGCGCCGCGATCGACGCGCTGGAGGCCAAGGGGGTCGGCCAGGGCGTGGTGAACTGGCGCCTGCGCGACTGGGGCGTCTCCCGCCAGCGCTACTGGGGCTGCCCCATCCCCGTCATCCACTGCGACGATTGCGGCATCGTGCCCGTGCCGAAGGATCAGCTGCCGGTGCGGCTGCCGGAGGACGTGGACTTCGCCCGCCCCGGCAATCCGCTGGACCACCACCCGACCTGGAAGCACGTGGACTGCCCGAGCTGCGGCAAGCCCGGCCGGCGGGAGACCGACACCTTCGACACCTTCGTGGACAGCTCCTGGTACTTCGCCCGCTTCACCGCGCCGCGGGCCGAGACGCCGCTGGTGGCGGCAGCGGCGAATGGCTGGCTGCCCGTGGACCAGTATATCGGCGGCATCGAGCACGCGATCCTGCACCTGCTCTACTCCCGCTTCTTCACCCGCGCCCTGGCGGGGATGGGCCATCTGGACACGCCGGAGCCCTTCGCCGGGCTCTTCACCCAGGGCATGGTGCAGCACGCCTCCTACAAGGCGCCCGATGGCCGCTGGCTGGCGCCGGACGAGGTGGAGGCCACCCCGGACGGCGGCGCCGTCGAGCGCGCCACCGGGATCGCGCTGACGGTCTCGCGCAACGACAAGATGTCGAAGTCCAAGCGCAACACGATCGATCCGGGCGGCATCATCTCCCGCTACGGGGCGGACACGGCGCGCTGGTTCATCCTGGCCGACAACCCGCCGGATCGCGACATGGAGTGGAGCGAGGCCGGCGTCTCCGGCGCGCACCGCTTCGTCCAGCGCCTGTGGCGATTGGCGGCGACGCTGGAGAGCCGTGGCGGAGCCCAGGGATCGGAGGGGGAGGCGCGGCCGCTGATGCAGGCCGTCCACCGCACGATCGCGGCGGTGACCGCGGCGCTGGACAGCTTCGCCTTCAACGTCGCCGTGGCCCGCCTGCATGAGCTGGCCAATGCCATCGAATCCTCCCCCGCTCCGCTGGAGGCGCGGCGCGAGGCGGTGGGCCTGATGGCCCGTCTCGTCGCGCCGATGATGCCGCACCTGGCGGAGGAGATCTGGTCCATCCTCCATCCCGGCGAGGGAACGCTCGTCGCCGGCATGCCCTGGCCTGAGGCCGACCCGGCCCTGCTGATGGCGGAGAGCATGACCATCGCCGTGCAGGTGCTGGGCAAGCTGCGCGCCACCCTTTCCGTGCCCGTGGGCATCGCCGAGGCGGAGCTGATGGCCCTGGCCGAGGCGGAGGAGAACGTTCAGCGTGCCATCGCGGGCAAGCCCATCCGGAAGCGCATCCATGTCCCAGGCCGCGTCGTCAACTTCGTTGTCTGAGGGGCGCCCTGGCGTGTCCCGCCGGGCGCTGCTCGCGGCCCTGGCTGCCCCCCTGGGGCTGGCCGGCTGCGGCTTCCGGCCGCTGTACGGGCCGCCCGCCGCGGGCGAGACCGACACGGCGCCGGAGCTGGCCGCCATCCGCCTCGGCCGTACCTACGGGCGGACCGGGCAGATCCTGCACCAGGCGCTGGAACGCCGCCTGGCCGCGCGGGACCGCAGCGGGCCGGCCGCCCGCTACGAGCTGGCGCTGGCGCCGCAGCTGGCGATCGAATCGCAGGGATACCGGCGTGACGGCACGCCCACGCGCTTCCGCATGGTGATGACCACCACCTACACGCTCAGCACCCTGTCCATCCCCGCCCGGGCGGTCGCGACGGGCTCGGCGCGGGCGATCGATTCCTACAACACCATCGACAACGAGTACTTCGCCTCCATCGTCAGCAGCGAGGAGGCGCAGCGCCGGATGGCGGAGCAGGTCGCGGAGGACATCGTGCTGCGCCTCACCCTCGCCCTGCGCGGAAACCCGGCGGCCTAGCACCGGCATGGCGAAGCTCGACGCCCGCCGCCTGCCCGGCTTCCTGAAGGACCCGGGCGCCGCGCGGGCCGTCCTGCTCTTCGGCGAGGATGCCGGACTGGTGCGGGAGCGCGCGGACGCGCTGCAGGAGGCCGTGGCCCCGGGCAACGACCCCTTCCGGGTCGCGGAGCTGCCGCGCGACGTCGCCGCGAAGCCCGGTGCCCTCTCCGGCGAGGCCGCTGCCCTGGCGCTGACCGGCGGGCGGCGCGTGGTGCGCGTGCGCGACGCCACCGATGCCCTGGCCCCTGCCCTGCGCGAGGCCCTGGAGGGCCCCGGCGAGGCGCTGATCCTGATCGAGGCCGGGGAACTCCCTGCCCGGTCCAAGCTGCGCCAGCTGGCCGAGGGCAACGCCGCCGCCGCCGCCATACCCTGCTACCGCGAGCGCGGTGCGGAGCTGGCGGGCACCATCGCCGCCCTGCTGAAGGCCGAGGGCGTCTCCGCCGAGCCCGCCGCGATCGAGTGGCTGGCCGGGCGCCTGGGCGAGGACCGGGGCATGCTGCGGCGGGAACTGGAGAAGCTCGCCCTCTATGCCGGCCCCGGCGGCCGCCTGGCGGAGGAAGACGTCCTGGCCTGCATGGGCGACGGCTCCGCCCTGGAACTGGACGAGGCCCTTGTCGCCGCCACCTCCGGCGACCTGCCCACCGCCGACCGCGCGCTGGAATCGGCCATGGCGGAGGGCGCCAACCCCGTGCAGGTGATCCGCGCCCTGCTGCGCCACGTGCAGCGCCTTCACCTGGCCTCCGTCGCGGGCATCCAGGCCCTGCAGCCGCCCGTCTTCTTCCGCAGCAAGCCCGGCTTCGAGAGGGCACTCCGCATCTGGCGGACCGACGCGCTGGAAACCGTGCTTGCCGGCCTGCTGGACGCCGAGCGCCAGAGCAAGTCCGGCGGCACGGGGCGCCCCGTGCCGGACGCGGCCGTGGCGCGCTCCGCCTTCCTCACCCTGGCGCGGCAATCGGCGATCCTGGCGCGGCGGGGGTAGTCCAGGCCGCCAGGGAAAAGGCGACACGGACCCGTCAGCAGCGTGCCCGGTGCGCGGGGACAGGGGCACTCACCCGTGCTTCCCGGCTGCTGCGCCAATCCAGGGCCGTGTCAGCGCATGCCCAGAAGCCGGTCCAGCTTGGTCGCCGAGGACTTGGTGGGATAGTTGGTGTCCGCCTTCACCTTGTCCGCGTGCCCGTTATCCCGAAGATCGTTGCACACCTGGGCCACGTTCTTCGGCGTGACATACAGGTTGTTGGTGAACCAGGCGCGTTTGTGGATCGACATCTTGCTCATCACGCCGCCCGCTTTCAGGACGCGAAGCACGATGGTGGAGCAGTTCTTGCGGAGGAGGTTGTAGTTGCCCCCTTTCTTATCCATGATCGACTTCCACTCTGCCCACATCGAACCGCCATTGAGATTGTGGACACGGTAGGTGGTATGAGGCCAACTTCCTTCAGCGTCCTTGTCCTGCCATAGTGACATGTTGCGATCCTGCGGCGCCTTGTTGAATGACTTGGTGTCGTCAGGCCACCAGCTGACATAGGCGTTGCCGTAAAAGCGCTCGAGATCGGCGCGGACCACTGGATTCCCGAGTGACGCAGTGACCGGGACGCCGCTGGGTCCCATGATATCCTCGAAGCTTTTGTTAAACTCGTGCGTGCCGATGAACATCGATGCGTGGCCAATATGGCTGCCGCTTGGGTACCAGATATAGACCGAAGCCGTGATCGCCATGCCCATCGTCTCCTGTCGGCCCGAGTGGACGCTTCCCGTCCGTGCCGATCAACCCTCGACAATGGACCAGGGCCGCCGGCATTCCTCTACGTTGCCGGGCGGCCGTTCCTGGAAGATCCTGGACAGTCCCCGGTTTTCCTGCGCTTCATCGTTGTGGGAGCGCAATACTGGGGACGCGGCGTGGCAATCGACTTCGACCGCAAGCTGCGCATGGCGGCGACGGCACTCGGATGCGATTCCCGCAAGGACCTGTGTGCCCGCTTCCGGCGCGTGAATCCGGCAACGGCCTGCGATGTCGACAGACTGAACAAGTGGGTCCAGGGCCGCTCCGTGCCGCGGGCCGCGTCGATCTATGCGGATTTCTGCGCCGTCATCGGTTCGGGGAAGCCTGGCCACTGGATCGCCGAATGCAGCCTTGAGGACTTCTCTGCCGAACTGGCTGCCTGCACCGGCATCGACGCCACGAGCCTCGCCGCGCCGGACGCTATGCCGTCCCGTGGCGGCGCTCATGGCGCCGGCTTGCTAGGCGGCGTTGGGACCTTGGCCGGCGCCTTCGCGGCCTATTCGCTCGCCTGGTCGCCGCATTTCCGCGGCCGCCTGATCCGTGGCTCGCTGCGCCTGGAGGCGCGCAGGAACAGGGCCCTGGTCGCGACCTACGCCGAAGCCCTCGTCGGCCGTACCGTAAGGCTGTCCGGCGAGGTGCAGCTCGACGGCCGCTCGATGCATGTCACGGTGCGGGAGCCGGAGGGCAACATGACGCTGTTCTTCAGCCTGCAGGTGCCCGGACCGCCCGCGAGCGTGCTGAGCGGCATCATGTCCGGCGTTGCCTTCGTCGCGCATGAATCCGTGCCGTCCGCCTGCCGCATCGCGCTCGTCCGCGTGCCGGAGACGCCGCGGCTGGATGCCAGCAACCGCTACCTGGAGCCGCTGCCCGGTGCCATCGCTTCCGACCTGTCGGAACTCGGCGTGTCCCTCACGGAGGCCGACAGCTTCGACGCGTTCAGCCGGACCTTCCTGGGGGAGAGCCCCCTGCAGGTGACGACGCAGCAGGCCGCGTTCGCGAGCATGCTGGATCGTCAGTACCTGGACGCCGCGATCCCCATTCGTGGCCAGCCGTAACGGCCGGTCATCACGAGCGCAGAGCCCGCGCCCTCAGCGCCGCAGCAGCATCCCCAGCACCAGGACGGCGCAGGCGGCCGAGGCGGTGCGGAGGGCGGTTTCCGTCTCCCCCATGGCGGCCAGGACGAGGGTCCCGGCCGCTCCGAGGGCGCCCGCTGCCAGCAGAAGCGGGGAAAGGGCCCGCAAGGCCGGGCTCAGCGCGGGCTGGCCGGGCGGTTGACGCCGCCGGTGCCGCTTTCCTGGGCGGCATTGTCGGCCGGCACGGGGCTTCCCTCGCCCAGGCCGGGGGAGAGAGCGCCGGCCGCTCCGGCCGCGCCGGCGGTGTCGGGCGCCGGGACAGCGGCGGGGGGTGGGGCCGCCAGAGGGATGTAGGGGTAGGAGCGGGGATAGACGATGTCCTGCCGCGGGCCGGGCGCGCGGACGGGCCCCACCCGGCCGCAGGCGGTCAGCGCCAGCATCGAGGCGGCGAGGAGCGCGAGGGCCCTCATGCCAGCTTCTCCACCCAGTCCTTCGCCATCGCCGCCACGTTCGCCGGGGCGGTGCCGCCGTAGGAGGTGCGGGAGCGGACGGAGGCGGCGACGGAGAGGACGCCGAAGACCGCTTCCGTGATGCGCGGCTCCACGGCCTGCATCTCCGTGATGGTGAGGCCGGAGAGGTCCACGTTCATGCTCTCGGCCTTCGCCACGAGGCGGCCGGTGACGTGGTGCGCGTCGCGGAAGGGCAGCTTCAGCTCGCGCACCAGCCAGTCCGCGAGGTCGGTTGCGGTGGAGAAGCCGGCGCCGGCGGCGTCCGCCAGGCGGCCGACCACGGGCTGCATGTCCCGCACCATGCCGGCGGTGGCGGCCAGGGCCAGGGCAAGGTTCTCGGCCGCGTCGAAGATGCCTTCCTTGTCCTCCTGCATGTCCTTTCCGTAGGTCAGGGGCAGGCCCTTCATGACGGTCAGCAGCCCGACGAGGGCGCCCGTGATCCGGCCGGGCTTGGCGCGCACCAGCTCCGCCGCATCGGGGTTGCGCTTCTGCGGCATGATGGAAGAGCCGGTGGTGAAGGCGTCGCTCAGCTTGACGAAGTTGAAGTAGGGGTTGGTCCAGATCACCACCTCCTCCGCGAAGCGGGAGAGGTGGGTGGCGCAGATGGCGGCCGCCGAGAGGAACTCCAGCGCGAAGTCGCGGGAGGCGACGGAGTCCAGGCTGTTGCGGGTCGGGCCGTCGAAGCCCAGCGCCTGCGCCGTCATGTGCCGGTCGATCGGGAAGCCCGTGCCGCAGAGGGCGGCGGCGCCCAGCGGGCTCTCGTTCAACCGGCGGCGGGCATCGGCCAGCCGGCCGCGGTCACGCGACAGCATCTCCACATAGGCCAGCAGGTGGTGGCCGAAGGTGGTGGGCTGGGCGGGCTGCAGGTGGGTGAAGCCCGGCATGACCGTGCCGGCGTGCTCCGCCGCCTTCTCCGCCAGGGCGCGCATCACGTCGGCCACCTGGGCGTCCAGCCCGTCGATGGCGTCGCGGGTCCAGAGGCGGACATCGAGGGCCACCTGGTCGTTGCGGCTGCGCGCGGTGTGCAGGCGCTTGCCGGCCTCCCCGATGCGCTCGGTCAGGCGGGCCTCGATGTTCATGTGGATGTCCTCCAGCGCCTCGCTGAAGGGGAAGTCGCCCGCCTCGATCTCCGCGCCGATGGCGTTCAGGCCGTCCCGGATCGCGGCCTCGTCCTCGGCGGAGATGATCCCCACATGCGCCAGCATGGCGGCATGGGCCAGCGACCCGCGAATGTCCTGGCGCCACATCTTGCGGTCGAAGCCGATGGAGGCATTGATCGCCTGCATGATGGCGGAGGGGCCGGCCGCGTAGCGCCCGCCCCATGCGGCATTGGCTTTGACGTTATCGGGCTTGGCGTGGTCGTCGGGCACGGGTGAGGAGGTCTTTCGGTGTTGGTACGTGGTCGCCGCGCGGCACTCGGGCTCTTGGCGGGCGGCACCCTAGTCGGGGGCCTCTCCCCGCGTCCAGCGCGGGCGCAGAACGCGATCGGCAAGCTGGTGGAGGAAGGGCCGAAGCCCCTGCCCGCCATCACCCTGACCGACCCGGAAGGGCGAGAGCGCGACCTTTCCTCCATCGTCGGACCGGGCGCCGGCAAGGGGATCGTGCTGAACCTCTGGGCCACCTGGTGCGCGCCCTGCGTGGAGGAGATGCCGGCGCTGGACCGGCTGGCGACGCTGCTCGCGAAGGAGGGCATCCTCGTCATCCCCGCCTCCTCGGACCGGGGCGGACGGGCGCAGGTGGATCCCTTCTTCGCCCGCACGGGAATCCAGCATCTCGGCCCCTGGCTGGACCCGCGCTCCGCCGCCACCCGCGCCCTGGGGGCACGCGGCCTGCCCACGACGATCCTGATCGACCCGCAGGGCCGCGAGCGCGCCCGGCTGGAGGGCGGCGCGGCCTGGGACAGCGCGGAGCTGGTCGCCGATGTCCGGCGTCTCTGCGGAACCCCTAAGCCGGGCACGGAACCGACTTGACGGGCCGCCATCCTGACAAAGCCGTGAGCATCCTGGAGCCCCGCTGTATTCCGGCGAACTGCCCTCAGCTGTGACTTAGCTTTTGTTGGTTCTGGAAGGCGTGCAATGCACGATGTTCAAGTCGCGGATGCGTTGGCCCAAGCCCATCGATCGATTGATGCGGCGAGCGAGGCTTATCGCCAGTCCCTTCACTGCATCCGGACTTCCCAGGCCCTCCTGGCCACTCCCGTCTGGACGGCCCAGCGTCGGGCCGCATGGCAGGCGCGCGTGAAGGATGAGCGGTCCAGGGCCTTCGAGCGGTTCTGGTAGGGGTCTTCGCGTGCCTAGAGCATTTCCGGCTTGCACAGACTCGCGGGTTCTGATTCGACGCTGTTGTTGAGCAGCGAGGCTGGAGATGACGGCACCTCTGTCGCAGGACCTGCGCAAGCGCCTGGTCCGGGCTGTT